>CANQCR010000006.1 GCA_947589735.1 uncultured Bacilli bacterium | reverse complement strand
CCTTTCTTATTTAATTATAACAAAATAAAAGTAGATCACATTCTTTTTATGTGTCTACTTTTACTTTATCACTTCAACACCTTAAATATTGCATTCTTTTTATTTCATTTTTTTAGTAAAATCACATAAAGCGTTCCATAACGCTAAAGCAATTATAATTGGCATTTTATTTTTCCTCACTTTCTTTTTCTTCTTTTTCTAATTTTTCAAGTATCTCTTTATAGTCTTTTGTATTATATTTATTATATAATTTTTTTAATTCAAGCTTGAACGCGTGGCGTGGGTATCCTGTATATATTGCCGCCTTATCTTGTCCCAAGTGATCAGTTACTATTAAAGATAAAGTTCTTTTAAAGTTAGCCATGTTATGCTTTGGACTGACTGGTCGGCCCATTGTCACGCCGGAAGCCTTACGGGCTCGCATTCCCTCGATAGTTCGTTCGCTTATTAAATCTCTTTCAAATTGACCAAGAACGGAGAAAATGCCAAGCAATAAATTAGTATTAGCATCAGGCTTTTCTCCAGCTTTTAGATCAAAGTTTTCTTTTAGTATTGTAACATTAATTTTTTTATTTTGAATAAAATCAGTTATTAGATCAAGCGTCTTTATAACTCCACCGCGCGACAACCTCGAAAGGCTTTCACAAATCAAAGTATCGCCGCTTTCCATTTTTTCTATTAATTCATCGAACTTTGGCCGGCGTATCGCTGTGCCTGTAAAAGTCTCTTCGACATATTCACAATTGACGCCGTTTATTAAGGCTCGCTCTTTAAATATTTGAATTTGTCTGTCGTATTCTTGTTTATCAGTGCTAATTCTAATATAACAATATATCTTGCCCATTTTATAACCTCCACATTACAATTTATTATATCTCTTTATTTTCTAAAAGCTCAACCATTTTGCTTATAAATGTTTGGCTCATAAAATCGTAGTTGATTGATTTTTGTATTTGTTCTACTTCTTCATTTGTTAAAATTGTAAAAATAGTATCATAATATGTTTTATAAATGTTAGAATCTAACTTTTCCAATTTTTCTAAAGATTTAAAATCTTTGTTAGTAAAATAATTAATTAGGATTGATGCTATTATTGAGATGATTACGGCTAGGCTGGTGTTAACTAGGGCCATGACAATTAATCTCATTTCTTAACTCCTTTCTATTTTAGCAAAACCCCCCAAGATCCAAGATGTGTGTATCTCCCTTTCATCTTCTATATAAATTATATCAAATTATCATATAAAAGTCAATAAAAAAACGTTACTTTTCCTTTATTTTACAATATTTTTACTAGTATTTTAATTATAAAATATTTTTGATATTTTCGGACTTTTATATATGATTTTATTTGTGATCATACCCATCATGCACGCCATACTGCACGCTATATATGGCGCTATTCAGGATCAGGCATATTTATATGTTATTATTATGTATTATTGGCTATTGGCGCCGCGTTGCTTAATATATCATATGGATGTGCTATATTGGTGATCCGTGGCTTTATCGTTGGGGTATGGCTTGCTTGGTTGGTTTTTGATGAATATGGGATATATTTTTTGGTGGATATGTAACAAAACTTTTTGCGTGTCTCTATTTTAAAAATATTCTACATAATTTTAGCCGTAGGTGAGCACATCGGCATATTATCCAACGGATCAGCTCATCATTTAGCAATTTATTTATTAGTGGTGTTGGTATCCTTTTAATATCAACATTTTTTTAGTATTTAAAGGGTCGTTTTTGACCTTTACATACCACCCCACCCCTATTTTTGCCAAGCCATAGGGGGGCATCTTACTCTCTCAAACATATACAAAATAACAAAAGAGCACTAAAAACGCTCTTTTTTTGTTAAAGTGTAGTGAAATTGAAGTAAATATAATGATAATTTTAATTAAAAAGTGGTACTACGACTATATTATCCATATAATAAGGCTTAACCTAGATAGAGGGATAAACCCAATAAATATGGCAGGTTTAACCTTGTAAAGTAAGGCATAAGTTTAGATTTACTAATATGTCAAAAATGACGCGTTTTTTTAAAAAAACTATCAAAAATGACATAATTTTGAGGTGATTAGAAATGGCATTGAACGGAAGATATGTAAAGTAGGAAACAAATTGAATAAAAAGTTATATGTGGTTGATGAAGATGGCGTTGTAGTTGATGTCGTTGAAGGTAATGGTGTCAGATATGATGTTCTTTTCGAGGGCGATAGAATCATTAGAAAAGCAACGGCCCAATATTTGAGTGATACAACGGAAATCAAATATAGATTTATTAAAATCAATCCATTGGCCTGGTCGCAAATAGCATATAAATATCCAATATTAAACAAGCTTGTATATTATGTCGACTATACCGACAATATATTATCTTATCGAAATGGAAAGTTTGTTCAAAGCAAAGACATCCCTAAATTATGTAATGTTAGTCAATCAACAGCTAGCCGCCAATTGCAAGGTTTGATAAAAGAAGATGTAATACACAAAATAAGGGATAAAAAAGCGCATACAACCTACTTAATGATGAATCCTTTTGTGTGTATGCGTGGAAAGAAAGTCTATAAATCACTATATACAGAGTTTGGATCTTCAAAATGGAAAAGTGAAACGGAGGATGCTCAATAATGGATAATGACGAGATAAAAGACAATTTGTTTGACTTGTATGCACTATATCGTCAACATAGGAAATTGTTTAACTATTATCAAGAAAACAAAACAATGCGATCTAAAGAAGATGTACAGAACAGGATTGAATATCTGAAGAAAAATCCAAAAATTAATCAAAGAACAGAGCTTGAAACATTGTTATGGTTATTAAATGAGGTGGAGTAATGAAAGTTTATGTTATAAAAAATGCTGATGGTGAATACTTCATAGGTCATTGTGGTAGATTCAGTAAAGATATATCGAAAGCGCGTTTTTACAAGAGCCCAAAAACAGCTATAAGACATTATTGGAGTCGAGACAATTATGATAATTTGAGTGTTATTGAAGTTGTTATAAATGTTTCTCAAAATAATTTAAGTATAACCGATGAATTATACAAAACTTATAATAATTTAGATTATATAATTTGGAAAAGAAGAAAAAATGAAAGACAAAATAGCGAAATTACTAATTCCTAAAAACACACCATATTGTTATACTCCAAAAAGGCCAATAAAACCGAGCAAAAAATATCCATATGGTGGTTATAAAGTAAAAACGTGTCCATTTTTTAAATTAAAATATAACAAAGAGTATAGTTGCTATGAAGAATACTGTACATATTTACACGACTTTTTAAGTATTCAAGACTCGGTGAAAGATTGTGGGGTAAATGATTATGAATAAAAATCTTAAAATATTTACGAGCAATATCGAACAAGAAGCAAGAGACCAAATAGACTTATTATTAAGACAAGAAGCATTTAAGAATAGCAAAATTAGGATAATGCCCGATGTTCACGCAAGAAAGGGATGCGTAATTGGCTTTACTGGTGATTTAGGTGATAAAGTTATACCTAATATAGTCGGTGTGGATATAGGATGTGGAATGTTATGCGTTGAATTAGGCAATATAGATATTGACCTTGAAAGGTTAGATAAAATTATTCACGAATATGTACCAAGTGGTATGAATGTTCACAAAGAGCAAAGATATAAGTTTATAGAAATGGATCAATTATATTGCTTGAATGAGTTAAAGAATAGAGATAACTGGATAGAAAAGTCAGTTGGAACTTTAGGCGGTGGGAATCACTTTATAGAAATTGATGTTGACGAAAACAATAACAAATATTTAGTAATTCATACGGGATCTAGAAATCTAGGTAAGCAAGTATGTGAGATATACCAAAACAAAGCCATTGAATATTGTTCATACAAAAAAGAAATGCAAGAAGAAAAAAACAAAATAATTCAAGAATATAAAGAGCAAGGCAGACAAGAAGAAATACAAAGTGCCTTGATTGAAATAAGCAAAAAATATGATGGGAAAACTAAACTTCCTAAAGATTTATGCTATTTAGAGGGAAAAGATAGAGAAAAATATTTACACGATATGGGGCTATGTCAAGAGTTTGCTAAAGATAATCGTTTGTGTATTGCCAAGCAAATATTATGTAATTACTTTGAAGTACCATATTATCGTGGGTGTAATAGTGTTAGATTGAGAGAAATACCTATAGAGCCATCGCTTTTTACTCAAGATTGGGTGGAACACGATTTTTGGTATTTTCAATGTATCCACAATTACATAAACTTTGATGATAATATTGTTCGCAAAGGCTCTATATCGGCACGACAAGGCGAAAAAGTTATTATTCCTATGAATATGCGTGATGGCTGTATTATCGGTGTAGGAAAAGGCAACGAAGATTGGAATTATTCAGCCCCACACGGTGCAGGCAGAATTATGTCAAGAATGAAAGCAAAAGAAACTATCAATATGGAAGATTATAAAAAATCTATGGAAGGCATTTATTCTACATCGGTGAACAATGAAACCATTGATGAAGCGCCATTCGTTTATAAACCAATGAATGAAATAATTGATTGTATAAGTGACACGATTGACATTATCAAAATTATAAAGCCTATTTATAATTTTAAAGCGAGCGATTAAATGTTAACTATTAAGCAAAAAATGGTTTTGGAAGCAATAGAATGGTTTATAAATGAAAATGGATATAGCCCAACTATTAGAGAAATTGCAAAATTATTAAATAGCGATGCAAGATCAATATTTGAAAAATTAATGCAGCTAGAATCAAAAGGATATATAAGTACTAAAAATGGAAAGGCAAGGACAATAAAAATATTAAAGGGTGTGGAAGAATGAGAGAAAAAGAACGAATTATGCCATTTATGTATGATTTAGCAAAAATATGGGAAGAAAATTGCCCAGATTGGAGATTTGGACAACTAATGATTAATGTTTTAAGTAGTTTTGATAGAGATCCATTTTTTATAGAAGAAGATGAGATGTTGGATAGATTTAAAAAGTTTTTTAATAGGAAAGATGCCGATGAGCCTAGATAAAGCTATAAAACATGGCAAAGAAAAACGTAAGCCATATTACAGAAGCAAAAAAGTAGATCCAACCTGTCGGAATCACGGTTCTTGTGAATGGTGTAGAGGAAATAGAACTTATAAGAATAGAAAACGAATGGTAGATTTTATAGATGAAGAAGAAAATCAAGGAACGAATAGTTAATTATGTTAAAACAAATTACACTTTATTAGATGCTAATAAGTTCATAAATGGAAAAACTTATTGCAATGCAAAATGCCATTTAAACGCAGTACAAGAAGCAATAGACAATGATTATGATGTTTTATTGACGGTGTGTGTCGGTAATGATGATGTTTTTGTTCATTTTATTAATGTTGACTCAAAGGGCAGTTATATAGATTGCACTTTGGGATGGTTTGGTGTAGAACTATACGATTACTATTTAATAAGAAAAATTGACAAAAGAGAGTATAAGACAATATGGCAAAATCTAATTAATACTAAAAAGACACTAATCAATTTAAACTCAAATTGGTTGGAAAGAAAGTTAAGGCTTATTAAAAAGGACGACATCTGATGTTAAATGTAACCGATTATATTAAAATGCTACTAAAAAAGAAAAAATGGACAAACACTAGGCTGTGTCAAGAAATTAATAAAATAGAAGAATTGCTTGGGGACAGTCGGACGACAAACCAAAATATAACAAATTACCTTAATGGATATCATAGCATTAGGCCAAAATGGCTTGTAAAGGTTGAAAAGGCTTTAAACTTACCGCAAGGATTTTTAGTTAATATGGTTGAACAGCCGGCAACTAAAGAAGCAAAAAGAGAATTAAAAGATTTAATGAAAAAGGTAGGTGATATTAAATGATAAAAAAAGAGATTTATCCTAAAACAAAAAGAGTAAGTTGCATCGGAGATAAAGTATATGTTACTGAAAAACTAGATGGTAGTAATTTGGTTTTCTTTAAAAAGGATGACAAACTATATGTTGCACAGAGAAAAAATATATTTACTATTGATGAATTAGAGGATGTAAAAAATATTTTATACAAAGGTCTTTATCAATGGTTATTAGACAATAAGGATATTTTAATAAATGAACTATACAATAATAGTGCTATATGTGGCGAGTGGCTAGGAATGGGTTGTTTAAAATATACTGTCGATGAGTTCGATAAGAAATGGTATATGTTTGCAAAAGCTAATATAGATGATGATTATAATTTATATAATTTAGTTTATGATCATAGTTCATTTATTTATCCATTTCAAAGCCAAATTATACCTAGTTTTATAGGAATTGTACCAGAAGTAACAGAATTGAGTGTTATACCAACGAAAGAACATTTAGATAGCGTTTACGAAAAATATCATAATAAAGTTAATAGAAATGTTGAGGGATTTGTAGTTAATTATAAAAACATAATTACAAAATACGTTCGAATGAAAAATGGAAAATTGCAAGAACATTTTGATAGAGGCGAGTAAATGAAAAAAACATTATGTTCATTAGTGATAATCATTGGAATTATCCTGATAATTGCGTGCTATTTTGGATTATCTAGTTTGATATTTTGGGGCATAGGTAATTTGATTATACAGGTATTTAAAATAGATTATGTTTGGACAATATGGCACGGGTTGGTTTGCGCATTAATATTTTTGATGCTAAAAGATATATTTGGAAAGTAGGGATAATATGTTAAAAATAAAAAATAATGTGGATTTAGTTGAGAAAGTGGAGAAAGAAGGAAAATAAATGGGAAAAATGAAAATAGTAAGTCAAAGTGGGGAATTAACCATCTTTGCAGATTTATTATCAATAGGTCAGAGACCTCCTAAACAAATAGTTGGAGATAAATTAAAAGAATTACTAGATAAAAATAAAATGTCTAGTGAAGATTTAATCAAAAAAATAGGTAATAGCTATCGTGATACTATTACAAGAATATTAGATAATCAAGAAATACCTAAAAAAGCAATTCTTGATAAAATAATTAATTTATTTGAGTTAAATAGTGATTATTTTATGGATAAAGAATTAAATAACTTAATTCTTACAGAGAACAACATTGTTGTTGGCAAATATGCTACCAATGCTAGAGCTTTGGAAGTGAAAAAACAGCTAGATATAATTATCGATGAATGTTATAGGACAGGAAAGCCTATAGTGATAAATATGCCAGAAAAATAGGAAGAGGGAACGAATAATGATTTTGATTATAGTAAGTTTAATTTTAACAATACTATCTTGCCTAATTTTAGGTGTGGATTTTGAAGAAGATGAGTTTCATTTCAGGCCAAGAGCACTGGCTGGATTATTGTGGCTGTTGATTATATTGTTTGGTTGCTTTTCAACAGTTAAAACAGGAGAAATTGGTATTAAAACTAGATTTGGAAAAATAATTGGGAATACAACAAATGAGGGAATAATATTTAAGTCCCCTTTAGAAAAAATAAAAAAAATTAATATAAAAGTTCAAAAGTATGAAAATAAAAACGGATTAGAAACATCAACGAAAGATATGCAAATAGTCAATAATATTAAAGTTGTGGTCAATTATCAAGTTGATGGTAAAAGGGCAGTTAACTTATATAAAACAGTTGGAACTAATTATAAAGATACAGTATTAGATCCAGCAATTCAGGAAACAATAAAAGCAGTTATTTCACAATATACAGCTGAAGAATTAGTAACGAAAAGAAGCGAAATATCTCTTGATATAAGCAATAAATTAAATGACCGAATTAACAAATATGGAATTAATAGCGTGTCAGTTTCAATTAATAATTTTGACTTTAGTGAGGAATATAATAAAGCTATTGAAAATAAAGCAGTAGCAGAACAAGAAGTCGAAACATCAAAGAATCAGTTAGAGAAAGCTAAAGTTGATGCTGAAACTAAAAAAGTTAAAGCGCAAGGTGAAGCTGAAGCAAATAAATTATTGGAGCAATCATTAACAAACGAGATTATTGAACAACAATTTATTGAAAAATGGGATGGCAAATTACCATCTACATATGCTGGTAAAGACATATTAGGAATATTTAATTTAAAATAAAATGTAAATGTAGCACTTTTCTATAAGGGAATATAGGAGAGTGAACAAAATGAGCGCTATTAAAATTGGCGATAAAATAAATATTCAAGTACAGAATGAAGACCAAACAACAACATTCGAAAAAACATTTCTTGATATTTTATTGGTGCTGAAATCTAATAAAATAAAAGAAAATGAAAAAATAAAGTGGTGTAGCACGGCGCTAGATGTATTGAAAAATTGGTTTTGCATAGAAGAGTTAAGGTCAGTGCAAATAGCGAAACAAAAATTAATACCTATATTAAGAAATCTAGTAGAGAAAGGGAGCGAAAACAACATGGCTTCCTTTTTTAATTTCTATAAAGAAGCGTATTGTTTTTGCGCAAGTAGAGATTTTGAATGCTTTGTTGATTATATGGAATGGAATCAAGGTAAGAAAATATTAGCAAACCGTAGAGAATATTTAAAACCATTAGTAGATACATTAAATAGATGTGCATTTGATCCTAAACTAGAATATGTTATAGCTTCATATGCGCCCAGTAGTGCAAAAACATATTTAACTGTATTATTTAGTACTTGGGCATTTGGTATAAGCTTATCGAATTCAATTATAAGATTATCATATTCTGATGAACTTGTTTTAGGTGCTAGTAGAACAATTAAGGGTTATTTATGTAGTCCAGAGTTTGCTGAAGTGTTTCCACTATTCAAATTATATAATGGAAAGCCATTTGAAGTTGAGAGAGAGTCAGATTGGAAAATAAAAAATTCTAATGCTCCAAAATCAAATCATATTGCTCGTACTCGCTTTGGTTCAACTACTGGTGAAAGAGCAACGTTTGCTATGATATTTGATGATATGATAAAAGGAGCAGAAGAGGCTAATGCAGTTGATATTCATAATAAAATATGGAATTCTTGGAAAACTGAATGGATAAATCGTAGAACGGAAGATCCTATTACTTATATTTTTATAGGTACACAATGGAGTAATATTGATATTTTAAATAGAATAATCGAAGAACGTGACGCCGAATCTAAATTGTTGCCTACCGCCAATAAGTATGTAATGGAAAGTGAAGACCATTCTACGGTTGTAATAAGAGTACCTATGTTAGATGAAAACGATCAAACTACTTGTCCATACTTATATCCACAACAAAGAGCAATTAGATTAAAAGAAACAACAGACCCATTTTTGTTTAGTTGCGTTTATATGCAAAACCCAATTGCACCCACGGGAAGAGAGTTTGACGATACATTACTACTTCATTTTGATGAATTACCAAAAGACGAAATTGGACAACTTGCTTGCAGTAAAGGAGCAGTAGCAACATTAGACCCGGCAAGAAAAGGTAAGGACAATGTGTCTATGCCAATATTTAAACATGGGTATGATGACTTTTATTATTTTGTTGATTGTTTGTTTCAACAAAAACCCATGACAGATTTGTATGATGATATTGTAGACAAAATTATAGCAAATACAGTAACATTACTTGTCATAGAAAATAACACTGATACATCATTACCAACAATTATAGATGAAAGATTGCGTAAAAAAGGATATTATAATTGTGAAATAAGGACAAAATACAGTACTCAACCAAAAGAGCAAAGAATTAAAGACAATAGAGGTATCGTTAGAAGTAGGATTAAATTCAAAAATAAAACTGATTATTTACCAAATAGTGACTATGGTCGCTTTATGGATAACTTAACCAAATATTCGTTTGATTATCCTAATAAACATGATGACGCCCCCGATTCAATATCTATGATGGCTAGCGAAATAATTTTAGGGAAGTGTATTTTATCAAAACCCGTCCCAATTCACAGGCCTTTCTAAATTTGAATAAAAATCTTGACATACTGACGTCGTTATTATATAATGATAGTGACGTCAATAAGGTAGAAAGGAGAATATGAAAGAGGAAAGTAAAAAAGGACGTCCATATGTTAGTGGAAAGCCAAAAAAAATAAATGTTAGCGTTAGATTTGACGAAGATGAACATAAAGCGCTAACTGAACAAGCAAGAAAACATAGCATGGGAGTTGCAGAGTATATTAGATACTTGATAAAAAATAACAAATAAAAAAAGATAGAAAGTGCATTTTTTGATTTGACGTTCAATAAGGCACACTTTTCTATCCAAACTATGAATCCGTTTGAAACGAACTCGTTTATATTATACCAAATAAGCGAACTCTTTTCAACGGTCAGAAAGGAGTTTTTATGTTAATTGAAGAACTATACTTAATCCTAAAAAAAGAAGGATTATATGATAAGTTTATAAATTATTTAAAACAAATGAAAGAGGTATAATATGAAAGAAATATGGAAAGACATAAAAGGATATGAAGGGCTATACCAAGTAAGTAATTTAGGAAGAGTTAAGTCTCTTAAAAGGCTAGCAAATGATCGTAATGGTTTTAGAAATGTTTCTGAAAAAATTAAGAATTTGCGTACAAATAATCGTGGATATTCAATAATTAATCTTTCCAAAAATGGGGAAAGGAAAACATACAAAGTTCATAGATTAGTGGCACAAGCATTTATACCCAATTTAAGCAATAAACCACAGTTGAATCACAAAGATGGGAACAAACAAAACAATCGCGTTAATAATCTCGAATGGTGTACTATTAGTGAAAATCAAAAACATGCTTATAATAAGAACTTGAGAAATGTTCAAAAACGTGGTAATAATGGTAACTCAAAGCCAGTCAATCAATATGATTTAAATGGAAATTTTATAAAGCGATGGGATTGTATAACAGATGCTTGTGAAATGTTAAACATTCAACAAAGTGGCATTTCTAGTTGTTGTATAGGAATTTATAAGACGTCTCATGGTTATATTTGGAAATATGCTGACAAAGACACTAGATAAGTGTCTTTTATATTATACCTAATTTTTTTAAATCTCAACAAATGTTGAGATTTTATACTTCAAACATAAACTTTTTTTTAATTATAGTGTATAAACAAATCGAACGACCTAGTTTTCCCTTCATAGGCGTTCAAGTGCTACACGGGAGCATAACCGTAAATTTGTTTATTGTTGTGTTCCCGATACATTTTATTATTTTGGGAATAGCAAAATGATGAAATGAGGTGAAATATTGAAAAACCAAGCATTAGAAGTTAATGAAGAGGAAATATCAGCACAAAGACCGACAGAACAGCCAACTATACCAGGAAAAGCCGAAGAACCTTTGTTTTTTGGACGAAGAGTTATTTATGCTGATTATACAGAAGATGAGATGAACGAAAAAACAATTGCAGAAATATTAAACGATTGCTTTTGGATTCATCAGCAAAATGCATATGAAATAGATTATTTAGAAAAATATTATAAAGGTTTTCAACCGATATTAAGCAAAGTTAAGGAAGTCAGACCGGCTATTAATAATAAAGTTGTTGAAAACAATGCTTACTTTATTGTTGAATTCAAAAAAAGCTATGTATTTGGCGAACCCATTCAGTATGTACAAAGGGGTGATATAGCAAGCCAAGAAGTAGCAGTATTGAATAGCTATATGTTAGCAGAGTCTAAACATCCTAAAGATACAGAATTGGCAGAAAGCCTATATTGTTCAGGTATAGCACATCGTATGGTTTTGCCTGATATAGATGAAGATAGCCCATTTGATATACAAAATCTTGATAGTAAAAGCACATTTTGCGTTTATTCAAGTGGTTTAGGACACAAAAAGCTATTTGCTTGTACTTATACTAAAGGTGTTAAAGATAGTACAATTCGTGGAAGCGTATATACAAAAAATGGTTTTTATACCATAAATAGAGGCGTTGCTGAAACGGCGTTTATGGTTAAATATGAGTGTTCACATATTATTGGTACTATACCTATTATCGAATACTACCTAAACAAGTCGAGATTAGGAGTAATTGAAGTAGTAATGAGCTTATTGAATGCTGTAAATAGAATCTCCTCTGGCGATGTTGATGGACTAGAACAATTTATACAATCAATTGTGGTTTTTGTAAACCAAGATGTTAGCAGGGAAGAACTTGAAGGATTGCTTGATTTAGGAGCTATTAAAATAGCAACATCCGATCCAAGCAGACCAGCTGATATAAAACAAATAACTGACGATTTATCACACGCAGACACAAAAGTATTACACGATAGATTGTTTAATGCAGCGTTACAAATTGTTGGTATTCCAAAGATGGAAGACAAAGTTAGTGGTGGTGACACTGGACAAGCTAGGTTATTAGGTGAAGGTTGGACAATGGCAGACGAAAGAGCAAAACAAGATGAAATGTTCTTTAAAATGTGCGCTAAAGATGAATTAAAAATAATCTTAATGATATGCCGTCTAACACCAGATAGTGGAATAAGTACTTTAACAATAAAAGATGTTGAACAAAAGTTTACTAGAAATAAATCCGACAATTTCCTAGTTAAATCACAAGGAATGATGAATCAGATAGAAAGTGGTATAGCTCCAGAGGTAGCAATTACTACGAGTGGATTATACAGTGATTCTAACGAAGTATATAACAAAACTATGGAGTTCTATGGTGGCATTGAAAATTGGATTAAATTATTTGTTGATAAGGCAAATAAGCAAATAAGTGAAAACAAACAAAATGCTAATGAGCAAGAGGATGGAAAAGCGTCGACTATCGAGGATGATAAAAAATCTCAAGTGTAAGAAATAAAAAGCCCGATTAGATGTGTGAGTGGCGACACACCTCGCTTATTATATTGGAATTGCGATGGAAGTTTTAGGACGACATCTACCTCAAAGGATGAGTCCAGAGAGGATAAAAAGGCATTATAAGAAACTTGGGAAGAGTGCTATTCCTGTAAAGCCTTATATGTAAGACCAATTATGGGAAACTTACGAAGCCCCATAATCATATTTCGATGATGTAATGGTAGCATAATGGTCTCCAAAACCATTTGTCTAGGTTCGAGTCCTAGTCGATTTGCCACGTGATATTAGTTTAATGGTAGAACTACAGCCCTCCAAGCTGTTGGTATCAGTTCAATTCTGATATATCACCCCATATTGGGAAGTAATTCAATTTGATAGAAGCCTCGGTTTGGATCCGAGAGGTTGCAGGTTTGAATCCTGCCTTCCCAACCACGCTCTCATGATGAAACTGGCAGACATATGGGACTTAAAATCCCACACAGAGATGTGTATAGGTTCGAATCCTATTGAGAGCACCATGTCCACTTACTCAAATTAGGTGAAGAGGACAGTTTGCTAAACTGTTAGGCCATAGAAGTGGCATAAAGGTTCGAATCCTTTAGTGGACGCCAAAATATTTCTACCTTTATAGGTAGTGTATCGGCAATATGAAGAAATTATATTGTCAATACAGTGCTTATAAATAGCGCTAATTTGCCTATCATAGAGGGCATAAATCTATGACACTCAATCGTTGAATGCGAGACAACTATAAAAACGCAAGAGTGGGGAAGGAAAAATATGAATGATGTAATCGAAAGTGTATTAAATGACGAAACATTACAAACAAATGAGGAAAGAGCAGAAGCAATTAAGAAAGGTTTAGCAACGTTAGTTATACCAAAAGACAAATATAATGACTTAAGTGCTAAATTAAAGACTACTGAAAGCAACTATTCAACATTAAGCAACGAGTATGAAGAGTTTAAAAAATCTAAAATGACTGAAGATGAAAAAAAACAGGCTGAAATAGATGAGCTTAATTCCAAAAAAATAGAGGTTGCAAAAAGCGAAAGCAAGTATGCTGTTAAAGATTTGTTCGAAGAAAAAGGTATCAAATTGGAAAAGGAAAAAATGGATAAGATTTTAGATGATATTGTTACGGATAACAAGAATCAAACTTTAGCAATAGCTAATACCATAGCGAGCGTGTTATTGGAAACAGCAGAGCAAACCAAAAAGCAAACAACCGTAGATTTGTTGAATGGAACGCCTAAACCGGTAGTTGGTAGTCCTGGCGATAGTAATGTAAATAATCTTGATGTATATGAAAAGAAGCTGGAAGAGGCGATAAAAAATAAAGATGTCGTTTCGCAAGCAACATATACACGTTTAATACAAGAAGAAAAATCAAAATTATCAAAAGTTAAAATGTAAAATGTAGCACTTCATTTAAAGACAGGGATAGAAGATTTTGATGAGGTGAAAGATTTATGGAACACAATGAGACTGTAATGTCATTTGGTTGTCTTAATTATTCAGGAATGTTATATAACAAATCAAATACAAAGACTCCATTTTTAAATATGATAAGTGGAAATGTAAAGTACACAAATTCGGTTGAGTTTGTGACTGGACAATTTTATTCTAGTGAAGAGGGTGAAATCCCAGAAATTAGTGAAGAAGCTTCATTAACAGCACCAAAAGGTTCGTTTGTAACGAGAAATCAATTATCTAATGTTACACAAATATTTATGGATGCTGTAGCTATCAGTTACGCTAAACAATCTAATATGGCGACTTTAAGTGGTGTAAATATAGCTGGACAAGTTGCTAATCCACAAAATGAATTAGATTTCCAAGTAGCTAGAAAGATGGAAAAATTAAAAAGAAGCATTGAAAAGACCTTTATTCAAGGAACTTATGTTAAAGCGTCAGATGATAAGACAGCTAATAAGACTAGAGGTATGAACGAAGCAATTACTACGAATGTAGTAGAAGCAAGCGATAAACCATTAGACTTCTGGTTAGTAAATGAAGTTGTAACAAAAATTAATGATGCTGGTGGGGATATCTCTGATTTAGTAATTTTAATGAACTCTGTAAACTTACTTCAACTACACGGAAATGCCGTTGAAATGGGTGTTCCAGTTGGAAAAGAATACACAACAGCTTATGGCGTCCAAGTAAGAGATTTAATTTTACCAGTAGGAACAACTATAAAAATCGCTTTAGGAGAGTTTATACCAGAAGGTACAGCTTTAATTATTAATCCATCAGTAGTTGGACCAGTTGAACAACCAGTTCCAGGCAAAGGTAATTTCTTCTTGGAAGAATTAGCAAAAACTGGAGCAGGAACTAAATATCAATTATTTGGACAAATTGGTCTAGATCATGGACCTGAATGGTTCCACGGAAAGATTACAGGATTATCAACAGAGTTTACAAAACCAGTAGGACAAAAAGTTGTTACTGTAACAGGAACTCCCTAAACCAGCCCAAAAGACGGTAACAATAAACTTACCCGAGGGCGAAGTTTTAGGAATTGACATCAGTACAATTCAAGAGGTTGAACTTCAAGATGCCAAGATAACTGGTACCTCAAAATATGTTGAAAGTTTCCCAAAGTTCAGCAAGAATGCTAAAGGTAACTTTTTAGCAATCAAATGCGATGAAGCTACTAAAGGTGAAACAATCAATTGGGAATTATCAGAGGCTAAAACTAAAGGTAGTGGTACTTTAGATGAAGACGGTATCCTAGTAGTTCAATTACATTCAAATACACAAAAAATAACGCTTAAAAATGGTGAAAAATCTAAAGTGTTAGATTTAACAGGGCTTACATTAAGTCCTAGTGAGTAAAAACGTAAGGAAGTGTATCTATGGACTATGTTATAAAAGAAATCAAATGTGATAACGATATAGTATCAAAATTAGTCATAACTGATGCTAGTGGTAAAGTTGTATATTCATATAATGATGACTTATTAGAACAGCAATTGCTTGAGATGAGATTAGAAGTTCTAGGCGACGAAGCTAAAACTGACAAAGACAGTATATTTAAGCTAAAACTTAAACAAGCAAAATATGTCGCATTAGATACACTTTATCCTTACCATCAAGAAATCACAGAATTACCAGATAGAATAGCAAGAGATTGGCAAATAAGATGTGCTATTGAATTATACAATGCTAAAGACAGAAAAGGTGCTCAATCATATTCTGAAAATGGTTTGTCAGTATCATATTTAACAAGCTTATTGTCAAATGACTTAATGCGAGAATTAACGCCACCAAAGGCAGGTATTCCTAGATGATAACAGATATAAACTTTAATCCAGATGATTGGAAACGAGATGTATATATAGCAAAAAAAATAGGTGTTAGTTTAGACGAAGATGGGAACGAAATAACAACTTATAATAAGCCAAACGAAGAACCTTATAAGTTTAATTATCAACCTGTTAATACTGATGCCGATATTGCTGAATTTGGTGAGAATGCCAAAATAATGAAAAAAGCCGTTATCCCAATTTCATATAAGGGGCAATTTAAAGAGTTCGACGTTGCATATTTAGACGGGGCGACCCCTGAAGGTGAATCAAACAACGGAGATAACGCAAACTATAGATTATTACCACCCCGAGATGGTAATGCAGTTATAATTATATATTTTGAAAAACTTACAGGGAAGTAGGTGTTCTTATTATGTACAAGTTTACAAACGGCATTGTAGTTTTTGACGAAAAAACTAGAGATGCTTATATAAAAGCAGGTATGAGGCTTTCCAATTCAACAAAAAAGTTCGTACAAGATGTTGAACAATTACTTGTTGAAGGTACTTCACCAGAAAAACCAAAAGGACTAATGAGCGAAATTGAGGTAAATGATGAAAACAGTTCTAACGATGGAACTATCAAAAAAAAGCCTAAACGAAGCAATAAAAAAATTAAATAATTTTAAAGAGGCATATTCAAGAGGTGTCGAAAATGCCGTTAAATATGCCACAGAAGCGATGTATAACAAAGTATTAGAATATTGCTATGCAAATGGTATTTCAAATCATACGAGCCAAATACATTGGGAATATGACAGCAAAGCGAAAAGTGGCAGAGTTTGGACTAATGATATGGTAATCATTTTTAATGAAATGGGGACAGGCATTATTGGTGCAAACAATCCACATCCTAATCCGGATGGGCCATTTAAATCGTGGAAATATGATATAAATGAGCACGGGGAAAAAGGATGGAAATACCCTAAAGAAGATGGAACTTTTGGATGGACTAGAGGTTTACCTAGTAGGCATATGTTCTATGATGCTTTTAATGATATAAAAGGCGAAATAGGGGATATCGTTGATATAGAAATTAGAAAGACTGTAGGTGATTTATATTGATAGTTGAAAAAATCTTTGAAAATATAATTTATCCTAAATTAAAAGATTATGTAGAAAAAACATCAAAATATAATCCAATGCTTACTAAAAAGATGCCACAAGTAAGTAAAGAGTTTCCTATTGTACCTGTTAAATTATTACCTGTAGAAAATAAATATAATAACTTATCGTATGGTGAAGAAACATATACGTTTGGAATTGATATCGATATATATTCTACAGATAAGACTATCGATGATAATAAAATATCCAAAAGAACAATCTGTAATGAGGTTACAAATACCATAATTGATTATTTTAAGGAAAATTATCACGTAACAATTAAGACGGAATTAGACGCCTTAAATGTTGATAGTAATGTACATAGAAATAATATAAGAATAACTGGAAAGTTAGATACAAAATATGGATTAGATAAGTTAGTTATTTATCCTAATTAGTGATTGTAGGATGTAAATATTCTTCTTGCATCACACCGATTATGGTTGATTATATGTAGAACTGGGAGACTACACAATCACGCAATGTAGCACTTCAAAATTGTAAGGGAAATTACAATGAGAGGTGAAAAAAATGAACGAACAAGCAATGATTGATTTAGGCATTGAGGTAAGAATAAAAAATCACGGTGAAGGAAAATATCCAAAAGAAAAATTAGTATCAGTTAAAGGTATGCCTGCCACAGGACAAGCTGGTGGTACAGTTGAAACGACCACATCAAGCGACCCTACAAAAGTATACATTCCAGATAGGCCTGATACCGGCGATATGGACTTTACATATAACTATACCGATACGGCTTTACAAGCTGTAAGAGCAGTTTGCGATAATACGGCTAAAGATGTATTAATCAAATTGCCTGATGGTACAGGTGTTGAGTATACCGGAAAATGTCAAACTTGGATTAATGAAGTTGCAGTTGGTGGTGTAATTGAATGTACATTACACACGGTTCCAAGTGTTGCACCAGAGTTCTTAACAACCAGCGATGTAACAAACAAAATTGAAGCAGAATAATTTAGAAAGTAGGGAAAACAATGAGAAAATTAAAAATAAAAATAAATGACAAAGATTATACTTTAGAAATGAACAGAGATACGATTAAGTGGTTAGAAGCGGTTGGATTTTCTATTGAAGATTTTAATAAAAAGCCAGTCACTTATTATGATTTGATTTGGACAAGCTTATTTTTGGCAAATCATAAGGATGTTAACCCTAATTTAGCTCTCAAATTAATGGATACTTATAAGGCCAGTGGTAAAAATCCAGTCAAAGTAATTAGATTTGCAATTGAAGAATATCAATCTTTTATGGATGCCCTAGCCGATATCGACTTGACGGAGAGCGAAGAGGATCTGGAGATAATCGAAGCATAGATGAAGAAAATGGGAAGCAATATAAAAACTTAACAGATTGGTTTTATGATTTGCTGCCTATGGCAATTACATACGGTATGACTGCAAAAGAGTTTTGGGAAGATGACCCTGACTTATTCTGGGCATACCGTTTTTCTTATTTTGAAAAAATTAAAGCCGAACAGGAAATATTTAATTATAATGCTTGGTTACAGGGAGCTTATTTTTATGATGCAATTGCTACAGCTTTAAACAACTCTTTTACTAGTAGTAAAGTAGATTATCCAAAAGTACCTTATGGTACAAATGCACCTAAAACTAACACTAATTTTGTAAAAGAAAAGCAAAATACATTGGTATCAAACATAAAAGCTCGAGCCGAGCAAGTACAGGCTATAATGGGCAAAAATAATAGTAGCACTACCACCAAAAGAGGGGATACCAAAGGTGGTGAGAAAGTAAATGAGTGAGCAAGAGTTAGAACTTCAAATCAAATCTAAAGCTGAAGAAGCTACATTATCGATTAACAAATTAGTAAATAGTTTGACCAATTTAGAAGCAAAAGTCAGTAATATTGATAATGTTTTAAAAGGTCAAACTATAAAAACAACTAACAAGGATATAAGTAGTTTAAAAAGCTCAATCGACAAAGCAACAACTAGTGGCAACAAATTAAGAAAAACTCTTTCTTTTGGAAGTGCTTATGCGACTACTAAACGGATAGGAAAATCAATATATGAATGGCTAGATTTAGCTGTGGATAAGACGGAGCAACTAAACCTTTTTAATGTTGTATTCAAAAATATTGAAAAGGACGGGGTAAAAACTTTTTCAACATTAGGGCAAGAAGCTTTTAGATTCCAAAATAAAATGAATGAAGCTTTTGGAACTAATATGACTGAAACATTAAAGTTTCAAGGCTTATATCAATCTATGGGTGAAAATGTAGGTATTCCAGCAAAATATGCAGCTATAATGTCTGAATCAATGACAAAGTTTACTTATGATTTGGCTTCATTATATAACAAGTCGGAATCGACTACAGGAGAAGCTTTAAGAGCTGGTGTATATGCAGGTCAAACAAAGCCTTTAAGAAGTTATGGTATTGATGTTACTCAACAATCAATGCAACCTATTTTAGATGAGTTAGGAATTGATCGTTCAGTTAAAGAGTTATCCCAAGCTGAAAAAGAAATATTGAGATATATAGCTACTTTACGACAAGGAAAAGTAGCAATGGGGGATTTCGCCAATACGATAGAATCTCCAGCCAACCAATTGAAAATATTTAAACAGCAACTTGTTGAGACAAAGGTAGCTGTATCAAGTTTATTTGTAGGAGCATTTTCACAAATATTGCCATATGCTAACGCTCTTTTAATGGTAGTTAAAGAAGTGTCAAGAGCCATTGCTGATATGTTTGGCATTGAGCTAACTGACTATAATAGTGGAATTGCAAGTCAAGAAGATGCTTTTGAAGATTTATACGATGGTGTTGGCAGTGGAGCTGATAAAGCAAAGAAAAAAGTCAAAGAATTAAAAAGAGAAATATTCGATTTTGATGAAATACATAACATAAATGAAAATAAAGATACAGGAGGGTCAGGTTCATCTGGTAGTTTAGCAGGTGGAATAGACCAAAGATTGTTAGATGCTATTAAAGGCTATGACAATGGTATGGACAAAGTCCGTATGAAAGCTACAGAAATAAGAGACAAGATTATGGAGTGGCTAGGTTTCACTAAAGAGATAGACCCTTTAACCGGTGAAGTACATTGGAAATTAAAAGATGCGAACTCAACAATGGGACAAATTATTACATCATTTGGAGAAATTATTACTAACGGAAAAAAAGCCATTGAGGGCGTATTTAAAGTATTGTTTGACGACTTTAATAACGGAATATGGGGTAAGGCAATAGTAGCCACATTAAATCTAATAGGCGATGCTTTAGGATTTATAGCAGAAAATGAATCAGCGCAAAAAATTATTGCAAGAATTGCCGAAACTCTTCTTTTAATAAAAGGATTAAAGTTAATTCCTGGAATGTCTACAATAGTTGATTTAATAGGAAAAGCAATTTCTCCAACTGGAGGATGGGCTGGGCAATTAGAACTATTGGGCACCTCGATGAAGAATGCAAAGCAAGAACACGGAAGTTTAATTGATGGTATAGGTAAAGGTGCCAAAAGTTGGTACGATCAATTGTCAGTCGTTGATAGTTTAAAAATTGGTATTGTCGGGTTAGTAGGCGGTTATGGACTATTAAAAGTTGGCCTTGATGAACTAAATGGCAGTGCAGAAATAACAACAGGACAATTCCTAGCTGTAGAGAGTGGAATAGTTTCTATGTCTTTAAGTTTAGGAATGATGTCTGATAAGTTAGTAAACTCTAATGAAAGTTTAAAAAATCTTCATATTTTAGGCTCTTCATTAGGTGAATTAGCTGGTCCAATAGGAATGCTTGCTGGTTCAATATCTGGCCTAGTTGTTGGAATAAAAGATGGCCTTGATTCTCAAAAAAAAGCTTATGAATACACAGCCAAAGCAGGAGATAAATATGCCGAAAGCTTACAACAAATTAAGAAAAGCGCTCAAGATAGTGCAGAGACTGGTCTAGTTCAAGTCGAACGTGCGCAAGAATTATCTAAAGAATTAGAAAAATTAGTTGATGCAAATGGCGAAGTAAAAGAAGGTGAAGAAGATAGAGTCAAGATGATACTTGGCCAAATGAATAAAGCTCTTGGTACTGAATATCAACTTACAGATAGACAAATTACTTTAAATGGTAAAGCTGTTAAAGGATATGAAGAAGTAGAGAAATCTGTAGAAAAATTAGTTGAACAAAAGAAAATGGAATTGTTATTAAGGGCTTATGAAGACGAATATGTTGAAGCACTAAAAAAGAAAAAGGAAATAACTGATGAACTTACTAAAAAACAAGAACGATATAACCATATGCTCGAATTATGGCAACAAGATGAAGAGGAAGCAGCAAGAACATATGGAGTTTCACGTAAAGAGATGAGTGAGTCATTAGATAGACAAAAAAAGGGTATTGAGGAGTTAAAAAAGCAAGTAACTGACTATCAAACAGAGATAAACAATTATGATGACTTGTTAACAGCTAGTGTATCGGAGGATTCAAATAAAAGAATCGAGGCAATGAAAAACTTTGGTATTGTAGTCGACGAAACATTTGAAAATGCTGATGATAAAGCACAACAATTTTATGGTAATAATAATAATCAAACCTTAAGCTGCAAGGTTGAAGTTAATACAGAAATGGCTCAAGAAAAAACTAATGATTATTATAAAACCAATGATGGTCGCCAAATGAAATGGAATATAAATACAAATACTAGCTCGGATGCTACGCGTATAAACCAGTATTATTCTGGTTGGAACAATAAAGTAATTAATTTTAAAAGTTCTGTAAATACAACATCGGCTAACACTAGTCTTGATACATTCTTTAAGAAGTGGTCAGGCAAATCTTTTGAGTGGGCGGCTAATGTAGTTGGAAAATCAACAAGCTCTTCAAAAAAAGCTTCTGGTGGAGCTTTCTATAATAATAGTTGGCACGATATAAAACAATACGCCAATGGTGGAGCACCAAGCCACGGTTCATTATTCTGGGCCGGTGAAAATGGAGCCGAAGTAGTGGCTCACGCTAATGGTAGAACAGAAGTGTTGAATCAGTCACAAATAGCTAGCGCTATATATAACGCAACTTTGAATGCAATGTCACAGGTTATGAGTCAATATGGCAATCAGACAGCCGAGTTTAGAGTATATGCAGAAGAAGGATTAATAGTGGAAAAATGTGCAAAAGGGTTCGATAGGCAAGTAAGACAAACAGGGACTTTACCTTTTCAGCTCCCTGCAAATTAAAAGGTTGAGCTATTTAAAGATTCAATAGCTCAACCGTAATATTAAACTTCGTATCTGTCGTCTAAACATTTATTAAAAGAGTCAACTTCGTCATCACTGTTAAGTGTACATTCACCATTGTAACTATTCCAATGGCCGTTGAAGTCATTACAACAAGTTTTACTAATGTTTTCAACGTTTGAGATGCATTCATTATAATCTTCTTCTCCAACAAGATCGCATTCGTTGTTTTTTGATAGAATCCCACCATTGTCTGTGCAACAATATCGTTTAATTTGAGAGTTGTTAGCAACTGATTTATTTTGATCTTGTTCACTTTCCTCTTTTCCACAACCGACTAATAATAGACATAATACAATCAGTAATAATATATTCTTTCTCATATACATTCTCCTTTTAGTTAATTATATCATACTTCGATTAAATATAACAAGCAAAATGTGTAGCACTTCCTTTCAAGGGAAATTGAAAGATGGTGATATTATGATTGAAACATTTACCAATGGCGCATATAAATACACTTTGGTTAGCCCAGCGCTGGTACTTTCTAGAGTAAAGGTAAATGGTCAAGATTTATCAAAATATTTAACAGACCAATCTAAAGTTAGCTGGTACGATGTATCTAAAAACAGTGGGCGTGATGCTACTAACGCAGACGGAACAATGGTTTTAAATATTATTAACCAAAAATACCGACTAGATTTAGCTACGAGACCACTTACACAAGATGAACTAATCGATTTCTATAAAGAAATAGGCAAGTCGCCAAAATGTACAGTAGAGTTTTATAATCCGTTTACTGGAAAGTGGAAGACAATAAAATGCTATCGTGGTGATAGGGGCGCTCAAACTTTATTACCTTATTTAGTAAATGGTAAACTTATTCAGATTTATAATGGCGTGTCTCAAGCGTTGGTAGAGTTATAACATGGCAACAGAAAAATTAATTCAAGAGTGCAAAAACGATAGCAATTCAAATCGATTAGGAAAATTAACAATAGATGGATATGACGAGCCACTAACAAATAGTGATAGATTACAATCTTTTTCTATTACAAGTGGTTGCTATAACAACGGCAATATTGTTGGGTCTGTTTATGTAAAATCTTTAGACGCATCATTATTGGATATAAATAGCTATATTAATTTGACTGATAAGCAAATAAACGCTCAAATTGGCGTACTTTTCGACGATGATACGGTTGAATATATCAATATGGGTAATTATATCGTCGAACGTCCAAAAAGCGAAATCACGGCCGATATGGGCCAAATTGTAGGGTATGACAAACTTGGTATACATATCGATGATAAATATGAATGCCAAATTGATTATTCAACAGGCGATAAAACCTTGAAAGATTTATATGTTGATGTTTGCAAACAATTAGAGCTTAATCCAAAAACAACAGATATTTTAAACGGAGATATTCCTATAACTGATAATCCTTTTACTAATAACGAAACTAATCGTATTGTACTTCAAACCGTGGCGACTGTGGCTTGCTCATATGTTGTTATTGATTTAATTGATGACACGATTGACTTGGGATGGTTAAGCCAAAATGATGAACCAGATTACACCTTTGAAATGAGTGAATATGTTACTTTAGAGGGTGGAGATATTCAATATGGGCCTGTAAATGTTATTGTCATAAAGAATAGTCAGGTTGATGATGAGAATGTTACAGAACAAGATGATGAAAGTATTGCTTTAAATGGAGAACATAAATTAATTATAAGTGAGGATTATATCCTGCATAGCCAAGAATTAAGAGAAATGGCAATGCCTAAAATCTATGAGAGGTTATTAGGACTTAAATATATTGATTTAAAGCTAACTAGTAGTTATGGTAAACCATTCTTAAATATTGGTGATAAAATTAGAGTCATTTCGGATAAAGGAGAATTGGACACTTACTTACTAAAACACACATTTACATATGATGGTACTTTTGGAAGTGTAATAGAAAGTCCCGCTTTAACAGAACAAGAGATAAAAACAAAACAATTACCATCGGTGAGAGAGGCAATACGGCGCGTTGAAATTGATGTTAATAAACAATTAGGCGAAATTACACAGACAGTTGAAGAGACTAACGATAATTTAGGAGATCAAGAAACTAGATTGTCTAAATTAGAGCAAACAAGTAATAGCTTCGATATAACGATACAAGAGCAGCAAAACCAATTAAACAATCTAGAAAATATGCAAGATGAGCTAGATAGGCTTAAAGATGCAGATAATAATTTAAAAAATAGTTTGGATACTATGAACGGAATAATAACCGATATGAACTTTAGTTTTCAAACAGAAGGTCTTAAAATTGGTCGTACTGGCGAAAAAATTAATTCTTTATTAGATAATGCTGGCTTAAGAATATATAATCTATCAACATTAATATCTATTTTTAATAAAAATGGTGCTGGGTTTAATAAATTAATTGCTGTCGAAAGCATTCAAATTCAAAGTTTAAAGATGAAACCTACAAATATTACATCAAAACATTTTTCAGGTACTAAAAAAGCAGTTGGATTATATCACCTTGAACACCTTATCGAAGACTTAAGCGATTTGGAGAGTGATTCTCTTGAATAATAATATAAAAATAGATTTTGTTAACACTGAAAGATTATCGAAAATAGATGGTTATGTTTTATTGGCTGCTTCTAATTCGGCAAGCAAGACCATAAAAGGATTAGGAACTTTTACCTTATCAATTTCGTTTAATGAAAAAAGCACTTCAATATTAGATAACACATCAACATTGAGTGTAACAGGAACGATAAAATCCGGAACAGGAAGTTATTCTGGGTATGCCCCAACATTAAAAATATATTGGCACGATGACAATACTAATAGCGACAGACTTTTAGGAACAAAGACAGTTAAAAGCTTAAGTACCGGTGCATCTTCTTCTTTAACAAAAGAGGTGACAGTAACTCATAAAGTCGATGGTTCTTTAAGTGGTTATGCAAAGGCAGTTTGGACAAAAAATACAAGTGCATCTTATGTTCCAGCATCAGGCACTGTTCAAACAACAAATACAGCTTTAACGAAAATCCCTAGAGCTAGTACGATTAATAGTGGAAAGCTAGTCACTATATCAAACAACGCATATCCATCATACGAGACTTTAGAAATAACAAGTGCAACCACGACTTTTAAACATAAATTGGAATATTCTTTTTCCGATAAATCTGGAAAATTATTGAGTGGAGTAATAGCTGATAATTTTTCTATTAGCAAGGGAATTAATGTTGTTTTTGATAAAACGACGCCTAGTGTAAGTGAATATGTTAATTTGGCCTTTCCATTAACTCTGGAAGAGTTGTTGTCAAAAGAAATTGAGTTTTATGATATTTCAAAAGATATTCAAGGTAAAATACCAATAACTTATAAATTATCTACCTATGATGAAAACGGTACACTTTTAGGTACTGATTCTAAAACTTATGATTGGCATTGTTCTAGAACAAAATCATCTATAACCTTTGATTCGAAGTTAGAAACTATTGATGCATTATCAAAAGAACTAACAGGAACAACTGATATTTTTATAAAAAGCATTTCGCAAATCAAAGCTTCGTTTTATAACTTAAAATTAAGTGATGAAGCTCAAGTTTATGATTATATTTTTGACCTTAATGATGCAAAAAATATTATCAAGGAAGGCAATAAAATATATGACGCTATAGATTTAGAAAATGCTACTTTTGGATTCCAATTACGAGACACTAGAGGTTCATACACTGATATTAAAACCAAAAAATTATCGACAATAGAAGATGGCGATTATAAGTATTTAAACTATAATGGTCCATCTATCAAATCTGTTATTGTGGAGAGGGAAGAACCAACTTCAAAAAAAGTAAATATAAGCTGCAACGGAACCTTTTGGAATAACAATTTTGGCTTAAAGCAAAATGTTCCAACACTAAAATATCGATATAAATTAAATAGTAATGAGTATAGCGAATACAAGAACGCAGAATGTACAGTGTCGGAAAACTCGTTTAATTTTAATGGAACATTAGATATAGAATTGCTGGAAGATAGCGAAGTTACAGTTGAGTTTGTAGTTACTGATTTAGCTTTAAAGAGTGATAGTCTTTCAGATAGCGAAACAAAATCACAATATATGATGGCTTTAACTGATGGATATGCTAATTTTATTGGAATGCTATGCATTAATGATGAATTAGTTCCAGCGTATATTTTGAAAGATAAAGATAAAGGAATAGTTCAATTGATAGATCATAATGGTAAAAATATATTCCCAGAAACTGGATTGTTTAAAAAGATAGGTACTTTTGAAGAAGAAGAAGAAAATTAAGAGGTGAAATAATGAAAAAGATTGAAAAAGTTATTGACAAGCTAAACATGACGAGATATGCTTTAACGAACGAACGAACGAACGAACGAACGAACGAACGAACGAACGAACGAACATATCTTTGTATACAAAAAGCAGAAGGGAGGGAGCTTTTTAATAAGCGATACCTTCCTTTTCTTATATCTCCTAATGGAAGGAGGTATAAATATTTAAGCAAGGTGATCCTATGGCACTAGATATCGTTGGATTTAACGATGGTTCTCTTCTAGGGTCAGATAATGTGGCTTACCACAACAACAAAACCGTCGAGCAAGTACTTGATGACTTGAAAGTTGAAACTAATTATGGCTGGTATACTTATTTAAGAATAGGTGATTTTGCAATTGAAATGGGTAATATATCTGTTACTCCTGTAGCAAATACCCCAACAAAAGCAACAGTGATTTTTACTAAACCATTTGCAATGGCACCTCGAGTCGTTGCGTCTGCAAACACGGCAGTTCCAGGAACAACTGTCAAAGGTGTAAGTACGGCCAACATAACTACTGATAGTGTAGATATTTATGTTACAAGAACTAATACAACCTCGACAAGTGTAATGTGGTGCGCTATGGGACCAGCAGCTTAAATATTAAAATGAAATGGATTTATACGAAACTGACGGATGCAAATTATCATCCAATTCAATAGCTCATAAAAAGAAAACATTAGATAAAATACTAGACAAATCCTTATTGGATGTTTACTTTGAACGTGCACAGTTAATCCAAGCAAATGATAAAGTGAAGCTTAATTTAGATGTTGTTCGAATAAAAGTTGGCGATGCATTCGAATTATCAAATGGGGATATCAAAATAAAGAAGAAATGTTTGGCTCGTATTTCAGGAGCAACTATTCTTCAAATCCAATATGCTGGCGTTATTAACAATCAAATATTGATTTATGTTAATGGTGCTTTAAACAGGGTATTTATAGGCACCTCCGGAAATGTTAATTATTCACCAACACCGATACATTTTGACTGTGTCCTTGACTTAAAAGCTGGTGATATTATTAGCATTTATGCTAATCCTAGAGTGCTTGCTTTAGCTATTGAGGGTGATTCGTGTACAGTTACTATTCAGGAATTATGAAGTTTATTTAAAAGCGCAATTAATGGATTTAGTGAAAACGAATAATTATAAAATTACAGCTGATTCAATTGCATATGAAAATAAACTATTAAGTAACCTTTTAGACAATATGGCTTTTAAAGATGGTGAAATCTTTACTAATTCATCAGTTATAGCCGTTGGAGGATATTTAACTACAGGAAGAACACAAGTTATCTTTAACGTACCTGTTGACAAGTTTATTCCTGAAGATATGAATATCGAAGTTCTAGATATAATTGCTTCTGTTCGTGGTGGTACCGGAGGCTATGTCATTGAATATAGCCATTTAAGTGATAGTGGCACTTTAACAGCAGTTAGGTCTTCTGGATCTTCAGTCAATGTTACTTTAACGCTAAAAAAAGCGTCAACTGCGGCTAACAATATGGCTCTTGGGGTACAATTAACTACTGTAGAATTAAAGTTTACAAAGAAGTAAAGAAAGAAGGTAAAAAGTGGAAAATATAACATTAGGAACATTGGCTTCTAGCGTTGGATTTCTTGCGGCTTTTATAGGAAGTTGTCTGCTTTTGATTAAATATGCGAAAAAAATATTCCAGAAAGCGATAGCTGACCCCATAACAAAACAAATGGTCACAAATAAAAAAGAAATAGACGATAAAATAGATAAATTAATAAAAGATTTTAATAATAAATTAAATTGTTTAGGAGAGGATCAATGTAAAAACTATCTTGTAAGATTTCTTGCTGATGTTGAAGAAGGCGTAAATGTCAGTGATTTAGAAACCGAGCGAGCCTATGACGCTTATGACAAATATACAAATGTTTATCACGGAAATAGTTATATTCATTCTCGCTGGAACAAGGTTATGAAAATTAAGAAATGAGGTGATAGTATGACGGTTGAAATAATTGTTGCGGTTGTAACAGCAGTTGTTACGGGACTTTTAGGTATGTTTTTCAAAAACAATCTAGTCCCATCAAGATTAATCCCACTACAGAATCTAATAATTAGCATTATTGCAACAATAATAACGATAGATACAGGTTTGATTAGCGATCCATTGATTGCAGGATTAATCTGTTTTGGTGCAGCCTTTGGGGTTGCCGGTCTTTATGACTTATTTCATATAAAAGATAAAACAATGGAAGGTGAATAAGATGAATAAAATATTTGGTATTGATATATCAGAATGGCAGAAAGGATTCGACTTTAAAAAGGCAAAAAGTGAGGGCGTCAAGTTTGCCATTATAAGAGCTGGTTATACTGGTTCTGGAAATGGAACATCTAAAGCTAAAGACAAATGTTTTGAAAGTCATTATAAAAATGCTAAAAATAATGGTATTCAAGTAGGTGCATATTGGTTTTCTAGGGCAACAACTTATGCAAATGGACAAGCTGAAGCCGAATATATGTATAAGAATTGTTTAAAAGGAAAGCAATTTGAATATCCAATCGCTATAGATGTTGAAGATACGAAATATCAGAGCAAGGCAAGCAAGAAAGCCGTAGCTGAAGCTGTAAAAGGCTTTTGCGAATATTTAGAAGGTAAAGGATATTATGTCAGTGTCTATGCTAATTCCAACTGGTTTAAAAATAAAATAGATAGTACAATAATTAAACCTTATGACAAGTGGCTTGCTAATTGGAGCAAATCTAACCCTGCAAGTCCAAAGCACGGAATGTGGCAGTTCGGTGGTAGCTCAAATTATGTAAGAACAAATAAAGTGGCCGGTGTGGTATGTGACCAAGACTATGCCTATAAAGATTATCCTAACATTATGTTAGAAAAAGGACTAAACGGATATACTAAAAAAGCAGAGTCAACACCAGTAGACCCTCCAAAACCTCAAGAAACGCCTCAAAATGAAGCGAAGCCTACCGAAACGACTAAACCGTCGTCAGAACCCAAAAAAAGCCTAGAAAAAGGAGATAAGGTACAAATTATAGGCAATGGTAATAGTCAAGCAAGTGGGAAAGGGCATACCGCTGGTGGAATTGGATATAAAAGAAAAATCAAGGACTATATAGCTGGTGCAAAATATCCATATAAGGTTGGTAATGCATTTGGCACGACTGGATGGTACCAAGAAAAAGCGTTGAAAAAAATATAAAAAGAGCTAGTTGGTTCTAACTAGTTCTTTTTATTCACTAAATTATTGTGTTTTGCTTTTCAAAAACGTCTAAAGCATATTTAAATGTTGCGATTATATAATATTCATTGTCGTTTAATTCTTTTTCAGGATTAAATGGTTCTTCATCCGTAATGAAATCGTAATTTGTAAAGATGAAAGCTCCGTCTATAACTTTATAAATCAAAATGCATTCGTGGTTTTCTCCAAACTCTTCAATATCTTGTCTGATTTCTTCAATTAAATCTTCACAATCATATGACAATTTAAAAGTTCCTTTGTCTTTCGCTTTAAAATATTCATCGATTGCTTTTCGTGTTTGTTCAAAATCTTGTTTACGGCTATGTCCTGTGTTTTCGATGGTAGTTTTATTAACATCTGATTCGTCATTAAGTTGTTTTTGATTAGGTTTAATTTTCTTGCGCATCGCTTTTAACCATTCTTTTGACTTCATAAATTCTCCTAAAATCCATAAATTATTTTGTTAACTTCTTTTTTCTCTTCCTTTTTTGTATATATTATATCATAAGTAGGTCAGTCGTCAATAACATTTCAAAACTCATAAAAAATAAAAGGAAATTAACATTAAATCAATAATAATATAGTAGGAGGTGACAAAATGAGCGAGAAAACAACAATATTCTATAACTTAATTGACGATACTGATGTTATGATATCATTAATGTTTTTTGAAGAATTGCGAAACTTTCTTGATAAAATTGTCGGTAGCGAAGAGCCTATCAACTATTTTAAAATGGTTCCACTAATGAGCTAGTCAAAAGATGACTAGCTTTATTGTTTGACTGTAATTAATGGTATTTAGTTTTGGTCTTGTTTTGGTCTTGTTTTTGTCAAATATTGATTAAAATTATCGCAATTTATATTTACATTTTTATGATAAAAACGGCGACTTTTCCCTTTAAAAACAATAAAAGCCTTATAATACAAGGCTTCGCTATCAAAACGTGGTGTCCCAGGAGGGATTCGAACCCCCGACACTCGCCTTAGAAGGGCGATGCTCTATCCAGCTGAGCTACTGAGACATACCCGTTCCCAAGGAACAAGTACATTATACAATAAAAAATATGATTATTCAAGTGATTTAACGGTTGTTTTTAGAATTTCCTTATCGTTAACGTTAAAGAAAATATTGTCAATATCATAATTATCATTAACGGAAAGAGCGATTGTATAAATGACTTCTTCTAAAATACTATTATTGTCAAAATCGTTTAAAATATTCTCGTTAAAATTAAGATACATCGTATTATTCTTAATTTCACTATTTAAAATGCGCGTATTGTTATTCATATAACTAGCTAGATTATTAGTTAAAATTTTATTACTTAACTCATCAACAATAATTTCTATTTTTTCTCTAGCATCATTACTAACTAAAGTCACAGGTGTATAGTAGATATTATCATTATTTCGATCAATATAATAAATGGTTGTTCTGTCAATATTTTTACTACTCGTTAATTCGTACTTTTTATTAATACCAAAGTCACGGGATAGAGTAGATGGAAGATTAATATTGTTTTGGGGCAAATTAGTTAGAATATGACCATTAAGATAAACAATAATTTGATCAACCTCATCGATACCGGTTAGAGAATAGACTAAAGATTCTAAACTCTTTTCTTCTAATTCTTTAGATGTATCTAAAAAGTTATCCGACATATCAAGTTTTAATAATTTATTTTTAAGAGAAATACTATTAATTTTCGTATCTTTATTGATTGTACACTGAAACCCGTTAGGTATTTTATCTTCGCCTTCACCATCACATATTAAAATATTAAGGATTTCATCTACTAATTCCTCATCGGTATTTTCCGTAGCAATTTTAACCCGGGTTAGGTAATTGTTTTTATTTAATAAATAGACTTCATTGGTTTTAATGTCATAGTTTACATAGTTTAATTCTGTTTTGATAGGGGATTCTTTTTTTGAGACTGGAAGACAGTATAAAATCCCGATAATAAGAAGAACGGTGGATGAGATAATTAATTTTTTTCGACAAATTCTTTTTAACATATTCACCTCTATATTAATGTATGAAAAAAAGACATGTAAAATGTCTTTTTATAGTGTTATTTCTTTCAATTTTAATAATTCAATGACGGCCTGAGCGCGACTTTTAACACCGAGTTTTTGGATGGTATTAGAAATATGATTACGAACTGTTTTTTCACTTATTTTTAAGTCTTTAGCAATATCTTTGGTCGTGTAATTTTGTATTAATAAATTGAAAACTTCTTTTTCTCTTTTAGTCAAAATGCTTTTATTCATAAATCCTCACTTCCTAGTAGGGTGGATACAATATTCATAATATAATATGCGTTGATACTTTAAAACGTGAAAAAATAACTGCTAAGCTGTTTGAAACTTAACAGTTATTTTCATTTGTTCTTTATAGTCTTCTTGAATTGTTCGCATAACTTTATTGGCAAGCTCTGTACTATGTGTAGAAGTATTGATAGTGACACTAATATTATTACCTTTAATTTTTATGAAAGTGTCTAAGTTATGGGTAGCTTTTATTTTTTCTTCAAGGATTTCTTCTTTACTACGATTGGCGTTTATTTCTTTCATTTTTTCAAAGGCGGTATTTTTATCCTCGATGGAAGAAGATGAGTCACTAATAATTTTCTTTAGTGATTCGATTTCTTTTTCAACCGCTTCTTCATCTTCTACCCTGAGAGCTACTAGAATCGTGCTGTCTTCGGTTTGAACAGTTGGGCTATCTTCTTCTTTAGAAACAGGCCTAGTTATTAGTAGTTCTGTTGGCATTGTAATATAGTAGACACTTAAAACAAGAATTAGACTAAATAGTGTTAAGAACCATACACCTTTTTTATTGACCATTTTCATTCCTCCAAATCTAATAAATTATATGTTTTTTAAAAAAAGTATATGATTATTTTTAAAAATGTGTTATATTTAATATAGAAGATAGGAGGAATACAATGCCAAAGGTTGGACAACCAGACCCCCATATGAAGAGTCCTTGGCCTAAGATTATCTTATTTGTTGCAATAGCTGCTGTGCTTGTTTTCTTTTTATGGCCAGAGATTAAGGATGTATGGAGCGAGAATTTTAATAATTTTGATCAAAGAGCTGCTAATAGTTAGTAGCTTTTTTCAGTAGTATTTACGTTTTATTTATGTTATACTATAAGAAGAGAATACAGGTGATAAAATGGCAAAGAAAAAAAAGCGTAAGACAAATAAGCCTGAAGCTAAAGAGAATAGTTTTACAACGGATTTAAAAGGAATAGGTTTAATCCTTATTATGATTATTGGGTGCCTTCCTTTTGGTAAAGTAGCTGATATTATTAGGGGATTTGCCGCTTTTTTAGTCGGTGATTGGTGGGCTGTTTTACTACTACTTGTAGGTATTTGCGGTGTTTATATGATTGTTACTCGCAAAAAGCCTAAATTATTAACGACGAAATTAATTGGTCTATATATTATTGCTTTAGCTGTATTAACGCTATCGCATTTAAACTTTATTGAGAATCCGGATACGTTTAAGTTTTCTACGGATACCCTAAAGGTAATGGAAAGTACTTTTAATAATGTTATGAACTTTATTAAGACGGGAACTTCTTTTAATGTTAGCCCTGATATTGGTGGTGGTATCATTGGTGGTGCCCTAGCATCCGTTATGGTATCCCTTCTAACCAAAGATGGAACAGTTGTGGTTTCAATCGCTGTCATTATTTGTGGCTTTATTATGTTTACCGGCTTATCTATTTATGATGCGATTAAAAAGACGAAAAGTGGAATGCATTCACTTGCATCAACAATTCATAAACAGTCAGCTAGTAAAACCAAAGACGAAGATGACGATGACGAGTTGGATGATGAAGTTGAAGTTACAGATGCGTCTAGTGAAGATCACCGGGAAGTTATTAAAAGGGAAGAGATGCATACTAAACCGGAGGTTCGGGCTGAAGCGAGTGATACCCTAGAAGAAAACGCTTACACGTCAGTTAATTGGGAGTATCCACCTCTTAGTTTACTTAATAAACCAATGAAGGGTAATAGTAAAGAAAATCAAGAACAAATTAAAAATAATATTCCGATTATTACGAAAGTTCTTCTCGATTTTGGTATTGAAAGCAAAGTAGTATCTGCTCATGTCGGACCATCAGTAACGCAGTACGAATTAGAGATAAAAGCGGGAACGAGAGTTAATAAAATTTTGAGTTTAAACCGGGAGATTGCTCTTAATTTAGCTGCTAAAGATGTGCGTATTCAAGCGCCAATTCCTGGTAAGAGTACCATTGGTATTGAAATACCTAATAAACATACTTCAATGGTTAGTGTAAGAGAAATTATTGCGCGAGCTAATGAGTATGATCCTAAAAGAGAAAAGAAACTTTTGGCGGTTTTAGGTAAAGATATTATGGGTAATCCTATGTTTATGGAAATCGATAAAACACCGCATCTTTTGGTGGCCGGGTCAACGGGTTCTGGTAAATCGGTTGGTATCAACAGTTTCTTAGCTACTATTTTGATGCGTGCTAAACCAGATGAAGTAAAACTTGTTTTAGTCGATCCTAAAAAGGTTGAATTATCTGTTTATAACGGGGTTCCTCATCTTTTAACGCCTGTTATTACAGATCCAAAAAAAGCTAATATTGCTTTAAAGAAAATTGTTGTTGAGATGGAAAATCGTTATGAATTATTTGAACGAAACAACAATAAAAATATAACGAGTTATAATGAACGGATAAGACGCGAAAATGCTTCTTTACCAGATTCTGAAAAGAAGAAATTGATGCCTTATATTGTCGTTATTATCGATGAGTTAGCAGATTTGATGCTTGTTGCTGCAAAAGAAGTAGAAGACTCCATTATGCGGATTACTCAAATGGCAAGAGCCGCCGGCATTCATCTAATTGTCGCCACGCAAAGACCATCAACGGATGTCATTACCGGTGTTGTTAAAGCTAATATTCCATCAAGAATATCCTTTGCCGTATCAAGTGGAATTGATTCTAGAACTATTCTTGATATGATTGGTGCGGAAAAACTTCTTGGTAAAGGTGATATGCTTTATTTACCACAGGGCGAAAGTGTTCCTATTCGTATTCAAGGTACTTTCATTTCCGAAGATGAAACAAAAGCGATTGTTGACTACTGTTGTAAACAACAAGTTGCTAGATATGATGAAACGCTAGTGATGGATGATGAAGAAATGAGGTCTTCTTCAATGGTTGATGGTGATTCAAAAGATGCCACTGAGGAACCACTATATGATGAGATTGTTGACTTTGTCATTGAACAAGGCCGCGCTAGCACCTCACTTTTACAACGTCGTTTTCGCCTTGGCTACAATAGAGCAGCAAGATGCATTGATTTGTTAGAAGAACGAGGAATTGTTGGTCCACCTAATGGATCAAAACCACGTGAGGTATTAAAAAAATATGCGGAAGATGATTCTGCGGAATAAAAAGATTGTAGAAATTGAGAAATAGTATCGCTATTTCTCTTTTTTTGGGTGAAAAAATATTCTAATTATGAAAAAGAGAAAATTGTCAAAGATGTGTTAATATGTTATTTTGCTTTTGTCTATATCGACATTCTTAGACACAAAAAAAGAATATATTAAAGATGGTGATAGAATGAAAAAGTACGTTATATCAATTTTATTTGGGTTAGCTGTGGGTTTCTTTTTAGGTAAAACACTACTTGAAGAATATCATAATTATCATGGTATCAAACAAGTAGCTTTGGATGGGGTTAATGCTTACTTTATCAAATATGGCGAATATGCGTCTTTAGAAGAACTTGAGAAAAATACACTTGCTTTAGCTAACTATATCTATACTGAAAAAGATGGAAAGTATAGTGCTTATGTCGGTATAACAACTGATAATGATAATTGTCAAAAATTAGAAGCGTATTTTAAAACGTTAGGATATCAAGTGACGATTGAAGAATATGTCCTAACTAATAAAGATTATGTTAATTATTTAACTAATGCTGATAAGCTACTTTCCAATACTCAGGATGAGGCTGTTATCGGTGAAGTGTGTAGTCAGATTCTATCAAAGTATGAGGAGTTAGTCATCAATGACCGTGCGCATTCATGATTTGCCTGTTGATGAAAGGCCGTATGAAAAATTAATAACTCTAGGGGCATCTAGTTTAACGAATGAAGAGTTAATCGCTATCTTGATTAAATCGGGTACGAATCAGTATTCAGCTAAAGAACTCGCTAGTATTATTTTAATGAAACTAAATAATATTGGTGATTTAAATAATTTTAATTATGCTAATTTAGTTAATATTAAAGGTATAGGTATTAAAAAGAGTTGTGTTTTATTAGCGGCAATTGAACTTGGCAAGCGAATTAATAATTATACGCCTAGTATTGTCAGTAAGACTTTTAATAGTTCAAAACTAGTTTTTGATTATTACTATCCCATTTTACATAATAAGAAACAAGAGTACTTTTATTGCGTTTATTTAGATAATGCTAAAAAAATTGTGTTTGAAAAACTTCTTTTCATTGGAACGATTAATTATAGCGTGGTGCATCCCCGTGAAGTGTTTAAAGAAGCATACTACTATAGTGCATCCTCAATTATTTGTGTTCATAATCATCCAGCTAATAATGTTTTCCCAAGTAAAGAAGATATTGAACTGACAAAGAGTTTAGTGGCAATTGGTAAACTTTTAGGGATTAAAATTTTAGATCATATTATCATTGGCCATAAAAATTATTATAGTTTTTTAGAAAATGGTGATATTTAACTTTAAAAAAATTTTAACTTTTAGTATAATAGGTGTCAAAAAAAGGTGATTTATGAAAAATTCTAGGTATAAACGAAGAAAATATATTCGTAATGGTATAATTGCTTTTCTATTCGTCGTAACATTTTCTTTAACTATTTATTTTTCTTTCCACCATCGGCAGTTAACAATTGTGGAAGGAGCTATTCGTGATGCTTTTTCCGTAACTATCGATTTTCTAGCAAAGCCGGTCAACTATGTTAAAGAAAAGATTGACGTTTTTAATGCTAAAGAAGACGTCTATCAAAAGTATGAGAAAGCTAAAGAACAGTTAGAGGGTGTTTCCCAAAAGGATGCAACTATTGCTGAACTAGCTAAAGAAAACGAGCAGTTAAGAGAACTATTAAAAATAGATAGTAGTCTATCCGATTATGAAAAAATAAATGCAACGATTGTAAGCCGCGATATCGGTAAGTGGTTTGACCGTATTGTCATTGATAAAGGTACTAAAGATGGTCTTACTCTTGATATGGCTGTCGTTATTAATGATGGCTTAGTTGGATATATTACCGATACCAGTTATTTTAGTAGTAATGTCCAACTTTTAACAGCTAAAAATTATCATAATCGTATTTCGGTTAAAATTGCTTTAAATAATGATACTTATGCTAATGGTATTTTAAGTAGTTATGATGAAAAAAAGGGCGTTTATATGATTGAGGGCATTAGCTATGCTGGGGATATTGATGTTAATGCCTATGTAACGACAACTGGTTTAAGCGATAAGTTTCCAGGTGGCATTTTAATCGGTTATGTTAAAAATGTAACAACTGATAATTTTGACTTAGGAAAGCTTGTTGAGGTTACACCATCCGTTAATTTTGATAAGATAAAATACGTATCAGTATTAAAAAGGAAGGCGTTAACACCATGATCTGGTTAATGTTAGTATCTTTTATTTTAGATGGTATTTTATCAACGCTTTTCTATGGTGATAGTTTATTCTTGCCCCTTTTTTCAGTTATGGTGATGGTTGTAACTTATCCATATCTGATGCACGATAAAAGGAATTTTTTAATCGCTATCGGTATTTTAGGATTATTATATGATGTTGTTTATACCAATACCTTTTTCCTTTATGTATATATCTTTATGCTTATTGGTTTAATGATTATGCTTTTTTTCCGCTTTTTTCGTAACCAAATTATCAATACGCTTTTAATTGGCTTTTTAAGTATTTGTCTTTTCCGCTTTTTAAATTATGGCTTTTTAGTTATGATTCAAGTTAAAACATTTAATTTAGACGAACTATTAAAAAGCATATATCAATCATTTATTTTAAATGGCGGTTATCTAATCATACTATATGGATTACTAAAATTATATAGTTATCGTAAACATAAGAAAAATAGTCATTTTGTGATGTCTTCAAAGAGAAACATACAAATGTTCGCAAAAAGTATTGACAACTAATTTTTACTATTGTATAATGATAATGTAAGCGATAGGAGGTACATTATGGCAGTTAAAACAACTGGGGACAAGACATTAGAACAAGTAATGCAAGATATTGAAAAACAATTTGGTAAAGGTGCTGTTATGAAATTAGGTGAGCACCAACACCAAAAAATCGATGTTATATCAAGTGGCTCTATATCTTTAGATGCTGCTTTAGGAATTGGAGGTTATCCAAAGGGAAGGATTATTGAAATATATGGCCCTGAATCAAGTGGTAAGACTACATTTGCTTTACATGCGATAGCTGAAGCTCAAAAATTAGGTGGTCGGGCAGCATTTATTGATGCGGAGCATGCCTTAGATCCTACTTATGCTGCTAAGATTGGTGTTGACATTGATGAGTTATTACTTAGTCAACCTGATAATGGTGAGCAAGCTTTAGAGATTTGTGAAGCTTTAGTACGTAGTGGGGCGATTAGCGTGGTTGTTATTGATTCTGTAGCCGCTTTAGTTCCACAAGCGGAAATTGAAGGGGAAATGGGCGATGCTCATGTTGGCCTTCAAGCTCGTTTAATGAGTCAAGCTTTAAGAAAACTATCTGGTGTTATTAATAAAACGAATACGATTTGTATTTTTATCAATCAATTAAGAGAAAAAGTGGGTGTCCTATTTGGTAACCCTGAAACTACGCCGGGTGGTCGGGCTTTGAAGTTCTATGCATCTGTCCGTCTTGAAGTTCGTAAGGGTGAACAAATCAAATTAGGAACAGATATTATTGGAAGTAAGGCTAATATCAAAGTCGTTAAGAATAAAATGGCGCCACCTTTTAAAACATGTTCTGTTGATATCATGTACGGTGAGGGAGCATCTAAGTTAGGTGAACTTGTTGATTTAGGCGCAGATGCTGGCATTTTAGAGAAAAGTGGAGCTTGGTATGCTTATAAGGGTGAGAAAGTTGGCCAAGGTAAAGAAAATGTCAAAGAGTGGTTAAAACAAAACCCTAAAATGGCTGAAGAGATTGAAAAACAAGTCCGTACTTATTATCTTGAAGAAGATCATAAACCTAAAAATGTCTAAAAGTGATTTATAAAATCACTTTTATTTTTTGGTTGACAAAATACCTATTTCAATTTACAATAAGTATAGAGTGTGAAAATGCTCAACTATAGAAATGGAGGAAATATTATGCCAGATATTTTAATCTCCATTTTGCTAATCCTTGCAGGATTGGGTGTTGGAATCATTGCAATGTTTATATTTAATTATATAAGACGGACAAAGGCAATTAATAAAGCTGATGACATTTTAGATAAAGCCAGAGCTGAGGCCGATAAATTAAAAAAAGATTCCTTAGCTGAAGCTAAAGATGAAATCCGTGAATTAAAAGAAGCTACAGATAAAGAAATAAAAGAGAAAAAAGATGAACTAAAAGAAAACGAGAAGAGATTGTATACCCGTGAAGAAAGTATTGAAAGACGGGAACAATCTTTAACTAATCGTGAAACTTCTCTTGAGGAAAAAGAAAATAATTTAATAAATAAACAAAATGTTATCCAAGACGAACAGGCAAAAGTGGAGGAAATAAAACAACAACAATTAGAACTACTTGAAAAAATAGCTTGTTATACGAAAGAGGAAGCTAGAGAGATTATTTTAAAGCAAGTTGAAGAGACGATGTCTTTAGAAATTGCAGCTTTAATTAAAGAAAAAGAAGCTGAAGCTAAATTAGTCGTTGATAAGAATGCGAAAACATTGTTAGTGTCTTCAATGCAAAAATATGCTAGTGATGTTGCATCGGAACAAACTGTAACCGTTGTTGATCTTCCAAGTGAAGATATGAAGGGTCGAATAATTGGTCGTGAGGGAAGAAATATTCGAACGATTGAAGCTGTTACAGGTGTTGATTTAATTATTGATGATACTCCAGAGGCAATTGTTCTATCAAGTTTTGATCCATTAAGACGGGAGATTGCCCGTGTGACAATTGATACCTTAATTAAGGATGGACGTATTCATCCCGCTCGCATTGAGGAAGTTTATGATAAAACTTGTAAAGATATGAAAGCGAAGATTTTAGAATATGGTGATGCGGCTTTATTTGATTTAGGTATTACCAAAGTTGATCCTGAATTAATTGAGATTTTAGGACGTTTACACTTTAGAACTAGTTATGGACAGAATGTGTTACAACATTCCATTGAGGTTGCTAATCTAGCTGGCATTATGGCTGCTGAACTTGGCGAAAATGTTATGCTTGCTAAAAGAGCTGGTTTATTCCATGATATTGGTAAAGCCATTGATCATGAAATGGAAGGTAGCCATGTTGAATTAGGTGCTAATCTAGCGCGTAAGTATAAAGAAAAAGATGTCGTTATCAACGCAATTGAATCCCATCATGGTGATACAGAACCAACCAGTATTATTGCTGAGTTAGTAGCGATAGCTGATACCTTATCGGCAAGTCGCCCTGGCGCAAGAAATGATTCTTTAGAAAATTATGTTCAAAGATTACATGATTTAGAAGAGATTGCTAATACGATGAATGGCGTTGATAAAGCTTATGCAATGCAAGCTGGTCGGGAATTAAGAGTTGTTGTTAAACCAGAAGAAGTAGATGACTTAACAAGTCATAAAGTAGCTCGGGATATTAAGACACGTATTGAAAATGAACTTCAATATCCGGGTACGATTAAAGTAACTGTTATCAGAGAAACAAGAGCTACTGAAGAGGCAAAATAAAGTGAGTTCAAATGAATGAACTCACTTTTTTATATACCTAAAATATGACTAGCAACTTGAAAATAAATAATTAAGGATAGGGCATCAACAATGGTGGTAATGATAGGATTAGCCATAACGGCAGGATCAAGATGAACTTTGGATGCCAGTATTGGTAAGATAGAACCAATAATTTTAGCAAAGACGACGGTAATAAGAAGAGCTAAGCAAACGATTAAGGCAACTGTTACGGATACTCTATCAACTAGCAGTAATTTTCCAAAATTACAAATGGCTAAAACAAGTCCACAGATAAGGCCAACGAGTAGTTCTTTTCCTAAAACTTTAAGGGAATCTTTAAACTCGACTTCCTTTAAAGATAAAGATCTAATAATAGTAACCGATGATTGACCCCCAGCATTACCACCAGTGTCCATAATCATCGGAATAAATAGCGTTAACACCGCATAGCTTGCTAAAGATGCTTCATAACTTGCAATGATGCGACTAGTAAAAGTCGCGCTAATCATTAAAAATAATAACCAAGGTAGTCTACTTTTACAGATATCAAAAAGACCTAATTGTAAATATGGTTTTTCGGTTGGTACAATAGCGGCCATTTTTTCAATATCCTCAGTTGTCTCTTCTTCCATAATATCCATAATATCATCAACCGTAATAATACCGACGAGACGTTCTTCACTATCAACAACCGGCATAACCGTCATATCGTATTTTTGGAACATACTAGCAACTTCCTCTTGATCGGTTAGAGTTGAGACACAAATAGGCTTATCTTCCATAATATTTTTGATTAGCTTATTAGGACTTGCAAGAACAATTTCGGTAAGCGAAATTGTTCCTTTTAAGCGTCTTCCTTTATCTAGAACAAAGCAAGTATCAAGTGTTTCCATGTTAGCGCCTTTTCTTCTAATCGTACTTAGGGCTTTACTAACGGTAACATTTTCTTTAATATCTAAAAACTCAACCGTCATAATACTACCAGCTGAAGCAAGAGGGTAGTGTAAAAGATGGTTAATATCTTTTCTTGTTTCCACTGTTGTTTGTGAAAGAATTTTTTTAACAACATTCGACGGCATCTCTTCAATTAAATCGGTTGCGTCATCGGCGGCCATTTCATCGATAATGGCTGCAGCTTCTTTAGTAGTCAAGGAATTGATGATGAGCTGTTGATTAGGTATTTCTAATTCGGCAAAAGTTTCAGCAGCGATATTTTTCGGTAATAATCTAAAAACCTTAATTAGAATGTCATCATCTACTTCTTCTAGAATTTCCGCAATGTCAGCTTCATTAAGCTCAGCAATAACTTTTTTAAGTTCTTGATACTTGTTTTGCTCAATTAATTCTTTAACATTATCAATCATATTATCCGCCTCCCTTATGCATTATAGCACACAAATAATCTTTTGTTATTAAAAAAAGTTCCTATTTAGGAACTTTAAGGCCATATTCATCAATTTTTTTAATGATTTTATCTGAACAATAATCAATAAAGTAATTGATTGTATCAAGATCAAAAACATATTCTTTATCGGTTTTAGCCATCATAATAATATCCGCCATCTTTTCTAATAAAATATCAAGTTTTTGAACAGGTATCTCATCAATAGTCGTATCAGGAACTTTAAAATCTTCATAAAAAAGCGATAAATCTAAATCATATTCATCTAATAAAAGGGTATTTAAATTAGTATAGTCATTATAGATAAGATTCCATATTTCTTCTTCTGATGTTTCAATAATGGTATTATCAAGTAATTTAACACAATTATTAAACTTGGCTTTAGTCATAAACTCTTTAAACCACACCCTATCAGTATATAAATGAACAAAATAGCCAAAATTAAAGGGATTATCTAGGGTATCTCTATATTTATTTAAGAAGGCCTCAATATTAGGAACACCTTCTTGATGAATGTTTAAAAAATGAGAAGCTGTTTTTGTCATTCCAATTTGTTTCGATAAATCAGGAGCGATGGACCCTAAATAATATTCTTTACTATCAAAATTAAAATGTTCACTAACTTTTTTAGCTACACACATATGAATAATTGCTGATGCCATATCATCACCCTAATTAATTATAACAAAATAAACAGTTAAAATAAACTGTTTATTAATAATAATATGGTCCATAATAATAAGGAGGATAGTAATAATTGTTATTATAATAAGGAGGACGATTATAGTTATAATTGTTACCAGTAAAATATGGGGCAACTAAGCCACCAGTAATCCCACCTAAAATAAAAGGACCTAAAAAGCCACCGAAAACGCGTTCATCTTGATTTAAATCATTACTAAAAAAGGCGTCATTGATGCGGTTAGTCTGACTAGTTTGATAGGGTATAAAGTTGTTGTACATATTGTTGCTCCTTTCATAATATGATATGATATATATAGAAAATAGGTGATTATATGAGTGAAGAAATAAATAAATTAGCGAAGACAATTGTCGAATATTCCATCAATGTTGAACCTGATGAAAGAGTTTTAATAATGTATTATACCGATGACGCTCTTGATATGGTTAAAGCCTTAATTAAAGAAGTATTTAACCGGGGTGGGGTACCAATATATAAAAGGATGGATAAAGAATTAGATGCCTTAATGCTTAGGGGTGGTAATGACCGCCTTATCGATCAACTTGTCAAATATGCATCTTTTGAGATGGATAATTTTGATAGTATCATTTATGTTAAACATACCGAAAATGAATATGAGACAAAATCAATTCCTCTTGAGATGGTTAACAAATATGATTTAAAACGTAAGCCATATGATGAGATTAGGGTTAACAAACGTAAATGGGTTTTATTTAATTATCCATCACTAGTTGACGCTTATAAAGCGAAGATGAGCTTGGATGAGTTTAAGACTTATGCCTTTGAAGTGATGAATGTCGATTATTCAAAGATGCGGGATAAACTAGAGCCGTTAAAACAATTGATGGAAAAAACGGATAAAGTTCATATGGTTGGGCCTAATACCGATATTACTTTTTCCATTAAAGGAATGCCCGCCATTCCATGTTGCGGGAATGCGAATATCCCTGATGGCGAGATTTATACCGCACCCGTTTTAGATAGTGTTAATGGAACGATAACCTATAATACGCCAAGTCCATATCGTGGGAATATCTATAATAATATCAGTTTAACTTTTAAAGATGGTAAGATTATTTCTGCTACGTGTGATGGTGATAATGCATCTCTTCTAGAAATCTTTAATACCGATGAAGGTGCTCGTTATGTTGGGGAGTTCTCATTTGGGGTTAATCCGAAAGTCTTAGATCCTATGGGAGATATATTATATGATGAAAAAATCAAAGGTAGTATCCATTTCACACCGGGTATGGCTTATGCGGATTGCAACAATGGTAATACTTCAGCTATTCACTGGGATTTAGTATGGATTCAACGTCCGGAATATGGCGGCGGAAAAGTTTATTTTGATGATGTTTTAATTCGTGAAGATGGCGAGTTTGTTCTTGATGAATTAAGAGATTTAAATAATTTGTAAAAATGCTTTAAGCTAAAACATATATATAATTAGGTGGTTTATGCGTAAATATTTTGAATATATTGGCCTAATTACATTGATGTGTTTTAGCTTTTTTATGACGGAAAAAACAGCGATGATTGCTAAAAACACCGATGAAGTAATGCTAGAAATTAAAGATAAATATGCATCCTTTGAACAGCCCGCCGAAGATGCTCAAATAATCGATAAAACGATTATTCCCGGATGGTGTGGCCAAAAAGTTAATATTGATAAAAGCTATAATGAAATGCGTAAAATAGGATATTATGATTCTAAATACTACCAGTATGATAATGTCTTACCAACTATATCCTTATCTAATAATTATGATAAATATATTATTAAAGGTAATCCTAAAAAGGCTAGTGTTTATTTTTTTATAGAACTTGATAGTGGTAATATTGCTTTATCACTAGAATATCCTTTTAAAAATTATAATTTTATCGTTAATAGTCATATCTATGATGAGAATAAAGATATAATTGAACATTTAATGAAAGATAATAATATTTTGATAAGTAATAGTTCATTCAAAGATTATAAGCGAATTAGTAAAGATTATTATAATGAAACCAAAACTTTAATGGATTGTTATAATCCTTTGGAAGAATATAGTTTTTTAAAAAGTTGTAGTTCTAATAAAAGTCATTCTCTTAGTAAAATGAATGTTATTTCAAGTCAACCTCTATTAAGTATAAAAAAAGAAATGACAGCAGGAACATTTTTCAAATTCACTTTAAATGAAGAACTCATTAATAATCTTAAAATGCTTGAAGAATATGTTACTTCGAAAGGATTAGGACTAGATACATCTTCGCATCTAGATGAATGTTAGTTGCTCAAAATCACCAATTACTATATAATGTAATTGGTGATTTTATGAAAAAGCCAGAGTTATTAGCACCAGCTGGTAGTTTTGAAAGTTTAATTGCTGCTATTGAAGCTGGATGTGATGCGGTATATCTATCGGGAAAATTATATGGTGCAAGAAGCTTTGCCAGTAATTTTGATAACGATGAATTAATTAAGGCGATTAAGCTTGCTCATTTATATGGTGTTAAAGTATACGTTACAATTAATACTTTAATCTATGAAGATGAGGTCGAGAATTTTCTTAAGTATGTATCTTTTTTGCATCACGCTAATGTTGATGCGGTTATTATTCAAGATATTGGTATGTTCGATTTAATTCACCAAACGTATCCTAATTTAGAAATCCATATTTCAACGCAGATGCATATTCATAATTTAGAAGGGGTTAAGCTTGTTCAAAAATTAGGGGCAAAAAGGGTAGTTCTGGCTCGTGAGACACCGATATCATTAATATCCGAAATTAAAAAACAAACGGATATTGAGATTGAAGTTTTCGTTCATGGCGCTTTATGTGTGAGTTATTCTGGACAGTGCTTGATGAGTAGTTTAATTGGTGGTAGAAGTGGTAATAGGGGAACTTGTGCGCAGTGTTGCCGGCAACCATATGATTTAATTGTTGATAATAAAAAAGTAAATGATGAAAAATATTTGCTTAGTATGAAAGATTTGATGACTTTAAGGCATATCGATGAATTAATTGAATCAGGTATAGATTCATTTAAGATTGAAGGACGGATGAAAAGACCAGAGTATGTCTATATGGTTACCAGTTTATATCGTAAAGCCATTGACAGTTATTTTAAAACTGGAGAGGTAAAGATAAATGATGATGATATTGAAGACATTAAAAGTCTTTTTAACCGGGAGTTTACCAAAGGATTTATCTTTAATGAAGATAAGACTAAAATAACGAATTCTTATCGACCTAATCATTTGGGTATCAATATTGGTGAGGTTTTAAATTATGATGGCAAAAAAGTCACGATAAAACTGACTAAACCGGTGTGTGTTAAAGATGGTATTCGCATTGTTGGTGGGGATGACGTTGGTAAAGAAGTTGATGTTATTTATCTTAACGGGGTGAAAGTAAAAGAAGCTGGGGCTAGTTCTATTATTAAAATTCCTTTTAAAGGGGATATTAGTGTCGGATCTAAGGTTGTTAAAACAACTGATACCAAACTTATTGATGATATAAATAAAAAAATTGCTAGTCAAAAAAGAAAGGTAAGCGTATCTTTAGATATTGATGCTTATGTAGGTAAGCCTTTGACATTAACTATCACGGATGGCATTAATACCTGTGTTACTAAAAGCGATTTTATTGTCCAAGAAAGTATTACCTCACCAACGAGTGTGATGGTGATAAAAGATCAAATGGCTAAATTAGGCGGTACTGTTTTTGAAGCTTCTGTAACTAGCTTTCATGGCGATGATAATATTTTTATTCCAATTAGAAAAATTAATGAATTAAGAAGAACGGCCATATCTTTACTAACGGAAAAAAGGTTATATGAAATACCAGTTACCAAGGGCGAGTATAGGAGAGATGTTAAGGATTTTCCTAAAGAAAGAGTTAGAACTTTAGCTATTAGTAAAATAGAAGACTACGCTAAAATAAAAAAGGATAACTACCAAGAGATATATGTAGGTCACGATATATGGGATAAATATCCCCATGATAATTTAATTTTAAAAATACCACGCGTTTTAGAAAGGTTAACTAAGGAAGATGCGCCATTATTAATTGGGGAATTAGGAAGCCTATATAAATATGATAATTGTGTAACGGATTTTTCTTTTAATGTTGTTAATTCATATAGTGTCGCTTTACTTCATGCAATGGGCGCTAGGAGAGTAACTTTATCATATGAGTTAAATGACCATCAAATAGTTAAAATCATTGATGCTTATCATAAACGTTATCAAAAGCATCCTAATCTAGAATTAATTATATCAGGACCTATTGAGGCTATGGTTAGTAAGTATAAGTTATTAGATAAGTATCATGTAGCTCATGAAGAAGCCTATCTTAAAGATAAGTTTAATAATCACTTTAAAGTTGAAGAGAAAGATAATTTAACTTATATTTATCATTATGAAAACATATCTTTAGAAAATCCTCAAAAATATTATGACATGGGAATTAATAGTTTACGGGATGAAAAATAAAATTTTGCTTTTTGCAAAATTTTTTAAATTTAAAAAAGGAAATACACGCTATATCAATAATAATATAGTAGGAGGTGATAGAATTAAAAAGTATCCGTTTTATAAGCAAGAGGAAGTATATGATTGTGCGGCTGCCTGTCTTCAAATGATTATCAGTTATTATAAGGGTTATTTAAGTTTACCAAAAATTAGAGAATTACTTAATATAACAGAGACCGGAACAAGTGCGTATCATATCGTTAAAGGAGCTAGCGAAATCGGTTTTGAAGCTAAGGGGGTAAAATGTAATCTTGATGAAATAAATGAGGATAATATTGTTTTACCTTGCATTGCCAATGTTATTATTAACAATACTTATCGTCATTTCGTTGTCATTTATAAAATTGATTTTGCTCGTCAAACATTGTTAATTGCTGATCCAGCTAACAAAATGATGAAAATGTCTTTTGATATTTTTAAATCTATTTTTAGTGGCGTAATGATCTTGCTTTATCCTAAAGATGAAATACCAGTGGAAGCACAAAATAATTTTAAACTTAACCTCATCAACCATATCACTAAAACACATCCAGAATTAATTAAACAACTTTGTTTTTTATCTTTTTTTGTGACTATATTTGCCATTGGTGGATCATTTTTTTTAGAGTGTATTAGCTCATCAATAACTTCTTATCAAGGTCAAGAGGGAATTATCTTAGTTCTTTTACTTTTTATCATTCTAACGTTCCTCAAAAATATCACGGAGTATTTTCAAACTAAGATTCTTATCTTTTTGAGTGAAAAGATTAATCTTGCTTTAACTTTGGATACTTTTAAGAAGATTTTATCGCTTCCTTATAAATATTATCGCTTAAAAACGACTGGTGATTTAGTTACCCGCATTTTAGATATTAGTGTTATTAAAACCACAATTAGTAAATTATTATTAACAGTTATTATTGATATACCATTAATGTTATGTTCATTCATTTTCCTTTTTTTAATAAATAGTAAACTATGTTTACTAACGATTATTATTCTTATTCTATATATTATTATTTATTTTCTTTTTAAAGATTATTTTGATGATGCGATTAGAAAGATTAAAAAAGATAACGTTGAAGCTACTAATACAATGTTAGAAGGAATTAATAATTTTGAGACAATCAAGGGCTTAGGTATTGCTGATACCATTGATGATGTCTTTGAAAAGAAATTTGTTAAGTTACTACGTAAAACCCATAAACACGATTGTATGCAAGCATTTCAACATTTTTGGCGAAATCTTATCGCTGATAGTGGCTTAATAGTTATTTATAGTATGGGCGCTATTTTAGTTATCAATGAAAAAATGACATTTGGTAGTCTATTATCTTTTGGTGCCATATTAACTTATTTTTTTGATCCGATTAAACGTGTAGTTAGTTTAGAAAAAGATATTCGTGAGTTTGATCTTGCTCTTAAAAGATTAATGGATATTAGTTATTGTGTGATTAATAATGGCAATGATGATATCTATAAAGGTGATATAAAAATTAGAAATTTGAATTATAGTTATAATCAAGAAACGTTAATTTTAGAAAACTTAAATTTAGACATCAAAAAAGGTATGAAGATTTTAATTTTAGGACCTAGTGGTAGTGGTAAAAGTACTTTACTTAAAGTTTTGATGAAATACTACCCAGTTAGTCGGGATACCATTTATATAAATGATATCGATATTAATGATTATATGAAAACTAATGGAATATGTTATATCAGTCAAAATGAAAATTTATTTACAGATACTTTATATAATAATCTTACATTATATCAATCAATTAATTTTTCAAAGGTTAATGAAGTCGTAAAAATGTGTTATGTTGATGAAATTATGAAAAAGAGTAAAAATGGTTTTAATATGTTGCTTGAAGAAAATGGTTTTAATTTGTCGGGTGGTGAGAGGCAAAGAATTGTTTTAGCTAGAACGCTACTTAAAAAGTTTAACATTTTACTTATCGATGAGGGGTTAAATCAAGTCGATATTAAAACGGAACGAGAGATTTTAAAAAACTTATTTACAAAATATAGGCAAAAAACAATTGTAATTGTCTCGCATCGAGGCGAAAATGCTGATTTATATGATGCCTCTTTAATCTTAAAAGATGGAGCTTTAACAAATGCACGAGAAACTTGAACAAATCGATATTTTTAATAATGCTAGGGTTATTTTTAATCAAAAATTAGAAAGTAAAATAATCATTTGGATTAGTGCTTTAATAATAGGCAGCATTTTATTATTGTTAATCAGTTTGTTTTATCGATTTAAATCATATGATATATATTATGCTAAAGTAGTAAAAAATGAAGAGGATAGTTATATTCAGTTTACCGTTAATGAAGATTTTCTTAAGAAGAAAAATCGCAATTATCTAATCATTAATGACGAAGAAGTTCATTGCCAGTTAATCAAGATGAGCGATAATTATTATCTTATCAATGCTTCTAAGTATTGGGAGGCTTTCTTTGATTGCAAATTAGAGAAGGAACTTAATTTTGATAGTAATGTTTTAGAAGTGAAGATTGATAATGGGGATATAACCTTGTATCAATATTTTACTAATAAACTAAGAAAGGTGGTTAGAAGTGGAAGAGTTAAAAGTTGATGAATTAAAGGAAATTGATGGTGGGTTTGAACTTAGTATTGGCGTTATTGCGGCCATTGCTTTCGGCACACCATTTGCGATTGGTTTTTTAGATGGCCTTATTCGACCATTAAAATGTAATTAAGGAGGGATTATGGTAGAATTATCAAAAGGGGAATTATTAGATATAATGGGTGGTACTAACATATCCGCTAGTCTACTTTCAACCCTTGTCCGCGGTGCTGAGTTGTCTTTTGAATTAGGACAGGCCTTTGGAACAGCCGTTCGGCGCCTTTTATCAGGATCATGTTGTAAAATTTAAATTCCTAAAAAGAATCCAATTAAACGTTGGGTTCTTTTTTTAAAATTCCTAAGTTTTTTCTTGAAAACCCTAATAAATGGTGCTATAATATTGCTAGCTTATGAAAGGAGGGAGAAAATTGTCAAAGGTAATCGTAAAAAATGGTAATGTTGATGGTGCCATTCGTACTATGAAACAGAAAAGTGCTCGAGACGGCCTTCTTAAAAAAGCGCGCGAACGTCAAGATGGATATAAAAAACCAGGCGTTCGTAGAAGAGAGAAAAAGGATGCGGGTATTAAAAATACTCGTCGAAGAGAAAGAAATAACTACTAAGATTAATCCTAAAGAGCCCTTTGAGCTCTTTATTTGTTAAAAAGGAGGATATTATGAGAGAAAGAATTTTAAAAGAATTAATGCAAGCTATGAAAAATCAAGATAAGGAACGTTTGTCTGTTCTAAGAATGATTAAAGGTGCAATGCAACTAGAAGAAATCAATAAGAAAAAAGAATTAGATGATAATGAAGTTATCGCTGTTATCAGTAAGCAAATTAAGATGCGTAAAGAATCAATTATCGAATTTGAAAAAGGCCATCGCCAAGAATTAATCGATGAAGCCAATGCTGAGATCGCTATTTTAAATGAATATATGCCAGAACAAATGTCAGAAGAAGATGTGTTAAAGGCTATTGACGATGCTTTTAGCGAGGTTAATCCTCAAGCTCCATCTGATATGGGCAAGATTATGAAAATTTTATCCCCACAACTTACTGGTAAAGCTGATATGAGTTATGTAAGTAAAGTTGTTAAAGAAAGAATAAGTTCTATATAGTATGAAAAAAAGTAATGCGTTATATAAAAATCAAGGAATACATGTCATAACAGCTATTTTTACTGTTGAACAAGGGGTAACAAAAGTTTTACTTGTTAAAAGAAAAAATGAACCTTATAAAGGCGATTGGATTTTAACGGGTGGGGCTTTATATAATAATGAAGATTTAGATTCCGGCGCTAAACGGGAAATATATGAGAAGACGGGTATTACTGATATTGATATCGAACAGTTTAAAACATTTGGTAAAGTTGATCGTTCACCGGTGATGCGGATGATTGCCGTAGCTTATATTGGCGTTATCGATTCTAGCCGGGTTAAAGTTTTAAGAGAGACAATTAATACATCAAATGCTGATTGGTTTTCGATTGATAAAATCCCTGGTTTAGGTTTTGATCATGAAGAAATCCTTGCCGAAGCTTTAGTTTATTTAAGAAGTAAAATTGTCAGTACCGATATTTTAAAAGCTTTATTTCCAAATGAGTTTACGATTCCGGAAATTCAAAAAACATATGAGGCTATTTTAAACAAAAAGTTTGATCGTCGTAATTTTCGAAAGAAACTACTTAATTTAGATTTAATTGAGGATACGAAAAGAACAGGTAAGTTCGAAGGAAAGAAACCAGCTAAATTATATAAGTTTAAAAAGAAGATTAAAACGAAAAACGTTTTTTAAAAAAGCATAAAAAACTTGTATATTTAAAAAAAATATGGTAGAATGAATATCGATGTGATCCGCTGGAGTGTGCTTTATGATCACGTTGTAAAGAAAAGGAGCGTGACATTGTGAATTTATTAGATAAGATTACTAATAAACAAATTCGTACTGATGTACCTGATTTTCAAGTTGGTGATACTGTTAGAGTTGACCTTAAAATTAAAGAAGTTGATTCTAAAGGTACTGAAAAAACAAGAATTCAAGCCTTTGAAGGTCTAGTTATGGCTATCAAAGGTTCAGGCGTTAGTAAAACATTTACCGTAAGAAAAATGTCTGGTAATGTTGGTGCTGAGAAGACTTTCCCTGTTAACTCACCAATTATTGATTCTATTAATGTGGTAAGAAAAGGTAAAGTAAGAAGAGCTAAATTGAATTATATTAGAAAACAAAGTAAGACACCAAAGATTAAAGAAAGAAATTAGGCTGCAAAGCCTTTTTTGATAGGTGATAAAAATGGCAAAAGAAAAAAAACAAATAAAAGAGGTTGAAGTAGTAGAAGAGGTTTTAGATCCTGCTGATCGGGTTCGTAACTTCTTTAAAGAATTAGTTCCTTATGTCGTTATTATTTTTGTTGTTGCTTTAATTAGAACTTTTATTATAACGCCAGTTAGTGTTAAAGGGGACTCAATGTATCCTTATTTAAAAGATGGAGAAATCTTACTTTTAAATAAGTTGGATAAATCATTTAAACGTTTTGATATTGTTGTCGCTAATGCCAAAGATACGAAAGTTATTAAAAGAATTATTGGCTTACCTGGTGAACATATAAAGTATGAAGATTGTAAATTGTATATTGACAATAAAGAGATTAAAGATGTTGTAAGTGACTGTATAACAAGTGACTTTACTTTAGAGGAAGTAACTGATAATTATGCTGTTATTCCGGAAGGATACTATTTTGTTATGGGTGATAACAGAAAGGCCTCATCAGATAGTCGTAACTATTTAGGATTAATCAGTAAAGATCAAATCTCTGGTACGGCTTCTTTTAGACTATATCCTTTCAAAGTTTTTGGAAAACTTAAACTAGATAAATAGATAGATTATTCTATCTTTTTATTTGTCTTAATATCTTTTATAAAAAAGAAATTAATGTTATAATTAATGGCAGTGAGGGATAACTATGAATGGTAGTAGAGGAGCTAAAGGTTCAGTTAATGACCGGTTGATTAGTATGATGTATCGTCGTCGTTATATGGACCAGATGAAAAAAAGAAGTTCATATAATAAAGATGATCGTTCGAAGATAAAAGATTATTTATCTAAACTTCAAACTTTTGATATTGATTTAGGTGCTAGAGACCTTGATGAAGAGGATAAAGCTGTGTTAGAGGATACCTTACGTCCTTTAAATGATGAAGCTTTTCCTCCTCAGAAAAATGCTTCCCAAGCCCGTTCAATTAAAGATCAAGCCCAAGATTTAGAAGAAAAACCGATTTTAACTTCACATGATTTATCAACACTTATTAATCTTGGCAAAGAAGTTACGGCATTTGATCCAAGTGTTGAAGATGTTAACTTTGATGATTTTAATTATTATGAAGTTATCAGTACTAAAACTCCAGTTGGGATGATGCCACCTGATGAGGTTATCGCGATTGATGATGAAATTGCTAAAAGAGAAGATGAAATTGTCATATTAGATGAAGTCGCAACTTTTATTTCTGATAGTAAAGAATTGTTAACCGAAATAAAGGATGAGATTGATGGTATTAAAGATGACCTCGAAGAGCAACACACCAAGGAAGATATGGCAAAATTAGAAGAGCGTTATAAGGCTTTACAGGAAAAAATTGATGCGTTAAAGAGTCGCTATTTAGCGATGAAAGAAAAATATGCCTTTGAAGATTATGACCTTTTAGATAGTATTCCTCTTATTACAGCTATATCCGATTACCGTGATAAGGCTCGTTTAGATGAATTGGAAACGCTTGTTGATGTATGTAAAGAAGAAGTTGATGAAATCGATGGTATTCTTGAAGAGGATGCTAAAAAAGAATCCTTAAAAGGGGATATTGACGATAAAAATGTGGAAATTACTAGTCGTGATGAAGACTTCGATAAAGCTAAAAAACAAACGATTTATTTAGATGATTTTGAAAAACAAATTATGGAAGAAGTTATCCGTCAGCAAAAAATTATTGCTGAGTTATGGAACCACTTAAGTAAAATTGAAACGGAAATTGTTAAAAAAACGGAATATATTTACCAAACGGGCCGGATGTTAGCATCTTTCTTAAGAATAACAGCTGGTATTTTAACAACACCGTTAACGAACCACCGCTTGTTTGGTGTTATGCTGGGAACCGGTTTAATAAATAGAGGCCTTACTGAATTAAAAGCTAGCCTCGTTCCTGAAAAGGTAGAAAAAACACAAATTAAAGAAAAGTATCAAAGTATTGAACGCGAAATATTTCAAACGGAAGATGCTATTAGTACGACAATGCGTCTAATTGATGATTCTTTAAACGAAGTTGGTGCGTTAAAAGAAATATTCCAAAATCGTTTTGCGCCTTATGCCGAATATATACCTAATTATAAGGAAGTAGATGCCATGCTTAATCAGTTGGAAAAAGATCTTAAAACGAAAAGAAACATGGAAAAAGAAATGCGTAGTGAATTAAGTAAACAATATGAAATTAATAAGCAAAAAGTTTTACGGGCATCATAATAGGGGGTATATAAATGGATAATGATTTAATTATTAAAGAGATAACATTAAAACGTGATGATGTTCCAACGTTTGATCGTTATCCTTTTAATTTAGATGTTGTTAAAACATTTGACCGGTTAAAGTTAACAAAGCCGGTTACTTTTTTCGTCGGTGAAAACGGAACTGGGAAGTCAACTTTTATCGAAGCTATTGCGGTATCTTTGGGCTTAAATGCGGAAGGTGGAACCCAGAATTTCAATTTTACTACTAACAATACGACATCTGATTTATCTGATTATTTAATTTTATCTACTTATAATCGGGCCAAGACAAAGTTTTTCTTAAGAGCCGAAAGCTTTTATAATTTTTCTACGGAACTGGACCGGTTAGTAACGGAAAATGAGTATACGAATTTATATGATTCATATGGTGGGAGCCTTCATAGTTGTTCTCATGGTGAATCTTTTATCAAACTTGTTCAAAATCGTTTTACCGATCATGGTCTTTATATATTAGATGAACCAGAAGCCGCACTATCACCAATGCGTCAGATGACGTTACTATGTCTTATTGATGAATTAGTTAAAGAGGGGAGTCAATTCATTATTGCAACGCATTCACCTATTTTAATCAGTTATCGTAATGGTGAGATTCGTGATTTAAACAACAATTTTAAAAAGATTGAATATAAAGATACAGAAATATATCAAACATATAAAATGTATTTAGAAGATCCTGATGCGATGCAACAAAGATTATTTGATTAATTTAATTATTTTTTAATGCTGTTCTTAACTTGATAGATGATAGTTTTTTAAACCTAACTTATCCTATCTCATCTTGACAAAGTTAGTAGATGATTGATACAATGTTATTGATTGTCAATTTACATATTATTAAGGAAAAATGTAAAAATAAAATTATAGGAGTTGATATTAATGAAAAATCCATATGTAAGAATAGCAAGACCAGATCATTGGATAAAGCAATTATTTATTGTGCCAGGAATTTTAATTGCTGTTATTTTAATTGATAATTTTAAGTTTGATGTTAATGTTATTTACAATATTATTTTAGGTTTCCTTGGAACTTGTTTTGTGGCATCTGCTAATTATGTTATTAATGAATATTTAGATGCCGAGTTTGATAAGTATCATCCAACGAAAAAGAATCGTCCTTTAGTAAGCCAAAATGTTAAGAAAAGTATTATTTATATTGAATATGCCATTTTAGCTGTTATTGGTTTATTATTTGCTTGGTTTGTATCTTTCCCATTCTTTATTACGGATTTAGTTTTATTAATAATGGGTGTTTTGTATAATGTTAAACCAATGCGTACGAAAGATGTTCCATTTTTAGATGTTATTAGTGAATCTGTTAATAATGCTTTAAGATTATTACTTGGTTGGTTTATCATTACAGATGTTTATCTACCACCAGTAAGTATCGTTTTAGGTTATTGGATGTTTGGTGCCTTTTTGATGGGTATAAAAAGATATGCTGAATATCGGATGATTAATGATCCAGAGCAAGCATCTTTATATCGTAAATCATTTGCGAAGTATACTGAAAATAGTTTGCTTTTGTCTTCTATTTTCTATGCTCTTGTATCTATCTTCTTATTTACAACCTTTTTAATTAAATATCGTATTGAACTTGTTTTATGTATTCCTTTTATGTGTATTTTATATTGCTATTATTTACATATAAGTTTTAAATCAGATTCAGCTGTTCAAAAGCCTGAAAAACTTTACAAAGAAAAGAAATTATTACTACTATGCGGTTTATTTTGTGCTTTAGCTGTAGCTCTTCTTTATATTGATATCCCAATGTTAGATAAACTTTTAAGTGATGCTTTATTAAGCTTGAAATAAAAGAGGTGGCTAAATTGACAAAGACAAATAAAAAAAAGAAAATATATAATATTATTTGTGGTTTAGTTCTCGCTTTAGCAGTTTTATTCATGCTAATGAAAGTTGGAAAGCCATCCTTTTGGGGTGACGAATTAGAGTTTACTTTAAGATATTTAAATATGCCTAATATTATTGATATGTTAAAGAGCTTATCTAAAGATATGTATAATTTACCTCTTTACTATCTATTAATGTATCCGGTTAATAAAATTGTTCCATATGGTGAGGTATGGTTATTAATGCCAAATATTTTTCTCCTTGTAGCTAGTGCTTATTTGATGAAGAAGATTGGTGAAAAAATCGGTGGTGAAGATTTAGGCTTTATAGCTTTTCTTATAACGATAACTTCTTCCTTTTTAATGATTCAGGGAGCGGCTGAATTAAGACCGTATGCTCTTTTATTCTTCACATCAGTATTATCTTTTTATCTTTTCTTAAAGCATATTGATAATCTTCATTCGCTAAAAGTAACAATACTATATACGATATCTCTTGTTTTACTTGCATATACGCATTGGTTCGGTTGCTTAATTATTCCATTCTATTTTATGATTGAAGTATATCTATGGTTTAAAAAGAAAACGGATATTAAACTATTTATACCTTATATAGTATTAGGATTATCTTTCCTTCCTTGGCTTATTTTAACTTTAAAAAACCACGTTATTAGCGTTTCAAGTTATTGGGGTTCTAAGCCAACGCTTAGTTATGTAATTGATACTTTCTTACTCCTATTAAGTAATTCTAAAATATATCTATTACTATTTGGTTTAGGAATTATACTTGTTTTATTACAATATTTTGGATATAAAAAAAGAAAAGAATATTTTTGGTATATTGTCTGTTTAGGATTTATAATATGGACATTTTTAACTACTTATATCTATAGTGCGTATATCAATCCCAAGGGATCATTATTTGTTCAAAGATATTTTATGGTTGTCTTACCGGAGGTTATCCTTTTAACGTCTTTTGTTTTAGCGGAAATGCTCCATCTAAAGTTTAGTATTAATAAAAAAGAAGTAGAATTAAAAATAAATGATTTTAAGATTGATTCTAATTTTACTTTAGTAGTTATTTTATGTATCTTAGCTATTTTGTCGAAACAAAGCTTTAGTCTCTTTTCTAAAGAAATGAAAAATAGCGTTCATCCTTTTAAGCAAATAGCTTCGGTAGTCGCCAAAGAAAAGGATGCTTATAACGCTAAAAGCGCGGTTATTGTAAGACCAGGATCAACTTATTTAGATTACTATTTTACGCGTAAAGGTGTAAAATTACCAAGTAATGTATATGATGAAGATATCGATCAAAATAGTCTTTTTAAAGTTGTATCTGATCATCAAAAGTTAGCTGAACCAGAAGAAGCTAGCAATGAAGATTTCTTAGAATATGACGTTTTATATATTTTTGAACCTAACTCAGGATTTAAGTTTAGTGACGAATTTATGAGTTTTATTAGCAGAAACTATATTTTAGATGACCAATATCCTAAAGTTAATGGTAAAAAGTATGTTAGATTTAAAAGCTAATATTGAAGTAAACAATATTAGCTTTTTTCTTGCATAGATTTGCTTGGTGATAAATAATAAACTATGATATAATAACTAGTAGATAATTAAAGTTAAAAAAAGGGATCCCTTTTTTTAATGTATCAGGAGATACATTAAAAAACTTTTAACTAACTAGTTGAACGGAGTATTGAATAAAAGATGAATAATTCAAAAGAAATGCGTAGATCAAATATCGAGTTATTAAGAATTGTAGCGATGCTTTTAATCATAAGTTTTCATTATGTCTATAAAAGTGGTTATACATTTGACGTTTTAAATTTCAACTCTTTTATTGTTAAGACTTTTTATCTATTTGGTGAATTAGGTGTAAACATTTTCTTTTTGATAACAGGTTATTTTATGGTCGATGGTAAATTTTCTTTGAAAAGACTAATAAAAATATTATTAGAAGTACAATTTTATAACTTATTAATGGTTTTAGTAGCGTCACTGCTTGGACTATATAAGTTTAAAAGAATCAAGGATATTTTCTTTTTACTTTTTCCTATTACCATTGGTAAGTTTTGGTTTGTAACAGTTTATGTCTATATCTATATTCTTGCACCATACTTAAATATCTTAATAAATAATATGAAAAAAGATGAGCATAAAAGACTTATCATTATAGCTCTTATCATTTGTTCTATTATCCCAACTCTTTTGGGCGTATTTTATAACAGTAGTGAAGCCTTCCCATATTTTTCAAGATTCATTTGGGGTGTAGTTCTATATTTAGTCGGATCTTATATTAAAAGATATAAACTATCTTTCTTCGAAAAAAAGAAAAACAGTATCATTAGTGCGCTTACATCGTTTTCTTTGATGCTTTTAGCAATTATTGTTATTTATCATTTCCGTGGTTTCTTATCTAAAATGGGTTTAAAAGAATTATCATATTTTTGGACACCTAACTCTATTTTAATGGTTATATTAAGTTTGTCGCTTTTCTACTTATTCCTAAAAATTGATATTAAACCGAATAAGTTTATTAATAAGATTGCATCGACAACCTTAGGTGTGTATATCCTCCACGATGGATACTTCGATTATTATATTTGGCAAAACGTTTTTCATAGCGCAACTCATCTAGATAGTAACTTTTCAATATTTTACATTTTAATTTCGGCCTTTATTGTCTTTACAATTGCTTGTCTTATCGATTTAATAAGACAAATGTTAGATAAATGCTTAAATAAAATTATTCATCACAATAAACTGGCTTAGTTTTGAATTTTAAAAGACCATTAAGGCCTTTTAAAATTCTTAAAATATTTTTAAATGTGGTATAATTAAGAGGGTAAAACGATTATATATGGAGATGAGATTATGGAAAAGAAAAAAAGAGAAATTGTTAAAATGCTTCTTCATCAAAATCTTGATGAAAAAACGGAAGAAGAAATCATTGATTTACTGATTAATAGTCCTATATCCGTTGATGTCGATAAAGAAAATGACGCCAAAATGACTTTTGGTGATAAAGTTGCGGACAAACTTTCAGCTGTTGCTGGTAGTTGGTCATTTATTATTGGCTTTAGTTGTTTTCTCTTGCTTTGGATTATTTTAAACGGTGTTATTCTTGCAAATGACGCTATTGACCCATATCCCTTTATCCTTCTTAATTTATTGCTTTCATGTCTTGCGGCTTTACAAGCTCCTATCATTATGATGAGCCAGAACAGAGAAGCTAAAAAAGATACGATTCGTAATAAAAATGATTATCGGACTGATTTGAAAAGTGAGCTTATTCTTGAACAATTATATTCACAGTTAGAAAGTGTTATTAAAAATCAAAATAAGATTTTAGCGTATATTAAAAAGCAAGAAGGCATTGAAAGCGTAAATGATAGCGCTAAAAACAATAAAGAGGATAGCCTATAATATGGAACTAGTTGATGTTGTTAATGAAAAAGGAGAGTTTACTGGTCAAGTAGTTGCGAGAGATGTAGCAAGAAGAAATCATCTTCCACATTGGGAAGTAGTGGTATTTATTATCAATGATAAAGGTGAGATGCTCTTACAAAAAAGAAGCGCTAATAAAAAATATAATCCTAATAAATGGGCTCCTTTAAGTGGTGGAGTCGTGGCTGGTGAAAGTTTAATTGCTGCTACTAAAAGAGAGTTAAAAGAAGAATTAGGTATTCTAGTTCACGATTATGATCTTCACGTTTTAGAAGAAAACGCTAATTTAACTAGAATATATTATATGAAATGTAATTATAATCCAAAGGATTTTACTATTCAAAAAGAAGAATTGTCAGAAGTTAAATGGTTTGATATTGATGATGTAATTAAAATGATTATGAAGCATGATGATTCTATTATCATAAAAGAAAACAGGACTCCCTTACTTCATAAATTAAAAACGTTTGCAAACTAGAAAAGAGGTAAATTATGAAATTAGAAACAACCCTTTGTTTATTAAAAAAGGATAACCACATTTTACTAGCTATGAAAAAACGAGGCTTTGGTGAAGGTAAATATAATGGTGTCGGTGGGAAAATCGAAGAAGGTGAAACACCCGAAGAAGCTATGATTAGAGAAACCGAAGAAGAAATTATGGTAACACCTACACAATATGAAAAAGTAGGCGTTCTTTCTTTTGATGAATATTATAAAGGACAAAAAGGAAATGTTGTTTTTCATCTTTATGTAGCTAGTGAATGGATTGGTGAACCTAAAGAGACGGAAGAGATGTGCCCAAAATGGTTTGATATTACGGATATTCCTTATGATAATATGTTTCCTGATGATAAATATTGGCTACCACTTATTTTAGAGGGTAAAAAAATAAATGCTTATTTTGACTTTGATGACAATTGGAATATATTATCTAAAAAAATTGAAGATTTAAAATAGTCTAATTTAAGTACTGCTTTGGTAATATCAGTCACATAAAATAATATATAATTATATTGAGGATTGAAGTATTCCTTACTCGTTGAGCTTGGAATACCTTTTTTATGCGGTAAAAAATACTTTTATTGCTTGGTTAGCCAAAATAGACTCATCACACTAATTAAAATATTATGACTAAGTAAGTTAGGGGTAAAAGCCTAATTATTTGTGGTATAATGTAAATATATGTCAAAAGGTGAATATTATGTTAGAATTTGTAAAAGGGAGTAAAATTAAAGATTCTAAAGGATTAAAAGATGGATATTCTATTGAACAAGATGAAAATTTGAAATATATCAGAGCTAATGTCAGCGCAAATAAAATTCTTAAATTAATATATGATTTTGTTGATAGACAAAAAGATAGTGATAGATTATTTTTATTTTTTGAAGTTCCCTGCAATTTAAAAGATGAAATAGTAGTAAAAGAAACAAAGAAAGACGGTATTGGAATAATAAAAGAAACACATAATGATGTTTATTATTTAGATGGTATTTCTAAAGTAGAAGCTAAAAAGATTTTAGAACCAGTTAGTGATGTGTTAATTAATGATGGCTTAGTTAGCTTTGGTGTAGGCAATCATTTTACGGAAGAAGAAATAGGAAAGTACCAATATAATGAAATGTTTCTATATTTTAAAGATGAAAATTATAAAGATATTTTTGAAAATAATGATATTCTAGAAGATAATGATTTAGTTAGTCCGTGGGATATTATAAATGAAAATAATCCAGGAGAATCAGAAAAATATACAGATGAAAATGGAAGAGATATATATGATGTAATTAAATTATTTCAAGATTCATTTAAAGAATTCTATAAAGCTGAAGTAAGACCATCGCAAATAAAAGATATTGCTGTAGGGCAGGAGAATTAATATTAAAACGGGTGTGTTATATGAAAGGTGGATTAATTAAAAAGGGAGATAGAGTAAAAGTTTTATCAACAAATGGAATTGGTAGTATTTGTGAAGTTATAGATAGTTTAAATATTCTAACTGAGTACGATGAAGAATATGAATATTTATCACCTAGGACAGGGCTCTATAATGCCACTATTTCAGACATAGAAAGATTAACTAAAGAACCAAAGAAACAAGGAAAATTAATATCTGTTTATCAAAGTGTTATTGATAAATATGTTACAATGTCAGTTTATGAAGAATATAAATATGTTGGAGAAACTAATTTAAATTTTATTAAAAATAACCAATATTATAGAGTACTTCCAAAAGATGAATTTAGAATTGTTGATGAATCAGAAGAAGACTATTTATATAGTGATCAAAATTTTGAACTAATAAATACTTTTGAAATTGATAAAAATTTATTCTTGACTGAAAGTAATAGAGTTATACATTATTTCAATGAGCATAGATTTGATATAAAACCAATTAAAGAAGTAAAAGGAATTCATAATTTAGATGATTTATTTAAATTACTTTTAAAATGTTAATGTAAAGAAACAGCATATCCAAGTTGTTAAGAAGAGTATAATTCATACTATGATCCAACTTATGGACAATGTGCAGTAACATCAATGATAGTTAATGATTTATTTGGTGGTACTATTCATAAAATAAGGTTTGATGATGGTGGAACACATTATTTTAATAAAATTAATGATTTATATTTCGATTTAACATCTGATCAATTCTCTTTATATGCGATTGATATTGCTTATGAACCAAATGAAGAGATTCCAAAAAAGTATTGCGGTAAAAACAAAAATACTCTTCATAGATATAATTTACTAAAAGCTAATTTAGAAAAGATAATTAATGAAAATGAGAGAAATCTATGAAAAAAACATGCAAATTTAAAAATAATAAATATAAAAGATAATCTTCTCTGAATTCCCTAAATGACATTTTAAATTAGAAAATAATAAGGTGGTTTGATGATTGCTATTGATACCGAAAGTGAAAAAAGAAATTAAAAAAGAAAAATAAATACTTAATATGTTCTAATATATTATTGCTATTATCGTCTATATTTTTTATATTATATGCTGATATTTGGGTATATTTAAAATCTTTTGGTATTTTATTTGTATGTCTAAGCATAATATTGCTTGGTAATCTTGTTGAAATATCTTTTTTTAATAAAGTGTATTCTAAATTATTGCAAATGAACGAGACAGAGAAATTAGATAAGGTTATATACTATTTTTGGTCACGGCTTATATTAACCGATAATTATATTATAATTAGCAAAAGAATGAAAGTTAATGTATATAAATACTCCGATGTTGTTATGATGTATAATAAAATAAGTAATCCTCGCTACCTTTTTCAAAACATCCATCGCAAAACAAAATTAATTTTTAAAAATGGCGATAAAAGAATAGTTTATGGAGGTAATCCATATAGTCAACTAGTGTTCATCTATGGCTTTAAATATTTTGATTTACCTAAAGTCATCAAACAAAAAAATCCTAATTTACTAGAATATGATACCAAAAGAATCGGAAAATTTTATATGAAAAGTATGAAATCAAATTATAAGGAATTAAACTAAGATTATTCTTAGTTTTTTATTTAGATTCTATCTATATAGATAATATAAGTTTCATAGAGCTAATAACTAGGAATTTAGTTAATGAATTTATTGATAATATATATGTTACAATAAAAATTATTTTTAAGTATAAAGTTCGATTCGAAGAACTAACAAAGATTATAAAAATACATAGTTCTATGGTATAATTATACTTGTGAAATACTTTGCTCTAGTAGTTTAAATATTGAAGAAGTTAATTAAAATAAAAGAAAATAAAATAGTTAACATATAGCACTATAAATTGTTTAATTACAACATTTAACATTTAATAAAAATAAGAAAGTAGGGGGAATTTTGAATAATAAATTAGAAACAATTTCAAATCTTTTTGATGGTAAAGAAATAAGAAGCATTTGGAATAGTGAAAAAGAAGAGTATTACTTTAGTGTTGTTGATGTTATAAACGCATTAACTGATAGCAGTGATGCTAGAAAATATTGGTCTGTATTAAAGTTAAGATTGAAAAAAGAAGGGTCTGAGTTGACTACATTTTGTAGTCAACTGAAATTAAAAGCCAAAGATGGGAAGTTTTATAATACTGATGTATTAGATACTAAGGGAATTTTAAGATTAATTGAATCAGTTCCATCAAACAAAGCTGAACCATTTAAACTATGGCTTGCAAATTTAGGAAGTGAAAGAATTGATGAAGTGTTTGATCCTGAACTTGCCGTTAATAGAGCGATAGAATATTATCGTAAAAAAGGATATAATGATGAATGGATAAAGGCAAGATTAAATGGAATAGTAGATCGCTTTAAACTTACTGATGTGTGGAAAGAAGGAGGAATTACTAAACCATTAGAATATGCGCTTTTAACTAACGAAAGCTTTTAACTAACGAAATATATAAAGGTTGGTCAAATATGACTGCTTCTGAATATAAAAAATTAAAAGGTCTTCGAAAAGAATCTTTGAGAGATAATATGACTGACATTGAAGTTGACCTAACAAATATTGGTGAAATAGCAACAAGGGATATTGCAAGAGAAGAACATCCAACAGGTTTAAAAGAAAATTTAAGTGTAGCAAAACGTGGTGGAGGAGTTGCCAAAGGAGCCAAGGATTTATATGAAAAAGAAACTAAAAAATCAGCTATATCTCAAAGCAATAGTTTAAATTATGAATATATAGATGAAGCAAAGAAAATAGAATTTTACTAAAAATGATTATCAACTGGTTGATTACGACATTTAAGAACATATGAAGGGGGATGCGAAAATGGCAAAAGATTTAATGATTAGAAGTAGTGCTGAAGAGTTTATTACTTTTAAAGTACAAGAAAAAGATAAAGGTATTCAAGTAAAATATGAAAATGAAACTCTTTGGATGACTCAAAAAGCTATGGCTGAATTATTTGATGTAGAACAGCCAGCAATTGCAAAACATTTAATTAATATATATTCGGATGGAGAACTTGAAAAAACTTCAACTTATTCCAAAATGGAATTGGTTCAATTAGAAGGAAAAAGACAGGTTAGAAGAAGTGTTGAATTTTATAATTTAGATGCAATTATTTCTGTAGGGTACCGAGTAAATTCAATTAGGGCCACTCAATTTAGAAGATGGGCTACTAGTGTTTTAAGAACTTTTACGATTCAAGGTTATGTATTAGATAAAGAAAGAATGAAAAATGGATCTTTTATTAATCAAGATTATTTTGAACAGTTACTTGAAGAAATAAGAGAAATAAGGTCATCTGAAAGAAGATTTTATCAAAAAGTAACAGATATATATGCAACAAGCATTGACTATGACCCTAAGTCTCCTATTTCAATAGCCTTTTTTAAAAAAGTTCAAAACAAAATGCACTATGCTGTTTCAAAACAAACTGCTGCTGAAATAATATATGATAGGGTAGATGCAAATAAGGAGAATATGGGTTTAACATCATGGAAAAATTCTCCAAATGGCAAAATACTTGAATCAGATGTTATCATTGCAAAAAATTATCTATCAAAAGAAGAAGTTCAAGATTTAGAAAGAATTGTTAGTGCATTTTTGGATTTGGCAGAAGCAAGAGCAAAAAGAAACATACCTATGACAATGGAAGATTGGACGACAAGAATAGATAAATTTTTACTTTCAGATGATAGAGATATTTTAAAAGATGCTGGAAAAATATCACATGAAATTGCTTGTGATAAAGCATTAACAGAATTTGAAAAGTATAGAGTTAAACAAGACAAATTATATAAATCAGATTTTGACTTGTTAATGGAAGAAAGTAAAAGTAGTGGCGAATAAAAATGAATGAAAATAAAAAGTTCCTAAAAAGCGATATCAATTGATTGATTACGATTTAATTAAGAACACCTGTAAATCCTTATAAATAAAAGAAAAATTTTGCTTTTTATCTTTTAAAATTTTATTAAAACGGTTTAAAAATATGGAAAATTAGCGAGATTATAGCAACTTGGTTATTTTCTATAATGAGAATTATAAAGGTGATTACAACATTTAAAAACATATTCAAGGGAGATGAGACAATGAACGAATTAGAAGAGCAAAATAATCTATTAATATATAAAAATAAAGATGGCAATATTGTTGTTGATGCTATTTATAAAGATGAAACTCTATGGCTTACCCAAAAAGGAATGTCTAAAGTTTTTGATTGCTCTACCGATAACATATCCCTACATTTAAAAAATATATTTAAAGACAACGAACTTGATGAAAAGTCAGTTGTCGAGGATTCCTCGATAACTGCTTCAGATGGTAAAAATTATAAAACAAAAATATATAATCTTGATGCTATAATTGCGGTTGGTTATCGAGTTAATTCTAAAAAAGCAACTGAATTTAGAATATGGGCCACAAAAATACTAAAAGAATATATGATAAAAGGTTTTGCTTTAAATGACGAGAGATTTATAAGTGGAAATAAATTTAGCACACAATATTTTAATGAATTATTAGAAAGAATTAAAACTATTAGAGTAAGCGAAAGAATGTCCTATCAAAAAATTACTGATTTATTCATTGCGACGTCATCCGATTATAATCCAAAAGCTGAAGAAGCATACACATTTTTTAAAGTTGTACAAAACAAATTGCATTACGCGATAAGTGGACATACTGCTGCTGAATTAATTTATACAAGAGCTAATGCTAATAAAGAAAATATGGGCCTTACTAATTGGAAAAATAGCCCGGATGGGTTAATATATAAGTATGATGTTTCGATTGCTAAAAACTATTTAACTGAAGAAGAGTTAAATAAGTTAAATCGTTTAACCATAGCCTTTTTAGATTATGCAGAAGATATGGCATACGAACACACAGTTATGACTATGAATGACTGGATAAATGCAACGGATAAATTATTAAAATTTAGAGAAAAAAACATTTTGACCCATTCTGGCAAAATCACCCATAAAAAGGCAGTAGATAAAGCTGAGAACGAATATGAAAAATATAGGTTAATTCAAGATCAAAAATATATATCTTCGATGGATGAATTTTACAATAAATATCTAAAAGAAAGTAAAGATAGTGGTGATAAAAATGAATGAAAATAAAACAAACATTAACTGGTATCCAGGTCATATGGCTAAAACAAAACGGTTGATTAGTGAAAACTTAAATCTTTTTGATGTCGTATACGAGGTCATTGATGCTAGAATGCCATATTCATCTAAAATAAAAGATATCGATGAATATATTAAAGATAAGCCACGCATCATAGTTATGACTAAAAGTGATTTGTGTGATTATAAAGAAACGCAAAAATGGCAAAAACATTATGAGGATAAAGGTTATAAGGTAATAATGCTAAACTTAGAAGATAAGCCTAATTTAAAACCTTTAATAACGCAAACGGAAGCCTTAGTTAAAGATGCTTTTGCGCGCCTTTTAAGTAAGGGCGTTAATCGTGATAAAATACGGGTTCTAGTCGTAGGAATCCCTAATGTTGGCAAATCAACCCTTATTAATCGTTTAGCTGGTAAGAAAGTATCAAATGTGGGAAATAAACCTGGGGTGACGAAACAATTAAATTGGATTCGGGTTAGTGATGATTTGGAACTATTAGATTCACCTGGCATCTTATGGCCTAAATTAGATGAAGAAAAAGTAGCCTACAATTTAGCTTCGCTAACAGCTATTAAAGAAGAAGTCTTACCAGTTGATGAAGTTGTTTTATATATCTTAAAAACTTTAGATAAATATTATCCTTCAAAATTAAAAGAACGTTATGGTGTTAATGATATTACAGAAGAAAATTATGTTGACGTTTTAGATGCCATCGGTAAAAGACGGGGATGCCTTATGCGGGGTGGATTAGTTGATTATGATAAAGTATACGCAATTGTGATTAATGATATCAAAGATGGTATTATTAAAGGGATAACATTCGATAGGTGGGAAAATGAATAGTGATATTAATTCTTTAACCCTTGCTTATCTTGGGGATGCTATTTACGAAGTATACATTAGAGAATATTTAATTAGTAAAAAGATTGCTAAAGTTAATGACTTACAAAAAGAAGCAACAAAATATGTAAGTGCCAAAGGGCAAGCTAGATATTTACAAAAACTTATCAGTGATAATGTTCTAACGGATGAAGAGGTAAATATCGTTATGCGAGCTCGTAATCATAAAGTGCAACATCGTCCTAAAAGTACGGATATTATAACTTATAAATATGCGACGGGCTTTGAAGCTTTAATGGGCTTTTTATATTTAAGCAATCGACGGCAACGTCTTGATGAAATTATGAATTATATTTTTAACATAGGAGAGTGATGAAGTGTACGTCTATGGCAAAAATGTGGCTAACGAAATGTTAGATGATAATAAAAAAATAAATCAAGTTTTCGTTATGTATAATTTTAAAGAAAAAGAACTATTGGATAAAATTAATAGAAAGCATATTCCAGTTAAAGAATTACCTAAAGTAGAATTAGATAAAAAAGTACCTGGTTTACATCAAGGAATTATTTTAGATATTCCTGATTATCAGTATGCTTCTTTAGATGATGTTTTAGTAAATGAAAATCCGTTACTCGTTATTTTAGATCATATTGTTGATCCCCATAATTTAGGGGCCATTATTAGAACTTGTGAAGCTGCTGGGGTAGATGGTATCATCATTCCTAAAGACCGTTCGGTATCGGTTAATGGGACGGTTTTAAAAACGAGTGTGGGAACAGCAGAAAGAATGAAGATTGTCGAAGTTAGCAATATTGTTAATGTTATTAAAAAATTAAAGAAAGATGGCTTTTGGATTGTAGGAACGGATATGGATGGCACGGATTATACGAAGATTGATTACCGTGGTAAATGTGCAATTGTCTGTGGTAATGAAGGTGAAGGTATGAGTCGTTTGGTTCAAGAAAATTGTGATTTTATTGCCAGTATTCCGATGAAAGGACATGTTAATAGCTTAAATGCATCGGTCGCAACCGGTATCGTTATTTTTGAAGCTATCAAAGGAAGAAGTTAAATGCCATACGAAGATATGAATGATTATGAATTAATTTCCTATATTAATGAAAATAACGAAGAAGCCAATAATATCATAATAAAAAAATATGAACCACTTATTAGTTCTTTAGCGACCCGTCTTTTGAAATCTTGTCCATATCTTGGCCTTGAGAAAAGTGATTTAGTCCAAGAGGGGATGATTGGTCTTAACCACGCTATCGGCTACTTTAACGAACAAAAAGATATTACTTTTTATACTTACGCTAAAACATGTATTGAAAGAAGACTTATTAGTGTTATTGTTTCCGCTAAAAGATTGAAACATAAAAACTTAAATGAATCTATCTCTTTTGATACCGAAGAAGATGGAATGCTCGATTACTTTTTAAAAGATGAAACAACCAATCCCGAAAATATTGTCATCGATGAAAATGAAACCGAAGATATTATTAACTTAGTCAAAAAGAAATTAACGGATTTTGAAGATCAAGTTTTTGATTTGATGCTATCTTATTTTAATTATCGTGAGATTGCCGCTATTTTAGATAAAGAGCCTAAACAAGTTGATAATGCTATTCAAAGAATAAAAGGTAAAGTCAAAGAAGAAATTCGTAAATATAATGATGAAAAATAATATATGAAAAATATATTATTTTTTTGCTATTTTCTTGCATTAAAAAAAATAAATGGATATAATGAAAATAGGGTGATAATATGAAAGCATTAATTACCGGTGCTTCATCTGGTATTGGTTGTGATATCGCAAGAGAGTTAAGTGCGATGGGATACGATTTAATTATCGTGGCAAGAAGAAAGACACGTTTAGAGCGTTTAAAGAAAGAACTACCTACTAATGTTAAGATTATTGCAAGTGACTTATCAAGTACGTTTAATTGTGTTAAATTATATGAAGAACTAAAAGATGAAGACATTGATATCTTAGTCAATAATGCTGGCTTTGGTATGTGTGGCGCATTTACCGAGACAAAATTAGAAAAAGAAATGGATATGATCGATCTAAATATTAAAGCTGTTCATACCTTAACAAAATTATTTTTACAAGATTTCAAGAAAAAAGATAAGGGCTATATTTTAAATGTCGCATCCTCAGCTGCTTTTCAAGCTGGACCTTTAATGGCAAGCTATTATGCTACTAAGGTCTATGTTTTAAATCTAACCACGGCTATATATGAAGAGTTAAGGCGCGCTAAAAGTCATGTTCATGTCAGTGCTTTATGCCCAGGACCCGTTGATACTGAGTTTAATAAGGTGGCTAAAGTTGAGTTTAAAGTACCAAGCATGTCTAGTGAATATGTAGCGCATTATGCCGTTAAGAAGATGTTTAAGAAAAAATTAGTTATTATTCCTGGTGTGCAAATGAAACTAGCTTACATATTATCTAAATTAGGCACACGGAAGTTAAAACTTAAGGTTATCTATAATATTCAAAAACGAAAAATTGGTTAGCGTATAAAATATAAAGAAAATCATCATAAAAACACGAATAAATCTTGACTTTAAATATAAGATATGCTATTTTATATCTAGACACAGAGACGTGTTTTTATTTTGAAAAAATAAGCGACGAAAAAAGTAGGTGGAAAAAATGAAAAAATTAGCAAGATTTGTTATTAGTGTCAAAAAAGAACTAAAGAAAGTTAGATGGCTAGGAAAGAAAGATTTGGCAACTTATTCTGTTGCTACTATTTCTTTCGTTATTATCTTTATGGCTTTCTTCTCATTATCTGATGCTATTTTAAGTGTTATTAGAACGGTGATTGGCTAATGGAAAAAGAATGGTATGTTGTTAATACTTATTCAGGACACGAGAATAAGGTTAAAGAAAAATTAGAGATGCGTGCTTCATCAATGGGTATGGAAGACTACATTTTTAGAGTTGTCGTTCCTGAACAAAAACAAATTGAATATAAAGATGGAGTTGCAAAAGAAAAAGTTACAAAGATGTTTCCTGGTTACATCCTAGTAGAAATGATTATGACTGACGAAGCATGGTTTGTCGTTCGTAATACGCCAGGTGTTACAGGATTTATCGGATCAAGTGGTAAAGGAGCTAAACCTTTTCCATTAACACCAAAAGAAGTCGACAATATTTTAAGTAGTATGGGTATGAGCCGTCTTGATGTTGCTAACGAACTAAAAGAGGGCGATACCATCAAAGTTATCAGCGGTGCTTTTGCCAATATGTTTGGTAAAGTTAAAACAATTGATATGGCTGGTCAAAAATTAGAAGTTATTCTTGATTTGTTTGGCCAAGAAACCGTTGTTGAAGTTGCATTTAGTGAAATAGAGAAAACGAATTAAGATATTTACAAATAAATTATTTTATGTTATTATTAATTCGCTATATTTCATTAAATATAGATTTGTGGGAGATAAAAGATTTGCGGATGTCATTTGAACCACGGCGAAAAAATGATATAGGAGGTGTTTTTCGTGGCACAAGTAGTTAAAACAATTAAGTTACAAATCCCTGCCGGTAAAGCTACACCAGCTCCACCAGTTGGTACAGTTTTAGGTCCAGCAGGAATCAATTTACAAGAGTTTTGTACAAAGTATAACGATGCAACAAAAGATAAGATGGGAGATATATTACCAGTTGAAATAACTATCATGGATGATAGAACATTCACCTTTGTAATTAAGACTCCACCAACACCATTCTTAATTAAGAAAGTTGGTAACATCAAGAAAGGTTCTACTAAGGGTAAAAACGAAAAAGTAGGAAAATTAACTAAGGCTCAAGTTCGTGAAATAGCTGAGATTAAATTACCAGATCTAAACTGCTATACAGTTGAAGATGCAATGAAAATTGTTGAAGGTACAGCTATCAATATGGGCGTTGAAGTAGAAGAATAATTAATTATAAATAAAAATTCCCATGTGGGAGGAATTAAATTATCCGCGTATACCACACAAGGAGGAAAATATGAAAAGAGGAAAAAAATATACGGAAGCTGCTTCCAAAGTTGAAAAAGGTAAATTATATACAGCTTTAGAAGCAACGACATTAGTTAAAGAAACAAGCGTTGCTAAATTTGATGAATCCGTTGAATTAGTTTTAAGATTAAATCTTGATACGAAAAAAGCTGATCAACAATTACGTGGCGCTACGGTTTTACCAAATGGTATTGGTAAAACTAAAAGAGTATTAGTTATCGCTAAAGGTGAAGCTGCTAGTCAAGCTAAAGAAGCTGGTGCTGATTATGTTGGCGATGTTGATATGATTGAAAAGATTGAAAAAGAAAACTGGTTTGATTTTGATACGATGATTGCAACACCAGATATGATGCCTGCTCTAGGTAAGATTGGACGCGTTTTAGGTCCACGTGGTTTAATGCCAAATCCTAAAACAGGAACTGTTACAATGGATACCAAAAGAGCGGTTGAAGATGTTAAAAAAGGTCGTGTTGAATATCGTACTGATAGCTTTGGTAATGTTGCTGTAGCTATTGGTAAAGTATCATTTGATGCTTCTAAGTTAGCTGAGAACCTAAATGCTTTCATATCTTTAATTATTAAAACAAAACCATCTGTTGTTAAAGGTAAATATATTAAAAACATTTCAATCTCAACAACAATGGGTCCTGGTATTAAAATTGATCCAAGTGCTTACGAAGCTTAATTTTAATATTTACAAATAAAAATTAGTATGTTATAATATAGTGCGTGAAGCAAGTACCGTAGACAGTAGGGGGGAAACCTTAATTATCCTACCGAGGAGCTAAAGATAAAGAAACTCTTAAGTCTCTATTACGGTGTAGTAGAGACTTTTTTAAACGGTATTATTTAGTTAGGAGGTGTGATATGGCTAATCAAAAAATACTTGAACAAAAACAACAAGTTATCGATGAAATCGCTAAGAACGTTCAAGAGTCACATGCTTTCATTTTTCTTGAAAACCATGGTTTGACTGTTAGTGAAACAATGGAATTAAGAAGAAGCTTAAGAGAAAGTGATTCTGAGTTGAAGGTTTATAAAAACACTTTAGTAGAACGAGCTTTAGAAACATTGGATATCGATTTAAAAGATGAATTAAATGGACCTAAAGTTATTGCTTTCGGTAAAGATGTTGTTGAACCAATTAAGGCTGTTAGTAAATTCATTGAGTCACATCCAAACTTAGAGATGAAAGTTGGTATCGTTGACGGACAAATTACAGATTTAGCAACCTTAAAGAAACTAGCAACTATCCCATCACGAGATGGATTACTTACAATGTTTGCTGGTGGTTTAATGGGTATTGTAAGAGACTTTGCAATCTGCTTAGACTTACATGCTAAAGATTTAGAACAAGAATAAAATAATAATAAAATATAAAGGAGGAAGAGATTATGGCAAAATTAAGTGCCCAAGAAATTATTGATTCTTTAAAAGAAATGACACTTTTAGAAATTAAAGAAGTAGTAGATTTAATGAAAGAAGAGTTTGGTGTAGATCCATCTGCAGTAGCTGCCCAAGTTCCAGCACAACAAGGTGCTGCTGCTGGTGCTGATGAAGGACCAAGCGAAGTTGACTTTGTATTAGTTAATGCTGGTACGAACAAGATTAATGTTATTAAGTTAATTAAAGAAGTTACAGGATTAGGTTTAGGAGAAGCTAAAGCTATTGCTGATAACGGTGGTGTCATTAAAGAAAAAGTTGCTGCAGCTGAAGCTGAAGAATTAAAAGCTAAATTCGTTGAAGCTGGCGCAGAAGTTGAATGCAAATAATTGAGTAATGAAGCGAATAGCCTATACTAGTTTTACTGGTATGGGCTTTCGGCGTCTTATGGAATAGATAGTAGGAGGCTTTATGGCACATTATTTTGATATAGAGCCGACATCTAAAAGTGCCGAAAAAATGATTAAGGTTTTGATTAATGATGAACCTTTTTCCTTTTTTACGGACAATGATGTTTTTTCAAAAAAGGGGCTTGATTATGGAACGAGAACATTACTAGAATCACTTAATTTAGATAATATTGATGGTAATGTTTTAGATTTTGGATGTGGCTATGGACCGATTGGTATTTATCTTGCCCATCACCAAAAGCAAGTTGATATGGTTGACATTAACAAAAGAGCGCTTTCGTTAAGTGCTAAAAATGCTAAATTAAATCATGTTGACGTTAATATCTATGCGAGCAATATCTATGATAATGTTAGGGGTGAGTATAACTATATTATTACTAATCCACCTATTCGAGTTGGTAAAGAAACATTATATAAGATATTGTTTGAGGCTAAAGATCACTTAACTTTAAATGGTCATTTAATCTTTGTTATTCATAAAGACCAGGGGGCTAAAACCTTAGCTAAAAAGTTAGAAGAAATATATAAGGTTAACATTATAAATCGCAGTAAAGGATTTTACATAATTGATTGTCAAAGTTATTGACAATTTGATACCAGTTTGGTAAAATTATAAATTGGTGGCGTGTATTGTTTGGGTAGCAATATACGGCGAAAATATTAGTTTATGGGGTGAAATAGTGGCTTATACAGTAAAAAAATTCGGTGATTATCGAGAAAGAAGAAGTTATGCAAAAACAAAAAATGCAATTGAATTAAGCAATCTGCTAGAAATTCAAAAAAAGTCATACGATTGGTTTATGACAGAAGGTATCAATGAAGTATTCGAAGATATCTTTCCAGTTGAAAGCTTTACTGGAAATTTAACTTTAGAGTTTGGTGAATACTCATTTGATGAGCCAAGATACTCAATAAAAGGTTGTAAAGAAAGATATGCAACCTATGCCGCACCTTTAAAGGTTCAAGCCCGTCTTTTTAACCAAGAGACTGGTGAAGTAAAAGAACAAGAAATTTATTTAGGCGATATGCCAATAATGACCGAAAGTGGAACTTTCGTTATTAATGGTGCTGAACGTGTTATCGTCTCACAACTTGTTCGTTCACCTAGTGTTTATTTCGGACGCGAAATAGATAAGAAAAATGGTAAACATATTATTACTTCCCAAATTATTCCAACACGTGGTACATGGCTTGAATATGAAACCGATGCTAGAGATGCAATCTATGTTCGTATTGATAGGACAAGAAAAGTACCTATTACGACGCTTTTAAGAGCTTTAGGTCTATCTAATGATGATGATATTATTGACTTGTTTGGTGAAGATGAATATCTTCTTCGGACAATTGAAAAAGATGCTAATAAGAATACTGATGAATCATTAATTGATATTCATTCTAAATTAAGACCAGGTGAACCATCTACTTTGGATAGTGCTAAAAACCAATTAGTATCTAGATTCTTTGATTCATTTAGATACGATTTAGCTAAAGTAGGTCGTTATAAGTTTAATAAAAAATTAAATGTTGTTGATCGTCTTTTAGGTTGTAAATTAGCTGAGACAATCAAAGTAAAAAATAAAGTTATCGCTAAAGAAGGCGATGTTATAACCAAGGATTTATTGGAAGCATTAAAGCCTATTTTTGCTGACGGTTATGGAGTTAGAGAAGCTTTAATCAATGAAGAATTAGATAGTTATAATAAAGTTCAAGTTGTTAAAGTATATTCTAAGAAAAATCCTGATCGTATTGTCAATATTATTGGTAATGATCAGACCATTGATCTAAAGAGATTAACCATATCTGATGTTTATGCTTCAGTATCATATTATTTAAATTTACATGAAGGTATTGGTAATTTTGATGAGATAGATCACTTATCTAACCGTCGTGTTCGCCAAGTTGGTGAATTATTACAAAATCAATTTAGAGTTGGTATTAGTCGAATTGAAAGAGTTATTCGTGATCGGATGTCTACCCAAGAGATCGATGAAGTAACTCCAAAATCATTAATTAATATCCGTCCACTTACAGCTGCCATTAAAGAGTTCTTTGGTAGTAGTCAATTATCACAATTTATGGATCAGACTAACCCAGTTGCTGAACTTGCAAATAAGAGAAGATTATCTTCTTTAGGACCTGGTGGTTTATCACGTGATCGTGCTGGTATGGAAGTTCGTGATGTTAACCCATCACACTATGGACGTCTTTGTCCAATTGAATCACCAGAAGGGCCAAATATCGGTCTTATTACAGCTTTAGCAAGTTATGCTAGAATTAATGAATATGGCTTCATTATGACACCATATCGTAAAGTTATTAATGGTAAATTAACAGATGACATTGTTTATATGACAGCTGATGAAGAATTAGATTATCATATTTCACAGGCAACAGTAGCCTTAACTGATGATGATTGCTTCGCTTTAGAGCGGGTTCCTGTTCGTTATCGTGGTGAGAATATTATTATCGATTCTAAAGATGTTGATTATATGGACGTATCTAGTCAACAAGTTGTATCTATTACAACAGCTGGTATTCCATTCTTGGAACACGATGATGGTAAAAGAGCGCTAATGGGTTCTAACATGCAACGTCAGGCTATCCCATTATTAAAAGCTGAAGCTCCAATTGTTGGTACCGGTATTGAAGCCATATCAGCAAGAGATAGTGGCGCTGTTATTATTGCTAGTGCTGATGGTGTTGTTGACTATGTTGATGCTAGAAAGATTTTAGTTAAAACTAAGGGTGGTGTTGATACATACTACCTAAATGGTTTTGATCGCTCTAATGCTGGTACTTGTTACCATCAAATTCCAATTGTTAGAGCCGGTGATAAAGTTAAGAAGGGTCAAATCATTGCCGATGGTCCAAGTACGGATATGGGTGAGATGGCTCTTGGTAAAAACGTTAGAGTAGCTTTCATGAACTTTAATGGTTATAACTACGAGGATGCCGTTATCTTAAATGAGCGATTAGTTCGTGATGACGTTTATACATCTATCCATATTCAAGATTATCAAATTGAATGTCGGGATACGAAGTTAGGACCAGAAGAGTTTACAAGAGATATTCCAAATGTTAGTGAAGAAAGTCGTAAAAACCTTGATGAAAATGGTATTATTGCGATTGGTACTGAGGTTAAAGATGATGATATTCTAGTTGGTAAAGTTACGCCAAAAGGTATGGCTGAATTAACTAGTGAAGAGAAATTATTACACGCTATTTTTGGCGAAAAGACAAGGGAAGTTCGGGATACATCACTTCGTGTTCCACACGGTGGTGGCGGTATTGTTCACGATATTAAAATCTTTACTAAAGAAGATACTGATGAACTACAAGCCGGTGTATCTAAAGTTATCCGTGTTTATATCGCTCAAAAAAGAAAAATTACTGTCGGTGATAAAATGGCCGGACGTCATGGTAATAAAGGGGTTATCTCTTTAGTATTACCAAGTGAAGATATGCCATATACAGCTGATGGTGAACCAATCGATATTTTACTTAACCCACTAGGTGTACCATCACGTATGAATATCGGTCAGATTCTAGAAATGCATCTAGGTATTGCTGCTCAACGATTGGGCATTCATGTTGCAACACCAGTCTTTAGTGGGGCAACGCGTGAAGAAATAATCGATGCTTTAAAAGAAGCAGGCTTAGATGAAGATGGTAAGACCGTTTTATATGATGGTCGTACTGGTGAACCATTTGACAATCGTATCAGTGTTGGTGTTATGTATATGATTAAACTACACCACATGGTTGATGATAAATTACATGCGAGATCAACCGGCCCTTACTCTATGGTTACGCAACAACCTTTAGGTGGTAAAGCTCAATTCGGTGGTCAACGCTTTGGTGAAATGGAAGTTTGGGCATTATATGCATATGGTGCTGCTCACGTTTTACAAGAGATGATGACAATTAAATCTGATGATGTTGTTGGTCGTGTTAAAGTTTATGAAGCTTTAGTTAAAGGAACACCAATTCCAAAATCTGGTGTCCCAGAATCATTTAGAGTTTTAATTAAAGAGTTCCAAGCTTTAGGACTAGATATTACCGTTTTAAATGAAAATGGTAACTTTGTTGAACTTAAAGAATTAGAAGAACAAGATAAAGATGACTATGGACAACCTAGTGAGAAACCAAAAGAAGTACAGGTTGATCAAGTAGGTGTTGAGTCAAATGACGAAATGTTCGAAGAATACAATGATGAGTTTGCCGAAGATGATTATGGTGAAGATGAATATACTTTTGATGATGAAGAGTCTTTAGAAGATGAATTTGAAGAAGATGAAGCTGAAGAGTTTGATGCTCCTTTAGATGAATTAAAAGACTTGGAAGGGGATGAGCAATAATGGATGTTAATAGTTTTGCTGGATTAAGAATTAGTATTGCCTCACCTGAAAAGATTCGTTCATGGTCTTATGGCGAAGTCAAAAAAGCCGAGACAATTAACTATCGTACGCTAAAACCAGAGCGAGATGGCTTATACTGTGAGAAAATATTTGGACCTACCAAAGACTTTGAATGTGCTTGTGGTAAATACAAAAGATTAAGATATAAAAATATCATATGTGATCGTTGCGGTGTTGAAGTAACAAGAGCAAAAGTTCGTCGGGAACGGATGGGTCATATTGAACTTGCAACACCGGTTTCTCACATTTGGTTCTTTAAAGGTGTACCATCAAGAATGGGTTTAGTTCTTGATATGTCGCCAAGAGACTTGGAAGAAGTATTATACTTTGTTTCTTACGTCGTTTTGGATCCAGGACCAGCTCCTTTAGAGAAAAAACAAACGATAAGTGATAAAGAATACCGTGCTTATTATGAAAAATACGGAAACTCTTTCCGTGTTGGTATGGGTGCTGAAGCTATCAAAGAATTACTAGAAGGCGTTGATCTTGAAAAAGAATTAAATCAGATTAAAGAAGAACTTGAACAAATTAAGGATTCTTCTAGTCAAAAGCGCGTTCGTCTTGTTAAACGTTTAGATATCTTAAATGCCTTTATTGAATCAGGTAACCGTCCTGAGTGGATGATTTTAACAGCTCTTCCTGTTATTCCACCAGAACTTCGTCCAATGATTCAATTAGATGGTGGACGTTTTGCAACGAGTGATTTAAATGATTTATATCGCCGGGTTATTAATCGTAATAACCGGTTAAAGAAATTAATCGATTTAGGTGCTCCAAGTATCATCATTCAAAATGAAAAACGTATGTTACAAGAAGCTGTTGATGCCTTATTCGATAATGGCCGAAGAGGACGTAACATCACCGGTCCAGGTAACCGCCCATTAAAATCATTATCTAGTATGTTAAAAGGTAAACAAGGTCGTTTCCGTCAAAACTTACTAGGTAAACGTGTTGATTATTCTGGCCGTTCTGTTATCGTTGTTGGACCAAGCTTGAAGATGTATCAATGTGGTATTCCAAAAGAAATGGCCTTAGAGTTATTCAAACCACATGTTATCAATGGCTTAGTTCAAAAAGAAATAGCTAGCAATATTAAAGTAGCTAAAAAGATGATTGAAAATCAAGACCCAAGAGTATGGGATGTTGTTGAGGAAAAAATAAAGGAACACCCTGTTATGTTAAACCGTGCTCCAACCTTACACCGTCTTGGTATTCAAGCATTTGAACCAAAATTAATTGAGGGACGTAGTATCCGTTTGCATCCATTAGTATGTGCTGCTTTCAATGCTGACTTTGATGGTGATCAGATGGCTGTTCACGTTCCAATTACTGAAGAAGCTCAAGCTGAAGCTAGAATTCTTATGTTAGGTGCTAATAACATCTTAAAACCATCTGATGGTAAACCAATCGTTACGCCAGGCCAAGATATGGTTTTAGGTAACTACTATATAACGATTGAAAAAGCTAATCTAGAAGGTGAAGGACGTGTCTTCAAGAGTCCTGATGAAGCTTTAATGGCTTACGAAAGAAGAGAAATAACTCTTCATACAAGAATTGCTATTCCTGTAAGAGCATTTAAACATAAGTTATTCCCTGATGCTTATGCTAATAAATATTTAGTAACCACACCAGGTAAAGTTTTATTCAATGAAATTTTCCCTGATACTTTCCAATATATTAACGATGGTACTGAAGAAAACATTGAAAAAATTACACCTGCTAAGTATTTCTTAGAGCCAGGTACGAATATTCCTGAAGCTATCAAAGAAATGCCATTAGTACCAGCTTTTGCGAAAGGTGTTTTAACTAAGTTAATTGCGCAAATCTATAAACGTTATCAAACAACGGAAACATCTGTTATGCTTGATAAGTTAAAAGATTTAGGATTTAAATATTCAACCATTTCTGGTATTAGTATCGCTATTAGTGATATTAAACCATCACGTAAAAAAGGTGAAATCGTTGCTGAAACACAAGTTATGGTCGATCAAGTTAATAAACAATTTAAACGTGGTTTAATAACGGAAGATGAAAGATATGAAAAAGTTATATCTTTATGGACTGAAGCTAAGAATAAAGTTACGAAAGAACTTGAAGAGATGGTTGCTGAAGATCAAGATAATCCAATTTGCATTATGATGAACTCTAAAGCTCGTGGTGATATGGGATCATATACCCAACTAGTTGGTATGCGTGGATTATTTGGTAAACCAAATGGTAAATCAGAAGAGATACCGGTTGTATCATCATTCTCAGATGGTGTAACTATTAGTGAGTTCTTCTTATCAACCCATGGTGCTCGTAAAGGTGCCGTTGATACCGCTTTAAAGACAGCTGATGCTGGATACTTAACGCGTCGTTTAGTTGATGTTGCTCAAGATATCATTGTTAAGTCCGAAGATTGTGGTACGGAAAATGGTGTTGTTGTTGAAGCTTTCATTAACGAAAAAGATGGAACCGTTATCGAAACATTACACGATCGAATCGTTGGTCGTTATACAAGTATGAAAATTGTTCATCCTGAAACAAAGGAAACAATTTGTGAACGTAATACTTATATTACTGAACAATTAGCTGATAAGATTGAGAAGGCTGGTATTACCAAAGTTCCAATCAGAACAGTATTAACTTGTAAAGAGGATCACGGTGTATGTTGCAAATGTTATGGTCGTAACCTTGCTACCGGTACAATTGTTGAAGAGGGTGAAGCTGTTGGTATTATGGCTGCGCAATCAATTGGTGAGCCAGGTACACAACTTACGATGCGTACATTCAATACTGGTGGTGTCGCTGGTGACGATATTACCCAAGGTTTACCTCGTGTTCAAGAATTATTTGAATCTCGTAATCCAAAAGGTAAAGCCTTAATTTCAGAGATTAGCGGTGTTGTAAGCGAAATCGAAGAAGGTAATGGCAATTTCATCGTTTATGTTAAAAACGATGTTGAAACGAAAAAATATACAACTAATTATGGTGCTAAATTATGTGTTGAAAAAGGTGATGAAGTTAACGCCGGTGATACTTTAACTTTTGGTGCTATCAATCCAAAAGAATTACTTGCTGTAACGGACCCAATTACAACGCAACAATACATCTTGAAAGAAATTCAAAAAGTATATCGTTCTCAAGGTGTTGATATTTCTGATAAACACGTTGAGATTATGGCTAAGAGAATGATTTCTAAGATTAAGATTATAAACTCTGGTGATTCATACTTCTTACCAGGAACAATGGTAAATTATAATAAGTTTACCGAAACAAATCAAAGCTTAATCCTTGAAGGAAAGCGTCCAGCTAAAGGTGTGCCTGTTTTACTTGGTATTACTAAAGCATCTTTGGAAACTGATTCTTTCTTATCAGCCGCATCATTCCAAGAGACAACACGTATTTTAACCGATGCTGCTATTCATGGTAAAGTTGATATGTTACAAGGCTTAAAGGAAAATGTCTTAATTGGTAAATTAATTCCAGCTGGTACAGGTGCTAGAAAGTATCGTAATGCTGATTATGCCTTAGAATTAGACAATTTAAAAGAAGAACCATTAGAGGCCTTAGAACAAGAATTAGTTGATTAAGAGAAACACGTGTTTCTCTTTTTTTGTTATCAAAACTATGATAAAATATTAATATGCAGGTGATAAGTATGATAAGTTCGTTAAAAACTTTTTTACCTTATTTTTTAGGGATGATAATTTTATCGTTAGTCATTTATTTTACACCCATAAATAATATGCATATAGGAACGATTATTTATTTAGGTTTATCACTTTACTTATTGTTAAACTATTTTAATAAAAAAGATTTTCCCTATTTAAGGCAACTATATGTCAGTTATATGCTTTTAGTGTGTCTATATAATTTTGTTAGTTTTTCTCTCGTTAGTATTATCTTATCTATTATCGTTAGTATAATTGTTATAATAGAGTATTTTATCGTTAGACGTCCAGTTGTAAAAGAAGAAGAACCAGTTGAAGATGAGAAAGAGGAAGCCCTTGATACCTTATATGATGCTAAAGAATTAGAAGAAGTTACCAAAGACCTTTATTTAAAAATGCAGATGTCTTTTATGAATTTTGATTATGATGCTCTAAGAGATGTTTTAGGTAAAGACTTATACGATCAATTTGAACATCAAATGCGCCAATTAGAAAGTCAAAATAGAAAGGCTATCCGTGATCATATAACCTTCGTCGATTTTAAAGTAAGTACTTATAATAGTGCTGGGGTTATTATTGTTGGCGTGGGAGTCGAAGAAGATAAATATACGATATCAACGCTTGAACCTAAAAATATTAAAGCTATGCGCTACGACAGTTATTATGAAATCTATCTAACCAATGTTGATCATTACCGGATTGATAGATTAAATCTTGTCTATAGTAGATCAGCTAAAAAGGACTAGAGATTACTCTCTAGTCTTTTTCCTTGATAAGAATCTCTTCTAGTTAATTCTTTATCAATGGCATTTAAAATACTAATTTTATCATTTAACCAAAGGGGAGCAATTAAGGCATCTTTATCAGGACTAGCTGTTATGCGATGAATAACGATTTCTTTTCTTAACTCTTCTAATTCATCACAAACAATATCCACATATTCATCTTTGGAACATAGTTCAACTTCACCATCTTCATACATCTTAGCTAACTTAGTATCTTTAATAACTGATAACATATGAATTTTGATACCATTAATATCTAATTTGTTTAGATATCTAACTGTTTCTAACATCATATCTTTGGTTTCATAGGGAAGACCATTGATAATATGAACAACCACATTGATGTTTCTTTTTCGTAATTGCTTAACCATATCTTCAAAACAAGCTAGATTATGACAGCGATTGATAAGCTTGGCTGTTTTTTCGTGGATTGTTTGTAAACCTAGTTCAACTGTCAAAAATGTTTTTTTATTTAACTCTTCTAAATAGTCAAGACATTCTTTGCTTATCGCATCAGGACGCGTTGCAATACTAAGGCCAACGACATCTTCAAGCTTTAGAATCGTTTCATATTTTTCTTTTAAAATAGGTAGGGGAGCATAGGTATTAGTATGAGCTTGAAAATATCCAATATATTTACTATTAGGCCATTTTTTATCCATCACTTTTTTAATATTATTAAATTGTGTTATCAAATCTTCCTTGGGATTACCACCAAACTCACCACTACCTAATTTTGAACAATAAATACATCCACCTGTTCCAACCGACCCATCAATATTAGGGCAAGTGAATCCAGCATTTAAACTTATTTTCGAAACCTTAGTGTGGAATTTATGTTTATAAAAATAATCTAGAGTATGATATCTTTTATTAGAATCGCTATATTGAAACATCAAATCACCAAACTCATTATACCTTAAATCAAAAAAATAGTGAAATTAATTCTTTTGTGATATAATTGATAAGGAGGGTATAATATGGAAAATAAAAAAACATTAAAAGTTCTTTTAATAAGCTTATGTATTTACATTTTATTAAGTTGGGTTATTGTATCTGGCAGTTATGCGACAGGAGCTTTTTCATCAGATGGCTATAATCCTGTTGGTGTGTTGGATATTATTTTAGCACCTATTATGTTATTCAATCAATTTGCGACAACCATTGTACCTAAAATAGATAATACGTATATGTATTTTGGCTATGGCAATATTATTTTAGCTTTTATAACAATTGGTATGTTATATGGCGTTTTAAATAAGACGGGTGCTTATCATCGCCTTATCGATAATATGAGTAAAAAGATGGAAAATAGTGATAAGTTTGTCTTAATCGTTGTTACACTTATTTACTTTTTTATATCAGCGACGCTTAGGATACCTTTAGTACTATTCTTATTCTTACCGTTTGTAGCAGCTCTTTTGATGAAATTAAAATATAATCGTGTGACTACATTCACGGCTACCATTGGCGCAATGTTAATGGGACAACTTGGCTCATTATTTAGTCCAGCTATTTCTGTCGACGGGGAGATATATTTATCTTTAGGATTAAATAATATTCTTCCACGTTTAGTTTTATTCGTTTTATTACTAGTTGTTTTACTTGCGACACTATTACTTAAAAAGGATAATAAGTCTGATAATGAAGAAATACCTTTATTAGAAGATGATGAAGAAGAAAAGAGTTATGTACCAATTGTTATTTCCAGTATTGTTGTAACACTAATTCTTATTGTCGGTATGTTTAACTATAAATATATGTTTAATTATGATGGCTTAACTGATGCTTATGATAAAGTTATGAATACGACGATTGCCGGTTATCCATTTATGAAAACGATTATGGGTATGATTGAACCTTTTGGTTTCTTTACCGGCTTTACGATGAGTGCCTTACTAATTATTCAAATTCTTGTTTTAAAGTTTATTTATAGCATTGACTTTAATAAAACACTAGATGGCATAAAAAAGGGTATAGTAGCTATGTTACCAGTTGTTGGTCTTAGTATGATTTCTTTAAGTTTAATCGTTTTATCATTCAATAATCCTAGTAATTTTGTTCTTACCATTGTTAATAAAATATTAGATTTATTCCCTGATATTCAAACCATTGGTGTCTTACTTTCAAGTTTTATTCATAGTTTATTCTTTGTTGACTTTGATAATCTAGTTGGTAATTTATTAGCGCCATTTGCTGATGTGTATGGTTCAACCTCATCTCCATTAAGTCTTTTCATGATGCAAGTAGGATACGGAATATCTGCCCTTATCACACCATTTAGTGTTTATCTAATTGCTGGTTTAGCTTATCTAAAAGTACCTTATACTAAATGGTTTAAATATATTTTAATACCTTTAGTAATCATTGTTGTCTTATGTGTTGCAACAGTAATGGTTACCGATTATGTTTTATAAGATGTTTAATGTTAATTGGCGAATATAGCTAAAAAATATATAGCATCCATATATAATCAAAATAGAACACTCAACAAAATGGGCGTTCTATTTTTAAATTTTACGTGTTGGTAATCAACTTAAATTATTGTTAAATTGTGTTATAATGATAATGAGGGATTGGTAATAATGAAGAAATACATATTATTAGTGTTAGCGTTTATTTTCTTAATCGTATCGTTCATATTAAGTTGGTATTCTGATGAATTGCTTTGCTTTTTGTTTATTTTTAAGGTATTATTGGATATTTTGTTTTTAATTTTATTATCCATATTTTTAATAATTATATTGAAGATTACAATTTCGAAGGAAAAAAAATTAGTTAATTATTTAACTACCATAGTATTACTAATTTCAGCTATAATCTTTATTTTACCAATGAGATTTATTAAAGCAAAAGTAGAGTTTAAACTTTATAAAAATGAAAGAAATGAAGTCATCAATATGGTTAGAAATGGCAAAATTAAAGTTGATGAATATGGTAATGCCAAACTACCTGATAAATATAGAAAAATTTCAACAAGTGGAGAGATTTTTATATATCAAAATGATGAAGAAGGTTGTGTTGTTGGATTTTGGATTTTTAGAGGATTACAATCTGGCTCAGTTGAACTAATCTATAGTTTAAATGGTAAAAAAAACATTTATGAAAATGAAACTGGGCATGATCTTACAAGGATTGAAGAATGGGATAAAAATTGGTATTATGTAAATACAGATTATTAACATAAAAATGCACTTTTAACAAATAATCAAATAAATGGCATAAATCCCAAGAAAAAGGGAAATTGGATTCATATATTGCCGTTGCTAGTCAAACTAAAGAAGAAAATGTCATACGAGTTCCGGAGTGTGAATAAGGAGTGAAAGATATGGGTGCATGGGGATATAAATTATATCAAGATGATGTAGCTTGTGATGTTAAAGATGATTATTTAAATAGTTTACGTATTGGGATGACAAATGAGGAAGCAACATATAGTGTTATTCAAGGTTATGAAAGTGAATACGATTATGATGAAGATGAAATGATATGTTATTTTGTGCTTGCTGATATTCAGTGGAAATATGGTAGATTATTGCCTGAAATACGTGATAAAGCTATCTATTATATTGATAGTGAAAAAGATTTAGAACGTTGGGATAGCGATATTGATTTATACAATAAAAGAAAAAATGAACTTATTAAATTAAAAGATAAGTTATTAACACCTCAACCACCTATGAAAAATGTATCAAAACTTAAAGTTGTACGTGCCAAGTTCAATGTTGGTGATTTATTGTTATATCAAATAAAGAATGAAGAATTAAAAAATCATAAATGGTATGGAAAATTTGTAGCATTAAGGATTGTTGGATATAATAGATCACGTATTGGTGGTTTGCCCTTTGATAAATATTATAATGAATGCAACATTTCATGCATTTATAATCTTGTTAGCACTAACCCCACATTCAGCTATGATATCCCTAATATGAGATTTATTGATAGTGAGTATGAGTACAATGTTCCTTTCTATTGCCCAAAATATAAAAATAATGAAGAAAAATGTAAATTGTTTAATTTTTTAAGTTTTAACAAAAAAGAACTTAATTATCTCGATTTTAAAGTTATTTTAAATGATGAAAATTATCCTCATGAGGAATATTTTAATGAAACTTCCAACGTGGTTAATATCGGTTATGATACAACCTATTCTCTTGATTTTAGCATCATCCAGGCATTGGAGAGGGCAGAAAGAGGAGGATATTTAATAGAACTTTAATATGTAAAAAGCGAAGGATATCTAAATATATTAGATATCTTTTAATTTTTCCTTTTCTACTGTATAATGAATATGTAATTAATTTATTCTATGAGAAGAAGGAAATATAGTTGGTGAAGAAAAGAAATATTATCGCAATTGTTCTATTTGTTCCAGTAGTTATAGCTTGGCTTGGATTTTTGGCTATGCAATATGACATAAGGAGTGTAAAAAAGCAAATATTATATGCTATTAAGGAAGATAGTGATAACTACGACAAAATAACTAATGAAAAGGTATTAGGTTTCCTTGCTGAGTCTTATGATTGTGCGAAAGATAAACCAATTAAATACCATTTAGATTATTTTTATGGATTTCATAATTTTTCATCAGGTGTAGTAATGTATAAGTATACAAAAATCTGTGATGATGATACAGGTGATGAAACAGGATCTGCTTTTGTTCCTGTTCTTGCCACAATAAAAAAGTAGATGGAAAGTGGATTATCGATGATATTAGTGAAGCGTGTTAATATTATTTTTCTATGAGAAATGAGTAGTAAAAATTATATCGAAAAATAAATTTATCTAGTTCTTGATAGTGTAAGATAATCATATTAATTCCTAGAATGTTGAAGGGTGATATTATTGAAAAAGCTTATGTCTAATTTATCGGAAAAGCAAAAAGAGTTTCTCATTAAAGTTTTTATTGTTACTGCTTGTATATGTGTGATAGAAACATTGTTCTTAGGAGATGATATTCATAATAATTTTTGTGGGATTGTAATGATGGTATTGGGATTTGGATTAGCATTGATATGCATACTTGTTATAGTACCATACATTGCTAATTTTTTAGAGGAACCGGCGAAACCTGGATATCGAATAAAAAAGATTAAAATAAAGTCTAGTAGTTATAATGGTTTTATCAAAAAACTAGAAAAAATGCTTTTAAATGATAAATATAAAGATCTAGGCGTAGTAGTTGATGATGATTACTGTGAAATCAGATGTTTTAAAAGAAAACAGGCTAGTACGATGACGCGTATATACATGGTTATGTATTATAAGCAAGGTGAGATAAGTAAAAAATTTAGGGAAAATTTTCCAGATTATTTACAAGAAAAAATATATGAAATAATACCTCCGGTAGCTAGATTTAATGGGTTTAGTGTTATTCATATATTATATGTGGATAAAAGGAATGAATTTTTTGATGATTTAGCTAGTTGGCCTATTGAACAACTAGTACATAAAACACACTTGCAAGTTTTAGTATCAAAGGAAGATAAAATGGTATATATTACACCCCAAGAAAATCCAGAATTACATAATGTTTATATGCGACTAAGAAACACTTTTATTAAATATTTAGATAATCAAATAGATGTAAGTAAAAAGGTATCTAATAAGAAAAATTAGATACCTTTTATTTTTTATTAAATAAATCATCAATTGAGAAGTTTTTATATATTTTAGTTAAGTTATATAAGAAAGTGGTATTAATTAACTTCTTTCCTTTTTCATATTCTGAAATAGTTGATTGACTAGTATTAAGTTTATTAGCAATATATTCTTGTGTTAGACCATTGTCTTTTCTTAACTTTCTTAAATTATCACCAACTAATTTTTTATCTAAAGTAAGATATTTATTAGCTTTTTTATTTTTTGTTAAGCCAAATAAATAATCAAGACTGAATTGATATCGCATCGCATAAGTTACTAATCGTTCAATAGGAATTGTATCTTTACCAGTTTCCCATCCTGAAACTGTTGAATCATTAACGTTTAAATCTTTAGCTACATCCTTTTGTAAAAGATCTAGTCCTTCGCGACTTTCTCGTAAGTTTTTTACAATATCCATTATACACACGTCCCCGAAATTATTATTTCATTTACCAGGACGTTTTATTCTAAATTGGGGGTAATACGATATTTTAAATTAATATCCATAATATTTGTGTGTTAATATGGAAAATAATGGTAAGAAGGTGGATGTATGGATTTAGTTAAAATGGGCAAATTTATTGCTACTAAAAGAAAAGAAAAAAAGTTGACACAAAAAGAATTGGCTGATATGTTTAATATAGGTGATAAAGCCGTATCTAAATGGGAGCGAGGACTATGACCTTACAAATGACACAAAATAAAAATATACAAGATTTGCTTTATTTTAAAGGGAAAATTGAAGAAACAAACATAATTGTAAAACACGAAGAAAAAGCAAAAATTGATTATAATTTAAGTATTATGGTATCAATAAACATATAAAATAAGAAAATGTCCTCTAATTGATACAAATACTTAATAAAACTAAAATAAAGTAAAAACTTATAATAATTCGGTTATGAAATTAACAAAGGTATGTGAGAAATCATATCTTTTTTATTTTGTGTAAAGAAAGTGAGGAATGATATATGAATTATGGAATATTTAGAAGTGAGCCAATAATGACTATAAATGATTTAGCACAAATAGGATCTCATAACAAACGTGAGAAAAAAGCCTATAAAAGTAACCCTAATATTAAATTAGAATTAACGAAAGATAATATAGAATTAGTACCCTTAAAAGAAAAATATGTTAAGGGCTTTAAAATGCTTGTAAAAGACTATGAAAAAGAACACAACGAAAGAATGAAAACTGAAAGAGATGATAGAAAACGAACTTTTAATGAAATGTTAAATAAATCTAAAAGTGTTGTTGCAGATGAATTAATGTTTACAGCAACACATAAGTTTTTTGATAATATGAGTAAAGAAGAAATAATGAGGTGGGCTGATACTTGTATGGATTTTGTTTACAATGATTTAGGTTATAAAAAAGAACAAGTATTACACGCAACAATCCACATGGATGAACTAACACCTCACATTCATTGTGTAGTTGTTCCACTTGTTAAAAAATTAGATAAAAGAACAAATACTGAAAGATTTACTATTTCAAAAAAACAATATATTAAAGACAATATTCACTTATCAGAATTACAAGATGTTTATAATTTAAGATTAAAGGAAGCAGGATTTGAACTAGAACGAGGTATTAAAAATAGTGATAGAAAACACATTAAAATTAAAGAATTTAAGAAAACCACTAGATATTATGAAAATAAAGTAACCACTATCAATAAAAATCTTGATAATGCTATGAACGATTTTGAAGAAAAAATGAAAACAACCAAAAGTACCATTATTGATAAAGAATATGTAAAGGTTAGAAAAGACACTTTTGATAGTATGAATAATGTTATACAAGAAACAAAAAAAGCAATAGAATTTCAACCTAAAATAGAGCAATTATTTAATGAAGTTAATACCTACACTACAAGTCATCAAACACTAGAAAAAGAAAATAAGAATCTTCAAAGAGAAGTAAAAGCACTTACTACTAGAAATCAAAACTTAACAAAAGAGAATAACAACCTTAAAACCTATTTAAAAGCCATTTTAGAGGCAATTAAACACTTTTTTAGAGAAATACTACAAATTGGTAATGAACCTACAAAAGAAGCCACTACAAGCGAAATAAAGGACTATTATAATAATGAGGATTTTGACTCCAATGATGTTTATGATATTTCCAAAGGAACAACCAAAGAAGATGAATTATTTGATTATGCAGAAATTCCTAGTTATTTAAAAACCAGCAAAAAATCTTATAAAGAAAAAGACAAAGATGACTACGAAATGAGCCTATAAGAAAAGTGAGATATGTTATTGATTTAGCATATTCTCACTTTTTTATTTTCTTAAAAACTCATCAATAGAAAGATTATGATTTTTACAGATTGTATATAAAGTTAATGTTGTTATCAAACTCATACCTATTTCATAATGACTATAAGTAGAACGAGATATAGAACATTCATCAGCAATTTCTTGTTGAGTTAAGCCTAATTTAGTTCTCAATGATTTTAGTTTCTTTCCAATTTTGACTTGGTTAATCACTATGTTATTTGTATGTTCTTGATTTTCTCTAGTTAGTCCTAAAACAAAATCTATTGAATAATTAAATTGATTACAGAACTTTACTAATTTCTTTAATGGTATAGAATCATAAGCATTTTCCCAACCACGAACTGTTGAATTACTTACACCAAATATATTACCCAATTCAGTTTGTGTCATCTCTAATTCTTCTCTACAATACTTTAAATTATTTCCTATCATATATGTTTCACCATAATAATTTTCCCATCAAATTTTAATTTGATACGAAAATAGCGGGTAATGTATCAAAAATGTGATATAATCTTTTATAGAAAGGGGAAATGAATATGTATTTAAGTTTCAAAGATATTTGTTTATGTGTTTTAAAGGCTCTTATATTAACCTTAATCTTTGTAGCATTAATAGGCTTAATAATGTTTGATTACAAAATTGGAATTAATTATTGTGATTTAATGAATATACCGAGAGATTTAGCACTTTCTGTTATGAGTTTAGGTATGGCAATAAATATCACTATTATTATGTTTGTAATAGAAATAATTGTATTGTATTTTATTATTAAAAAACTTAAACGAATTCAGTTATTTAACAATATTTGTGAATTTTTAAGTATTGATTATTGATAAAAGATTATTAAATCTAGTTAAAATCATTAAGAAAAAGTGATATAATTATATTACAAAGTGATGCAGAAATAGTAATTTGTTGAATAGGAGGAATTATGAAAAAACAAATTAAAATAATTTTAGTAGTTATAATAAGTCTTATAGTTTTATATGGTGTATTATTCTTTGTTGATATGAACAGAGTTAAGCACTTAAAAAGACCTATATTTTGTGTAGAAAATGGATATATGGGTAGTATGACAAGATATGATGGTTTAGGATATAAAATAGGTCTTGATATTAACGCAACAACAGGAGAAATAACTTATGGACAAATGACTATATTAGGACAAACTATTGTCAAATCATATAGTGAAAATGAAGATAATAAAGCAACAGATGATTATGATAAGCAATTAGTACAATGTTTAGAAAGCCAATTAGGAGGCTATCTTGTAACCGAAAAAGATGATTTAATAGAAATACCTTTGAGTGAAATAAAAAATAGTGATAAAGAAAAAATCTCCTATTATAAAGGAGTATATGCTAGTAATCATCCAAATAATATTTATGTAATGGTTTTTCCAAAAAATGGAACTTATGAATCTAGTGTAATGAAAGATTTTGATAAATATTTTTATGAAAAATTTTCTGTATATCAAAAGTATGAAAGTCCTACTACTCCAACAATTTACATTCATACTAATGACAACGATGTAGATTTCAAAGAAATCACTAACAAGTGTGTAACTAGGAAAAATACTGAAAATGGTAAATCTATTCCTACAGAAACATTAAATAAAATTAATGACACTACTAAAATAATTATAAAATCTAGTCAAGAAGAGTTAGGAACAATAACCGATAAAGAAAAACTGACAGAAATATTAAGTGCTATTTCAAGCAGTAAAAGATATGGCGAAGTATGTACTTCTGATGGACATGGATTTGAATTTAATATGTATGACAAAAATAATAAACTTATTGATACCATTTATATTTGGGGTGATGGTGCAAGATTAATGCCTAAAAGTCTTAATGGTTGTCCTTATGTAACCACAGATAATACTGATTTAAGAAAAATAATTGAAGATACAACTGATTATATATTTTCTGGAATTTTAGATTTTAGAGATGATATTAATCAAACAGAGCAAACATTAATATACAAAGATGGTAAAAATAGTTATTATTTAAATAGTAAAGATCCTAATGAAATATTGATTAAATTTATGTTAAATAATAAAGTAATGACTCTTAAATATGCTTTAGAAAATAAATATATTTCAGCAGAAAAAGTTGCTAGTGAGTATCCAGATATATTGATAAGAAAATAATAAGTTAAATAAATTACAATTTATAGAACAGATTAAAGCGAGAACCGAGCCAAAAGAAATTACATAACTAATGGCTCGGTTAAAACCTAGTTCTTGGCGACTAGGTAACACACTACGATATTGGCAAAGCCAATAACGATGTGTGCAAAGGGTGATCCCTTTTGAAACCCCTTTTAAGCAACATATTACAAAGTTTCACAATGTAATATTGTTGCCTTTTTATTTCACTTACGTTTCATAAAAAGAAAAAAAGGACTACAACTTTCATCAGCATAGCTGACAAAACGTGATAGCCTTTTTTTAATGAAAATAACCTTAATGCTAAAGTCTTACGACTAAAGCAAAAAGGTTATTTTTTTCTTTTGTTATCACAAAAGTATTGATGAATAAAATTACTTTTCCCACTTTCATTGTCTTACGACAACAAAACTTGCTAATAAAAGTCAATACCTAAATTACAAGTATTTATGTAATTTAGAGTATGCTAACGCAGACCTA
>CANQCR010000005.1 GCA_947589735.1 uncultured Bacilli bacterium | reverse complement strand
ACCATTAGTTGTTGACTTATAACTTTTGATTGCCATATGTATAATCCTCCTTTAGATTTAGTTTAGTTCAATTGAACTTCCTTCAGCTAATTTAACAATAGCCTTTTTTACTTTGTTAGTACGTCCTGTATAACGACCAACTCTTTTTTTCTTCGTAGGAGCATTTAAAGTATTAACGCTTACAACCTTAACATTGAAGATAGCTTCTACGGCTTGTTTAATTTGTGTTTTGTTAGCTTTAGGATCAACACTAAATACAATTGTATTAGTATCAGCTAAAGCAGCACTTTTTTCAGTAACAATCGGTGCTTTAATAATATCACGATAGTTATTCATTATTTCAAAGCCTCCTCTACTGACTTAATAGCAGCTTCGGTAGCAATTAAGGCATGAGCTGAAACAACATCCATTGTGTTAATTTCATCAGCACTTAATAATAGAACATTATTTAAGTTACGAGTTGCTAAAACGATATTATCATCTAACTCATCGACAACAACTAAAATATTTCTATCTACCTTTAGATTTGCTAAAATATCTTTCATTTCTTTCGTTTTATTAGAAGCTAACTTTAATTCATCTAAAACGATTAACTCACTATCTAATACTTTATAAGATAGAGCTGATTTTAAAGCTAACTGTCTTTCTTTACGATTCATTTTCTTTGTATAATTCTTTTCTGTTTGTGGTCCGAAAACAACGCCACCATGATACCAATGTGGTGCTCTAGTAGAACCTTGACGAGCACGTCCGGTACCTTTTTGACGCCATGGCTTTCTACCACCGCCAGAAACTTCGGAACGATTTTTAACACTATGTGTTCCTTGACGAGCATTACTTGTTGCTAAACGAATAGCATCATATAATACTGTATCATTTGGTTCAATATTCCAAACTTCTTTAGCTAATGTAATATCTTTAACCTTTTCACCTTTAACATTTAACACATCAATTTTACTCATATGTTATACCTCCTAATTTTCTTCCTCTGGGGATTCATTATCAGTTGGTTCTATAGGTGTTTCGGCATCTTTTTCAGTCTCATCCTCAACTGGAGCTTCACTAGCTTCTGTTTCAGATAGAGCTTCTTCTTTAACACTATAATCAACTAAAGCTTCAGCTTCATTAACAGCGCCATTAGCTTTAACAGCTGATCTAATGATAACTAATCCTTGTTTTGGTCCAGGAATATTACCTTTAATCAATATTACATTATTTTCCATATCAACAGAAACAATCTCTAGATTTTGAATTGTTACTGTAAGTGTTCCCATATGGCCAGCTAATTTCTTACCTTTGAAAACACGCATTGGTCGCATTGTTCCCATTGAACCTGGTCTTCTATGATAATGTGAACCATGTCCCATAGGGCCTCTTGATTGACCATGTCTTTTAATAACACCTTGGAACCCTTTACCTTTTGTAGTTCCTGTTACATCAACAACTTCACCAGCAGTAAAGATGTCAGCTTTGACTTCTTGACCAACTGTATATTCATTGATATCTACACCTTTAATTTCTCTAAAGAAGCGCTTAGGTGTAGTGTTTGCTTTAGCTGTGTGACCAGCTATTGCTTTCGTCGCTAACTTTTCTCTTTTAGTATCGAATCCTAATTGAATTGCTTCATAACCATCGTTTTCTTTAGTCTTAATTTGTGTTACCACATTTGGTTCAACATAAACGGCAGTTACAGGAATTAATTTTCCAGATTCTGTAAATACTTGAGTCATTCCAATTTTACGACCTAAGATTCCTTTCATATACATTTCCTCCTATAATTATTTTACAATTTTGATATCAACACCACTTGGAACTTCTAAATGAGCTAATGCTTCAATAGTCTCCTTTGATGGATTGATGACATCGATAAGTCTTTTGTGTGTTCTTTTTTCAAATTGCTCACGTGAATCTTTATCTTTGTGAACAGCTCTTAAAATAGTGATTTTTTCAACTTCCGTTGGTAGTGGAATTGGGCCACTTACTTCGCCACCATTTCTTTTGACTGTCTCAACAATTTTCGCACAAGCAGTATCTAAACTTTTATGTTCAAATGCTTTTAATTTGATACGAACTTTTACTTTTGACATAATGTCCTCCCTTCGCCTATATCTCGTATAGACTTGCTCCGTGTAAAAAACCTGATATTGGTCAGTGTTTATATAACAACTTAACCGGGCGTATCAGCAACCTCACACATCAATGCACGCCACACATAATCCATTTTACTAAAAAAGTGCTGAAAAATCAACACTTTTTGAAAATTTATTTTATTTTTTACTTTTTTTATAAATAGTTATCACTAGACACTTGATTTATATCTCTCCATACCCTCTTTTTTATTTTTTGTTTTTGCTTTCGCCTTGCTTTTTTCGTTTTATGTATAATAGGATCTATCCCTTCTTGCATAACAAGACGAAGACTAGTAGGACTTAAGGTTAAACGCCTAGGCATAACTCTTTTTATTGCTTCCATATTAAGATGCATATGTTTAATTTTCTTTTCTAATTCACTCTTATGTTCTTGTTCATATTCTAGCAAAGTTTTTTGAATAAGTTCTAAAACGCTTGGCGTAGCCGCCTCACCACTATCGTTAATCACTTGAAATAAATAGTTGATGGTATTATACGCATCAATATCAATTCTTTCAATTTCATGTAAATACTGGTGGGCAAGTTTAGTTAAAGGCGCTAAATTGGATATAATCCTTCTTCCACCATGTTCATCTTTCTTAATATGGTGATTCGTTAGTGGGTTTTCATTCGTTATTTTAAATGATAGCCAATCATAATCAGTTATACCATAGATTTTGATTGATGTCGTGATTAGCTCATTCATCGTACCACCTATTATAACTATATCATATTTCCTACTTTTTATATAGCGTTTATCATATATTTTAGTATGAAAAATCTTCTTTCAACCATTAGCCCACCAGCATTCTCTTTAAGTGCGATTGCGATTGGTTATGTTTTAAGTAATGATCTTGACCCTTCTGAACAAAATACAATCGGTAACTGGTTTATGCTCACAGGACAAGTACTTTGTACTAATGCCGCCCAACAACAAGTTATAAATAATAGTAATAATAATCAAAATGGTGAACACATTGTAAATGGTTTTGATATGAATACACTTAAAAAATCAATTAGGCAGATGAACGATGAAATAAATAAATTTTAAAAGATCTTTTAGACATCTTTTTATTTGTGATTGTTTTAGTGAAATAAAATCTTTTCATCATTTATAATTTAATTCTAAATTATAAATGACTAGAAGTATTTTGCTTAAATGTTTATCACTATGATATAATGTTATTGGTGATTGTATGAAAGTATCAGTATTAGGAACAGGAGCCTTTGGTTTAGCCTTAGCTTCAATTTTAAACGAAAATGGTCATACTGTTAAGATGTGGACCAAGTTTGAAGAAGAGGCTAACTATCTAAATCAAACTCATACTAGTCCTAATTTAAAAAATTTTATTATTGATTCTAAAATTAAGATATCAACTAATTTTAAAAGAACAGTTCAAGGGACTGAACTAGTTATCATTGCTGTTCCAGCCGGTTTTGTTGATGATATATCTCGTTTATTAAAAAAAGAAATCAAAAACAATCAACATGTCTGTATCGCCTCTAAAGGTATTGAACAAAGTACGTGCCTTTTCGTTTATGATGTATTTAAAAAGTATATCACTAGCGATCAAGTAGGTGTTATATCTGGTCCAAGCTTTGCTGTCGATGTTATCAAAAAAGTACCGATTGGTCTTTCTTTAGCTAGTACTAATGAAAAGACGATTAGTGTTATCAAAGAAGCTCTACAGAATAAACATGTTAAACTAAGAGAGACGGATGATATTCTAGGTGTAGAAATATGTGGTAGTATCAAAAATGTTATCGCTATCGCCTCAGGTATGTTAGATGGAATGGGTCTTCCAATATCGACGCAAGCGATGTTGATTACCGAATCTTTGAACGATATTAAAGAATTAATTAATGCCCTAGGCGGTAATAAAATGACCATTCTATCATTCGCCGGATTCGGAGATTTGCTTTTAACTTGTACAAGTACTAAAAGTAGAAATTTCTCTTTCGGCCGTTTAATTGGTCAAAACAAGTCACAAGATGAAATCAATAATTATATTGAAACAACTACAATTGAAGGCTTATACACCTTAAAATCTATCTATAAATTATTAAAAGATAAAAAAGTAAATATGCCAATTATTGATTTAATTAACGATATCATATATAATAACAAACCAGCAAGTGCATTATTAACATTCTTGGTGGTGAAGTAAATGGAAAAGAAAACACGATATAATAGTTATGTTATTGTCGGTAAAAGTGGTGAAAAGCCTATTATTATCGACTGGACCAAAATTAAGCGTTTTGCTAAATTAAAATCAAAGCGTTATCGTCTAGATAAAATTGACTTTTTTACAACGCATTATACTAGTCGAGAAAGTTTAATCGCCGAACTTATCAATTCTGAGGTATTAACGCCTAGTGAAGCGCGTGGTATTAAACTTCAACTATGTCAGGTAAGGCAAGATAAGAAAGCGCTTGATGGCATTGATTTTAAGCCTAATGGTAACTTAAGATTTGGACTTGCCTATAAAGCTTATTTGCCATTATTTAAATACGATAAAGTAGTTATAAGAACTCTTCAAGATCATTTAGATGATTATGATTTTATCGAATCATTATGTTCAAAATATCGCAGTGAAGGGCCATATAATGATTTTGCTTTTGATGCTTTAGAAAATAAAATCCACAAAATAGAAAATGCTGAACATTATAATTATAGTGAATATCAAAAGCAAAAGAAAGCTTTACAATCATATCGCTATCGCTATCAACAAATGGCTGTAGTTAGAGGTTTATTAGATAGTATGCTAGCTTATGCTAGTCATAAAACACATACTCCCGGTGAGACGAGAAGTGCCTATAACAATGCTAAAGAGTTTTTCTTAAGAATTAAGTACCAGGTTGTTAGTTCCTATGATAGAGTTGATGATGCAACCGAATTAACTTTTAAAGAGAACAAGGATGGTACTATAGCTGTTAAATATTTAGAGTTTCATAACTTTATTATGTGGCTTGGTAGTAAACTGGATTTAGAATTAGGAGAGTTTGCACAAAATAAAGAAGAAATTGTTTATCCTTTAGCTAAAAAGAAGAAAACGATTAAGAAAAGAACCAAAAAAGATCAAGTTGAAGGACAAACATCTTTGTTTGACGACGTTTTAAGTGATGAACAATTAATGCTTGATGATGATGAAGAAAATGTTCAAACGTCTTTATTTGGTAATTACCATGAATCCCTTAGTGACTCTTTAATACCTGATTATGACGACGAACCAGAATGGGGACATCAAAAAACAAAAAAGTAAGATCTTTATTGATCTTACTTTTCTTATTATTTAACAAATGGAATTAATGCCATAAAACGTGCATATTTAACTTGCGTTGCAATATGACGTTGATGTTTAGCACAAGCACCAGTAATTCTTCTTGGTAAAATTTTACCTTTATCAGCACTTACATACTTCTTTATAACTTCAACGTTTTTATAATCAACATCTTTACCTGCACACATTTGGCATATTTTTTTCTTTTTACGATAGAACTCTGCCATCTTAATCCTCCTTTTAGTCTAGGAAATTATCATCAATGGAAACAGAATCACCATATTCAGCAAATGGATCATTTTCAACATTGACGCTATCTTGATAATCATATGGGCTTGGTTCATCATAATTTACATCCGCACCCGCTGACTTCTCACGGCTACTCTTACTTTCAACAAACTCAAAATTATCTAAAGCAACATCTGTTGTATAGCGTTTATTTCCATCTTTATCATCATAACTTCCGGTTTGTAATCTACCTTCAATAGCGATCAAATTACCTTTATCAAAGTATTTAGCTATTGTTTCAGCTTGTTTTCTCCAAGCTACGACATTAATAAAATCAGCTTCTCTTTTACCGTCAGCGCTCGTAAAATTACGATTAACAGCAACCGTAAAACGAAGAAGAGCTGTATTAGAACTTGTATAACGTAATTCTGGTTTAGCTGTTAGTCTACCTAACAAAATAACTTTATTCATATTTCACCTCTATTAGTCTTCTTTTCTAATAATTAAATGTCTAACGATATCTGATGAAATACCTGCTAAACGATCAAACTCTTTAACGCCTGAATCATCTGCAGACTCAATTTGATATACAAAATAATATCCTGATTTATAAACTTCAGAACCTTTTTTGATATCGTAAGCTAATGCTTTTTGTCCCCAAGCATCAACTGATGTAACCTTAGATCCCTTACCTTCTAAAGTTGCTTTAAAGGAATCAGCTACTTTTTGGATATCTTCCTCACTTAATGTTGGACGAACAATGAACATAATTTCATAATTGCGCATTTTTTACACCTCCTTATGGTCTTTGGCTTCATTGAAGCAAGGAGTAATTAAATTACTCGCTTAAGATTATAGCAAATTAAAAACGATTTGTAAATAAGTTCTTTACTTTTAATAGAAAATTGTATTATAATACTTGCCACAGGTGATGTATATGGTAGTTGCGCCACAAATGTATGCAAAAACTGATCCTTTGTATGACTATAAAAAAGAATTAAATAAAGCTCATCTAAAGTGTCAGCTTTTTGTTCATGATGATGTCAATAGTTGCTTTAAAATTTCCGCCGGTAAGTTATATCACAAGGATGTTAAAGAAAAGTTTTTAACCGACGGCCATTTTGTTTTACAAAGATATACGAAAGAGCCCGCTTTTATTGTATGGCGAGAAGCGGTCTTAACGCTCGATAATTTTATATCATTTGACTTCGATTTAGAAGGCGCTAGTTTCTTTATCTATGATTTAACTTATGGCTATGAAAGACGCTTTGAACTTCACACTAGTGAAGATAATATAGCTACTTATGAAAAGCTTATTGCTTATTTAAGTGAAAGAGAAAGAATGGAACAAACACTAGATACTCTTCGCTTCAGTAATTTAAGAACACTAGAACAAGTCATCCAAAGAACGCATCAAAAAATAATTTTAGATGTACGAAGTGGCAAAGAAAAAACATATCGAATATAAAAAGGTTCATTTTGAACCTTTTTCTTATACATTAAATCTAAAATAACAAATGTCGCCATCTTGCATTAGGTATTCTTTACCTTCAAGACGCATTTTGCCTGCTTCTTTAACAGCTTTCTCACTACCGCAAGCTTCTAAATCCGTATAGCTCATTACTTCAGCTTTAATAAATCCTCTTTCAAAATCGGTATGAATAATACCAGCACATTCAGGAGCCTTCATACCATCTTTAAAAGTCCATGCCCTTACTTCATCAGATCCAGCAGTAAAGAAAGTCTTTAAACCAAGTAGAGAATAAGATGCTTTAATTAGCTTATCCAAGCCACTTTCTTCAATACCTAAAGCACTTAAAAACTCTAATCTCTCATCGTCAGTAAGTTCACTTAACTCTTCTTCGATTTTAGCGCAAACGATAATGACTTTTGCACCAGTTTTATCAGCAAATTCCTTAACTTTATCAACATACGCATTACCATCTTTAGCGTCATCTTCACTAACATTAGCCATATAAATAATTGGTTTAGCTGTTAATAGGTTATATGGTTTGATTATCTTAATCTCATCTTGCGTAAGTTCAACATCACGAATATTTTGACCATTTTCTAAAGCTTCTTTTAATTTTGTTAAAAGCGTTGCCTCTTTTTGAACTTCTTTATCTTTGGACATTGTTGCTTTTTTACCAATCTTATTTAACCGGTTATCAACTATTTCTAAATCCGCTAAAATAAGTTCTAAAGCAATCGTCTCAATATCTCTTAAAGGATTAATTTCACTTTCGACATGAATAATATTTTTGTCTTCAAAACACCTTACAACTTCTACAATAGCGTCAACTTCACGAATATGAGATAGAAACTTATTGCCTAATCCTTCCCCTTTAGAAGCGCCTTTAACAAGGCCAGCAATATCGGTAAACTCAAAAGTTGTTGGAACTAAGCTAGCTGGTTTATATAAATCATTTAAAAAGTCTAGCCTTTTATCGGGAACAACCACAACACCAACATTAGGTTCAATTGTCGCAAAAGGATAATTGGCTGCTAAAATCTTTTGTTTCGTTATCGCATTAAATAGGGTTGACTTACCAACATTAGGTAAACCAACAATACCGGTTGTTAAACTCATAAAATCACCTTCATATCAAGTTTACTATATTCATTTTTAAAAATCAATCATTCGATAACAATCTTAAAATAAGCTACACCTCATCCTTGCTTTTGAAGATAGAACTTTCATTTCTTTGATAACTATTAATAATTATTCTTATACACAAGGCCAGATACCGACTTTTCCATTTTTTCGTTTAATTCGTCTTCACTAAAATCATGCCACCGTAAAAACTCATTTAGATTAACAACATCTTCGCTTAAAAACTTAGGATAAGTTACATCATCATCAAGGCTATATTCACGATATAATTCATTTAACCTAGATATACTCATGTGAAAAGTATTAGATAGATAAGAAAGAAAATTATCCAAATGATAAGATGCATAATTTTCATAATCTGTTAAATCAATATCTGGAACTATTTTCTTTAAATAAAAATTGATAGCTCTATAAGCGATATCCATTCTTTTTTCAAATAATCGTAACATAAATAAATTGTAATCAAGTGGCACATCTTTAGTCTCATTTAGAACAATTAGATTAGTGTAAAACATTCTTGATAGTTGAATTTGAGCATAATTAAGTAAGCTTTTATAAACATCTATTGCTGATTTATCAAAAGGGAAGCCCTCACAACCTTTTAATTTATTTATAGCGAAGATAAAATCATAAGGACCATTACCAATCATATCCTCATAGGCAGCTAACATTCTAACATTGTCGGCAAAACTATATTTTTGAACATTTAAAAGAGGCAATTGTTGAATTAAAGCAATAGGATTTTGAAGTAAACCATATTTTAGAAAGCCATCTGGTTCATAGTCATCTTGCATGCTTAAAACGAGGCGAATATTATTAAGAATCTCTTCATTAATTAGATAACAATCCATATCGCGATTAGTCATTTGGGCAGATAGTTCTTCAGCTGTTGCTTCTTCAATAAAGGTCATTGATAAACGACTATCTAAAAAGCCTTCAACACCTGTAAATGATGCCCAATAATATTCATTATTTTGGCCACTATATCCATTTTCGTCTTCACATTCAGCACATAGTAAATGTTTAAACTCATGTTCATTGGTTGTAATAAAAGAACTAAGATTAGGATACTTACCATTAATGACATTCCAACGAATACCAGAAGTACCAGTTGCTGCAATAGCATTACTAGGAAAATGGTCATATAAAAAGGTGCACTGTGATAAAACACAGGCTAAGTGTTTCATGTCATAATTAGGGTATGTATCCTTTATATAATGAACAAAATCTTCTAATTGATTTAAAACAGATATAATATCTTCTTTTGATAGTGATTCATAAGGAGAATCTTTTTTATCGATGCCTTTATATTGACAATCCTTGCCGATAAAGAGTAAATTGTTAACATAAATTAATTCTGGCAGTTGTTCCCAATAGATGTCGTCATTTTCCACATCGTATAAAAATTCATTACTATGTTTATCAACAACATCCGTAAGAAAGGGTGACAAAAAGATGCTTAAATCGTCAGCCCCTAAAGCCGAGATATAGTCATAGTTAATATCATTGACAAGCGTTTTAGAAATATTGTCAATCGCTGTTCTAGCTGAAAGACTTAATCTTGCCAAGCCTTTTTCTTCAAGCGTCAATCTAAGATCTTCAATGGTTTTTAAGTCATCTTCACCCTTCTGGAAGTATGGGCTATCATCACCGGAAGTGCTCCTAGAATATGGTAAGGGTATTGTTTCACTTGATAAGTAACGACAATATCCAGCTGGTTCTTCAATATATAATGGGCTAGATAAAGTAACGGGTTTATCATTTTTAATTAGGGATATACCAACGCTATTTAAAGATAATGTTAGTGCTGAAACAAATGCTAATACTCTTCTTTTCACACAACCAACCTCCTAAAGTGTTGACTATTATAACATCCAAAACGGAATCTTACAAATTCCTTTTATATGTTATATGCACCTTTCATATTAATACTCATTAGAGCTAGATAAAAATAAGATTGTCATATCTAGAAGTTTTTAAATAATCATTCTATTTATATACTAAATATTTAGCTAATTCATCGTTGACAACTTCTCTTATCGCTTCTAAATTATAGCGACGATTACGAATGTTGTCATATAGTTCTATTACGTCTTTCGATACAAAAGCTGGATAATCATATTCTTTTGGTAGTTGATACTCACTATAAGTCTTATAAGGAGCCAAATCATATTTTTCAGCTAAATAGGTTAAGAAGACATCTAACTTTTGACTATATAAAGCATTATAGCTATCCATTGTAATATGATATCCACGGGTTTGAAGTAAAGCAAAGAAGCCAACACTCATTCGTTGTTCGAAGAGACGAATTAAATACATATTATAATCGATTGGAACATCCTTAGTCTCATTTAAAACTAATAAGTTAGTAAAAAATAAATCAGTAAGGCTTATATTAGCGTAATCAATAATCGCACTAATAAAACTATAATGGTCAATCTCTTCATTAAGTTCTAAAGCGCTATCATATAAATCATTAGGAAACAAACCCAACATTAAATCATAGGCCACAAGCATTTTAACTACACCGATAAACTCTTCTTCATCAAAGACCGGGAATTGTTCTAATAAGGCAATTGGATTTTTAGATAGACTATATCTTAAAAAACCATCTTTTTGATAATCATCTTGTAAGCTTAAAACAAATCGGATATTATCTAAAATTTCTTTTTCTTCAAAACTAGCTAAAATGTCACGCCCAGTTAAGCTCATCGCATATTCTTCCGCTGTTACTTCCTCAATAAAATTAAACATTAAGGTATCATCTTCATAATAATTGATTCCAGTGAATGTTGAATACACTTGATTATTATATTCATCAGGACAAGCAGCTGATAAAAGATGTTTAAACTCATGAATATTAATTGGTTTAAAACTTTCTAAAGCGGGATACCTACCATCATTTGTTAAAATCCAACCGATATCTTTAAAAGATGTCATAGCTACAACCCCTAAAGCTTCACTATCCGCGCTATCGTGATAAGTAAAAGCCATATGGGATAATAGGCACGCAAGATGAGCCATATCATAATCATGATATCTCTTTTTAGTTTCTAAGACCGTTTCTTTTAACTGATTTAAGACAATATTAATATCATCTAAGCTCATATTTTTAATACCTTTATACTTATCATGATTTTCTTTTTTAACTAAATTAAGGATATCGAAAGTGGTAAGTAGCGTGCCATTAATTTTAATTTTAAGAGCAAGATTAGTCCAATTAATAGTATCTTTATAAGGGTTATAAAAAAGCATATTATCATGCTTCATAACTAATCCCGTAATAGTAGAATCAGTTAGAGCATCAAAAAGGTAATCATCAATATTTAATGTATCTATAATATCATCTGAAACACATCCCACCTTTTTGATTTTTTGGGCCCAAGCTTTAGCCTTCGTAAGATCAGAGCCCGTCTTTTCATCAATGGTTAAGACGATATCATCTACTGTAGCTATCTTATTAGGAGCACGATGAAAATAAGGATAATCACTATCTTCCATCTGACGTTCTACTAATTTAATATTTTCAGGACTTCTAAAATGCATCTTACATAAAGTAAGGCCAATATTTCCTGTCATAACGACGGCTAAAAGTCCGGCATAAAAACGCACTTTATTCTTCATCATTCACTTCCCGATAAGTTTAAATTGCTTTTTATCATAGCACAAAAAAAGGAATCCGACAATTCCTTTTTATAGTGTTGCAGTTGAACCCATACCAATACTTATACCAATAAGATTCCAACCAACGATAATAACTAACCAAGTTAAAGCTAAAACTATTAAAACAGGACACATCTTACGGATGGTTCCAAAGAAGCTTATGTCTTCGTCTTGACTATCCGCTTTATACAAGAATCCTAACATAATAATGAAGAAAATATAAAAGGGGCTGAAGCATTTACCAATGGAATCACCGGCTTTAAAAATCATTTGCCCAAACTCTGGTGAGATATTAGCGCGAACTAAACTATCGATAACGATTGGTGAGGCAATACGCCAATTACTTATTGTTGATGGATTTAAAATAGTAATGATAATACATACGATGAGTGTCGCACCAACAATAAAGACACCAGACATCTCACTTATCCTTAAGACTTCTAATAGTTTTAAAGAAAGAACAGTATTCAAATTAGTAAACTCTAAAACACTTAACATGATGGATGCGAAAAACAATCCGGCAAAGATAAAGCCAGTATTTTGGAAAGTCTTAGATATCGCTTTATTAAACTCACCGCTACCTTTAATATTACGAGATACTTTACCATAGATATAACTACATATTAACGCCATTCCTAAAAGAATAACCATAAAACCATCTTTAAATGGAGCATTTTCTCCCATTAGCTTTGCCATATATGATTTAGCACTTTCATCTAGCATCCAACCAGATAAAGGTAAACCAGGAATAATTGACCAAACCGTTACAAGTGCCATAACAATAAAAGCAGCAATCGCGGCCCTTAAAGCTGGACGTGATGTAACTAATTCCTCTTCTTCTTCATAACGAACTTTCTTCGGAAAAGTTTTTTCAATCATAATCGTTCCAACAATTGTTAGAATAATAGTTGAAGCTAACATCATAAATAGAGTTGACCAAGGGAAGAAACTATAATTATCTAAGACATTACGAGCAACAACTTCAGTCATATTACCTAGTAAAACATCCTGATAATTATAGACTAAACCAGTTCCATAACCCATTGTAATACCAATAAAGGATGTCATTATACCCGTCTTAGCATCACGACCCATAATCCGATAGATAGCTGCCACAAAAGGTAGTAAAATTGCATAACTATAGTCACCAACAAAAGTTGAACAAATGCTGATAAATAAAACAACAAATGTTATGATACTACTTTTAACATTTTTAAGGCCACCAAATAAATGTCTTAATAAACCACTAACCTCTAAAATAGAAACCGTGATTAAAGATACGATAACAGCTACTAATGGTTCAACTCCCCGGAAGTTTCTTAAAGCTGATCCAATAACGTATTGAATACCTTCTTTAGAGAAAATGTTATTAACTGTAATCGTTGTTGTCTCTAATGTTTCTTGATCAGTTAAAACGCCACTTAGTCCTAATTTACTACCAATAAAACTGATAACAGCAATGATCGCACTAAGTAAAATCATAACTGTTAAAGGTCCAAGATTAATCTTTCTTGTTCTTTTTTTTCGCATAAGTCCTCCTAATAAGTAATGACTTTTTTTAACTTCTTGTTAAACTCAATTCGAGGAAACATGATACTCCGGCCACATTTAACGCACTTGATTTTAATATCAGCGCCAATGCGCGTTATCTCCCATTCATTCGTACCGCAAGGATGTTCCTTTTTCATCATCACGATACTACCTAATTTATAGTTATTCTCCATTATGAACCACCACCTGTGGGAAAGGTATTTCAATATCATTTTCATCGAAAGCCTTTTTTATTTTTTCTCTTAAAATTCGTTCATAACTATAACGATCATTATAATTAGATCCAAAAATGACACGCATAAGAATGCCACTTTCACCTAACTCTTCGACGCCACATAAAGTAGCAGGTTCCGTAATGTTTAATTCTTTGGTAAAATCATCTAAAACGTTATTTAAAACCTCTTTTACTTTATCCAAGTTAGAACTATAAGCAACTTCAACATCAATAATACTAATATTATTTTGAAGGGTATGATTAATAACCCGGTCAATATTACGATTAGCAATAACTAACACTTCACCAGTGTATGCGGTAAGACGTGTTGACTTAATACCTAAATAAGTAACAGTCCCCTTAAAATCGCCGATAGTTACCACATCACCAATATCAAATTGATCTTCAAAAATGATTCCAGCGCCAGCGATAATATCTTTTAACATATCTTGTAAAGCAAGACCAGCGACTAAACTCACTACCCCTAAAGAAGCAAGTAATGATTTAGTATCAATGCCATAGACATCTAAAATCATAAGTAATGCAATTACCGCAATAAAGTATTTTGAAATGTTATCGATTAAACCAACCATCGTCTTTTGACGACGAGAATCAACTCTTATATTACGTGTCTTAATTGAAAAAGCTTTCTTGATTACTTTATGAATAATAACATAAATTAAAATCGCTACAATAATGATAATAATCGGTACAACAATCTTGCGATTAAGAATTATTTCTAATATTTTTTTCATATTATTCCTTTATTCCTAAAACATCTAAAATACGATTCAAATCAGCTACATTAGTAAAACCAATTTCAATCTTATTTTCTTTAACTTTTACTTTCGTATCTAACTTGTCTGATAAAAGTTCAGCAACATAAAGATAATCTGGTCTAACCGGTTTCGTATGATGAACATTCTTAACTTTTTTATCCTCTTTTTTAGCGCGCTCTTCAAGACTATGAACAGGTACTTTGTTTTCAATAATGTCATAAGCAAGTTCTCTAATACGTTCATCATCTTCTAATTTACTTAAGACTCTAGCATGAGCCATACTAAGTTTATTCGATGTAACTAAATCTTGAACATCATTAGGAAGACGTAAAAGTCCCAATAAATTAGTTATATGGCTACGACTTTTACCAACCCGGACACTTAACTCATCCTGGGTAATGTGAAGGCGCTCTAACATCGTCTTATAAGCTAGGGCCTCTTCAATTGCAGTTAAATCTTCCCGTTGTAAGTTTTCAAGTAAGGCGATTTCCATCATCTGCATATCATCAAGGTTACGAATAATGGCTGGAATTGTTTTAAGTCCAGCTATTTGGCTCGCTCTTACTCTTCTTTCACCCGCAATAATCTCATAACCTTTAATACTCTTTTTAACAATAATAGGTTGAAAAACACCATGTTCTTTAATTGATGATGCGAGTTCCTCTAAAGCTTCTTTATCAAAGTTACGACGTGGTTGATAAGGATTTGGTCTTAACTCATCAAGATTAAGATCAATGATTTCTTCACGAGAAGCACTTTCATAAACAGCTTGTTCAAAACTATCTAAATCTAGATTCTCTGTATTAAATAATTGTTCTAATCCGCGTCCTAAGGCTCTTTTTTTATTTTCCATTTCTCTCAATCACCTCTTTAGCTAAATTTAAGTATGCTTCTGTTCCACGACTCCGTGGATCATAAGCATGAATTGGCTTACCATGACTTGGCGCTTCAGCTAATCTTACTAACCTAGGAATAATCGTATCATATACTTTATCCTTGAAGTAACTCCTGATATCCTCAACGACTTCAAGGCCTAAATTAGCTCTACTATCAAGCATCGTAAGTAAAACGCCTTCAATTTCTAACTCAGGATTTAGTTTCTTTTGAGCTAGTTTGATAGAACTTAATAGTTGCATAATTCCTTCAAGAGCATAAAACTCACATTGAACAGGTATGATAACGGAATCAGCCGCTGCTAAAGCATTCATCGTAATAATCTCTAATGATGGTGGACAATCGATGATGACATAATCAAATACATCAACGAGCTTTCGAAGATGTTTTTTTAATTGCAAGGATGGAATAAACTTACTATTTTCCCTGGCTAAATCACGTAATTCATTACCCACACCAGCTAGATTAATAGATGCTGGCATCATATATAAATTCTTAAAATGGGTTTTAATAACAACATCTTGAACACTCGCTTTATCGGTTAGTAATTCATAAGTAGTTGCTTTAGATGTTCCTTTATCAACCCCCACACCTGTTGTGGCATTACCTTGAGGATCTAAATCGATTAATAAAGTCTTTTTCCCTAAAAGGCCTAAAGAAGCCGCAAGGTTGATACTAGAGGTCGTCTTACCAACGCCTCCTTTTTGATTAACAAATGCTATAATTTTTCCCATAATTTCACCTGTTTTAAACTTCTTTCCTATATCTATTTTATCATACTTTACCCTATAAAGCCAATAAGTTAATGGGGTAAAAAAACCAATCATCACGATTGGTCTTAACTTGCTTCATAATAAGTTTTAGCTGGCTCTAAAATTAATTGCTTATCGCGGACGAAAGAATAATCTACTTCATCACCAGAACGAACAGAATGCATAATGCTTTTTCGTTGTTCCTTTAATCTTGCAAAATCTCTTCTAGCAAACCACATCATATTTAAGTGATCAACGCTATCCAAGGTCAAGACAGCCGATGATAGATAAGCACGGTATAGAGCTAATTTTTTACCACAATGAGCTAGTTCATCTAAATGTTCCACTCTTTTGTCACTCATAAGTGATGATTCATTTAGGACAAAGTCCATAACGGCATCGGATATAGAATTATCTTGAAATAAATCGCGGTGTACCTCACTACGTTCTTTTAAGGCTTCAAAAACAGCTCGCAATAAATCTTGATCTTCTTCCGTTAATTCTTCATTTTCCATTCTTTTACGAAGATTTTGAAGTTCCCATTGAACGGCTTCTTTAAAGAATTCAATCCCGCCACGACTATTACATAATAGGACTTCACTAAATAAAAGGCGCCCATGTTCCGAATAGGCCGGAACTGGATAAACTTGGGTAAAGAATGTTTCCATCAATTTTTGGGAATTAGGATTAGAACTGATTAAATAATTATTCTTATCCTCACCCCGTTCATAAATAGCATCTTCTTCATAAGCTAAAAACTCATCATAATCAAAGCCGGTATTTTCAAAACGTCTTTTAATTTCAGCTTCGGCTTCACTAGGATTAACGCCATAACTATCATCATTAGTAATGACAGTATATGATAAAGCTGATAAAGGTAATTTCTGAATGTTTACTTTTTCCATTTTAATCCTCCTATAATAAAATATGATAGCTATTTACGACTATCATATTTTTTTCGTTCGTTCGTATTTAAAATAGCTTTGCGCATCCGATAATTAGTTGGTGTTATCTCAACTAATTCATCGTCATTAATATAATCTAGACATACTTCCAAACTCATTTGTTTTGGTCTTTTTAGGACAACGGTATGATCTTTTGTAGCCGAACGCGTGTTAGTTAAGTTTTTACCACGGACAACATTAACCGCTAAATCCGTCTCATGGTTACTTTCACCAACAATCATTCCTTCATAAACTTGGGTACCAGGTTCAATAAACATAACGCCCCGTTCTTCTAGTCCACCCAAGGCATAAGCCGTCGCTGCGCCATTTTCCATTGAAACTAAAACACCATTTTTACGGGTTCCAACTAAAGCTCCTGCTTTAGGACGATAAGCACTGAAAGTATGATTAATAATACCATAACCTTTTGTCATCGTCATAAACTCGGTCATAAAACCGATAAGACCCCGTGTTGGAACAAGATAGTTAAGACGAACTTGATTTTCCGTATTCGTCATATTTTCCATTGTTCCTTCTCTATTACCTAAAGCTTCAATAACAGCGCCAACATATTCTTCAGGAACATCGACTTGGACCTCTTCATAAGGTTCACATGTAACACCATCGATAACCTTTTCAATAATTTTAGGTTTAGATACTTGGAGTTCAAATCCCTCACGACGCATATTTTCAATTAGAATTGATAAGTGTAACTCGCCACGACCAGAGACAATAAAGGATTCTGAATCATTTGGTTGAACACGAAGGGAGACGTCACGTTCTGTTTCTTTCATCAAGCGTTCTTCAATCTTTCTCGCTGTAACAATCTTTCCTTCTCTACCACAGAAAGGACTGGTGTTAACGCCAAAAGTCATCTGCAAAGTTGGTTCATCAATACGAAGAAGTGGTAGAGCTTCTTCTTTTCCTACTGTACACACAGTTTCTCCGACCGAAATATCTGGTAAACCAGCAATAGCGACAATATCACCTGCTTCAGCGTGGTCAACTTCAATTCTTTTTAAACCTAGATAGCCATATATTTTAGCAACTCTAAATTGTTTAATCGTGCCATCAACCCGAACACAAGATACCATTTCATTTAATTTGATGGTTCCTCTTTTGACTAAACCAATACCAATCCGACCAACAAAATCATTATAGTCAAGTAGTGCTGGTTGAAATTGTAAAGGAGCATCTAATTCAACTTTAGGTTCGGGAATATAGTCGATAATTAAGTCAAGGATATTTTCCATACCTTCTTTTTGCGTACTTAAATCTGGATCTAGTGATGAGGTACCATTAATAGCTGAACAATAAGCAATTGGAAAATCCAAATCATCAACATCAGCACCTAGTTCAATAAATAGGTCAATAACTTCATCGATAACCTCTTTAGGACGAGCGGCTGGTTTATCAACTTTATTAACAACGACAATCGGTTTAACATGAGCTTCCATGGCCTTCTTTAAAACAAAGCGCGTCTGAGGCATTGTTCCTTCATAAGCATCAACAACAAGTAAGACACCATCAACCATATTCATAATACGTTCAACTTCGCCGCCAAAATCAGCATGGCCTGGTGTATCAAGAATATTAATTCTTGTATCTTTATAATTAATAGCTGTTGTCTTAGCTAAGATAGTAATACCACGTTCTCTTTCAATATCATTAGAATCTAAAGCTCGCTCTTGCACATTTTCATTATCACGAAAAGTTCCTGATGATTGTAATAACTTATCAACTAAAGTTGTCTTTCCATGATCGACGTGAGCAATTATCGCAATATTTCTTTTCTTCATACATATACACCCTTTTCGCACACTTTCGAGATTATAGCACATCCCAAGAATAAAGTAAAGTGCATAAGAAAAACTATTTTACAATAGTTTATCTTTCATAATCAAAAATAATTTTTCTTCGTGTATGGCGATACTTTTTAGCTAATTTCTTATAGCTATGACTACTTGGTTGACAAGCATAATAACTGTATCCGCCACCTCTTTTAACATCAATAACAAAGATGAAACTATATACATTACTGTTTAAATCTTGATAGATACATAAAACACTTATCGTATCTTCAATAATCTTACCTTCTTCTTTTTGAATAGCTAAAGATGTTTGAACGCTTTTCTCCTCACCAGACGCAATATCAAAAGTTGTAAACAACCGTTGATTTAAATTGTCCGTTACTTCTTGAGCACCATAAATCTTTTCGCCACTTTCTAAATCATAAAACTTAATATTTGTTGCCACACCATAGCCGATATTTCGTAACATTATCTTGACGTCAATACTATCACTACTTCCAGCTATTTTATCTAGAGCAGTACCTTTATATTTTTTTCGGAGTTTGTTACCTAACATAACGATAAAATAAAAGCATTTATCTAAGTTACTAACATCTTCAATCTTATCTAAAATTATATATGGCTTATGTTCCGCTTTGACACGACCAGCAACGGTATACATCGCCGCTATAATCGTCGCACAAACGGGTACAACAATTGAAGCTATGGTTAAAACAAACGTATATTCTTCCATCATCCACCTACTTTATCATTTCTTTTAAAATATAATCCATCGTAATTTTAATATCCGGAAAGCAATCGATGTGATCGAGTTCTTCTCTAGTAAACCATCTAATATCCGTACTTTCTTCAATATTAAGAGTTGGATTTGTATCATTGTTAGGAATAGCGGCATAAATAATATCAACGTGCATCTCACCATTACTATGACGATTCTTTTGGATACCTAAAGGACGGATAAAATCTTCTTCACGAGGGAAATGTTCACCTAACAAAGTTACTTTTAAGCCGGTCTCTTCATAGGCCTCCCTTAAGGCACACTCCTCAGGAGTTTCATCTAATTCAATATGGCCTCCTGGTTGCGTCCAACGATGATTTTTACGATGCATAATTAGTAAAATACGTTTATCCACTGGATTTATAATAAAAACAGAGGCACAAAAATGTCTTGCCATACTATCACCATTTTGATTATAACAAAAAAAGACATTCCTGTCTATTCAAGAATGTCAAGTCCTTGTATGTTCTCATTATCTTTATAAATTGTTACCTTCTCGTTTTCATCTAAAGTACATAGTAAAATATCCTTAACATTATTACACCCTAAAACTTTAAGCTGTTTTAAAAGCCAACTAGCATCTTTATGCATTAAAGACAAATTCTTGTCCATAATATGTCCATCGATGATGACATTACCGACTAATACTTCTTTATCAGGCTTTATTTTCATATCGCTAGGGCTTAATGGTTTATATAAGGCTTTCGGTAGAAAACTCATCTCGCCATTTACTTCCATAATGCCATAAGCAATATTGGAAATATCAAAATATCCCTTGATACGACATTCTTCTAATAGTTCATTAATATCAAGATGCGCTTTACGCATATTATCTCTTAAGATTTTGCCATTTTGAATGATGATGGTTGGTGTTCCCATAAAAAGACGACGCATAAAAATGCTTTTCATCGTTAACCATGAAACTAAATAGGCGACTAGTCCAAATAAGATAACAGCAAATATGCCATTTATTTCTGGTGATTCAGTGTTGATGGTCATTTCCGCAGCAAAGTTACCAATCGAAATCCCGATAACATAGTCAAATAAACTTAATTCGGACACTTGTTTTTTACCCAATAATTTAGTAACGATAAAAAGAGTAAATAAACTGATTAAAGCCCGGTAAGTAACCGTCCCAAGGGTTGAAAAATCCATAATATCACCAATAATATTATGGATTTTAATCATTTAAATATACTCACAAAAAAACGTACCTAAGTACGTTTTAGTTTTGTTTGTCTAAACCATATTTACGATTGAACTTTTCAACACGGCCTGCTTTTGATGCACTAGCGCCATCTTTTTTACCATTATAGAATGGATGACACTTGTCACATGTTTCAATATGTAATTCAGGCTTATTTGACATAACTGTAAAAGTATTGCCGCAAGCACACATTACTTTAGTTTCAACGTATTCTGGATGAATTCCTTTTTTCATCTTCTTCGCTCCTTCCGCCATGACTTTGATAAGTCATAGAAAACTAATTCTTACCTAGTTTATCAAATTATTTTATAATTTGCAAGTACTTAAGATAATTTTACATTAATCTCTACTATTACCAAATAAACTTAGTAAATCTAAGAAAATATTAACGAAGTCTAAATATAATTGGAAAGCACCATAAATAGCTAGGCTATCTTGATTTTCAATGCCATATAATTTTCTTTTAATAGCTTGAATATCAAAGGCAATATACGCCATAAAGATAATAATACCAATAATACATAAGCCAAGGTCTAAAGTTTCAGAACCAATAAAGATATTAACAACAGACATAATGATAATAGCTAAAATACCCATAAATAAGAAAGTCGATATTTTAGTTAAATCAATCTTGGTAAAATAACCGACAAGACCAAATAGTAACATTATAAGGGCGGTTACGCCAAAGATAATCATAATAGATCCTAGCTCAAAATAAGCGAAGATAGTTGCAAATGTTATACCTGTTAAAGCTGTATAAAATAGATATAAAATCGTTGCTGTTAAAGGTTTAATCTTCCTTATTCGAACAGCTAAAACAATCGCAATAACAATTTCAGCTAACCATACAAATAAATATAATCCTCCTGAGAATAAAGTATCCATTAACGTTGATTCTTGAATACCATATCCCATACCAAAGGTTATAAGTAGGCCTACAAATAGCCACATAAATACTTTAGAAAAAACGTCTCTTAATTCATCATTCATAAAATCACCTCTCTACCATTATATCATAATTACTTTTAATTTTAAAAATCCATTTATTTAAAAGATAATCATCATAATTATTTTCATCTTTTAAGATAATAGTTATCTTTTCTTTCGTATATTTACGCATAACTTCTAGTAATTTATTTAAATCTTTAAAATTATTTTTATTAACTAAAAGGCCATTTAAATCGATATAGATATTATCCGCTTTAACTAAAATATTTTGAAGATAGCGATCACTAATTTTAATGTTATCTAAAATATCATTGGTAATATCCTTAGGACGGGTATCCTGATAATGGTATTGATAATTACTTTTAATATTATTACCAAAAGATAAGCTTATATGTGCTTTATAGTTGACCTTAAGGCTAATTGTTATAACAACAATAACAACCATGATAAGAAATAGAAGTTTTTTCATTTTCACCTCATAAAAAAGTAGCCTAAGCTACTTAATTATATTCTTCTAATTCGATTTTTGCACCAACACTTGTTAATTTACCAATAATATTTTCATAACCTCTTAAGACGTGTTCAACACTATCAACAATCGTCTCACCAGATGCGGCTAAACCAGCAAGAACAAGACAAGCTCCAGCTCGAAGATCAGTGGCTGTTACCATAGCTCCTTTTAAAGGGGAAGGACCATGAACATATATTTTACGATCATCAATAGTAATATCCGCACCCATATCGACTAAATATTTAACATTTTGAAAACGATTTTCATAGATAGTCTCTTCTAAAATAGACTCTCCACTTAGCTGGGTTAATAAAGTCGTAAGAGGTTGTTGCAAATCCGTCGCAAAGCCAGGATAACCTAGAGTTTTAACGTTGATAGCCCAGCCATTATCTAATTTTGACAAAGTAATTGCTGAAGATGATACTTCCATCTTACAACCAGCTTCTTTAAGTTTTTCAATTAAGGCATCAATATGTTCCGGAATAATATTATTAATGGTTAAATTATCACCCATTAAAGCTCCCGCAATAACATAAGTACCAGCTTCAATACGATCAGGTATAACTTCGGTAAAACCTTTACCTAAATGTTCTACACCATCAATCGTAATTGTACTAGTTCCAGCGCCCATTATTTTAGCGCCCATATTGTTTAAGAAAGTTGCAATATTAACAATTTCTGGTTCTTTAGCAGCATTTTCAATAACAGTCCTGCCTTCGGCTCTAACAGCTACCAAAAGAGTATTAACTGTAGCGCCAACGCTTGGCATATCAAGATAAATATTATTACCTACTAATTTATCAGCGGAAATAGTAAACTTATTTCCCTCTTCAATAACATTTGCTCCTAAAGCCCGATAACCCTTTAAAGTTTGATCAATAGGACGGGCCCCAATCGAACAGCCACCTGGAAAATACATTTCAACATATTTATATTTACCTAGTAAAGAGGACATAAAATAGTAAGATGCACGTAACTTTTTAGCAATAGCTTCCGGTATTTCTTTATTTACAACGGGTCTTGCATCAATCTTTATTTGACCATTACTTCTTATCACATTAGCCCCTAAATAAACTAGTATTTCTTGTAAAGCATCAATATCAGAAATATTAGGTACATTGTCAATAACTACTTCTTCATCAGAAAGCAAAGCGGCTGGAATAAGCGCTACCGCACTATTTTTAGCACCACTAATATTGATCTCACCGGTTAGTTTATGTCCACCTTCTATTTTAATTCTTTTCATACATACCTCCCTTAATACTATATGTTAATACTTATTACATGTGCCTAGTTCCAAGTAAGGCAACTTTAGCTTTGATGGCCTCTTTCATATAAGCTTCACCAGCTTTAATAACCTTACGAGGATCATATACTTCAGGATCACTTTCAAGTTTCTCCCGCACACCCTTTGTCCAAGCTTGTTGTAATTCCGTATTAATATTTAACTTACAAATACCACACGATATAGCTTTTCTAATCTGTTCGTCATAAATGCCACTACCGCCATGCAAAACTAGAGGAATATTACATACCTCTTTAATTTCTTCCATTCGGTCAAAAGCAAGAACAGGATCGCCATGATATGGGCCATGGACGCTACCTAAAGCTGGCGCTAAAGCATCAATACCCGTCTCTTCAACAAAGCGCTTACAATCGGCTACTTCAGCATATAAGATGCCAGTAACAACACCATCTTCACTACCGCCAACGTGTCCTACTTCTGCTTCAACACTGACGTTTCTTTCTTTCGCATAATCACATACTTCTTTCGTTAGACGAATATTCTCATCTAATTCATATTTAGATGCATCAATCATGACAGAAGTAAAGCCGGCATCAATAGCTTCCTTGCAAGCTTCAAAACTGCTTCCGTGATCTAGATGAACGGCAACCGGAATCGTTATATGAAGATAATCCATTAAGTTTTTAACCATATCAAAAACGGTCTTATAGCCACCCATATATTTAGATGCTCCTTCACTAACACCTAAAATAACAGGTACCTTTAATTCTTCACATTCCTCTAAGACAAATCTCGTCCACTCTAGATTGTTTATATTAAAATGCGCAACCGCATACTTACCCTCTTTAGCATCATTTAACATTTTAATCATATTAACTAACATATTCTCACCCAATTTAAATATATTATGTATACTCATAAAAGTCAATAAACTTAAGCAAAATAAAAAGCAATTAGACATTGCTTTTACTTGGGAAATATTTACTAATCATATCAGCTACAAAAGAACGATATTCCACTTCCGTACTATCTTCAGCTTCTAATAAACAAAGAGGTGGGAATAGGACGCACCACCAGTTATCACCCAAGCCGCTACCTAAAGTTACTACTAATGATTGATATTGCCCGGCCTCATATTCAACACCTTTAAAAGTCTTTTCGGGGAAATAATTAAGGCCATAATTAAGATTATAACTATGTGTATATTTGTTAATTAATTCTTTTACTTTAGGAATATTTTTCTTAATTAAGGCATCAGCTTCTTCAATATTTTCCACACCATCTAGCTTGCTATATAAGTATTTTTCAATATCTTCTTTTATTTCCCACTTAAGTTTTTGATCCGAATCACTATTTGAGTTAGCGATAACCCGAATCCTTATCGCCTCATCCGGTATTAAATTATTATCAGTAATACCTTTAGATACAAATCCTAAAATAATTACAGCTATTAAAACCCAAAGAATGTTCTTCACCTGTCATCACCTACTATATATTGATAAACATTCTTTGATTTTATACAAGAAAAAGAAAAATAGTGATTATTCACTATTTTGTATACATTGAAGCTCTTTTCTTGAAATAGATAAATGAACAAACACCAAAGGCAATTGAGAGAATAGAAGAAGCAACAAAAACAGTAATAATATATGTTCCTGAGCCATCTATTGCTAATATTTGATTAGCAACTTCTTTGATAGTTTCGCCACCAATAATAGCTAAAATACCGATTAAGATACCATTAAATGTTTGCAATGCTGATTGAATCATAGCAAGAATCCGTCCAGCTTTCTTTCGCATAGCCACTAAAACAATAGTCGATTCAAATAAAGCAACGTCAATTAAAGTTCCAACGTTGAAACCATCAGATAACTTTCTAATATTAGTAATTAAAAACAACCCTAAAATGACCATATATACAACAGAATAAGTCATTCCCTTTTGAGATTGACCTTGATCTTGTGGATATCCTCCCATCATTGGCTGTGCACCATTAACTGGTGCTTGTGGATATCCTCCATTCATCATTGGTTGTACTTGAGGTTGACCCCCATTCATCATTGATTGATCATAATATGGTTGTTGTGGCATAGCCATAACTTCTAAATCAGCGCTACCACAATTTGGACAATTATTTGCTGTATCAGCTACCTGGCTACTGCATGCTCTACATCTTTTCATATACTACCTCCTACTATCTATATCATATCATACTTTAATTATTTTTAAAATAAAACATACGAACTATTTATGATAGGGCTCATTATTATTAATTTTAAAAGCTCGGTAGATTTGTTCTAATAATATAACACGAAATAATTGATGCGGAAAAGTAAGTTTAGAAAAAGAAAGAGCATAGTCACTCCTCTTTTTAATATCATCGTGAAATCCCAAAGATCCACCAATAACAAAGCATATATTAGAACATGTTAAATAAAGGCTATCTAATTTTTGCGCTAAAGCAGGTGAGGATAACATCTCGCCTTCAATTTCAAGCGTAATAACATAATCTTTATCGCTAATATATTTTTCTAATTCTTCTTTTTCACGCTCTAAAACTTTATCATTATTATCGCTATAGTCTTTGCATTCAATAACTTCAATTTTCGTATATTTTCCTAATCTTTTTAGATATTCATTTATAGCGTCACGATAAAAAGCTTCTTTAATTTTACCAACACATAATATTTTTATCATACTTCCACCAATTCGGATGCTTCCCTTTGATCAGTAATACTGATATCATCAAAAGAAATATGTTTCCTTTTTAAAGTTTCTTTTAAACTATTATAGGCCATCTCTTTCGTATTGTTTTGTTCACTAAGGTGCGCTAAAAAAACTTTTTTAGTATCATTACCGATAAACTTCGATAGATACAAAGATGAATCTTTATTAGATAAGTGACCACTATCACCTAAAATGCGCATTTTAACTTGATGTGGATAATGTTCATTATTCATCAAAAGTTCAATGTCATGATTACTTTCCATAACATAGACTGTTCTATTAGTAAGTAACTTATAATATTTTTCACTAATATATCCTGTATCGGTCATATAGACAACACTCTTGCCTTCATATTCAAAGATATATCCTCTGGCATCAGAAGCATCATGACTAGTTGGAACCGGTGTGATGATGAGGCCATCTAAATCAATTGATTCATTTAGATTAGTATAATCAACCTTTAAATTGGCTTCTTTGCATATCGCATCAGACATATAGATATGCGGATGATACTTCTTATAAAAGACACTTACGCCTGATACGTGATCCGTGTGAGCATGAGTTATAAAAACACTATCAATCTCACTAGGATTAACACCTAAAGCTTTTAATTTTTTTTCAATACTTAAAGAAGAAGTACCTATATCAACAAGGATTTTATGACTCCCAGCCCCAATATAGGTACAGTTTCCTTTACTTCCACTTGCTAAAACACATACTTGCATAACATTACTTCCTTAAATATGGTAATGGATTAGTAGCGCCACCACTACCTGGACATTTACTCGTTGTTGCTCCAACTCTAATTTCAAAATGAACATGATTACCAGTTGCCGCACCAGTGTGTCCAATATAACCGATTACCTGACCCCGAGCAACAACGCTACCTTTCTTTAATCCTTTGGCAAAGCCACTCATATGACCATATAGCGTACAATAACCATTATTATGATTGATAATAATATGCTTACCATAACCATATCTTGTATCATTAATAGCATAGATGGTACCATTATTAGAAGCATATACTGGTTCGCCATAGTTATTTGGAATATCAACCCCACTATGAAGTTCACGTTTCTTATAGTTAAATGGATAAGTCCGCCAACCAAAACGGGAACTAATCGAATAAGCATTAGTTGGCCATAACCAGTTACGAACACTACCAATACTTGGTACATTATGCGTACCAACACGAACAATTTTATTACGCGATGGCTTAATGGTCTCATTACTAATAGGATCGGTCTTAACAACTGCACCATTTACTTTTTGAACGGTTTGCGAAACACGCATGATACCATTTTGACCAGTTTGTTCAACATACTCTGATCCTGTTGTCATCGTTTTATCAGCCTTTTCAATCGTATCATAGTAAATTGTTTGATCAAAGACTTGTGATTCTTCAACAATAACCTCTATTTTAGGATCTAATTTAGTAATGGTAATAGGTTGATTATCATAAAACATATTATCAACACTTGTAAAGCTTGGATTAGAAAGGAAGAACTCCTCAACGCTAATACCATTCCGGTAAGCGACATCATCAACACTATCTTTAGATGAAGCCATTACCGTTTTTGATACTTTATTATCACCATATAACAAATAACTAGCTAGACTTGCTGAATCAGTATAAATCTTTTCACTAACCGAAATATTAGTCTTTTTAATAGTTATATCATCATCAAGATAAATGTTATCAATTAAGGTTCCGGTGGTTTTAATTTCTGGCTGAGTACCATTTTGATAAGCTTCATAATTTTCGTTACCAACAAAAACTTTTGTTACCTCTTCAATAGCATCATTAAAAATATCCGGGTCTGTTACATATAAAATGATATCTTTGCCATTTTCCTCATCACTAGAAGTCTCTTCATCTAAATCGATGAGTTCGCTATCTGATTCCATATCTTCTTCGTCGTCTTTAACTTTGATTCTAAATTGATAACCTTCAATGGTACAAGGTTTTTTAGCAATAATTTTATTATATACATCTTCAATATCACTATAAGTATCATCATAGGTTGTAATCTTTTTAATGTTAATACCTAATGGTTCTAAAACGTTAGTAGTATGAAGATATATTTCATTTTCGTTAACATAATTTTTCATATAAAGATATTTACTATAAGTTATATCTATCATATTATTATCAACGAACTCTTCTAAATAACTAGCTTCACTACTCGTTATATTAAGATTTTCCCTATTTTGATAAAGATAATCAACTAAATCTTTTTGATAATTCTTAATGTTATTATCGAAATTAGCTTGAAGACGTTCAAAGTTTTTAATACCTTTACTCGTTAATTTACTACCAGATTGATATTCATCATCAAAACTTCTATACAATTTACTTAAACTTGCATATTTTCCTTCTTTAGCATTTCCTTCATCGTCAACATAAGAAGATAATTCATTATAAATATTTTCTAAATTAGTCATATAAACATAGTTTAAATATAATGAGTTTTTCCTTGTAAAAACATTTTTCATAACTTGGTGTGTAGATTCAATTCTTTCAATATCAGCTTGATATTCAATAACTTGATTTTGGATAATCTCACCTTGTTCATAAATGTGTTTTTCAAGTTTTTCTTTGGATGTAATAACGCCTATTTTTTCATTATCAAGATAGACTTGATAAAAACTTCGTGGAACATATTTTTTGCCATAGTTAAACTGTAAGAAAAAAACAGCTATTCCAATTAGAAAAACAACTATGTAAATAACATATTTCTTCATAAATCACCTATTTTTCTTCGGTATCTTTAATATCACTATCAGCTACACTAACAAGCGTACTAATAGATTTTTGAAATAATAAGTTAATATCTTTTAATGGACCATTACGATGTTTACGAACAACTAGTTGCATTAAACTTTCAGGTTTTTCCTTTTCTTGTTCTGTACAATGAAGGAAAGCAACAAAGTCAGCATCTTGTTCAATAGCACCAGATTCTCTTAAATCACTTAACATTGGCTTTTTATCACCATTACGTTGTTCAATACTACGAGATAATTGGGATAGAGCAATAACCGGAATATCTAAGTCCATTGCCATTGTCTTTAACGCTCTTGATATCTCAGCAACTTCTTGTTGCCTATTTTGACCATTAGATCCACCTTTAGTAGCACTTTGAATCAATGTTAAATAATCGATAATAACAATATCAAGACCAGCTTCTGAACTTTTTAAACGCCGACATTTAGACATAATCTCTGACACGGTTTGACCGGCACTATCATCAATAAAAAGATTTGTCTTAGCTAATTTACTAATAGCTTCATTAAGCTTTTTCCAATCATCGTGTTCAAGATTACCCGTCTTTAATTTATCACCTGTAATTTGTCCTACTGATGATAACATACGCGTCGCTAGTTGTTCTGCACCCATCTCCATGTTGAAAACAGCTACAGATTTTTTAGCATTAATCGCCATATGCGTTGCCATATTTAGAGCAATAGCTGTCTTTCCCATACCGGGACGAGCAGCAATAATGATAAATTGATGTGGATGCCATCCGGTTGTTAGGCGGTCTAAATCATAAAAGCCTGTTGGAATACCGGTAACATCTTTTTTATTAGCAGCTAAAAACTCAATATCAGCTTGGGTTTTTTCCAATACTTCTTTAATAGGCTTAAACTCGGTTGTTTTAATTCCATCAGACACATCACTAATCTTTTTACTAGCCTCATATAAAAAGTCCGTAATATCCCTACCAACATTATAACTATCTTGAACAATACTAGTAGCTTCATCAATTAAACGTCTTAAAATCGCTTTTTCTGAAACAATCTTAATATATTCATCAATATTAGCGGTCGTTGGAACATCATTAATAATTTGAACTAAGTATTCGATATTGCCAACCTGTTCTAGTAAATGGCGGTGATTCAACTCTTCACTAACCGTTGTTAAATCAATGGGAACTTTTTTATCATTTAAATACTTTATACACGTAAAAATTTTACTGTGAGCATCAATATAAAAATCATCACTAGTTAAACCTTCAACAGCTTTTTGTAAAGCTTTTTTAGTTAAAAACATTGATCCTATTACTGATTGTTCAGCTTCGGTATTATGGGGTATTGTTTTCTCAGGCATAAAACACCTCCTACTTCACTAATTCAACTCTTATTTTAGCTATAACTTTTTTATGTAGTTCAATATCAACATTATGATAGCCTAAGGTTGACAAGGGGGTGTTAATATGAACTTGTTTTTTATCTATTTCATAACCTTTACTTACTAGTTCGCTAGCAATTTGTTTTGCACTAACGCTACCAAAAACACGGTCCATCTCACCGGTTTTAACTTTAAACTTTAGTTCTTCTTTTTCCAATTTAGCTTTAATTTGTTCACACTTTTTAATTAAAGCATCCATTGCCTGCTTTTTTTCTTCATTTTCCCGGTTTAGGCGGTTAACACCCGCTCCAGTTGCTGGAACAGCTTGACCGGCCTTAATTAAATAATTAGCATAGCCATCAGCTACATCGATAATATCGTCCTTTTTACCTTGTTTTTTAACATCATCAAGCAAGATTATCTTCATCTTTTATTTCACCTAGCACTTTCTTTAAAGCTTTCTCTAATGCTTTGATTGTCGTGTTTTCGACTTGAACAGCGGCCGTATTGGTGTGACCTCCACCGCCTAAACGTTTCATTACTTCACAGACATCAACATCACCAATACTACGCGCACTAATGCCAACTAATTTTTTACCTAATTGGCCAATAGTGAAACTAGCTTTAACGCCATCAAAATTAAGTAATTCTTCACTTATTTCAGCTAACTCTTCTGGGGTTGTGGATGTCGCATAAAGAAGACAGATAGCCATATCTTTATCATAGATATAACTACTCTTAATATAATCAGCTTTTCTTAAAAACTCATCTTTACTCTCTTTCAAAAGGTTTTGTTTAACAATGGGGTCTGCTCCTAAAGAGATGAGATAAGCGGCGGCTTCAAAAGTTTTCTCCGTTATTTTAACATTAAAACCATTTGTATCAATTTCCATACCAGCAAGCATAATAGACGCTACTACTGGACTAATGGGAATACTCATATTTTTACTATAAAAGGCAATTAATTCAACAACACTTGATAAAGATGAATCAATATAAAAAATCTCTGTTTCCCGAATATAATTACCCATCTTAATATGATGATCTAAAACAACCTTATCAGATATTTCATCAACCAATTTAGGACAAACAATCCGCTCTTGTTGATGTACATCTAAGACAACTAATAACGTTTTATCACTAACTAACTTACTATAGTTCTTCTCACTTACATAATTAAAGTTAGGAACTAATGATAAAGCTTGCTTAACGGTATTGTTATTTTCATCACTATCTGGATCAATAAAAATATATGTCTTTTTACCCATTGCATTAAAAATAGAACTTAATCCTAAACTTGATCCTAAAGCATCAAGATCAGGATTCTTATGACTAGCAATAATAATTTTGTTATAGTCTTTAACTAACTCCGTTAAACGTCCAAATAAACTTTCCATAGGCCCTCCTTAATCACTTAATATTATACTATAAAATTTATCATTCCACAAACATAACCAACATAAAAAAGAAAACATCAACTGTTTTCTTTTCATTTGATAAAAGTAAGTGTGATTTTAATCATTTGATTAATATCTAGCACTTACTCTTTAGAAATTTTCTACATAGAAGTATACCACTTAAAAGAGTGATTAAAGCCATCTCAAAAATAATTATAAACTTCTTTATTTGATCTCCAGTTAATGGGATTTCAATATTTCTTTTATTTGTTATAGTTACGACAATATCATCATTAACTATTCCTTCGTTGTCGGTATAAGTTGTTTGATATTTATCTTGATTAGCTTCTTCTTCAATTACCTCATATAAAGTATCATAAGGTATATCTTCTATAACAATTTTATCGCCACCTTTTAAGGTAATTGTTCCTTCATATGCTTCTTCATCATCTGTTGGCGTAAAATTAATTATGCCATCTTCATCAAGACCGGTATATGCATATGCTTCTTTAAATGGGGCATCTTTATCTGGTTTTAAAGTAATTTTAAAGGTCCATTCTCTTTCGGATTCAACATTAGTTCCTTCTAGTTTTTTCTCAATACTGATACTATGCTTTGAATAATTTTTATTACTAAACTTAACTAATGGAGTATCACCATTTAAGATTCCTTTAGTGTTTTCCGTAGTAATAGTTACATAGTCGTCTTGATTAGCTTCTTCTTCGGTTACTTCATATTCCGTACCTTCTGGCAAATCCTTTATTTCTATTTTTTCATTATGTTTTAATTTTATAGTAGCCTCATTATAACCATCTTTTTCTACGACATCGATTGTTCCTTCTTCAAGTTCTTCAACCTCTTCAACTTCTTCAGTTTCAATATCATCTTGAACAACTTTCTTTGTCAAAACATAGGCATATTTTTTATCTAATTTTTTGATACTTGGCGCTACAAGCTTTATTTTAAACGTCCACTCTTTTTCTTTATTGCCTAAATTACCAAATACTTCTTTACTAATGATAATATTGTGTTTTGATAATTTTGTATTCTTATATGATACTTTTACATCATCATTTAATATGCCATCTTCATCAGTTACATGAGTTATATATTCGTCTTGATTAGCTTCTTTTTCTCTAACACGGTAAGTCGTCTTTTCTGGCAAACCATTAATAGTAACTGTTTGATTATGTTTTAAAGTAATTGTTCCAACACTACTACCGTCACTTTGTTTTGCAAATGCAATTAGACCTGTTTTAGATCCATCATATAAATATTCATCTAATAATGTTATATGATCATCCGGTGTTAAAGTTATTTCAAAAGTCCATTCTTTATTCTTATCTCCGGCTCCACCGGCTACTTCTTTAGATATTGTTAAAGAATGTTTTGATGGCTTTTTATTATTGTACTTAACCATAAATGTATCAGTATCAATAAGTGTGCCTTTTTCTTGGCCTGTTGTCCAAGTAACATATCCATCAGTATTAGCTTCTTCTTCTACCACTTCATACTGCGTTCCTTGTGGCAAATTATTAATTGTCAAAGATTGACCATGTTTTAGTGTTACATGGGCACTACTTGTACCATCACTATTATGTTGTAACTTTATATATGCATCATTTGATGGCACTATTTCAGATACAAAATTACCACTCGTAATTGGATAGCTATCCGATAGTGTAACACCCTCTTGAGGAGTAAACTTAACTATAAAATTCCAAACCTTGTCTTGATCGCCATCACTACCAAGGACTTCTTTAGAAATTGTTAAACTATGTTCCGATAATTTGATATTGTTAAAGGAAATACTAGGATTATCTTTTCCATACGTCAAAGTACCTTCAACATCGCCTGTTACCCGAGTTGTATATCCATCAGTATTAGCTTCTTCTTCTTCAACTTTATACTTTGTTTCTTCTGGTAAACCTTTAATTGTTACCGTATCATTATGTTTTAGTAATACTTCTCCGGTGTAAGTTCCATCTGTATTACTAGTGAATGATATCTTTCCACTCTTAGTTCCATCAAATTGATATTCTTTATCTAAAATGACATACTCTAAAGGCTTTAAGATAATTTTAAAGGTCCATTCTTTTTCTTCATCAGCCCAAGCACCGGTTACTTTTTTAGAAATAGTTATATCGTGCTTACTTAATTTCGTATTAGTAAAGCGTACCGTTTCAAGATCTTTAGTTAATTCTCCTTCGGTATTAAGCGTTGCCATCGTATAATATTTTTCTTGGTTAGCCTCTACCTCTTCAACTTTATATTTTGTCCTTTCTGGAATGTTTTCAATTGTTACACTTTCACCATGTTTTAATTTAATAGTTCCTGTATAACTATCTCCTTGTTTCGTTAAATGTAAATCTCCATCAGCATGATCAGTCACACCATTAGCAGCATGACCGCCTACATAATGATAAGTCGTATCAAATATAACATCTTCCGCAGGCGTAAAGGTAACTTTAAAGGTCCATTCTTTTTCTTTATCGCCAGCACCGCCAGTTACAATTTTTTCTAATTTTAATTGATGACGGGAATATTTTATATTTGTAAATTTAACATTAACACTTGGTTCATCTTTTAATAATCCTGTTTCATTATTTTTTAAAGTTATATAACCATCTTGGCTAGCATCTTTTTCCACGATTTCATAACTTGTACCTTCAGGAATATTTTTAATTGTCACACTTTCATTATGTTTTAGACTAATAGTTCCTGTATAACTTCCATCGTGATTATCGGTAAGTTCCATCATTCCATCTTTGCTTCCAAGATAAGCATAACTTTTAGCAAATGGAATATTCTCTTGTGGCGTAAAGTTGATATTAAATGCCCACTCTTTTTCTTGATCACCTAAAGCACCTAGTACTTCTTTTGATAAAACAATATCATGTTTAGAATATTTAGCATTTTCAAACGTAACACTAGTCTCATTATCTACTAATGTTCCTTTAGCATTAACAGCCGTTGTTACATAATCATCACGATTAGCTAAAGTTTCCGTAACTTCATATTGCGTATTTTGCGGTATACCTTTAAGTGTTATTTTTTCACCATGCTTCAAAGTAACACTACCTGTATAATTACCACTAGGTTGCTTCATCAAAGAGATACTACCAGTCTCATCTTCACCATTTGCTTTATGCTTTAAAGTTTCATAACTATCTTCTAATGTAACATTGGTATTAGGAGTTAAAGAAATATCAAATGTCCATTCCTTTTCTTGATCAGCTAAAGCTCCAACAACATTTTTTTGAATCGTTAAATCAACTGGGGCATAGAAAGTATTAATGTAGTCAACTTCATCGAAGTAATTATCGTTAACTTGACCGATTACCTTCGTACCCTCGATTGTAGCCGTATCTTTTTCCGCTAAATGGATGCGGTCAAAGAAATATCCTTCGCGATGTTCAGACTCGGTAAGAAGTTCTTCGATTTCATATGTCGAGTCGCTATTTAATCCGGAGAACATTAAGCCTTCATTATTCTTTAATGTAATATGAGCAACATTAACTTCTTGATTTTTCCAATCATCATCGGTCCAACCTTCAGGCTTATCTCCTGGCTTTTTATCGTCACTATACCCAAAATATACTTTTTGGGTTAAAAAGGCTGTTTGGGTTGCATAAGGTGATGATAATTCACTAGCGCCATATGAATATGGATTTAGATGAGCGATAACAAACTCATCTAATGAGTCATATCCAGAAGTTGTTCCATCCCATGTACCATTTTCAACCTCAATAACAGGGATTAAATAAGCTTTCTTTACCCAGAAATCCAATGATCCAAGGGTATGTTCATCGTCATATTTTTTATATTTATTTAAATCAGTCTTTAAACTGCTACTTATCTCGTCAGGATTTTCAACATAAGTGGTCATACCTGATAATGTTAATTCAACATAATCTTCACTATCTGGTGCTTGATATAGCCTAAAGACATTTTCATCGCTGACACTTTTGGCTTTATTAGTTCCAATATAAACATAATAACTTCGGCCATTATTTTTACGATAAACAGTTAAATCATTATTAGCGTTTTGTAAAAATCCTCCATTGTCAGTCAAAATATCTATAGTTTTTAAACGAAGTTGCCACTCATTACTATAAGGATTTTTGTACATTTTTAAAGCTTCAAAATCGCCTTCATGGTCATCTAACTTAACACTAAAATTAAACTCTTTATTATTATCAATTTTTTGCTTACCAACCTCATTAGTTTCTACTTCTTTAGTCATAAATAACAAAGAATCGTTAACCTCAAGGCGACCATTATTTCCTAGATAAGAATTAATGATAATATTACTATCATTAGACGTCGTTCCCGTCGTCGCACTAATGGTTGGTAGATAATAATTATAAGCTGTACTTGTTCGGTTAGTTGTTTTTGGTCTTAAACTTTGAGCCATATCACCAACACGTAAACCACCAGGACGTGTTGCAATTACCCAATTATCACCACTAGGCTTTTCTTTTCCTTGGTCATATTGAACCCATGTGTCATTTACTTCATCATACCAAGCTAAGTAGTTTCCTGCCTCAATACTTCCACCAGCTATTCCGGAACCAAATTCTTTACCTAATCTTGATACAGCAACATGAACAAGGTCCTTTCTACCTGGCAAGTAATAATCAAGTATAACATAGTACCATTTATCAGGACTTAATGTTTGAGCATCAGTTATTTTTTGATGAGTAGCTTTAAAGACATTAAACTCATCATCCGTAAGTAGTGGGACATCTTTATATGTTCCATTAGTTTCAAGGTCACCATCATCAGCACCTAAACTATATAAAGGTAGCGGATTTTGATACATATAGAAGCGATTCGTTTCATTTGGTGAGAAAGATAAGACAGCATCGCCTCTAGTTCTTTCAGCGCTTGTGTCTGTAACATAATCTTTATATAACGTGTTACTATAATAGTTAGAATAGAAATAAACAACATCGCCAATTTTATTTTTTTGTAGATATTCAGGAGAAATTTTGGCCATATCTACATTTAAGCCATCATCCGTAAAAATAGAATCTTGTAAACCCACACCATAGAAAAGTCTAAATGGTGTCGTTATCGTTTTATTACCTAAATTAGTTGTGTATGATGAGACAAACCCGTCAGTTCCTATCGTAATATTTGCTACTTCAATAGGTAGGGCACTTACTGGAATATTGACATAAATAGCGCGATCAAAGCCTAAATCAATAGCTGCATCATTATTTTCATCTTCAAAATTTTCAGTGTCTTCGACCCATATCCGAATATCACTTAATTTATATTTGACCTTTTTATCATTATAACAAGGGTTATGAACTTCATCATTTCTACTATCTTCTATAAAACGATACAAAGTATAGATAGTGTTCTTTTGCTGATCAGTCATACTTCCCTCTTCTAAAAGATTTGGAACGTACTTTCGAACAGTTTCACTATCAACGTAATAAGTATCACCATTATCCCAGCTACCGCTAGTCCCTAAAAATTCGCCATCTTTATTATACCAACCCATTTCAAAAGGTAATGATAAATCTTCACTATCATGACTTGGTCCACGATGCTTAATATTAAAATTATAATCGTATACAGCTGTCTTTGTAATACCATGAATTTTTCCAAAAAGAAGTAAACCCATATCATAGGTTTCACCACTAACGGTAATTGCCTTATTCTTGACATCCATATATTGTCCCAGTGGATCCATAAAAGTCATTGAATCTTCGATACCAATATCATTAATACCACTAATGGGCTCGAAAGCACTAGAAACAATATCTTCAACGATGGCATCAAATGTTTCAGCAATCTTATCTGCTGCTTCTTCTTTACTAGATGCATAATAAGATTTAGTTACATAGTCATATTCTAAATCAGCATTACTTAATCCGTAAGGATTATTGGCTGTATCACCAGGATCTAAGTTATCAAATGATACATCTTTTCTTTCTGATACAAAATAAGCATTAGAATGGTTGTGTCCTATTGGAACAGTTGCATCATATTCAACACCATTAACAGTAGCTCTTTCATCTTTCATATCATCCCAAAGGCCTTTTGCTTCATCGTAAATGACATATTTATTTATTTTTCCCCGATCATCATAGGAATTACTATCATTTTTGAATTCATCATAAGCATTAATAGCATCAATAATGGCTGATATTATTTCATAACCAACCGTATATGGTTCATAAACAATATCATCATCTTTTAAATTGTTTACATCAGCATCTTGTTTGATATAACCCTTTTCTTTTAACCAATCAGTATTAAAATAATCGTTGGGGTTCATAAGTACTGAACTAGTATTTATAGTATAATTAGCTGTACCACTAAACCATTCTTCTGGATCAGGTAGTTTTACTTCTTCTGGATTATTCATATCAACAGAAACTGTATAAAATTTACAATTTCCTCCAAACTTTTTTTCTACCTGAGCTCTCATATATGAACCATTTAAAATTGTTGTTAATATAATCGCTGCTTGTGAAGATCTTACCTCATTAGCAAACTCTTTTAACTTTTGTTCACCTACAGCACCAGGGTTAGAGTCTTTAATATGGCCATCTGTTAATGTTCCATCTCCATAACCAATTTGTTCTAATGTTGGAACTCCATCTTTTTCTATTAAATCAATGTACATATTCCAATCCCATGTCCAGGTTCCTTGTGGATCTTCAAACGCCTTGATATAACTAGCTTTTTTATTACCTCGATCATTTGTAAAGCCCATAGCTTGTAGGGTAGGATTAGACCATGATCCCTCCAACATATCGGTAGCTGCACCATCAGATAATACAACAACGGAAGGAATATAATTAAAGGTAATTCCCGCAACCTTAACTTTAGTTTCCTCTTGTAATAAAGCTTTAAATGCCGCATAAGTACCAGCATTAATATTCGTTGTTCCATTACGATATGTATCATATCTTTTTATACCATTATCAGTAAGTCGTATATTCTCATCAACTTTAAAAGTATCATTGACATACCTTTTATCAACAAAAACAAAGCCACCAGCAGTATTAGCATGACTTGGATCTTTGATAGGTTCACTAAACTGGGTGTAATCAGTAACCCCTGCTTCTGCCCAGCCGGCATCAAGATAATGATATGGTTGTTCTTCATCATCACTTACCTCATAATGCCCCATTGGAACAATAGTTGTTGCTGTATGATAATCACCATCTTTTACTCCATTTTTACCACTGTTACCAAAAAGAACAACAGACACTTCATTAAAAGCGCCAGCGCGCATTAACTTATCAATAGATTCGTTAACAGCGCTAACGGTTTTATCCATACGGGTTTTAGACCAATCTGTTTTATTATTAGAATACATCGAACCAGAATTATCTATAACAATAACGGTTTTAGTTGGTGGTAAACCTATCCAAGCCTGACTAGATCCTAAAGCTGAGAAAACATTTAAAAAATCGGTATTAAGTTTGACTTTACCGTCATATCCGTCAGTTGCCATATCTAAAGTTAAATCATTAGTAAAAACAGACTTATCAGACCAAATACGGCCAGCATATCTTGAACCATCCGCATCACTAAGTAAAAGATTTTGATATGAATCCATCGTACTAGGATCAGAAATACGATTAAAATTAGATGAACTATAAGATTTATTATTGATAAATCCCATCATCGTCAATAAACTTTTATTGCCAAAGCTTATAACAGCTAAAGAAATACATATCGTTAACACCAATATTTTTAAAGATATTTTCTTAATGTTATTCATAACTTCTCCTACTTTTCTTAATAATTCTTTTTATATTTAAAATAGATTCAATATTTGGACATTACTATCTTTATCTATCCTTTTCTAAATCATTATATCAACAAAAAAAAAAAAAAAACAAGTAACTTTTTTGCGAGATATATTAGTTACTTGTTTCTTTCTTTTTTATTTCTAATTCTTTCAGCTAACGCTTTTATTTTATTAAAGCGATGATACAAACCTGATTTAGTAATTTTCGTATCAGTTTCAATACTAATAATTTCACTTAATTCAACTAACGAAGCTTCGGGGTATTTTAAACGGTAAGTGGCAACTAATCTTTCTTTTTCATCTAAAAGATCTAGTCCACCTTCAGCTTCAATCACCTCAATATCTCTTACCTGTTTCGTCGCTGTTTCAATAATTTTATCGACATTGGCTTGTTCACAATTATTAAGACGATTCGTCATATTCTTATGATCCCTATAGATACGAATATCTTCAAAGTAGAATAACGCATTAATAGCGTTCATCATTCGAAGAAAATCCCCTATTTTTTCGGCTTCTTTAACATAGATCATATACTTATTATCCCGTTTTAAAACTTTGCTATTTAAATAGTATTCATTTAATAACTTACTAATAAACTTAGCATATTCTAAGTTATCAACAAAAAACTCTAAATGATAACGTGACTTTTTGGGGTCATTAATACTACCACAGGCTATAAATAATCCTCTTAAATAAGCTCGTTTCGATAAATCATCATCAAGAATATAATCTCTTGGAATATTCGTATCAAGGCTTAAATCATTGATAATATCTTTAACTTTCCGAGTTATCTCTAAGATATAGAGATAACTTTTCATATAGTTATAACCATGCCTTACAGTTATCTTAGGAGAAACATCATACATTTCTTTGATTGATGAAAAAACATACCTAGCGACACTAGCATTTTCCGTAGTTATTTTAATAGTATCAGTAATAATGGCACTATTTCTTAAAATAACAGATAATTCAGCAATCATTTCCGTGCGTTCATGGTTTAACTTACTTACTTCATTTTTAATATCACTTGTAAATGACATAAATATCTAGTCCTTTAATAAGTATGAGAAAATCTGCAAACTTAACTTCATCGCATCATGACGAATTAAATTATTATTGATAATAAAGAAGTTATCACTGATGATGTCTTTAACTATTTTCTTTACTTCATCTTCATCAAAAAGAACGGCATCTTTTTGTTCTAATGTTTCATACTTATGAGCTATCTCTGGTCCAATTTCACCACTATTGGCAACTACGACATCGATTTTATGCTTACCTAAATAACCATTTAATAATTTAATATGGTCAGATACTGTAAAGCCATCAGTTTCCCCTGGCTGCGTCATCATATTGCAAGCATACATTACTTTGGCTTGGCTCTCATCGATAGCCTTAATGATATCATCACAAATTAGATTAGGAATAATACTTGTAAACAAGCTACCCATACTAAGAATGATTAAATCAGCACTTTTTAAAGCTTCGATAGCTTCTTTAGTTGGAGTGGGTGACTCTTTATAATAAACTTTTTTGACACCTTTCTTACACAAAGTAATATTGTGTTCCCCTTCAACAACGCTGCCATCTTTCATATCGGCCATTAAAATGACATTATCTTCTGTTAGTGGAACCACTTTACCTTTTAAGTTCATAACTTTACTTAAGGCTTCAATACCATCAGATAAGTTACCACTTATTTTAGCGCAAGCTGTAAGTAAAATATTGCCAACGGTCTGACCCTCTAAATCACTTGTCGTATTAAAACGATAATTAAAAAGGTCCATAACTAAAGGCTCCGTCTCTGATAGAGCCACTAAAACTCTTCTGATATCGCCAACAGCTGGGATATTAAACTCTTCTCTTAAAACACCAGTCCCACCGCCATCATCACAAACAGATACAATGGCCGTTAGATCAATAGGGAACTGTTTTAAGCCTCTAAGTAGGGTTGAAGACCCTGTTCCTCCTCCTAAAACGACAACTTTTTTCATTATGCTTTCATCTTCCTTCCTTTTTCTTCAGGTTCTAAATATAAGACACCTTTTTTTAAAGATACGATGATAAAGATAATACCCGCTATTACCATAATAACTGATACTAACTGCGCTACTTTAATAGGTCCTAACATTAGACTATCGGTTCTAAGCCCCTCGACAAAGAAGCGTTCCACGCCATAGATGATAAAATAAATGCCACTTAGAGTACCAACTTTAAGCTTTTTATATTTTTTACATAAAATTATTAAAATAGTAAAACATAAAAGACAAGTCATTGATTCATAAAAGAAAGTTGGATGATGATACACACCACCAATATTCATGCCATCAATAACAAACCTTGGGATGGGTAAGGATTTTAACTTAGCTAAAGAAATAACGGGTCCAAAAGCTTCTTGATTAAAGAAGTTTCCCCACCGGCCAATTGCTTGACCTAAAACGAGCGATGGAGCAACTATATCCATAAATCTAAAAGTATTGATATGATGCTTACGCGTATAGAAAATGGTAAATATTAACCCCGCAATAACCCCGCCATGAATAGCAAGGCCACCATTCCAAATTGCAAATACTTGCATAATATTATTCTTATATGCATTCCACTCAAAGATAACATAATATAGTCTAGCGCCAACAATAACAATTGGTACTAAATAAAAGAAATAGTCATATAAAAATTCTTTTTTAATATTAGGATGTCTTTTAATCTCTAAATAAACAAGGAAAAAGCCAATAAAAAAGGCTGTAAGAATGCATAATGAGTACCAATATACTGTTAAACCAAAAATATGAAAAGCAACAGGACTCATTTGCGCTTACCTCCTTTTAAAATGCCATCGATAATCCAGTTATCCATAATAGCATTCATAATTGATATAACAACTGATACAATGATTAACATCCATACGCCATGAACATTAAAATTAGATTGTAAAATCCAATCGGATAACTTTAAAATAAAAGCATTAATCAAAGGATAAAACAATCCTAAAGTCATCGCTGTTAAAGGAATTGTCAACCATGTTAAAACAGGCTTTATCGTCCGATTTAAAACAAAAATAATTAAAACAGCTAAAAAGCCCCAATAAATGTTTTTGACGAATACCGTATCGTTAAAAATCATTGATACTGTAATTAAAACTAAAGTATAGCCAACAAGATGAATAAAAATATCCAAAGAACGGCTAATACTTTCACGTTTGTTCCATTTTCTTTCTGTTGTTATTTCTTCTTTTTTCATAATTTCTCCTTGATTCATTATAACACTATTCTATAGCTATTTCAAATATTCAAAACGGTAAGATTTCACTCTTACCGCTTTGATTTTTACTTTGTTTTCGCCTTAATTTTTAAACTATTCACTACGAATTTCAAATAGAGCATCTCTTAATTCCATAGCGCGCTCAAAGTCTAAGTTTTTAGCTGCTTCATGCATTTCGGCTTCAATTTGAGCCATTAAGTCAATCTTTTCATGTTTAGATAATTTCTCACGTTTTTTCTTAGTAACATTTTTATTATTAGATATAACTTCCCGAATGGCTTTAATAATCGTCTTAGGCGTGATACCATGTTCCGTATTATATGCTTCTTGGATTTCTCTTCTTCGGTTCGTCTCCTTAATAGCTAAATCCATTGATTCACTAATTTCATCAGCATACATAATAACATGACCATTCGCATTACGAGCGGCCCGACCGATGGTCTGAATTAAGCTTCGCTCACTTCTTAAGAAACCTTGTTTATCCGCATCCATTATCGCAATTAATTCAACTTCTGGAATATCTAATCCTTCTCTTAATAAGTTAATACCAACTAAAACATCATATTTACCGGTTCTTAAGTCATGAATAATTTCCATTCGTTCTAATGTTTTAATCTCATTATGTAAGTAAGCTACTTTAATATCCGCTTTCTTTAGATAATTAGTTAATTCTTCGGCCATACGAATGGTTAAAGTCGTTATTAAAACACGGGCTTTCTTTTCAATACATTCATTGATATTCTCTAATAAATCATCAATTTGATTCTTCGTTGGATGAATACTAATTTTAGGATCTAATAAACCGGTTGGACGAATAATCTGTTCAACAACTTCATGGTGAGTCTTGGCAAGTTCATAATCGCCTGGGGTTGCTGATATATATATCGTTTGACCTTTTTTAGCTTCAAACTCATCAAACTTTAAAGGGCGATTATCCAAAGCACTAGGAAGACGAAAGCCATATTCAACTAAAACTTCTTTACGAGCCCTATCACCATTATACATACCACGTACTTGAGGAATTGTAACATGTGATTCATCGATAACTAAAAGGAAATCATCACCAAAAAAGTCCATTAAAGTCGTTGGCGTCTCTCCTGGACCTCTTAAAGCTAAATGCCGAGAGTAATTTTCGACACCCCGGCAAAAGCCTGTTTCTCTTAGCATTTCAAGGTCATACTTAGTCCGTTCTTCCAAGCGTTGATATTCAAGCAATTTATTTTCTTTTTTAAAATATTCTAAACGTTCTTCTAATTCTTTTTCAATATTATCACAAGCTTGATTTAATTTTTCTTCTGATGTCACAAAGTGACTAGCTGGGAAGATGGATATCGTCTGTTTATTCGTTAAGATAGCACCCGTTACAACATCAAACTCAGAAATGCGGTCAATCTCATCACCAAAGAATTCAACTCTAACACCTTTACTATGCTGGTTAACAGGAATTATTTCTAAAACATCCCCTTTAGCTCGAAAAGTACCCCGTTTAAAGTCCATATTATTGCGCTCATAAAGCATCTCAATTAAACGTTCAATAATCGCATCTCTTTCAACCGTCTCACCACATCTTAAAACAAGCATTTTATCCCGGTAATCATCAATATCACCAATACCATAAATGCAAGAAACACTAGCGATAACAATGACATCTTTATTATCAAGTAAAGCGCCCGTTGCGGAATGTCTTAACTCATCAATCTCATCATTGATAGCCGCATCTTTTTCAATATAAGTATCCGTTTTAGCAACATATGCTTCCGGTTGATAATAATCATAATAAGATACAAAATATTCAACATGATTATGAGGAAATAACTCTTTAAACTCACCATATAATTGACCCGCTAAAGTTTTATTATGAGCAAGGACTAAGGTTGGCTTATTAACTTCTTTAATAACATTTGCAATCGTAAATGTTTTACCAGTACCAGTGGCGCCAAGTAAAACTTGATCTTTCTTACCTTCTTTAATACCTTCAACTAATTTTTCAATAGCCTTAGGTTGATCACCAGATGGCGTGTATTCAGAAACTAACTCAAACATCTTAATCCTCCTCTCATTGTTGTGCTTATTTTATCACTATTTCTAATATAAAACAAGGATGTTAAAATCCTTTTTAAGCATCAAAAAAAGGTAATTAAATTACCTTATATTTCGACATCTTCATCTAAGATTTCTGGTTCTTCTTCTTTTTCCTCTTCAACCTCTTCTTCAACTGGTCCTCTTAATTTATTATAGAAGTTAGCCATTGTAACATTCATATAAGGGATTAACCAGAAAAGTAAAAGACCAAAAGTAAGGCTAGCAAGAATAGTCCAACCAATGAAACTTAAAACTAAAACAAATAATTCAACACGATGACCTTTCATCATTTCTTTACTCTTCTTTATACTTCCAACAATACCTAATTCTGGATTATCAATTAAAATATAGTCTACTAAAGCATAATTAAGAGTTGCAATCACACCAGGAACAACAAGTAAAATCATTCCTAAACCAATAATGATACCGGTAATAAAACTTGTTCCTATATATAGGAAGAAAAGATTTACCTTACTAAACAAGTCACCAACAGATGCTTCCTTATTACGAGATATTTTTAAGAAAAAGTTTACCATACCTAAAGCTATAGCTGAAGTTACTATATAAATGATAAGTTCTAGGATTAACCAATCACTACCAAACTTAACAACATCAAAGCCATTAGCTGAAAAATCGAGTCCCATAACTGAACAACCTACTAAAGAAATAGAAACAGGAATAGCCATTGTTAAAAGCATCAACAAAATGGCTTGACCATAATTTCCTTTTAAAGATGCTTTAGCGTTCTTTTTTAATTCCGCACGACTCATATGCACACTCCTCTCTTATAAAAGTATACCATTAATTTTATGATTTTAAAAGGTATTATTTCATAAATGATTATCAAATATATATAAATTATATAAGCTAAATGCACCTATTTTACTATCCAAGCATTAGGGTGAAATCTCTCACCTGTTGCTGAATAACCCACCGGATTATTAACAATTTTATCTTTTTCAACTAAAATACTAGAAGCACCACCATCTAGATTAGAAGCATTATAAACTTTATAACGTTTTAAAACCTTAATTACTTCTTTAAAACTAGCACCACCCCGATATCCTTTTTTAACACCGGTTCCATCAATAATGATAAAAAGAACAATACCATCACGACGTTGAGCAATAATCGTTCTAGGGTGAACACCCCCGCCACTACCTTTAATAGAAGCCTCTTTACCATTAACGATTAAGAATGGTCCAAACTGAACGGCATCCCACATGCCATTTTTAATAGCTACTTCTGCACTCTTTTTCGTTAAGACAAGTTTATAATTTTTATCAAAACCAACTAAACCGCCACCCCAATGATTAGGGCGTCCTCTATAAACAACCTTGCCATTATGAATAACAACGCCAGTAGCATTAGCGCCATTACCTTCACCCTTAGGATCTTCAAAACCGCTTGCATTAATAGCTAACAGTGCATTATTTCTTTTAGCAATAGTCTTTATTTTTTCACCTCTAACACCCGGAGTGGATGAGAAAGCTAAACTTATTCTGGCTGGATCATAGATAACAGCAATATAATAAGTATTATTGTTTTCTTTAATCTTTAAAATTTTATAAACATCATTATTAGGATCTTTCTTTAAGATTTGTTCTTCATATTTTGATTCATAATTTTGTGTTTCATAGCTACCAATAGTAATTTCATCAGGGTTAGTCACTTCATCAATTTCAACTATCGTATTTTCTCTTAAAACTTGGTTAATCGTCTCTTCATCATAAATCATCCGCGCTAAATATTTATGATTCATTGTTGACATCGCGGTTGTGATAAGAAACTCTTTAAAATCTTCATTAGGTCCATATGCTAATACTAAACACCCAATAGCCCCTAAATCTAAAATGGCCATAATAATAACAATCCAAAGCGGTATTTTCTTTTTTATTTTTTTATCTTCCTTAACGCTAGCTTCTGTAGTATTTAAAGGCGTATCAATATTATCTTCTTTTTTTATTTTCTTTTTAATCATTTACTCACCTACTACATAAGGATTATCCATATATCCTAAACCACTACCGACATTTAAATCACTCTTTAAAGTTAAAACGGGATAAATATCAAGCACTTTAGTTGGAGAGGTAAGGGATAAACCACCTTCGCTATTAATAGTATAAACATAATTACCGCTTCTTGTTAATAAGTAACTATTTAAAGAATCCATAATAAAATAATCACCAATTTTTAATAAACCAACATAAGCGTTAAGACTACTACTTAAAGTTTCTTTATAATCAAAATGATAATCACCAGTATACCATTTAGTTAAAATGAGATCATCTTTATTTAATAAATCTAGATAAGTATTATTTAAATAATAACCTAAAGCTTTTTTATTATTTGTTTGATAAACATTACTTTTGTCAGAAAAAGCTAATTGCTTATCTAATTTATCAACGCTTAAAACTTTAACACTACCATCATTCTTTTCAATAAGGCGGAAAGTCATACCATTATATATCAAATAATCTCCTACATATAAATCATTTAAAGTACTAGCGCCTCTTTCTTCAAATAAATAAGGTTCTTCAATACTACCTTTACCCGTAATATATTTTTTAGTACCATTTAATTCAATTAAGGGTTTAATACCCAAGAAATCTTCATAATTAGTTGGTTTCATAAGTTCACCCGTAGAAGTTAAAACAAGCCCCTCATCATTATCTAAAACCCACATATCATGGTCTACAATAGGGCTTTCTTTAGCGCCAATTTTTTGATATAACTCCTTATTTATAAGTCTTACTTCATCACTATTTAAATACTCTTTATTAAGATTATTTAAAAAGACTTCATTTAACCATACTTTAACATTAGAACTATTATAATCACTTGTTATGCCGTATTTTAATTTAGTAATAACTTCATCAGTAATCGCATAAATAGTCTTATCATCCATATAAAGAATTCGGTACATTAAACCACTAAAATATAAATAATTATTCTCGGCATCTTTTGGGAAATAATATCTATTTTCCTCTTTAATTAATTTATTATTAATGAGGTTTTCTTCTTTAGTTAAATACGCAATCATTGTATAAGTTGTTGTATCTTTCTCTTTTTCCTTAAGATAAAAATGAACTAAACGGTAACCATAAAAGCTCACCATAAAACTTAGAAAAATAGCACTAACGATAACAAATACTTTTCGAAAATCAAACTTCATCCTACTTACCTCAACTCTACTATTCAGTATTATATTATAAATGCTACCTTATTTCAACAAAATAAAATACTCTATAAAAGTATTTTATCCCATTATTTGACCACCATTGTTATGAATAACTTGCCCTGTCATATAACTTGAATCATCACTGGCTAAAAAGACAAAAGTAGGGGCTAATTCATAAGGCATCGCTCCCCTTGCCATAGCCGCATCACTACCAAGTGATGGTATTTTATCTTCCTCCCAACAGGCAGGTTGAAGAGGAGTCCAAAAGAATCCCGGCGCTATAGCATTAACACGAATATTTTTTAAAGCTAAGTTACGAGCTAACGAACGCGTAAAACCAACAATAGCTCCTTTAGTAGTTACATAATCAATTAGTTGTGGTTCACCATAAAAGGTTGTAACAGATGTTAAATTAATTATGGAAGCCCCACTTTTTAAGTGTGGCAAAACTTCTTTCGTTAGATAAAACATTCCATAAACATTAACTTTCATTGTCCAATCGAATTGTTCATCACTAATAGACGTTAACTCATCTTGTTGATATTGCACACCGGCATTGTTAACAAGAATATCGATTTTACCAAAACGTTTTAACGTTTCATCAACTATTTTCTTACAAAAAGATTCATCAGTAATATCACCGCTTAAAAGAAGACACTCACCATCTAAACTTTCAATATATTTTTTTGTTTCTTCGGCATCAATATGCTCATTATAATAAGGAATAACTACTTTAGCTCCTTCTTTAGCAAAAGCGACAGCGGCAGCTCGACCTAAACCACTATCACCACCCGTTATTATAGCAACCTTATCTTTTAGTTTGCCACTACCTTTATAATTAGGATTATCAAAAATTGGTCGAGGATTCATAAGATATTCAAGTCCAGGTTGGTTCTTTTGCTCTTGCGGAGGAGCCATTATTTCATACTCTATACTCTTAATTCCAACTGGATTATAATAGTTATACCATGTATTTCCATAACGATAATCAAAGTTCATTAAATCACCCTTTGTATCATATGCAGTATTACTCATATGGTGATTTAACAAAAAAATCATCTAATGATACTTTTTAAGTAAACTTTTTGATTTTTCTTTCTGTGTAGTAAGTATTTTATCAATACGACGATTAACTCGCAATCTCTCACTTTCAGGGTTAGCGCCAGCTCTAATAATAGTCCCACCAGTAAGCATAACTTTTGTGCCACTTTGAACATTTAATGTCATCGCTGTCTCACCCGAACCAATACGCATTTTAATCGTCTTTTTAGGAGCACGATGTTGACGATGTTGAGTGAAAAGAGCTTCTTGCTCTTCAATTGTTAACTCACTAAACGCATCTAGACTCATCCCCATACCTCTAGAAAAAAGATTATTAAGACTTGCCTTAGTCACATCACTCATTTGATACATTTTTATCACCCTCCAAAGATAAAGAATAAACATAGGTATCTCTTTTAACAAACCCTAATTTCTCATAAACATGGTGAGCACTTTTACGCGTATAATTAGATGTTAATTCAAAATAAGAAAGATGCATAAGTTTACCTTCACTAATCGCATAACGCATCATTTCACTAGCTATACCTTGATTTTGATATTCTTCTTTAACACATACATATTCAAGATAAGCATAATCTTTATTTATAATAATGTCATGACAAGTACGGATGATAAAATATCCAAGAATATCATCATCCTTTAAAGCTACATACTCTAAATTATTAGCATCTTGATTGTGGGCTTTTGATACATTAAAAGCCTGTTTCAATATTTCATTTACAGCATCATAATCATTATCTTGATATTTTCTAATTGTTATCACTATGAATCTCCCCAATCTTTTTTTCTTTGCCTTTAACTTGTGGCGTGGTAGCAATATCAAAAATTAATATTGTCTTTCCTTCGTGCACGCCTTTGTTTACAAGTTTACCGCCTAACGATGTAACGAGATGAATAGAAGCTAAATTATCTTCATAAATATAAGTACGAAAATCATCAATATTACCGCTATACGCAAAATAGCTAAATAACGTCAATGCTCTTTTACCATAGCCTTGGTGTTGATACTCTTCATTAATATATAACCCAACATCACCTAAATTACTTTTATGGTAGCCACGATAATCGATGAGGCCAATAACTTCTTTTTGATCATGCAAACAAATATAATATATACCCATACTAAGATATGGTGTTCTAATGTCAATTACATCATCACTTATAAGAGGTTCTTTAGTAAAAAAGGCACCCGTTTTTATATCTTGCATACCACTTTCTATTTCTTTAATCTTTCTTTTAGCAAGTAAAATATCAACACTTTTATCTTTTATAGCGTCTAAAAGTATTTTCTTTTTAAGAGCTAATTCAAAATAGACACTTCCTATGCCATCATATTCATCCATGCACCCAATACCCCCATCTAAATTATAACACACCTTGAAAATAATGTTAAAATATGATACGTTTAAAATAGAAAGTTAGATGATAAAAATGCGTATTGGAATTGATATCGATGGTGTACTAACGGATATTGAAAAATGGATACTAGACTATGGTAGTAGATTTTATTATCAAACATTAGATAAACAAATTATTAATCCGGAAGCCTATGAATCAGCCGATATTTTTGGTGTTGATGATAAACTCGATTTACTTTTCTGGAAAAAATACTTTAAAAAATACACCATTATGATAAAGCCTCGACCTTTCGCTAGTGAAGTTATTAAAAAGTTAAAAAAAGAAAGACACGAAATATATATAGTAACAGCTCGGGGTAATTTCTTTGCTGAAGGTGTTGAAATACTATCATTTAAAGAAAATAAGAAAATAACTTTAGAATGGTTAGACAAGCATCATATCGCTTATGATAATATTTTCTTTTCTAATGAAGATAAGCTTGATACTTGTTTAAAACAAAAGATTGATCTTATGATTGAAGATAATCCTAAAAATATTGATAAGTTATCAGAAAAAATACCAGTTATCTGTTTCAATGCCGGATATAATAAAAAGTGCCATAATAAAAATATTACAAGATGTTATAGTTGGTATGACGTCTATGCGAAAGTTCATAATATTGAAAAAAAGGACTAATTGTCCTTTTCTTTTGGTTTAATAGTTAAAACCTTTTGATGTTCATAAGAATAATTGTCTTTGAGATGGTCTAAGGCAAGATTAAGTTCCATATCAAGATATTGTTTTAAAAACTCATAATCATCACAAGAGGCCATAAAAGTTCGCTGAAAAGCTTCTTCTACCTCTTTTAAAAGATCTACTACTTCCGGAGTATCCTTATAATACTGTAGTTTTTCTTTTAAATCCATATAGCGAATAATAGCATGTTCGCCACTTTTTTGATTATATGTATCTATTGTTGCTAAAAAAAGATTAATAACATCATCGTTAAAGGATAATTGTCTTAATATAATAAGGCAACGCATTATTTCATTCATTTTTAAATACCTTATAGCGCGCATATTATCAAAATCAAAATAACTTAATAATTCATGATATAAGGCATTATACTCTTTTTTACTCATAACTTTAGAGCTAGGCACTAGTTTGGATTGTATTGTCTCTCTTTCAAGATATATATGAAGTCTTAGGGCTTCTTTTTTTATGTCTTCTTCCCTTATCTTTTCCTGATTAGCTAACTTATTTTGAAGATAAAGTTTAATTCCTACAAGTGTTTGGTCTAAAAAGTAAGGCTCTAAGGCTTTCATTATAACACCAACATCTTTATCGTTCATATCGTTATTAGTAAAAAGACGTTCGTTTAAAAGATTATGAAGCTGTTTTAAATTGTCAAAATGAGATATTGATGTTCCTCCTAATGCTAAGAAATTATTATCTAAAGATTCTTCAATGGTTGCTAGAAAAACCCGTTCAAAACTTTGCATATAGTTTTTAGAAGGTCGGCGGAATTGTTCCATTAATCTTTCATAATTTAATGGTGATTTTCGCTTTTGATCTACTGATTTAGCATCAAATTTCAATATACCTATTGCTATGTTTCTTTTCATAACTTCGAAAATGATATCAGCCTTTTCTACAGGACTAAAACCAAAAGCATTAACATAAGCATCCAAAAGATCAAAACGATGATATAACATCTTAGCCTTTTTAAACACATCATAATTTTGAAGCCATGTATAAAATGATCCCATATTAAGAGCAATTTCTAACTCCTTGGTTGTTAATTGTTCATTATGACCATTAATAGGGCTACACTTAGCAATATAATGATTACCCAGTTCTTCTAATTTATCACACAATTTTTTTAAATTCCGGGATTGCTTTGACATCTTATAATTCCCTCGCTTTAAATCTTTCATAATCATAAGTGTGAGGAATTAATGTTAAGGCCTTATTAAGATCATCATCAAGCACACATTTAATAATCTCATACTCTTCACTATCAGCCATAAATGACTGTTTAAAAGTTTGTTCTAATTCCGTTATTAAAGCATCAATTCCATCCTCACCACGATAATAAATAAGTTTATCGTATAATTCAAGATATCTTTTTATTGGATGATTGTCTTTTAAACCAAGACGATTAATTTGATTTAAAATAGCAATGATTGTCGCATCATCCAGTAACATATCCATAAGTATCTTCGTACACGTAATTTGCTCTTTTAGTGATAAAGGGTGAGATGCAACCATACTATTTAAATCAAAATATGGCCTTAAAGCTCGATTTAATCTTTTATACTCTCGGTCTGATAACCCCTCTTGATATTTATAAACATACTTCGGTTGGCTTAAATTAGCTCTTTCTTTTTCCTTTTCTCTTTTTGTAATTTGCTTTCTTAAACTAAACCCTAGTGACGCACAGATATCTTCATGTAAGCCAAAAGATGAGAGAATAGAAACAACAACAGCGATATCATCTTCATCAATAAGAGGCCATTTATCAAAAAGATGTTCTTTTAATAAAACGTGTTTTGCGGCAACATCTTTGATATCAACAGGATAAGAGTCAATCACATCTTTTAATTCTTGAACTTTTCGTTCTTCTTCTTTGGTAAGTTTATCGTCTATTGACATGTATCCTTTAATATATTTCCCATATTTTTTATCATAAAGAATATCGTATACCTCATCTTTAGTTAAATATTTAAACTCGTGTCTAGAAACTAACCTTTCATCAAAACCAACACAATCTCCTGTGGCAATCTCAGTTGCCAAGTTTTTTCTTAATAAATGGATAACAATTTCTAATTTATCACGCATTTTTAAGCCAGCTTTACTCATCATAGTGGATAATTCATCAAATTGAATGAATACTTCTCCTAATAGTGGCCACTCAGATGTTGGCGCTAAAAGCTGACGTTTGATATTTTCCATTTGGGTTATGTAATCGATGGCCTCATCATCCGATGCTGTTAACTCCTGTCGTCCATCTATTAGAGCTTGTTTTAAGATGTTTTCTTGTAATTTTTTGGTTTCTTTATCAATATAAGCTATAAATCTTTCAATATATCCTGGCATATTATCCCCCTCTTTTTAACGGTTTACTAGTATATATTGATTAATTAAAATTGTCAAACTCAAATTAATATATCTTTCAAATATGGTATTTACATTACCCTTATTTTTTGATACAATTTTATTAGTATACCGTAGTGTATAAATAATTAATAATAGAGGATATAAGATGGGTGATAAAATGAAAAAGAAATTAAAATATCTTATTTATACAATGTGTTTCGCACTACTGTTTTTGGTTAATACGACTCAGTTAAATGCATCTGATGATCACGGAGGTGGAGGTACCGGACAGACGGATAATAGTTGTAAAACTGGTTGGTGTACCGGATTTGGACTTGGCTTTCGAATAACCATCGTAGATAAAGAAACTGGTAAACGTTGTAACTACGACCCCGCAACTGGAGAAATGTGCCGGAGAGAAACAGATAGTAACAAGGATGGGAAACTTGACGAAGTTTCTGGTAGTGGAACACTTCCATCAGTTTCATATGATTATTGGTGGAAAAGTGCTAAAGATGAAGGCCTTGGAAACGAAGGTAATACCGCCTATTTTACAACAGGTAATGGTAATGGTGGAAATAACAATAAACCTACTAAACTAGAAATACTTGGTAAAAACGATCTTAAAGGAAGTAGTTCAAGTAATGGTTTATACGGCGTAACTACCAAAGGTCCATATTTAAAAATGGATGTCTTAGGACTTCCTTTGGGTGCTTGGGATTGGTACGAAGAGTGGAGTGATAGATGGATCACAGATACAGCTTCTTGGTATCAACCACAAAATATGAACTTTGCGATAATTAAATATCTTAACTGTCAACAACAACCAGATAAGGATTCTAGTTATTGTAAAAATTATCCTGTACCAAACTATACAGTATTCAATAATATATTCACACGTTCTTTCTATGGTTATGGTTGGGTTGCTGGTAGAACAGATGGTAAAAAACAAATTGACGCAGCCGCCCTACCATACTGGTCAGTTCAAAATACTTTCATCTTATTTGAACAAGATTTAGTATTACGAACTTGGAATCAAAACAATAGGACTTTATATATGGCCGGATCAGTTACAGAAGTAATGTGGATGTGTGATAATGGTGTTGGTGAACAATTTGGATATTATTCTCACGATCCATATAATCCTCCAACAGCTTGTAACTATATACTTGCTTCCGTAGGACCTCAAAAAGGATGGAATATTAATCTATCAACAGCTGCTCAAGAAAAATCATGGCCTGTAGGGGACGGCGACGATGACAGATGGAGTAGTGAAGACCCTGATAGTCTTTCTCCAAAATTGCCTATTGGATCTTCAATAGCAAGCTCTACTTTAAAGAAATTCTACCAAAGAAAAGATACCATTAGTCTTTTAAACTTTTGGTTCACACCTGACCCATGTGCAACAGCCCTTCAAAAATCTTTACAACGAGGAGATAAAGATTTATATGACTCTCTAGAAAAAGATTTCAGTGCTTGGGGCGATGAAAGACTTTGGTTCGTTAAACACTATACTTACGAACAAGCAAAATTCTTATATGACCACACAGAAAACAAAGGCTTCAACTGCGGATCTAAAATTACTTGTGGTCAAAAAGCAAGAGCAATATATGATGCCTGCGGTAAAAACCCTGGTGATAGATGTACCATTTCTAAAGATGAACGCTATGGTAGTTATGAAGAAGCTTTAATTGCTTGGTCTAAAGATGATGTTAAGGGCGAGCAAATGATAACAGAAGCTAATTATGAGCAATCAGAATTTCACACTATTTATATGAAAACACAACGACGTTTAAATCCATATTTCTATCCTGAATATACCTCAAATGGCGGAACAGGATGCCCTATTGTTCAATGTGTTCAAGATAATGTTAACCGCGTTCACAAAATCGCTTATAAAAATCGAGAAACTGATGCAGCATTACAAGCCGACTATAAAGAGTATTTCAACTGGTTACACAATGCAGTAAGTAAGTTTTATGGTACAGATAAAGCAGGTCAAGATACGTTATTATTACTAGAACGTTGGTGGACAGTTGTTGGTCGTGATGGTCCAAGATGTGAAGAAATCATAAATTGTCCAGCTAACGAAGATATTGATAACACCTGTGAATCAGAAAATAAAAATATTGTTTTAGAAGACTATGTTTTTGGGGAAAATAACGAAGAGGCTATAAAATGTTGGCAAAAAGGATTTGCTTATACTAACCTTGATGCAAATGGAAATCAAACAGGTATTGTTGGAAGCTGGGCTAAAAAAGTAGGTTCTGGCAACGATGTTTGTAACTTATATTGTAGTGAACAAGTTAAGTTCTCTCTTCCAGGTGAAGTAGGAACAGGAACAGATGATAGTGATAATCCTGCTATTAGAGCTGGTACTATCTTCAAATGGGGCTTAAAACGTGATACTAAAAATAATGTTTTAGGTACAATTACATTCACTAAGAAGTGTGTTGTTCGTCAAGATAATATATTACTCGCTGATGGCTCACAATATAAACCAAACTGTAGTAATATTAGAGTTGATTATAGCGTCGATGATTGGATTGAGACTGCCCAAGTTGGCGATCGTAATACTACACAAATCGACTATGTTGATCCACTAGAAGAATATCAATATTCCGATGTAAATCATGATGTTAGTATCGATTGGCTTCACCCTGTTCAAACTCAAGATATCGTTGGGGTAACATGTGGTAATAACGACCCTAACTGTGACAAATATTTAACTCCAGATGATCTAACAACTTATGCAACATATAATATTGTTTACCATGACCCATTAAACTGGTATGGTAATAAGTCAACAGGTGAACCAGAAGCTAAACAAGATATTGTTAAAAAACCAGCCGGATCTAAAGGTCTTCCTTGGTATAAATGGTTAGGTTATGGTCTTCCAACCGCCTTTATGACTCCAAATGGTACATATGGTGCTGATTGGGTAGATAAAAATGGTAACGGCGATGGAAAATTTGATGGCTTGTTAAAACTAACATTTGACCATTTAGGTACTAAAACTAATATAAATGGTAAAGCTGGTATATCAACTAAAGATTTTGGTGACGAAGAAGAAAATAATGGAGCTATAGCTGAAACCCACTTTGATATGTTACTACAAAAAGTCTTTGGTTCAACAAAATTAAAATATGGTTGTCCATTTAGAATTATTAATGAATTATTCGGTAACGATTGTAAATATGAAGAAGATTCAATGGGTAATTTAGTTTTAACCGATGATTCTCCAGCATATTGTGATCCAAAAGATGATGATAAAGTTGAATCTGGTGACCCTGATCCTAACGATGATCCAGATAATCCATATAATAGAAGACGTTATATTAGAGATATTGATGTTGTCTTTAGAGTTATTGATTTAATCTCTTCAACCAATATCACGCCAAATAAAAACGTTGTTGATAATGCCTTCCCTGGTATTTTAGGAACAGGCCGTATAAGAGGTCGTAACTGGGCTAAACTTACAGATTCTGAAGTAGAAGATGTATTAAGTGAAGACATCTACCGAAAAGAACCAATGTATTCTCTTGAATTAAATACAACTAATATTCGCTATATTAGAGAATTAAATCGTCAAGCAAGATCTGCATCAGGAACATACAATGCTGCTGATCCATACACAGAAATGCGGATGTTTGATAATGATAACGACATAGAAAATATTAGTAATCTTCCTGGTTATATTGGATACTATTGTGTTAATTATAGTGGCTTAAATGCAACAACTGATACAAGTATCGAAGGACAAGATGTTTATAAATATTGTGCTAGTAGATTCTTATCATTGTTAGCTAATGATACATTTAAAAATGATCACGGTGGAACAAGGTTAGAGGGTAGCTGTGTAGGACATAACTCAACAGCTAGATCAAGAGCCCTAGCTTATGTTAAACCAGATAAAAATGGTAATTTCGTTGGTTGTCCAAGAAATTAAAGGATAGAATTAATTTTCTATCCCTTTTTGTTGCCTTAAAAAATACTATTTTAAACGCCATATAATCGTTAAAAATAGTTTAAATGTATATTTTATCATTAATATCATTTTAAGCCTCTTAAAGCGAAGAAAAAGACTATTTTGGGGTATAATAATCAAAAGGTGATCAAATGATTTGTACATTGACAAGAAAAGGTCTTATACCATTTCAAAAATATAGCAAACATCAAAAGTATATTGGTTTAATATCCATTAAAGATTTAAATAATAACCAAGCTCTATTAAATAAATGTCTTAATAGTAATGGTGATTTTAACCTTTTAGAAAAAGATTCTAAATATTATTTTGGTCTTCTTAATATACGATCTATTAATGATATTGGGAAAATTATTTCTAAAGTAGGCATTATTCTTTCAAATAACTTATTTATTATTATAAATATTGATGAAAAGAATAAAGTAAATGAACTATTTGAAAAAATTATTTCCAATATTACTAGTGATTATACTACTGATCATTATTTTAGTTCTTTTATTAAAGAAATTGTTGATAATAGCTTTAATAAATTAGAATATATTGAAAATAAAATCGTTAATATCGAACAAGAACTTTTTGAAAAAGAAATATATAAAAATTTAAATCGCGTTATTTTTAATACAAAAAGAGAATTAGTAAATCTTAAACGTTATTATGAATATATAAGTAGTTTTATATCTATTATAGCTAATAAAAAGAGTTTCCCTTTTTTAAATCATGATATAAGCATTTTGGAAAGATTAGCTAAACAAACAGAATATCTGATTCAAAATACTATTCATTTAAGAGAAATATATCAATCATACCTAGATTATTATCAAAATAGAGTAATTAAAGTTTTAACTGTTATTACATCTATATTTTTACCATTAACACTTATAACTAGTTGGTATGGTATGAACTTAAAATATATGCCAGAAGTAAATTATGAGTACACTTATCCTATTGTTATTGTTACTTGTTTAGTTGTAATTGGTATTTTTTTGATTATTTTTAAAAACAAGAAAATTATATAAAAAAGACATAAGTTTGATACAATGTAATTACCTTAAAACATTGAAAGGATCAAAACTTATGTCTATAAATAATTATATCTTAAATTTACTAAATATGGTGCTTTTATTTAAATAGCCATTATTATTTTTTATTAACTTATACGCTAAATCACACAATAGTTATCTCCACCTAGCAATAATCATTATGCAACTAATTTCTAGTTTAAAGTTATCATGGTTAGGTGTAATAACTTTTATATCTTAAAAATTATTATGCTAGAAAGTAATTAATTTTTCATTTCAATTTCTTTTTTATCTACATATTCGTAGTTTAATGCATTATTACTAGTAACAACACTCTCACCTATTTCGTGTTCTAAGTCTTTTCTTGTATTGCCAGCAATTTTGCCACCACGTCTTGCTACTTCAATATTTTCATTTAAACCTTTTGGATTTTTCTTTTTAGCAATTTCTCTTGTTGCTATTTCTCCTAAATCTGCAAGTGCAACTTCAACATCAGACATATTATCTCGGAGTGATTCTTTCCTAAGTCCTTTAAATGATTTATACTCTTTTGCAGTCATGCCAGACCATTCTTTATAAATTTCATTTGTTAGAATCACATATTCTTTTGATTCAGTTATACCTCCATCTTTCCATACATCAGTAAGTTGCTTTCTATCTTGAATACCTTTAATTCTTTTTGCAATCCATTTTTCATCATAACCTTTAGATCTATATAAGTCTATCGCTCTTTGGGCTGCTAGCGAAGGATCAAATGTTTCATCAATTCTTTCTCTGCCTAATTTTGCAAGCCATTGCTTTATTGGTTCCGCATTCTTACTAGGAATTGATTCAATGATTCTAAACATTCCTTCAATATCAACAACATCAGTTAAACGATATTTACCATCTTTAGCTCTAAGTTTCAAAGCGTTACAATTTGTAACGGTTTCATTTCCTTCATCTTTAAGTCTCTTTTTGAGCACCCTCCAGTATGTTTGTGGATTATCACTTTCTGAAACAACGCCAACTATATCGACAATACTTATAAAGTATTTTTCTTGTTCCTTATCCCAAACAGTTCTAATGGTTTCATTATTAAATATTTTATTTATTAAATGCATTTTATCTTGATTCATAAGATACCTCCTTTGCTATACATATTATATCAAACATATGTTCATATTACAATAATTTTTTTCTCTTTTAGTAATATTATAAACATTAGTTCTTTTTACATTATTTTGAACACCCTAAAATATAAATCTATCTACTAGTAGTTCATGAGTATCTTAGTCATTTTTATCTAAAATATTCTTGGCAAGGGCATTATAAAAGGATGATTTTCATCATCCTCTATAATTATATTTATTGTCTACCAACACTACTTGGCAAAAAATCAATGTTTATTTTATTTTTCAATCACAAAAGTTACTTTATAAGAATCATCAAAATCAACCTCTTCGGTATCAATTTTAAAGCCTAAATCTTCAATTTGATTACTTAATGATCTTATCATATCAATAACTTGGCGTAAATCAACTTTTGGCTCCATATTAGCTGGATTATCAGGTAATAAAGGATCATATTGTTTCTCATAATCAGTAACAATAATTGGCTGAATTTCCGCTTGTGAACGGCTTATGTCTTCGTCAGTTGGCTCAGCTGTTATCTCCGTCTCGGCTGGTGGTAAATCCACAACTGGAGCTGGAGTTTCTACAGGAGCTTGTTCTTCTGGAGCTGGCGGTTGGAATAAAGCATTTGTATTTGTATCCATCACTGGTGTTGATGGCATATTATAATTTGGTTGATCACTTGTAGCCATAACAAAGCCAGGTTGATTTGTTTCTTGTGGTACTTGATAACTTTCAGTAAGTGGCGTTTCTGTTGGTGTTTCTACTTCAGGCGCTAAACCAAAAGAAGTATCAGGAGTTAAAGTTGATCCTCCAACGCCCATACTTGGATTCAAACTTTGTTGTGCGCTTTGTGGCGCTAACATATCTGGCATTGGTGATGGGATTTCTTGTGGTGCTAGCATATCTGGAGCTTGCGTTTCCGCTGGTGCTAACATGTCCGGTACTGCTGGTGCTTGTGGCATTGCTGTTGGATTATAATTAGAATCCATCGTTGCCATTAAGTCTGGTTTTGGCATATCAAAACCTGTTGGCGCACTTGGTTGACTCTGTGGCGCTAACATATCTGGCATTGGTGATGGGATTTCTTGTGGTGCTAGCATATCTGGAGCTTGCGTTTCCGCTGGTGCTAACATGTCCGGTACTGCTGGTGCTTGTGGCATTGCTGTTGGATTATAATTAGAATCCATCGTTGCCATTAAGTCTGGTTTTGGCATATCAAAACCTGTTGGCGCACTTGGTTGACTCTGTGGCGCTAACATATCTGGCATTGATGATGGGGTTCCTTGTGGTGCTAGCATATCTGGAGCACTTGGTGATGGCGTCATTGGCGTCGTTTGAACTTGATCATTACTGTTATCATTATTTAAATATTGAGCAAATGACATAGGTTTAACCTCCTCTTTTTCTTCATTATCTATACTGTTTATATCATAATCAGGATCTAAGAACCTAGCAAATACGGAAGCATCGATAATATCAATATTTTCAGGCACTTCCTGTTTTTGACCATCAATAATAGATGGATCTAAGAAATTGTTTAAATCATCTTGATTAATAGGAACATTTTCACTCTCTTGCACCGGATTATTATTCATTAAGTTTGAAAACATCGTTGTTGGGGTAAGATTATCTGGTGGCGCAATAGGTTCAACACTTGGTTCACTAGTTCCATTAGGATTTTCTATTACTGGCGCTATTAATGGATCTAGTTTATTATCAGGATCTTCATTCTTGTATTCTGGAGCAATAAATTTATTAAATCTATTCACCTCAGTAATTGATGGAGATGACACATCATTAGTAATTGGTTCACTAGTTAATTCTGGCGCCATCGTCATTGGACTTGGTTCAACTACTGGCATTTCTGGGGTTGGTGAAATAGATGTTGTTGTCTCGTTTGTCATGATTGGATTATCCATTGATTCCGGAGCTATTGTTTCTACAAACTGATGAATAGTAGGCATTAAGCTTGGTAGAGGCTCAATATGTGGACTTGGTGTTGGAACACTTTCCGTTTCACTATTCATTGGTGCTGATGCTGGATTAATTGATGTTTCTAATGTAGGTGTTGGAGCACTTTCAATATTGTTAGAAACATTAGTATTAATTTCAGAAATAGCTGGACTAGATGACATTGAAGTTGTTGGTTTATCTAAAGATTCAATTGGCTTAATATCATCATCAAATAAGTTTGAAATATCGATAATTGAATCTTCTTGAACATCGTCTTCTACATTAAGTAGAGCATTAGCCACTTCTTCTAATTGTTCTTCCGGCGTCATTAATGCTAATTCTTTTTCAATTTCTTCATCTAAGCGTCTTACAGTTAAACGTTCATCAATAATCCGATTTAACATTCTTTTTTGAGCATTAGCGTTACTAAGTTTAAGTAAAGATCTAGCATGTCTTTCCGAAATTTTTTCCTCAACTAAAGCAGATTGAACCTCATCGCACAAGTTTAAAAGACGTTTCTTATTAGCGATAGTTGATTGACTTTTACCTAATTTACGAGCTAATTGTTCCTGTGTTAAATAACCCATATCAAGGATACGATTATAAGATAAAGCTTCTTCAATTGGTGTTAAATCACGACGTTGAACATTTTCAATCAAAGCTATTTCAACACTATCATGATCACTCATATCAATAATTCTAGCAGGAATTGTTTCTAAATTCGCTAAAACACAGGCTTTATATCTTCTTTCGCCTGCTACTATTTCATATTTATCGCCAATTGGTCGTACAATGATTGGTTCTAAAACACCATGCTCGCGAATTGAATCTGATAATCCAATAATCGCTTCCTCATTAAATTGGATTCGAGGCTGAAAACGATTAGGAAGTATATCATTCAAATTTAACTCAACGATTTTATTTCGCGTATCGTTCATTTCCAACCTCACTTCTATTCTATCAATAATTATAATATATTTCGGGAAATAATACAATATTTTTTGGGAAATAATAAATTAAATAAAAAAAGTCCATTTTTATAATGGACGCTTTTTTATTTCACTATTCTTCCGCGGATACTTTTGTGGCGTTGATGATACCTTTTTAAACTTGAAAATAGTTCGCTCACTATTTTCAACGGGCAATAAAAAGGATATTTCTTCATCCAACTTTAAACCGAGTTTTTGACAAGCTTTTTCATATAATGTTATATCTTCCTTATGACCTTTTAAAGGGATAAAATAGCCATTCTTTTTAACTAATGATGCGGCATATTCTAACAAAATATTGGTTCCAGCTACAGCTCTTGCTGTTACGACATCAAATATTTCCCGGTTTTTAATACCATATTCCTCAATTCGATAATGAAGGGCTTCAATATTTGTTAAACCGAGTTTGGAAATAACAATTTTTAAGAATTCAACCCTTTTATTTAAGGAGTCTATAAGTAATACTTTTAAGTTGGGAAATACAATCTTTAAAACTATTCCCGGCAATCCAGCACCACTTCCAATATCGCATAAGGTATCTACTTCATTAAGATTTATCGCCTTAACAATTGTTAAACTATCATAGAAATGTTTTAAATAAACATCTTCTTTAATGGTTATACCGGTTAAGTTCATTTTTTTATTATATTCTACTAGTAATTCATAATAAAGATTTAATTGGTTTAGTTGCTTATCCGTTAATTTTATTCCTAATGCATCTACTTCTTTAATAAAATCACTTTGATTCATAGAAGTACTCCTTTTTTAAATAAACCATAATTAGGGAAATATCAGCTGGATTAACACCACTAATACGAATTGCTTGACCAATAGAAGTAGGTCTTATCTGTTTTAATTTTTGTTTAGCTTCACTTGCAAGGTTATGAATTTTGTCATAATCAATATCATCTGGTATTTTTTTATTATCTAAGTCAACCATTTTTAAAGCTTCTTTATTAGCTTTAACAATATAACCCTCATACTTAGTATTAATTAATATTTGTTCTAAAACAACATCGGAATAATTTAGGGAAATAAAATGTTTCACATGTTCGAAAGTTATTTCTGGTCGTTTTAGAAAATCATACAATGTTATACCATCTTTTAATGGTGTTGTTGGAATAGTTTCTAAATACTTATTTGTTTCTTCAGTTGGAGTAATTTTATTATTCTTTAATGTTTCTTCTAACTCTTTAATTTGCTCCATTTTTTCTTTAAAACGAGCATATCTATCTTCACTTATTAAACCAATCTTATATCCATAATCCGTTAAACGCATATCAGCGTTATCACTACGTAATAATAGGCGATATTCAGCTCGAGAGGTTAATAAACGGTATGGGTCAATAATGCCTTTAGTTACAAGATCATCAATCAAAACTCCGATATATGCTTCATTTCGTTTTAAAATGAGTGGTTCCTTACCCTCTAGTTTCAAACTTGCATTTATACCCGCCATTAAACCTTGACAAGCTGCTTCTTCATAGCCACTTGTACCATTTATTTGACCAGCAGTATAAAGATTTTCAATAACTTTAGTCTCTAAACTTTGTTTTAACTGACGAGAATCAATTGCATCATATTCGATAGCATAAGCATATTTTAATATTTTAGCATGTTCTAATCCTGGTAAGCTATGAACCATTTTATCTTGGATGTCTTTTGGCATACTCGTTGAAAATCCTTGAACATAGATATCATCATAATATAAACTTTCTGGTTCCAAAAACAATTGATGCTTCTCTTTATCTTTAAAACGAACCATTTTATCTTCAATGGATGGGCAATATCTTGGACCAACACCTTTAATATCTGATAGTCCTCCATACATACTTGATTTATTTAAGTTATCTAAAATAATCTTTTTCGTTTCTTCGGTTGTATAAATCAAATGACATGGAACTTGCTTATCAATTTCATATTGAGGCACCATATCAAAACTGAAAGTATGATAAGTCTGATCGCCTTCTTCAACTTTTGTTTTAGAAAAATCAATCGAACTTCTATCAATTCGTTGTGGCGTACCAGTTTTAAGGCGAATAACATTGAATCCATATTCTTTTAATTTATCGCTTAAAAAATTACTTGGTTTCTCACCATGAGGACCTTGACGCGTTCTTGTATCACCCACTAAAATATCGGCTTTTAAATATGTTCCTGTCGTTAGAATAACAGCTTTAGAAGTAATTTTCTCTCCATCAGCTAAACATACACCACCGATTACACCATCCGTGACAATTAAATCTTCCACCATCGCTTCTCTTATTTCTAAGTTAGGTGTACTTTTTAAAGTTTTTAACATTTCTTTAGGATAAGTTATTTTATCTGCTTGAGCACGCAAGGCTTGAACAGCCGGTCCTTTAGCGCTATTTAACATTTTTATTTGTAAGAGACTTTTATCAGCATTTTTACCCATTTCGCCACCTAAGGCATCAATTTCTCTTACCACAATACCTTTTGCACTACCACCAATGGATGGGTTGCATGGCATATCAGCAATATTTTTAATATTACCCGTTATTAATAAAGTCTTATGTCCTTTTCTAGCACTAGCAAGTGAGGCCTCACATCCGGCGTGACCACCACCTACAACAATAATTTCGTACATTGACCTCACCTCTTTGAACTTCCTTTGATAGTATACTATCTTTTTGATAATTAAACAATAATTTTTTCACAAAAAAAGAGGATTACTCCCCTATTTTCCTAAACAAAATTGACTAAATAATTGATCAATTAGTTCTTCACTATAATTAGCACCAATAATTTCACCTAATAAGTTCCAAGCATCTTTAAGATCAATCTCAACCATATCAATTGGCATATTATTATTAACGCCTTCTTCAACATTATCTAAAGCTTTTGAAGCTTGTTTTAATAAAGCAATACTTCTAGCGCTACTAAGATAGGTATAATCCTCTTGTTCAATTTGCTCTAGATTAAACATTTTCTTAATCGTCGCCTTTAAATCATTAATTCCTTCATTATTTAAGGCTGATAACATAACAATATTGTCGTTATCAATAGCGTCAATGTTAATTTTATTAGCTAAATCAATTTTATTGATGATAACAATACTATTATGCTTTTTAATCTTTTTAAGAATCTCTTCATCCTCTTTAGTTAAAGATTCATTATTATTTAAAACAAATAAAATCAAATCAGCTTCATCAATGAGTGATAAACTCTTTTTAACACCAATACTTTCAACTAAATCATCGGTCTTACGAATACCGGCGGTATCAATAATATTTAAAACGATACCATCAATAGTTATCCGCCCTTCAACAATATCCCTCGTTGTTCCCGCTACATCAGTAACAATAGCTTTATCTTCTTCTAAAAGACGATTTAAAATACTACTTTTACCAACATTAGGTCGTCCAATAATAACGGTTTTAATGCCATCTTTAACAATTTTACCATTTTGGGATTTATCTAATATTTCTTTAATTTTTTGTTTAATCATTTTAAGCTTATCTTTAATCATTTCAATCGTCATTACTTCGATATCTTCATATTCAGGATAATCGATATTAACTTCGATATTAGCAAGAATTTCAACTAAACTTTGGCGTAATTCTTTAATTAAATTAGATACCGAACCACTTACTTGATTAATAGCTAAATCCCGAGCTTTATCAGTTTTAGCATTGATTAAATCCATTACGCCTTCAGCTTCAACAAGGTCAATTCGACCATTTAAGAAAGCTCTTTTAGTAAACTCACCAGGTTCGGCTAAACGACATCCATTCGTAAGTAATAGTTCTAATACTTTATTAGTCGTAGCAATCCCACCATGAACATTTATTTCAACGACATCTTCTCGTGTAAACGTTTTAGGTGCGCGCATAACGGATACTAAAACCTCATCAACAATTTTATCTTGATCAAGAATATGACCATAATTAATTGTATGACTACTAACTTTTGTTAAATCTTTACCTTTAAATAAATTATTAACAATTTTAATAGCGTCATTACCACTTACTCTGATAATCGAAATAGCGCCGACACCTAAAGATGTAGCAATAGCTGCAATTGTATCTTCCATACCTCACCTACTTTTGAACTTGAAGAGCTGTTATAGCAATTACCCCAACAATATCATCAACGGAACATCCTCTTGATAAATCATTAATTGGACGCGCTATACCCTGGGTAATTGGACCATAAGCTTTAGCTTTAGCTAAACGTTCAACTAATTTATAACCGATATTGCCGGAATCTAAGTCAGGAAAAACTAAAACATTAGCTTTACCAGCAATATGACTATCAGGAGCTTTTATTCGAGCAACTTCTGGAACAATCGCCGCATCTAGTTGAAGCTCACCATCTATTTGATATTGTGGATAAAGGTTTTGCGCTATTTTTACTGCTTCGACCACTTTATCAACATCAGGATGACTAGCACTACCTTTAGTTGAATGGGAAAGCATCGCCACCATTGGTTCTTGATTTGTTAAAAGATTAAAGGTTTGCGCACTCATACCCGCAATATAGGCAAGTTCTTCTTGACTAGGATTTTGAACTAAACCAGCATCGGCGAAAATAAAAACACCATTATAACCATAAGTACAATCCGGTACACAAACCAAAAAGAAAGCCGATACAAGTTTAGTATCCGGTTTTGTTTTAATTATTTGAAGAGCTGGCCTTAAAGTATTAGCTGTTGAATGGCAAGCACCACTTACAACGCCATCGGCATAACCACATTTAACTAGCATACATGCATAATACATATAATCAGTTATTAATAAGTTATGAGCTTCTTCAAGCGTCATACCTTTTTCTTTTCGTAACTCGTATAATGCTTCAGCTAATTTATCCGTTAAAGAATCTTCATTAGGATCAATAATATCAATATTGGTAAGATCTATTGATATTTTTGGTTTACCAATTAAAATAATTTTAGCCAAGCTTTCATCAGTAGCTTTACGCGCGGCTTTTAAAACACGTTCATCCATTGTCTCTGGTAAAACAATTCTTTTATTAGTACCTTTAACCCTATCTTTAATTGTTTCAATAAACTCCATTATATCTCTCCCTTTTTTTCTTTAAAAACCGCATCATATTCATCTTTCCAAACAAAACCTAGTTCATCGAAACGTTGATGCATAGTTTCTTTAATCTCACGATAAAATGGCATTAACTCTGGAAAATTAATGAACGCTTTATCAGCAAATGTCGCATATATTTCATGATTCATAATTTCAGCATCCACCGTAAGGGGATGAATCAAACCATCAATTTTATCACAAGCTTTAATAAACTTAGCTTCCCTACTTTCACCTAATTCATATTCTTCAAAATAATTAGCTATCAAGCGGTTATAGAGCTTTGAAAGATTAGCAATTGTTGCTGATTCTATCTCATCTTTTCTCTTTTTATTATCCGCTTTTGTAGCCTCCGCAATATCAATATCCTCTTCCATATTCATCTCACCAAAATCATGGTATAAAGCAAGTTCAATACATTTTTGGTAATCAAGATTAAGATTTAATTTATGATAAAAATAATCGGCTATCAAAACTACTTTAAAAGTATGTTCTGATGTACTTTCCCAAAAAGCGGGATAATGACCATACCTTTTTGTTTTTTGTAAATCATTAATTTTATATAGAAAAGCTAAATCTTGCGATTTCATTACATCACCTTTAATCGTTTGGTTTGGTATCAAAAACATATTGTTTATCTTTTTCAGTCGTTAAATTAGATTTACGATATTTATCAACCATTTCTTTTATAATAGCATTTTTCTTATCTACACTAGAATATAAGTGTAAGAAAGAACTTAAAAAAGCATCTTGATCTTTTTTAGCTGGTAATTCTTTTAACATAACATCTTCAAAAATACCATATTCTTCTTCTGAAACATTTAAAAGTAAATAAGATAGTAAGTATCCTGCAAAGTTCATCTTCATATGAAGAGGCGTAAAATGAGCCTTACCTTTATTATCAAGATTTTTAAAGCTTAAAAGAACATCAATATTAGACATTAATAATTTTCCTATCCAAGGATTAATCCTACTAATTTCAGCAACATCTTCTTTACTAAGATGACTATTAGCAATCATAAAAAGAAGTGAGTTAATTGTTTCATCGACAGCACGATTTTCCATTAAAGCACGAGAAAGATTGGTGTTTTGATCTAACTTAGAAAAATCAGTTGATAAAACAATAATTATGTCTTTAAATGTTTCCATATAGCTATTGTTAAAATGTTCTTTCCATTCCGAAAAAGGTATTTTCGCATAACAAAGGATTTGCTTAAATAATGGGGCATCAAAGTCAAAATGTTCCATTCTTGTATCATATATTTGATGATAATACTCAGTTACATTTTGATATACATCTTTTGATGGTAACCCTTTATCATCAATAAAATTATAATATTCCCTTTCAAAATAATCACGTAAAACAGCATTATCATGATTAGCTAGAGCAAGCGCTAAAACAACAGAACGCATACTAGGCGTATATTGGGTATGATCAAAAGTAATTTCTAAAACCCCACGATATTTTTCTAATTTAACCGGTAAAAGATTAAAAAGTTTAAAATTAAGAAATGTCTCCGGTAAATATTTTTTACTTAAATAATTCATATAAAACCTCCTGTACATATAAGATATTATAACACAAAATAACAATATTTAATTAATATTATTTTTTATTAATTAGAATAAACATATTTCTTACTTTTTTCAAATTGTAATGATGATATATATGTATCAAAAAAAGCATTACGATTTGAAACTGTTATATCATCAAATTTTTTAAAAAATAAATCTTTTGGCTCTTTAGTCGCTATTTCTAACAAACTAGGAAAGGTATAATATTTACTAATATCTTGTTCTAATAATAGATATTCTAATAAATAACTAGCAAATTCAACAACGAGATTACGAAGACGCGTCGATGTTACTCGTTTTTCTTTAGGACCTAATGAACGAAGAAGTAAAAAATTATTTTCTAATAACAGTCCTATTTCAAAATTAATATTTTTAAGATTCATTATATCCTTTTTAGTTAATTTACCGTCTAAAATCATCATTATTAAATATTTCATACTACTATTAATAACTCCAGCGTTTGGAGCTTCTGATCGATATGGCATTAAGCTTTTTTTTAAAGAATCACTAAAATCAGTCGATAAAGTATGAATCATATTAATAAAGTAAACTAAATACCCATCACCAAAAAAGGGATAATCTTCTATAAATCTTTTTTTTATATAACTTAAAATTTTTAAAAGTAAGGGATTATTTATATCAAAATTTTCTTTTCGGGAACCTTGTAATCTTTCATTTTCAATCGTGAAATAATCATTATGAAATATTTCTGCATAGGTAACAAAATATTTTTCTATCACTTTATCATCCTTTAAAGCAAAAGCAAGCGCTAATATAACTTCATTCATAGTAATAGAATAATTTGTATGACTACACGCAATCGTTAATACTTTTTGATATGATACTAAATCAGATGGTAACTTTTTAGTCTTTTGAAATGTCCTAACAATATTAGGTAAGTTTTGTCTACTTAAATAGTTCATAACTATTTCTCCTTATATATTTTTATCATTTTTTTAAATTCAAATTTTTGCATAAAATAAAATTAAATACCTTCGTACATATCTGCATATTTTATTATTAATTATAAAAAATTGCAAGAAAAAAGAGACTAACTTTTAATTAGTCTCCTATATATTTAATAACGACACAACGATTTGGTTCTTCCCCTACACTTTCCGTTGTAACATTACTAAAGTTACTTAAAAGGGAGTGAACAATTCGTCTTTGATATGAGTTCATTGGATCTAACTTAGTATCAGTTTTAGTCTTTTGAACTTCTCTAACAATATTTTTAATTTGATATTCAAAGTTTTTAACTCTTTTAGCGCGATAATTTGAAGCATCAAGATTAACTTTAATATCTAATCCGGTTTGATTAGTTAAAGCTTGTCTTAATAGAAATTGTAAGGCATTTAAGTTTTTACCTTCCTTACCAATTAAAACAGGATTATTGTTAGATACCATAGTGACACTAAAGATATTTTCATCTTCTCTTACTTCAAGATTAATTTCAACATTCATCTTCGTTAAAACTTCTTTTAAATATTCCTTTATAAAAGCCGTAATATCTTCTTTTTTGACAACTTCAATCCAAAACTTATCCTCTTCTTCATGATTAACAACAAATAAATCACAAGCATAAGTATCAAGTTCTTCGATACAACTAGTCAAACATTCCTCTTCATCTTTTCCTTCATATTTATATACTTTAATCATCTTACTTACTCCTTTTAACGATTAAATTTTGAATAATGGTAAATGTACTGTTGGTAATCCAGTAAATAATGATAGCCGTTGACATCGTGAATGACATAACAACAATCATTACATTCATAAATATCATCATATATTTCATTTGTTTAGCTTGTTCAGCATTCATACTAGCGCCACTATTTAATTTAAATGAAAAATACGTTGATAAGAAAACAAGAACTGGTAATACTAGATATATAAAGTGTCCTGCTTCCATTGCTTTTAAAGGCGCTGTCGACATTGATAAACTTAAGAATGTATCTTCAAATAAAACTGGTAATCTATATAATGATTCATAGAATGCAAAGAATAATGGTATTTGAATAATACCGAAGATACAACCAGATAATGGGTTGATGTTATACTTTTTATAAATTTGCATCATCTCAGTACTCTTTTGCATCATAGCTTGTTCATCTTTGCGATTAGCATATTTTTTTTCTAGTTTTTGTAATTCCGGATTAGCCTTCTTTAAGTTTTCTGATTGTTTAGCTGTCTTTAAAGTTAATGGGTACATAATACCACGAATTAATAGTGTTGTAACAATAATAGCTAAACCATAATTTTTAACTAACTGCCCTATTTTGATAATAATCCAAGTTAAAGGTTTAACAAAAATAGTATTCCATAGTCCCTCATAACCACCAGTTGTAACGGTAAACTTATCACATGAAACTAATTTATCAACATCTACGAGACTATCAATTTTCTTTTGATATTCTTTTTTACTAATATCGCCATCTTCTAGTTGTTTTTCATACTTAGTTTCTAAATCTTTTCTCGTTTGATGGTATAACTCTAAATTATCTTCATCAGTTGGCGCACACATAATATTTGATGGTAAAACTTGACCAGTTTCTTTATTTTGAACGGGTTTACCATCCGCACCAGTTAGGTTTTTCGTACAACCTGTTAAGAGAAATAGCATTACTAATAGGATAACAATTTTTCCCCTATTATTTTTCTTCATTATATTCCTCCTTATATATATTTAAGGAATCAAAAGCTTTAAAAAGATTATCTTCCATATCTTTAAAAGTACGCATTAAGACACCTCTGCCTACTATTATAATACAATTGAAGTTATTTTGATAGTCTTTTTTATCAATGATAGATCTAAGCTGGCGCTTAATTCGATTACGTGTAACCGCATTTCCAACTTTTTTACCGACGGACAAACCAAACTTATAATCTTCTTGATCTACCCTTTCTATATATATAATGTAATCCTTATATTTATATGGCACATTATCTTTAATAATGCGATTAAAGGTAAAAGATTCTTTGACAATATTTTTTTTCTTCATAAAAATCATTCCTTATACAAAAAAGCCACTGACGATTCAGTGGTAAATTAATGAGATAAAACTTTGCGTCCTTTTTTTCTTCTATTTTTAATAACATCAGTTTTCATACGAGCCATAAATCCCATTTTTTTACTTTTTCTATGATTATTAGGTTGATAAGTTCTTTTCATTTTAACACCTCCAATATATTCGTTTCCTGCTTGCTTTATGATTATATATGTTTTTTTACCTTTTGTCAAACCTTTTTTAAGAAAAGACGAATTAAAAGTGTCAATTATAAAAAAACATAGTTATGCACTTTCTTTTTAACTATAAAAGCTTATTTTATAATACTTTTATAAGTTATAAACATTAAATGTGCATAATTTAAACACATTAGTTTTTAAGTGTGAATTACATATGAACATTTTTGTGCATAACTAAAAAATATGTTATATAATAAAACCTAACTAATGTGCATAAATTGTTAATAACTTTTTTTATAATTATTTGTCCACTTTTGCTTTAATTTTGAAGTTAAATAGTGTAGAATATAGGTAGATTAAACGTGGAAAAGTAGGTGAGGTATGGACTTAGAAAGTATTTGGAACTCCTTTTTAGAAAAAATAAAAGGACAAATGAATGATATCTCATATGAAACTTGGTTTAAAGAAGCTAAATTGATATCTTTGGATAATAATTTAGCTAAAATATCTGTTCCAACCATTGTACATAAAAAACAACTTGCTGATCACTACATTGATTTAATTGAAGAAAACTTCACAGAGTTAACGGGAACCAATTTTAAATTCGAGTTTTGTACAGAAGATGAATTAACATCAAATATCGTCATTGATACGAATGAAATAGGGGTTAATGAAAAATTTAAATCTGGTTTAAATCCTGACTATAACTTTGATACTTTTATTGTTGGTAATAGTAATAAGTTTGCTGCTGTTAGTGCGTTAGCTGTTGCTGAACAACCAGGTAATATGTATAATCCATTCTTTATTTATGGATCAAGTGGACTAGGTAAAACACATTTGATGCACGCTATTGGTAACTATATTGTTCAAAACAGTAATAAACGCGTGTTATATATTCCATGTGATAAGTTTGTCGATGAATTCGTCGAAATGTGCAGAAAAAATAATAATGGTGATAACAAAGAAGCAGTAAGAGAGTTTAAAGATAAATACCGCGATGTCGATGTTTTAATTATTGATGATATTCAAAATATTGTCACATCCGTATTTGCTCAACAAGAGTTTTTTAACACCTTTAATGAACTATATAATAATAGAAAACAGATAATTATCTCATCTGATCGTTCTCCCGAAGATATTAAAAAGTTAGAAGAGCGTTTAAAAACCCGCTTTAAAGGGGGCCTTCAAGTTGATATTTTACCACCAGAATTTGAACTAAGGATGAATATCTTAAATAAAAAACTAGAACAACAGGGGATTAGTAATGATTTTCCTGAAGACGTTAAAGAGTATATTGCTAGTAATTGTGCAGGTGACATTAGAACACTTGAAGGAGCTATTGTTAGAGTATATGCTTATTCCGCTTGTATGGGTGGGGAAGACATAACCCTAGATTTAGCTGTTGAAGCTTTGCAAGATCACTTTAGTGTCAGAGTTGTTGCTAAAAACAAAATTGATCAAGTTATTCAATTAGTAAGTGACAATTATAAAATTAGTCCCGAAGACTTAAAAAGTAAGAAAAAAACAAGTGAGATTGCCATTCCAAGAATGATTGCGATGTATATATGTAGAGTTTATCTAGAAGAAAACTTAACTAAAATAGGGATTGAGTTTGGTGGTAAAAACCATACAACCGTTATGCACGCTGTTAATAAAATTAAAAATGAAATCTTAAAAGATGAAGCTTTAAACAATGAGATTCAGAAAATAATTAATCGAATAAAATAGGGGATGTTAATAACTTTAAAATAATGCACATTTTATGCACATATATTTTACTATTATTTTTAAACAAAAAAGTGAAATTATCAACACAATACACATTAATAATAAAGATAATATATAAATAATAATAAATGGAGGAATTATGAAAATAAAGATTCAACAAAAAATATTAATGGAACATTTAAATTATGTTATTAAAGGAATATCAAGTAAAAACCTTATACCTATTTTAAACTGTATTAAGTTTGATCTTAAAAAAGAAGGATTATATTTATTAAGTACGGATAATGAAATAGCTATTAAAACATTTATTGATGCTAGTGATATCGACAGCATTGATGAATTAGGTGAAATTGTTGTTGCTGGTAAATATATATATGATATTGTAAGAAAATTAGGTAATGAAGTAATTAATATTGAAGAAGTTATTGATGCTCAAATACTAATTACGACACCAACATCATCATTTAAATTAAATTGTAATAATGTTAGTGAATTTCCTAATCTTGATTTAGAGTTTAGTCAAAAACCTGTTATTTTAAATCAAGGATTATTTAAAAAGACGATTAATCAAACGATTTTTGCTACTTCAACCCAAGAATCACGACCTGTTTTAACGGGTATTAATTTAAAAATAAGAGATAAAAAGTTAATTTTTACGGCTACTGATTCATATCGTTTAGCTTCAAAAGAACTTGCGATGGATAAATTAGATATTGAAGACACGGATATTATTATTCCGGCTCGTAATTTAATGGAAGTTATTAAATTGTTAACAAATGATGATGAATCTTTAGAACTACATATTTTTGCTAATAAAGTTGTCTTTAAGTTTAATACCATAACGTTAATGACAAGATTAATTAATGGTACTTATCCTGATACTTCTAAATTAATTCCTGAAGAGTTCACACTAACTGTTAAAGTAAACTTAGATAAGTTTTATACGGCCATTGACCGCGCTTCACTTCTTACTAATGAAGAAGAAAAGAATATTATCAAATTAGAGACAAAAGATAATTTCTTAATTCTTTCATCAAATATTCCTGAAATTGGTAATGTTGAAGAGAAAGTTGAACTATTAGATAAAGTTAAAAATAATATTAAAATTGCTTTTTCAGCTAAATATATGATGGACGCTATAAGAGTTTTTGATAGTGAAAATATTGATTTAAAGTTTAATGGCGAGATAAAACCAATTATTATTAATGATGCGGATGAAAGTAATTTAATTCAATTAATTTTACCAATAAGAACATATTAATTTATGTTCTTTTTTTAATTATTGTCGATTTTTGTAGAATTATGACATATTTTGATAATTTTTGACAATAAAAAGGTGTATAAGAGACGTGTTCTTCGGAACTAGAAGGGGGATTATTATGATCGATGATTATGAGATTAATATCGATACGATTGCGATTGTTCCAGAAGGCGATAATATATCTAGAGTATATGAAAAGGAGGAAGAATATCTAGTTTCTAAAAGTAGTAAGAAAATAATAGATAAGAATTGTAAATCTTATGGTAGTTCTTATGAAGGAAGATGTGAGGGGACGAAATACTTAACGGGTATTAAATCAAAATGTCCGATTATTATTGAAGAGAGTAGGGACTTAATCTTTTTTCCGACCGCATCCATTCGCAATCAAAATAATTGTTGGCTAGCTTTGAATAACATAAAAAGTTATCATAAAAATCAATTAGGGTGTGATGTAACATTCATAAATGATCAAAAAATAACATTTGATATATCCTTATATTCTTTAGATAATCAATATTATCGTGCGACAATGTTAAAATCCAAATTAAATGATAAGAAAAAGGCTAAAAATTAGCTTTTTTCTTTTTTTAAGGCTTATTTTATGATATAATATTATGTGTGTATAGGAGTATTAGATTTTACTAATTATTAAAAATAGACAATTTTAAGTCAAAAAAACGAGGTATAAGATGATTTTAAAAAAAATAGAGCTCATTAATTTTAGAAATTATAAACATTTACGAACCCGTTTTTACAAGGGCATAAATATTATCTATGGCGATAACGCTCAAGGTAAGACTAATCTCTTAGAAAGCATATATGTTTTAGGTATTACTAAATCACATCGTTCTTTCATCGATAATAGTTTAATTAGAAATGATGAAAAAAGGGCTATTATAAATGGAAGTATCAATAAAGGTAGTTTAGATATTGATCTAAGCGTAACGATTGAAAATAATAATAAAATATTAAAGATAGATAACAGTTACATCAAGAAAGTTAGCGATTATATCTCTAATATGAATATTATTATTTTTTATCCTGATGATTTAGAATTACTAAAAGGATCTCCGCAAGGGCGAAGAAAGTATTTCAATCTTGAATTATCACAATTATATAGTAATTATTTTATTATTTTAAATGATTATAATAAGCTTCTTAAAATGCGTAATGAGTATTTAAAAAAAGCTAATATTAATCAAAATATAGATATGAATTACTTTGAAATACTTACTAATTATTTAATAGATAAAGCAATTATCCTAATGAAAATGCGCTTTAAATATATTGAAAAAGTTAATGCTTATTGTGAGAAAATCTATCAGGATATTATGGGTCTAGATGGCTTTAATCTTCATTATGTACCAAGTTTAAATATTGATTTAAAAGATGATGATAAAGCTAAAAATTATTTACGAAAGTTTTATCAAGATCATTTAAATTATGATATTAAGATGTGTTCAACAAACTTTGGTCCCCATAAAGATGATTTTGAGTTTTTACTTGGTGAGAGTAATTTAAAAGCTTATGGATCTCAAGGTCAACAACGCTTAGCAATATTATGTCTTAAACTATCAGAAATTGAAATATTTAAAAAGTATAAAGAAAGTACACCTATCTTACTTTTAGATGATGTTTTTAGTGAATTATCAGATGATAAAAAAAATAACTTACTAAAATATATAAGTAAAAATATTCAAACCATTATTACTACGACAGATCTTAATAATTTAGATGAAAAATTAATTAAAAAAGCTAAATTATTTCAGGTTCTTGATGGTAAGTTAATTAAAATCAAAGAGGTGAAAGAAAATGAATGAACATTATGATGCTTCGGATATTCAAGTATTAGAGGGCTTAGAGGCTGTAAGAAAAAGACCAGGTATGTATATTGGTACCACGGATGTTAAGGGCTTACACCATCTTGTATGGGAGATTGTTGATAACGCTATTGATGAGTCTTTAGCCGGCTTTTGTAACAATATTGAAATTATTATTAATAAGGATAATTCTATTACCGTTCGTGATGACGGAAGAGGTATTCCAGTTGATATTCACCCTAAGACCAAAATATCCACTGTTGAAACTGTTTATACCGTCTTACACGCCGGTGGTAAATTCGGTGGTGGCGGATACAAAGTATCTGGTGGCTTACATGGTGTAGGTGCATCAGTTGTTAATGCCTTATCGAAATGGGTTGAAGTTCGTGTCTATAAAAATGGTAAAATTTATTATGTTCGTTTTGAAGATGGTGGACACACGAAAGAGCCTTTAAAGGTCATCGGTGAGTGTGAAGAAAATCGAACCGGAACCGTTGTTACTTTTAAACCAGATCCTGATATTTTTGATACCGATATTTATGATTATAATACCTTAAAAGTTAGAACAAGAGAACTAGCTTTCTTAAATCGTGGCCTAAAAATTACTTTAAGAGATGACCGTGATGATGAAGATACAACCGGTGAGACCTTTATGTACGAAGGTGGTATCTCAGAATACGTTCGCTTTATCAATCAAGGTAAGACACCAGTTCATGAGAGTATTATTCATCTTGAAGGTATGGAAGATGATGTTATGTTTGAAGTAGCTATGCAATATAATACTGGCTACAATGAAAATATCTATTCTTTCGTTAATAATATTAATACGCACGATGGTGGTACGCACGAAGAGGGTGTTAAAAGAGCTTTAACGAGAGTTATTAATAATTATGCTAGAAAATCTGGTATTTTAAAAGAAAAAGATGAATCTTTAACGGGTGATGATGTTAAAGAAGGTCTTACAATGATCATTTCTTGTAAGCATCCAAATCCCCAATTTGAAGGTCAAACAAAGGGACGTTTAGGTAACTCAGAAGTACGTAAATTAGCTGATAATGTCTTTAGTGAGGGATTTGAAAAATTCTTACTAGAAAATCCTGAAGATGCTAGAGCTATTATTGAAAAATCTATTTTAGCATGTCGGGCTCGTAATGCTGCTCGTAAGGCTAGAGAAATTACGCGTAAAAGTGATTTAGCTGTTACGAACTTCTTTGGTAAATTGTCTGATTGTAAGAGTAAAGATCCAAAAGTATCAGAAATCTTTATTGTCGAGGGAGATTCAGCCGGTGGTAGTGCGAAAAAGGGTCGTGATTCGATGACACAAGCTATTTTACCTTTGCGTGGTAAAATTCTTAATGTTGAAAAGAATCGTCTTGATCGGGCTTTAGGTAATGAAGAAATTAGAACGATTATTACGGCCTTTGGTACTGGTATTGGTGAAGAGTTTAATCTTGATAAATTAAGATATGACAAAATTATCATCATGACCGATGCCGATGTCGATGGATCACACATCAGAGTTCTTCTTTTAACCTTATTTTATCGCTTTTTTAGACCAATTGTGGAGAAGGGGCATGTCTATGCTGCCCAACCACCATTATTCCGTATTATGCACGGAAAAACGCGAAAATATGTCCTAGATGAGAAAGAAAAAGATGACTATTTAGCAACTTTACCGGAAAACGTTCGAGCTCGTGCTGAAATTGCTCGAATGAAAGGTTTAGGTGAGATGGACGCTGAAGAGTTAAATGAGACAACTATGGATATTAATAAACGTGTTTTAAGAAGAATAACAGTTGATGATTGTGTCGCTGCTGATGCTATATTTGAGAAACTTATGGGTGATGAGGTTGAACCACGCCGTAAGTTTATTGAAGAAAATGCTATTAAGGTTAAAAACCTAGATATTTAGGAGGTGAGTTAAGTGGAAGAAAATAATATTGAAGAACAAAATCAAGAAACAATTCAAAACACTAGTGATAATAATGATTTTCAAGATACTTTTCACGAACGTGATTCTTTAGCTGAAAATAATATTGTTGATGAAGTAAAAGATTCTTTCCTTGACTATTCAATGAGTGTTATTACATCTCGTGCCATTCCAGACTTAAGAGATGGTTTAAAGCCTGTTCATCGTCGTATTTTATGGTCAATGTACGAAGAGGGTAATACTCCTGATAAACCTCATAAAAAATCAGCTACAACCGTTGGTTATGTTATGGGTCATTATCATCCTCATGGCGATTCTAGTATCTATGAAGCAATGGTAAGATTAGCTCAAGATTTCAGTCAACGTTATATGTTAGTTGATGGTCACGGAAATTTTGGTAATATCGAAGGTGATGGCGCTGCTGCTTATCGTTACACGGAAGCCAGATTATCTAAAATATCCCTTGAATTATTAAGAGATATCAATAAAGATACAGTTGATATGGATGATAACTTTGATGTTACAAGTAAAGAACCTAAGGTTTTACCTAGCCGTTTTCCAAACGTTTTAGTTAATGGATCAATGGGTATTGCTGTTGGTATGGCCACTAATATACCACCTCATAATTTAGGTGAAGTCATTGATGGTTGTGTTGCTTATATTGATAATCCCGATATTGATACCGCTGGATTAATGCAATATATTAAAGGTCCTGATTTTCCAACTGGTGGTGTCATCCTAGGTAATTCAGGTATAAGAAGAGCCTATGAAACCGGACGCGGTAGTATTACAATAAGAAGCCGGGCAACCATTGAAGAACATGCTAACCATACACAAATTGTTATTAGTGAAGTTCCATATGGCGTCAATACTCAAGATTTAAAAGATAAAGTTGCTGAACTTGTTCACAACAAAATTATTGATGGTATATCAGATTATCATACTGATTTAAAAGATGGTGTTAAAATTACCATTACTTTAAAGAAAGATGCCAATGCTCAAGTTATTTTAAATAACTTATATAAACATACTTCTTTCCAAGTAAATTATGGTATTATCTTCTTAATGCTAGATAATGGTACTCCAAAGACCTTACCATTAACAAGTATTATTTCTAAATATATTGACCATCAAAAAGAAGTTATTATTAGAAGAACCCGTTTTGATCTTAAAAAATCACAAGCAAGAGTTCATATTCTAGAAGGTTATAAAATAGCTCTTGATAATATTGATGCTGTAATCAAAATTATTCGTGATTCTGAAACGGATCAAATTGCTAAAGAAGCGTTAATCAGTAATTTTGATTTAACTGAAATTCAAGCTGATAGTATTCTTGAACTTAAATTACGACGTTTAACAGGTCTAGAACGTAGTAAGATTGAAGAAGAATTAGCTAATTTAATTAAATTAATTGATGAATTAAATAGTATTTTAGCTAGTGAACAAAAAGTTCTTGAAATAATTAAACAAGAATTACTTGAAATCAAGAATAAATATGCTGATGAAAGAAGAACATCAATCGATATGACAGCAATTGATTATATCGATGATGAATCACTTATTCCAACGGAAGAATTAGTTGTTACCTTAACCGAAAAAGGCTATATTAAACGTGTTGAAAGTGATACTTATAAAGCCCAAAAACGGGGTGGGGTAGGTATTAAAGGAATGGCTACGAATGAAGAAGATTTCGTTCAAAATATTCTTTATATGACCACCCATGATTACATTTTATTCTTTACTAATAAAGGTAAAGTATATCGTATGAAAGGTTATGAAGTACCACTTTATAGTCGTCAATCTAAAGGTTTACCAATTATTAATTTACTTCCATTAGAAAAAGACGAACGTGTTAATGTAATGTTAAAAGCTACACCAAAAGATGTTCCAGCTTATGTCGTTTTATGTACGAAGAAAGGTATTATTAAACGTACTAATATTAGTGAGTTTGAAAACATTCGTACTAATGGTAAGATAGCTATTACCTTAAAAGAAAACGATGAATTAATTTCAGCTAAAATAACAGAAGGTAATGCCGAAATCTTAATTGCTTCATCAAATGGTCGTATTATTCGTTTTAATGAGAAAGAAATTAGAATAATGGGTCGAACAGCTGCCGGTGTTCGGGGTATTGATGTTGGCGATGGCTATGCTGTTGGTATGGAGTTTGCTAGTGATAAAGATGAAGTTTTAGTTGTAACTGAAAAAGGTTATGGTAAAAAGACTAAAATAGATCAATATCGAATGACCCATCGTGGTAGTAAAGGTGTAAAAGCTCTTAATGTTACTGAAAAGAATGGTAATATCGTTTCCTTCAAGATTGTTGATGGCAGTGAAGATTTAATTCTTATTACCGATAGTGGTATGATTATTCGTCTTTCACTAACACAAATTTCAACAATTGGTCGCGTTGCTCAAGGTGTTAAGTTAATTAACTTAAAAGATGAACAAAAGGTAAGTACTATTACCGTATTAGATCCTGAAGAAGAAACAGAAGAGAATACTGAAGAGTTAAATGAAACACCTGATGAAACTTCTAGTGAAGAAGAATAATAACAAAAGTAAGTAGACACAAAGTTTACTTACTTTTTTAATTTTATATAAAAAAGACTTGTTTTTTAAATACAAATAAGATAAACTTTAATTGGTGCAACATTTATACTTGAACCAGGTCAGAGTTGGAAAACAGCAGCCTTAAGAGTTCCTAATTGTGTGCACCTCTTTTTTTTGTTTCACGTGAAACGTTGGTGATAGGATGAATCAAGAATATTTAAAAATAGCGATGGATGAAGCTATATTAGCTCATCAAGAAGGTGAAATACCAATTGGTGCTGTTATCGTTAAAAATAATAAGGTTATTGCAAAAGCTCATAACTTAAAAGAACAAGCAAAATGTGCGACAAAACATGCAGAAATTATTGCTATTGAAGAAGCTAGTTCTTATTTAAATGATTGGCGCCTTAATGATTGTGATATGTATGTTACAATGGAACCTTGTATTATGTGTGCTGGAGCTTTAATTCAAGCTCGTTTAAAAAATGTCTATTATCTTATCGATAATGCTAAGTTTGGTGGCGTTAATAGTATTGAAAATATTCTCTCTAATCCTAAACATAATCATCACGTAACAGCTATTAAAATAGATGATGAAAATCTTGAAAAAGAGATGATGAAAATCCTTAAAAAAATCTTTGCAGATAAGAGGTAGTCTCTTTTTTTTTAACCTATAAAAGTGTATAATATAAGTAGGCAGAAGGTGATGAAATGTATCAAGCTTTATATCGAAAATATCGGCCAAAAACATTTAATGATGTTGTCGGTCAAGATGTTATTGTTAAAACCTTACAAAACTCCATTAAAAATGATATGGTAAGTCACGCTTATCTGTTTTGTGGCCCCAGAGGTACAGGAAAGACAAGTATTGCCAAAATATTTGCTAAAATTTTAAATTGCCATAATTTAAAAGATCTTGAACCTTGTGAAAAATGTGTTTCATGTGAACAAGCTAATACCAATCAAAATATTGATATTATTGAAATCGATGCTGCCTCTAACAATGGCGTTGATGAAATTAGAGAAATACGTAATAAAATCACTTTAGTACCTGCCAATAGTAAATATAAGATTTATATTATTGATGAAGTTCATATGTTATCGGGTGCGGCTTTTAATGCTTTATTAAAAACATTAGAAGAACCCCCAAGCCATGTCATCTTTATATTTGCTACAACCGAACCTCAAAAAATACCCATGACGATTTTATCGCGTTGTCAACGTTTTGATTATCAAAGAATCAGTGTTGATAAAATTGTTGAAAGACTTAAATTTATTGTTAAAAAAGAAAAAATAAACATCGATGATGATGCTTTAGAAGAAATAGCTAAATTATCTGATGGAGGAATGCGTGATTCTATAAGTTTATTAGATCAAACTTTAGCTTATAGTGATAAAAAAATTCAAATTAAAGACATTCATGATATTAATGGTACTTTATTAAAAGAAGAAACAGATAACTTTATTCTTAAAATGTTAAATAAAGATTTAGTTGGTATTTTAGAACAATTAGAAAATTATGATCAGAATGGTAAAAACATGATTAAAATTGTTCAAGAATTGATTAGTACACTTAAAGATGGCTTAATTTATTTACACGCTCCATCTTTAGTTTCACGCGAAACTAATCTTTACCAACAAATAAAGACATTAAATGTTGAAGATGACATTTATAATTACATCAAGGCCTTATCTTCTTTGATAAATGATATGCGCAATACTAGTGATAATAAATTATTATTAGAAATTGAACTTATCAAAATGTTAGGTACTAATAAACAAGTTACGGAACAAACAAAATCACTTGAACAAGCTGTAGTTGAACCGAAAGTGGAAACAAAAGAGCAACCAACTGAAGATGAAGAGTCAAGCGATAGAAAAGTAGTTGAACAAGAAGAAAAGCCAAACAAAACAAGTGAAAAAGAAGAAAAAGTGCCTAAAGAAGAAACACAAGATAATGAAAAATTGGCCACTTTAAAGAAAATTAGAATTAACAATGCTTTATGTAAGTTTTCGCAAACGGAACGTAAACGTGTTACTGCTAAATTAGAAGAATTAAATGATTTTCTATCAATGCCAGACTTTAGTCAACTCGTTTCTTTAATCAAAGATGGCGAATTAAAGGCTGTCAGTGATAACTATTTGATGTTTATGTATAAAACAGAATTAATGGCTGAAACATTTAATAATAATTTAATTGAAATTCAAGAGTTATTTGAACAATGCTTCTATGAAACTTATTATCCAATTGCTATTGATTTAAATGATTGGAACTTTATTAAAGATGATTATAATAAACATAAAGAAAAATATGTTTATGAAGAAGAAACAATTTCTTTAGATGATATTTTTAAAGAAAATAGTACGGAAGCACCTGAAGAGAAAAATGAAATAGCCGAAATGTTTGATGACATTATCGAATATGAAAATTAGAAAGAAGGAATATATATGAATATGCAAGCAATGATGAAACAAGTCCAAAAATTACAACGTGATATGACAGCTGCTCAAGAAGAACTTAATAATAAGGAGTTTACGGGTAAAAGCTCATTAGTAACAGTTGTAATGAATGGAAAAAAAGATGTTAAAAGTGTCAAAATTGATGCTGAAAAATTAGAAAAAGACGATATTGAAATGTTAGAAGATATGATAGTAGTAGCTTTAACTGATGCCATCAAACAAATTGATAAAGAAACAGAAGAAACAATGGGTGCCTTTACAAAAGGTATGCCAAACATTCCAGGTTTATTTTAATGCATTATCCTCACACTATTCAAAACTTAATTGAATGCTTTAAAAAATTACCTGGCATTGGTGAGAAAACAGCTGAACGCTATGCCTTAGCTACCCTTGATTTAGATGAAGACGTTATAAAACAATTCTCTAAGTCCATTAGTGATACAAAAACGAAAGTTAAAAGGTGCTCAAGGTGTAATAATTTAGCTGAAGATGATCTATGCGAAATATGCAAAGACAAGAATCGGGATGCTAGTTTATTATGTGTTGTTGAAGATCCTAAAAGTATTGCCTTATTTGAAAAAATTGGCACATATAATGGTTATTATCACGTCATTTCTGGTTTAATCTCACCATTAGATGGTATTAATCCTGAAGATATCAATTTAGATAAATTAATTGATCGCATAAAAAAAGAAAAGATAAAAGAAGTTATTCTCGCTGTTAAACCAAGCATTGAAGGGGAGACAACGTCACTATACATATCAAAAATATTACGTGATACCGATGTTTTAGTATCTAAAATAGCGCATGGGGTTCCACTTGGTACAGAAATCGACTATGTTGATTCCTTAACCCTTGAATTAGCTTTAGAAAATCGTAAGCAAGTTATTGATGATAACTAGTTCTTAATAAACGCTTTAGACATATTATTATAGTGGTGATGATATGTCTAAAGTGTTTAAAATTATAAAAAGACTACTTGTAGCGACCCTTTTTATATATGGTTATAATGTTTTATCTTCGCCTCTTAATCTTTTGATACCTCTTAACTTTTTAACAATTGGTTATGTTAGTATCTTTGGCGTACCAGGATTACTTAGTTTAATAATGCTACTGATGTTTGGTTTTTGAACATATGTTTGATATAGTAGGTGTAATATGTTGGATGATTTTAAAGAAGAACAACCGATTGTTTATCGTGTTTTAAAAAATGCGATAAACAAAGATAAATATTCCCACGCCTATCTATTTGAATTAAATGGATATGCGAAAGGATTAGATATGGCCTTAGCTTTTGCTAAGTTTTTGTTGTGTCCTCATAATTATACTAACAATGAAAACTGTAATGATTGCCTAGAATGTCATAAGATTGAAACGAACAATTCCTTAGAGATAAAACTAATAAAACCCATTGGTGAATGGATTAAAAAAGAACAATTAGAAGAATTACAACGAGAGTTTAACAATAAATCTTTAACTGGTAATAAAAGAATATATATTATATCGGAAGCCGAGAAACTTAATGCATCAGCAGCTAATTCGCTTCTTAAGTTTCTAGAAGAGCCACCAGAAGGAATTATTGCTATTTTACTTACGGATAATATGTATCAACTATTAGATACAATTGTCTCACGCTGCCAAATTTTATCCTTTAAAAAGAATGTTATAAAAAATGGTTCAACGATTGAAAAAATTGGCAATTATCTATATAGTGATAGCGAATCATATACTAACTTTACTGGTGATGTCGGTTTAAAATATCTTGAAGATGTTACAAGTTATGTATCTTTTTTAGAAAAAAGAAAAGAAGATGCTTTAGTTTATCGGACGAAAGGCTTTTTAGAAACATTTAATGATCGTAAAAAGTTAGCAGTTGCTTTTGAACTATTTGTATTGTATTATAAAGATGTTTTAAATAAATTGTTGGACATGCCTTTAGAATATTTTGATGACTATCTAACGCAAATTAACGAAGTTACCAAACTTAATGATGTTGTTAAAGTTTCTAATAAGATAAAAATCTTAACTAGTTTAAAAACAAATATAAAATATAATTTGAATGCTAATCTATTAATGGATAAATTAGTTATTCTACTAAGTGAGGTGTAAAATGCTTAAAGTAGTAGGAATTACCTTTAAAAACAAAGGTAAAGTATATAATTTCTCACCTAATGATTTAAGTCTAAAAATAGGTGATAATGTCATTGTTGAAACCGAACGAGGCTTACAATTTGGAACAGTAGCGGTGGAACTTCGGGAAATTAGCGAAGATACTTTAGTCGCACCATTAAATCCTATTTTAAGACTGGCAACGGCTGATGACGTAAAGAAAAATAAAAAGAATGTTGAAGATGCTAGAAAGGCGCTTATTAAAGCTCGGGAATTAGCTTCAAAGTACAATTTAAATATGTATATTATTGATGCATCATTTACCCATAATCGGAGTCAATTATTCTTCCGTTTTATGGCCGATAACCGTATTGATTTTCGTTCTTTAGCTAAAGATTTAGCTAATATTTATAAGACAAGAATTGAATTAAGACAAATTGGCGTAAGGGATCGCGCTAAAGAGACAGGTGGCTATGGTCAATGTGGCTGTCCATTATGCTGTTCTAAGTTTATGAACGATTTTGATTCTATATCTATCAATATGGCTAAAACCCAGAATATTGCTTTAAATCCATCGAAAATTAATGGTATTTGTGGTCGTTTATTATGTTGTTTAAAATATGAAAATGAATGTTATAAAGAATGTGGTAAAGGTATGCCTCAAATGAATAAAAAAATTAAGACCGAAAAAGGTGAGGGCAAAGTTATTAGTGTTGATGTCTTAGCCAGAACCTATAAAGTAAATATTCCTGATGTAGGCATTGTTGAGTTTAAAAAGGACGAAGATGAAAGTAACTAATTATTTATTAGGATATAAAGACTTATATATCGTTCAGGATACAGATATGTTTAATTTTTCTTTGGATTCAGTCTTGCTTCCTAATTTTGTAAGTTTAACTAAAGATACTAAAAAGGTAATGGATATCGGTTGTGGTAATGCGCCGATACCCCTTATTTTATCTACAAAAACAAAAGCTGATATCGTCGGGGTTGAAATTCAAAAAGATGTTTTTGATTTAGGGTGTGAAAGTGTTAAAATGAATCATTTAGATAAGCAAATTACGCTTATTAATGGCGATATTAATGAAGTCTACCGCAAGTATGATAGTTGTAGTTTTGATCTTATTACGTGTAATCCGCCCTTTTTTAAGTATCAAAAAGACTCTAATGTTAATGATAATGATTATAAGACTTTAGCGCGTCATGAAAAAGCTTTAACTTTAGAACAAATTATGACGATTGCTAAATATTTACTTACAAATAATGGCACACTTGCGCTAGTTCATCGCCCTAATCGATTGATTGATATAATTACTTTAATGCGGAAAAATAATATTGAACCTAAAAGGATGCGCCTTGTTTATCCACATCCTGATTCTGAAGCTAATATTCTTTTGATTGAAGGACGTAAAAATGGTCGGGCTGATCTTAAAATATATCCACCATTATATTCTCATACAGCTAATGGTGAATATACCGATGAAATTAAAAAAATGTTTGAAAATAATTGAGGTGATTAAATGTCGCAAAAAAGTTATGATAAAACACCAACACTATATTTAATTCCCACCCCGATTGGCAATATGGATGATTTGACTTATCGGAGTGTTCAAACATTAAAAGAAGTTGATGTTTTATTTTGTGAAGATACAAGAGAAACAGGTAAACTTTTAAAGTATTTAGATATTTCTAAAAAAATGATATCTAATCACGATCATAACGAAGTAACTAATAAAGATAAATTATTAGAATACTTACGTGATGGCCTTAATGTCGGTCTTGTAAGTGACCGGGGAACGCCTGTTATAAGTGATCCCGGATTCGAATTAGCTCGTTTTGCTATAGAAGAAGGATACAATGTCGTTGGCTTACCAGGCGCTAATGCCTTAATTCCTGCTTTAATTATGTCGGGTCTTAATCCTAAACCTTTTATGTTTTATGGCTTCTTAAATAGTAAGGCATCTCTTCGTCTTAAGGAGTTAGAAGCTTTAAAAGATGAAAAAGCAACCCTTATTTTTTATGAAGCTCCCCATCGTATCAACGATACATTAAAGGACTTTATGGAAGTTTTTGGACCACATCGAAAAATAGCTATTTCCCGGGAAATAACTAAAAAATACGAAGAAGTTTATCGTGGAACAATTGAAGAAATTATTAAAGCAAATTACACCTTTAAAGGGGAATTAGTTGTGGTTTTAGAAGGTAATAGTGAGGTTAAAACTTTTACGATGTCTTTAATTGATCACATTAATTTATATTTAGATGAAGGCTATAATAGCAAAGATGCAATTAAATTAGTTGCTAAAGAACGGCATCTTAAAAAAAGTGAAGTATATGATGAATATATTAAATATCAAGGAAAGTGATAATAATGAGATTAATAGTAGGATTGGGTAATCCCGGAAAAGAATATGAACATACCCGTCATAATGTTGGCTTTATGGCTCTTGATAAAATAGCTAACTATTTAGGTGTAACATTTAATAAGACAAAGTTTAGTGGCAGCTATGCTGAAGCTATCTATGAGGGAGAGAAATATATCCTTTTAAAACCAGGTAAATATATGAATTTATCTGGTGAGGTTATCCGAGATTTTGTCAATTTTTTTAAGATTGATATCAATGATATCTTTATTATTCATGATGATCTTGATACTCCAATCGGTACTTTTCGCCTTCGTTATCAAGGTGGGACTGGTGGACATAATGGTCTTAAAAATATTGCTTTAAATCTAAATACCAATAACTATAAAAGAATGAAAATCGGTATATCTAATGATAAAGGTCTTGACACCAAGGACTATGTTTTGGGTAAATTTAGTTTAGAGGAACAAGCTAAACTTGATACCGTGCTTGACCAGGTTGTTCCTATCTTTAAAGATTATCAAACTTTAACTTTCGATAATTTAATGAACAAATATAATAAAAAATGATGCCATAATAGCTTTTTAAGGAGGATTCAATGTCATTTTTTAAGGATTTATTAAAAGATAATGAAGCTCATACCATTATTGGTTTAACTGATGAATTAAAAGCTCTTTATGTTTTTAATCGTTTTTGCGTGTCTTCAAAATCCGTTATTTTCCTTACTAACTCCTTATATGAAGCTAATCATTTCTATCAAATTCTAGCTAATTATACGGAAGATATCTTATTATTTCCAATGGATGATTTTTTAACTAGTGAAGCTTTAGCTATCTCACCAGAACTTAAAATTACTCGTTTGGAAACTTTAAATCAATTACAAGAATCTAAAAAAATTATTGTAACTAATTTAATGGGCTTTTTACGTTTCCTTCCACCTAAAAAGAATTATTTTGATAGTATTATCAATTTAAAGGTTAATAATGATTATGATCAAGAAAAACTAGTTCAAAAACTATATAATTTAGGTTATACAAAAGAAAATATTGTTAATAAAACTGGAGAAATGGCTGCTCGGGGTTTTGTTATAGATGTTTTTCCATTAAATTGTAATAATCCCGTGCGGATTGAATATTGGGGCGATACCATCGACAGTATTAGAGAGTTTAATGTTGATACCCAGTTAACAATTAAAAAGTTAGATGAAGTAACAATTGTTCCTAATACTGAGTTTGTTATAGATGAAGCTATTAGTGAAGATCTTCCTCACCGGGATATTGTTAAATATCTAGACCCTGTTACCATTGCTGATTATATTGATGGTGGGGATATATATATCAATGATTATACCTCTATTCTAGCCTCATATGAGCTTTTAACAAATGAAATGATGGAATATACCATTTCTAATGAATTACCTAAAAATACCCGTTATATGAGTGAATTAGAGCTCATAAAATATCCCAATATTTATTATTTAATGACGTTTGATAATGGAGTATCTAAAGAAGATAGTTATACTTATAAAGTATCAGAGTTAGATAATTTTACGGGTACTAGTAATGATATTAAAGCTCGTTTAAAGACATATTTAAAAAATAATGATACAGTTATAATCTGTTTATCTAGTCGTTATAAAGTTAATAAATTATTGAATGATTTAGATGATGATGAGGTTATTTTTACTAATGAAGATGCCATTGTCGATAATAAAATAAATGTCATTATTAAAAATATTACATCCGGCTACATTATCGGTAAATATGTCGTTGTCAGTGAGAAAGAATTATTTAATAAGAAAAGTGTTAATGCTGTATATAAAACTAATTTTAAGATTGGTACAAAAGTAAGAGATATCAATAAATTAGAAATAGGCGATTATATTGTCCATAATGTCCATGGTATTGGTATTTATTGTGGGATTAAAACCTTAACGAAAAATGGCCTTAAAAAAGACTATTTACAATTAGAATATAAGGGTGGAGACCGGCTTTATATTCCCGTTGAAAGACTAGAATTAATAACAAAATATTCTGCTAGCGATGGCGCTATTCCTAAACTAAATAAATTAGGGGGTACGGAATGGCAAAAAACGAAGATGCGGGTTCGCGCTAAAATCGAAAACATTGCTGGTGATTTACTAAAACTATACGCCTTAAGAGAAAGTACCAAAGGGTTTGCTTTCTTAAAAGATGATGATGTTCAGCTGGAATTTGAAAAGAACTTCATCTATGATGAAACGCCAGATCAATTAAGAGTAATTGAAGAAGTAAAACATGATATGGAAAAAAGTACCCCAATGGACCGTCTTTTATGCGGCGATGTTGGTTATGGTAAGACCGAAGTGGCGTTTAGAGCTATCTTCAAAGCTATTTTATCAGGTAAACAAGTTGCTTTCTTATGTCCTACAACCATTTTATCAACGCAACACTATAATAACGCTATTGAACGTTTTAAGGGCTTTGATGTTGAAATTGAGGTTATTAATCGCTTTATTTCTCCTAAAAGACAAAAAGATATTATTAAACGTTTAAGTGAAGGTAAAATTGATTTATTAATTGGAACGCATCGTTTATTAAGTGATGATGTTAAGTTTAAATCTTTAGGATTACTTATCATTGATGAAGAACAACGTTTTGGCGTTAAACATAAAGAAAAAATTAAACAATATAAAGCCAATATTGATGTTTTAACTTTAAGTGCAACCCCAATTCCTAGAACCTTACAAATGTCGATTGCGGGAGTGCGTAGTTTATCTTTAATTGAAACACCACCAAACAATCGTTACCCTGTTCAAACTTATGTTTTAGAAGAAAATAAACAAGTTATAAAGGATGCGATTTATAAGGAATTATCGCGTAAGGGACAAGTTTTTATTCTTTATAATCATATTGAAGATATGGAATCGAAAGCAAGGGAGATAAGTGCTTTAGTTCCTGAAACTAAGATTGTCTGTGCGCATGGACAGATGAATAAAAATGACCTAGAAGATGTTATGATGCAATTTCAAAATGGCGAATATGACATCTTACTTTGTACGACCATTATTGAAACAGGTATTGATATACCAAGCGTTAACACCTTAATTATTATGGATGCTGATCGTTTTGGATTATCACAGTTATACCAAATAAGAGGCCGGGTAGGTCGTAGTGATAAAATCGCTTATTGCTATTTAATGTATAAAAAAGGCCGTTCTTTAACTGATGTGGCAACAAAAAGATTAAATGTCATAAAAGAGTTTACGGAATTAGGTAGTGGTTTTGCCATTGCTATGCGTGATTTATCTATAAGAGGTGCAGGAGACATTTTAGGTAGTGAACAAGCAGGCTTTATCGATACTGTCGGTGTAGAATTATTCCTTAAAATGTTAAATGAAGAGGTTGATAAACTAAAAGGTATTCCTCATCAAGAAGAAGAGGTAAATGAAACACAACCTCTAGTTGAAGTAGCAACAAGTATTGATGATGCTTATGTTGATGCCACGGACCTTAAAATTGAAATTCATCAAAAGATTAATCAAATTGATTCTAAAGAAAGGCTTCAAAAGGTTAAAGAAGAATTAGAAGATCGCTTTGGCACTTTAAGTGAAGATGTTATTATTTATATGCATGAAGAATTATTTGAACATCTAGCTTCTGATTTAGGTATCAAAAAAGTTAATCAAACGAAAAACTTTATTGCCATTACGCTACCTGTTTTGATATCTGATAACATTGATGGTGATAAATTGTTTATGGAAGTATGTAGTTTAACACGCAAATTTAGGTTTGGTATGAAAAACAAGGAACTTATTATTACCTTAGATACAATTAATCTTGATAAACACTATATTTATTATTTACTAGACCTATTAGCAATAATCAAAGCTTCTCTTAAAAAATAAAAAAAGATATTCAGCTTATTTGAATATCTTTTATTTTTCATCAATAATATTTAAAATATTAGGTAAGATTTGTTTCTTACGGGAAACAATATTAGCAAGATAATAACCTTGATGTAATTCATCAATAAGAAAAGCTTTTTCTAAGATATTTTTACTTTTTAAAGAGTAGTATAAATAAGATGCTTCATTGATAATATCTGTGATAAAGAAAGCTAAAATATCAAAGTCTTGTAACCTAGCTTCTTTTTCAATAACATCGATAAGTTCATCTTCTCTAGCTTTAATTTCATCAATATTAAGGGTATTAATTTGTGCGATACCAAGTTTATAATCACCCTCGTTATAATCTTTAAAGTCGGCAAATAATATTTCTTGCATTGTTTTACCTTTAATTGAAGAACCGGCTTTAAACATTTTTAAGGCGTATTCTTGAATATCAATATTAGCTATTTTAGCTAACCGGTAAGCCGTGTTAATGTCTTCATCACTCGTGGTTGGCGACTTAAATAATAAGGTATCAGAGACAATGGCTGATAACATTAACCCAGCGATGTGTTTTGGTATTTCAATATGATTTTCCTTATATAAATGCGCAATAATAGTTGATGTACAACCGACCGTCATCGTTCGAAAGTTAATTGGTTGTGAAGTACCGATGGTTCCTAATTTATGATGATCAACAATGCCAACAATCTCTGCATCATCGAGGCCATCAACACTTTGTTCTTTTTCATTATGATCAACTAGGAACACTTTCTTTCGAACTTTATTATTAACATCGGATGGCTGAATAACGCCAAGGCAATCATTATGACGATTAACAATAGGATATACTTTATGGCGTAACCGATTATGTTCATCAATAAAATCTCTAACATAATCAAGTTCGCTAAAATAAGATACATTTTCTTTTTCAAGTAAGGTTTTAGCGTAATTACACATACCAATTACTTTAACGACATTAAATGTCCGAAGGGGCGTTCTAATGATATTAACGTGATTACGTCTTGCAATTTCAATGTGTTCTTCTTTAATAAGATTATTACCGGTAATAATGATTAACTTTGCACCTTTATTAACAGCAAACTCAATAATAGAATGTCTATCGCCAACAATTAAAACCGAATGCGCATCAATGTCGACACTCTTGATAAAAGTAGTGCTGCGATATGAAGCTACTAAAATAGAACCATCAGTTATTTCATCATCAAACTTAAGGATACTTTCACCATTTAAAGTGTTGATAATATTGTCATAAGAAGTATCTAGGACATCATAATCCCAACTGATTAGGCTATTGGCAATATTTTTCATTGAAACTAAACCTAAATATTTACGATGATCATCAACAATCGGAATGGAACTTAAATGATTTTCTTTTAAATATTCAATAATGTAATATAAAGAAACATTTTCGTTACAATATAATCCTTTACCATAGTTTAAATCTTTTATTTGTAAGCGAACATCATTTAAATAATGAGGTTCCGGAACATTGAAATAATCGAGTACAAACTTTGTTTCATTATTAATTTCACCAATAACTCTTGGAATAGCGTTATCACCCATCTGATTTTTTAAATAAGCGAGCGCAATTGAGCTACAAACGGAATCCGTATCGGGTTTTTTGTGTCCAAAAACAAATGTTGCTTTCATTTCATCACCTCATTTAGTTTAATAATTATAACATAATATCCGTTATTTTAAAAGTATAAAAAGAAAATAACGAGACAAGATATTAAAGAAGGTGACTAACTATTAGAAGTCAAGAGATTTTTGATAGAAAGTTATAAATTGGAAAGAAACCCACGCCAAAAAGATTTCACAAAAGTGAAATTTTGAAAAATTGAGGAATCAATTATTTCAATAAAGACGGATCAAAATCCATGTTGTATTTCTCAAGAGAGTAAATAACTCTAATAAGTTTTTTACAAACATGAGATAAAGCAACGCGATGACATTTACCTTCAGAACGTTTCTTAAGGTAGTAGTCATAAAAAGTTGGTGAATATCTTAAAATGGACATTGCAGTATTCATAATAGAATATCTAAGATGACCAGAACCATGTTTAACCATCTTGCCGTTAGATTGTAATGTACCAGATTCAATAATACTAGGTTCAAGGCCGGCAAAAGCTAACATTTTATTTGGACTAGAGAAATTAGAAATATCTCCATATTCAGATAAAATAGAAGCAGCAGATAATTCACCTAATCCAGGAATGGATAGCATTCTAGGATTTAGTTCTTTGATAATTGTTGAAATTTGTTTATCAATTGGATCAATTTTATCATTAAAGTTGTTAATAAGAGAAACATAAGTAGAAATTAGTAAATCAGAATTATCATTATGGTAACCAATGGTATTTTTAGCAAGTTCTTTTAACTTAGCAAATTT
>CANQCR010000004.1 GCA_947589735.1 uncultured Bacilli bacterium | reverse complement strand
AACCCCAATTCAGTACAGAACTGAATTAGGGTTCATATAATTCTCTTTTTGTGTCTACTTTTTGTTGACTAGTTCATGTGTGAATAGTCCTCTTCTTTTATTCAATATAGAAGTTAACATAATATACATTATAGGAAAACAATATATATTAAAACAAAATGGTATAATGATTAATAACTTATCATCTATACTAGTTCTATACTATTATTATAACATTATTCTAAATATTAATTACATAATAACAATTTATTCTGAATTTAAATTTATTTTTTTATTCTTTATTACATTATTATTTATTTAACTATATATATATTCTATTTCTAATTAATTATATGGACAAGTTATCATAAAATAATACCTCGATGCAAAATAGAGTACCCTATTTTTATAGATAAGTCCCCTCTTTTCACTCAAAATAACAATAGGGGGGTTATTACTTTTTTTAATCCAGGTGAAGAACTTATCACATTTTTATTTCTCGATGCACGAGAACGCGTCATTAAATTTAAGATTATCAACCAATTATTACTTTTTTCACATACGATAACAATATATGACTAATAGTTGGTACTATATATGATTATATATTAAAAGTATCCTCATCCCCTCTTTTAAGCATATAAAATAAAAGGGGAGTTATCACAAAAAAAGTTGATTTAATTACCAACTTTTCGTGATTGTATTTCTGCAATCTTTTCAAACACTTCAGCAGCGTTATGTTCATTAATTTCTGTATATCCTAATTCTTTAAGAGCTAAAGTCTTAATATTATTTAACTCTAAAGTACGACTTAATTTTTCTTCCATTTTTTGTTCAATTTGATTAGTGAAACGTTTATGGCATTCAGCTAATTTTGTTTTAGATGCTCCCCCACTGTTATATAAAACAAAAGCAGAGTACATGATACTTTCGAAAATGAATTGTTCTTCTTCATTGAAAGCAAACTCTAATGGTTTAACAAAACCTGTCTCTTTAGCAACATAGCCTAGGATATATTTTAATTCTTTTGAGGTATCAATTGATTGAATGAAATGGTAAAGATATTTAACGGTATTATGACCATCATCATCATTAGGATCTTCTAATTTTTCCTTTAATAAGTCAATGATATTAAATAACAATTCTTGATCCTTTTTATTTAAGCCTGATAAGATGGCGTTAGCACCTTCAATATTAGCTGATGTATCATTATCATTACAAATGCTATTTAATCTAATTTCAACATCAGATATGTAATCAGTATCAACTTTAATATGATAAATCTCTTCTGGTGTTTTAACACCAAGTAAATTTAATAATAATACTTTTTTATCTTTTGGCCATTTATTGATATCATCTAGTTCTAGGTAATTATATATCATTTGGCGTGATACACCTAAAAATTTAGCTAATTTAACCTTAGAAATACCTAGCTCTTTTAATAAACTATTTAAGTGTTCCATTATCTATACCCTCCTATTATCATTATATCATTACTATGTCAAATGTCAAGTGTAAAGTAGTGTTAAATAAGATAATCCAATTGACAAACTAATCTTTTCTTAAATCCAAATCAACATTAACGACTTTTATCTTAATCCGAGTTTGTTTTTTCAACTTCATAATGATTTTCTGTTGGATTTTTTTAGCTTTTTTTAACGTAATATTGCCATCTAAGCCAATGACAAGATGAATCTTATAATATCTTCCATATTTGATTAATTCAACTTTATAAACGTCGATTTTACCTAATGATTGAATCTCATCTTTAACATACTGCGTTATTTCAGCATTAACTTCAACCGTTCCTAATAAGTTTAAAATATTGTTTTTTATTAACTGCCAAGATGTTCTTAAAATCATTATGGAAATGATACAACTGGCGATGATATCACAATATCTTAAGGGGTATATTTCATTACTAAATTGTAATAAGATAACTGAAATAGTAACTAAAATAGTTGAAATTAAATCAATTGTCGATTCTTCAATACCATCGGCAAGCTGAGGACTTTTGTGTTTTTTATTTCGCATCTTAAGAAAATGTAACATAAAGATTTTAATCGTCATTGCTACCGCTAACACACCTAAAATACTTATATTAGGTATTTCATACTCGCTTTTAAAACTATGCATAAATAGAGTCGTCGATACCATGACCATTAAAATACCAATGAATAAATTAGTTAAATATTCAACGCGACCAAAGCCAAAAGGATGATACTTTGTCGGTCTTTTACCAGCTAACTTTGATCCAACAATTGATATGATATCTGTAGTAAAATCACAAAAGGTATAGATGCTATCAACAATCAAAGAATTAATCTGGAAAGCAATCCCACCACAAAATTTAATACTAGCAACTAAAAAATTAAATATAGAGCCAATAAAAATGGTTTTTCTTTCCTCTTTCATTTAGTCACCTTCTACTATCAATAATATTGTAACACATTTTATATTAAAGATAAAATAAAAAGATGTTAACAATGTAACATCTCTCATCGCATCTATTGATAGTCTTTTAATAATTCATTTACAAGATTCGTAAACTCATTTTGAAGACTAGCTAAGCGCTCTTCGGTCTTAGCTTCAAAGCGAACAGTTAGATTAGGGCCGGTATTAGAAGCTCTAACCAAAGCCCAACCATCATCAAAAGTAACTCTAACGCCGTCGATATCAATTATTTCGTAATGTTTATCAGTACAATAGTCGTGGACCTTATCAACAATAGCAAACTTAATCTCATCAGGCGCTTTAAACTTAATTTCTTCTGTTGAATAGTATTTATTCGTATTAGCTAGCATATCAGATATTGTGCCTTCACTTTTAGATAGTATTTCAATTAGACGGAGGCCAGCATAAATACCATCATCAAAGCCTAACCATTTATCTCTAAACCAGACATGACCAGAATATTCACCGCCAAAGTCATAATCACCCTCATTAACAGCCATATTCATATAAGAATTACCACATCTATTCATAGTGCCTTTTAAACCTAAAGCTTCAATGCCATCAATTAAAGTTTTTGAACATTTAATATCATAGATAGCTTTTTTATTTCGCATAGAAGGCGCTAAAAAGCGGTAAACAATTAACATCATCAAATCACTACTAATAACATTACCATTTTCATCAACTAAACCAACGCGGTCGGCATCGCCATCAATACCAATCCCAAGATCGTAACCTAATTCTTTAACTTTCTTTCCTAGGTCAATCATATTCTCATGAACGCAAGGATCGGGGTGATGATGGGGAAAAGTTGGATCAGAATCACAATATAATAATTCATAATCAACATCAAACATATCTAAGATATCTTTAACAATAATAGATCCGGTACCATTACCGCAATCATAGACAACTTTAACTCGTCTAGGTCCTAGATCAACACTATTTTTAACTTGTTTTAAATAGTCTTCTCTTATATCTAAATTAGATACTTCACCTGTGCCATCTTTATATTCACCCTTGTTAGTAAAATCTCTAAAAGCTATTATATCATCGCCACAGGCATTACCTTTTTTGCTGAAAGAAAACTTAAAACCATTATATTCTCGTGGATTATGACTAGCTGTTACCATAATACCGGCCGTCATATTCTGTTTTTTCTTAGCAAAGTAATACATTGGTGTTGTTACAAGTCCTAAATAGATGACGTTAGCGCCACTATCCGTAATACCTTTAATTAAACCACCAACAAGTTCAGGCCCTGATTCTCTATTATCATTACCGATTAAAACATCTTTTTCACCCATAAGTTGGATATAAGTACCAAAACTTTTACCAAACGTATAGGCTACATCTTCATTTAATTCTTCGCCATAAATACCTCTCACATCATTAGCTCTGAATATCTCATCTTTAATTTTTACTATTTTCATACTTCCTCCTTACTTACCACTATGGGGATGATATTCATCATAATTTTCTCTTAACTGTCGATTTGATACATGTGTATATATTTGTGTTGTCGCAATATCACTATGGCCTAAAAGCTCTTGAATGCTTCTTAAATCCGCACCGTGATTCAAAAGATGGGTCGCAAACGAATGCCTTAAAGTATGGGGTGAGAAATCTTTATCAATCCCCTTTTCGTCAGCTAATTTTCTTAGAATCTTAAAAAAGCCTTGTCTAGTCATTTGCTTACCATGATTATTTAAAAATAAGTAATCATTATATTCTTTTTTTAACATCGTACTGCGATATTCTAAAAGATACTTCTTTAAATATTCTAAAGCATAATCACCAATTGGAATAATGCGTTCTTTACTCCCCTTCCCCATCGTTCTTAAAAGGGCCATATCAAAATCGACATCATGGACTTTAAGATTGATGAGCTCACTAACCCGAAGACCCGTCGCATACATCAGCTCCAACATCGCTTTATTACGATAACTAAAGGCATCAACTAAATTAATATCCAATAGTTTGTCAATATCTTCTTCGTCTAACGTTTTAGGTAAGGCTTTATTAAGACGTGGTAGTTCAATATTTTCCATAGGATTATTCTTAACAATCTTCTCAATCATTAAAAACTTATAAAAGGACCTTAATGCGGATATATTACGAGCAATTGTCTTTTTACTTTCCTTACTTTCCGTTAAATACTTAAGATATTTTTTAATATCATCTTCCGTTATTTTTTTAATGTCTTTATTTAGAAAAGAATCTAGTTTCAATAAATCACGTTTATATGACGCAATCGTATTGGAACTATATTTTTTATCAATTAATAAATAATTACAAAATAGGGATATTTCTTCCACATTACCACTTTCTTATCTTACCTAATATAAGTATAACATTTATTAGTTTTATTGTAAATAATGGTCTAATTTATGTTAAAATAAAAATGGTGATGATATGGAACCTTTAGCAATCTTAATGCGTCCTACTAATACTAAAGAAATTATTGGTCAAAAACATTTATTTGGCAAAGATAAAATCTTGACAAATCTCGTTAAAAACAAAAAGATTTTTTCAATGATTTTATATGGTAAACCAGGAATTGGTAAGACCAGTGTAGCTATGGCTATTGTAAATGAATTAGGGCTAAAATATCGGATGTTAAATGCAACTATAAATAACAAAAAAGATTTTGATATTGTCATTGAAGAAGCTAAAATGTTTAAAGGTCTTATCATTGTTATGGATGAAATTCATCGTCTTAATAAAGATAAGCAAGATCTTCTTTTACCACATCTTGAAAGTGGTCTGATAACCTTAATTGGAATGACAACTTCTAATCCTTATCATAAAATAAATCCAGCTATTCGAAGCCGCTGTCAAATATTTGAATTAAAAGAACTTACAGATGAAGATATTATAACGGGTTTAAAACGCGCTAGTAAAAGTTCTTTTTTACCAAATATTAAAATTGATAATAAAGCTATTAGACTCATCGCTAATTTATCCGGTGGGGATTTAAGATATGCTTATAATTTATTAGAAGTAGCTTACTATTCCACATCAGACTATAAAGTAACAGAAGATATTGTTAAAGCTATTAATTCTAAGCCTGTTTTCTTTCATGATAAAAATGATGATGGCCATTATGATGTTATCAGCGCTTTTCAAAAAAGTATTAGAGGGTCTGATGTCGATGCCGCTCTTTATTATTTGGGTCGCCTTATTGAAGCAGAAGACCTTGATATCATCTATCGAAGAATGAGTGTCATTGCTTATGAGGATATAGGCTTAGCCAATCCTAGTATGGGACCTAGAGTTGATGCCGTTATTAATACTTGTGAGCGTTTAGGCTTACCTGAAGCTAGAATACCTTTAGCAGTTATGGTTATTGATCTTGCCCTATCACCTAAATCCAATAGCGCTATTACAGCTATTGATAAGGCTTTAGCTGATATTGAAAAAGGAAACACAGGTAATGTTCCTAATCACATTAAAACTAATGCTCCTGATTACAAATATCCTCACAATTATCCGCACGCCTATGTTAAACAACAATATTTACCGGATAATATTAAAAATCATCGCTACTATGAACCTAAGGTAACTAGTAAATATGAGACTAATCTAAAAGGCATTTATGATAAACTAAATAACCTAAAAGAAAAAGAGTAATTCTACTCTTTTTTACTTTGCTCTTTAGAATATTTACAGCCACAATAATCTTGACGATACAAATCATACTCCCGGGATAATTCTAAAGATCTCTTATAGCCATCGCGTTTCTTGAAATCAGCATATAAAAACTTGACCTCTCCATCTTTGGCTAATTCCTCCCCTATCTCATTAATCCAAGAACTAATCTTATATGGACTAATTGATAGTGTAGTTGTAAAGTAATCGAAGTGATGTTCTAAAGCATACTGATAGGCTCTTTTTAAACGAAATTTATAGCATTCATAACAACGTTTACTCTTTTCGCCCATCTCTTCTAATCCCGCTACCGCCTCATCATATTCTAAGGGGTTATATTCATCACAAACAAGTGTTACCGGATATTTATATGTCCTTTTAGGTAAGAATGTTTCTAATTCTTCCTTCCGACGCTTATACTCCGTTTCGGGATAAATATTTGGATTATAATAAAGAATCGTTATTTTAAAATACTTGCTTAAATATTCTAAAACATAACTACTACAAGGAGCACAACAGGCATGAAGTAAAAGGGTTTTAACTTCCCCATTTAAAGAAGCAATAATTTCATCAAGTTTTAATTGATAATTCATAATTTACCCTAATCTTTTTAGCAAGCATCATCACAATAAGTTTTATAAACTTTATCAAATAACTCGCCATATATTTTACTAAGTTCTTCTTTTTGATCATCTAAAATGACATCATATGGTGTTTGATCTTCATTTAAAGTAACGGTTGCGACATGACTACCAACAATCTCTCCATCTTTAACAAAGACAACGGTTGGCGCATAAATCCTCTTTTCACCAGTCTCATACTTATTATCATCAGTTTCATAATAATAATCATCTAAAATACTATCAAATAATTCTAGTAATTTATAATAATCATCAGTTCCTTTTCTTGTTACCTCTAACTTATCATCTTTAACTGTCCACATTGTCCGCATATCATAAATATTGATATATTTGATGTCATTAATGTTTCTACTTTTTGCAACATCAAGTAAAACACCAATGGCATTACGACACCAAGGACAAGTTGGAAAACCCATATAAATAACGAAAGAGGCGTTATCCTTAAACAATTTTTCAATATCACTAGCACTAGCATATTTAATAGGATTTTCTTTGTCAATGGTTACTTCCCTATGATGCAACGAAGGATTACCTTCTAACTCCTTATTATTATAAGCTTCATATTCATCTTTAAACTTTTCTGAATCCGTCTTAACTACTGGTTCTTCTGGTTTTTCTTCTTTACCAACATTAAAAGCTAGAATAAAGCCGGCCGCAATAATAGTTAAACCAAATAGTGTTACAATTAATTTCGTAATTATTGTTTTATTCATTCTATCACTCCAATACAGCCTTAATCCGACGAACCCCAGCGCTACTAGCTTCTTCTTTGATTATTCTAAAAGTACCTAGTTCACTTGTATTTTTAACGTGAGGACCACCACATAATTCCTTTGATATATCGCCAATTGAATAAACGGTTACAACATCAGGATACTTTTCAATAAACATACATTCAGCACCCGATGCGATAGCATCAACTTTAGGCATTTCCTTAACAGTAACATCAATGCCTTCACTAATCCATTTGTTGACCAAATCTTCAGCTTGATGTTTTTCTTCATCCGTTAATTTATGGTCACAGCTAAAGTCAAAACGCATTCTTTCAGAAGTTATATTAGATCCTTTTTGATGAACATCAGGACCAACTACTACTTTTAAAGCGGCATTTAGTAAATGAGTGGCGGTATGATATTTTGTTTCAATCTCACCATTACCAGCTAAACCACCTTTAAACTTTCCAGCTGAAGCTGTTCTTGATAATTCTTGATGTTCCTTAAACTTAGCTTCAAATCCTTTGATATCGACACTTAAGCCCCTTTCATTAGCTAACTCAGTTGTAAGCTCAATTGGGAATCCATAAGTATCATATAAGTGGAAAGCCGTTAAGGCATCAATATTTTCATTATTACGGGTTGCCTTAGCAAACTCTTTTAAGCCTTTTTCTAGAGTACGATTGAATTTTACTTTTTCATTATGTAAAACATCTAAAACGACATTATAATTGTATTCTAATTCTTTATAGTAAACCTTATATTTATCTAATAAAACTTTAGCTATATCTAACTCCCAATCACTATTGATATCAATATTTAATTGTTTAGCGTGGCGAATAGCTCGTCTTATTAAACGTCTTAAAATATAGCCTTGATCAGTATTAGAAGGCTTAATACCAGCCGGATCAGCAGCAATAAAGACAGCCGTTCTTAAGTGATCCGCGATAATCCGCATACTTCTTTCATTACCTTCATATGGCAAGTTTGAAATAGAACTAATAAGATCAATAACATCTTTCCAAATACTTGATAAATAGTTATCGTTAACACCTTCTAAGATAGCTGTGGTTCTTTCAACACCCATGCCGGTATCAACATTCTTTTTAGGTAGTTCCGTAATATTACCATTTTCATCTTTATTGTATTGCATAAAGACGTTATTCCAAATTTCTACCCAACGATCATCTTCGGTATCAAAAGTTTCTGGAATAGCATCTTCACTTCGCCAATAAAAGATTTCGGTATCACCACCACAAGGTCCAGATGCTCCAGCTATCCAAAAATTATCATCAACGGTTTTAGCGATTCTTTCACTTGGAATACCTAGACTTAACCATTTATTATAACTTACTTCATCAAAGGGAATCTCATCATTGCCAGCAAAAACAGTAACAGCTAAACGTTCCACAGGAATATGAAGGTGTTCCGTTAAAAACTCAAAACTCCAAGCAATGGACTCATCTTTAAAATAATCGCCCAAGCTCCAGTTACCCAACATTTCAAAGAATGTATGGTGTGTTGTATCACCGACAGAGTCCAAATCAATTGTTCTAATACATTTTTGATAATCACAAAGTCTTGTTCCATAAGGGTGAGCTTGACCCATTAAATAAGGAATCAAAGGTTGCATACCAGCTGTATTAAAAAGAACAGATGGATCATTTTCTGGTACAACAGGCGCACTAGGAATTTGCTTATGACCTTTACTAATAAAGAAATTTATATATAAATCTTTAAGATTCAAATTAATCACCTTCTATTATTTTAACCATTTTATCGACAACTTCATCAATTGTCATATTGGTCGTATCAATATATATAGCATCATCGCTTCTAATTAGCGAACCAACCTCTTTATGCATATCATTATAATCACGTTTTTGAATATTATCTAATACTTCTTCATAGGACATATCAATGCCTTTTTCTTTATTTTGTTCAAAACGTCTTTTAGCGCGGGCTTCTAAAGAAGCGTCAAGATAAAACTTATATTGAGCATTAGGGAAAACAACCGTCGTAATGTCGCGTCCTTCCATAATAACGTCTTTACCTTCCGCCATTTTGCGTTGTAAAGCCACCATATTAGTTCTGACCGGTACAATACTAGATACTGGTGAGACAAACTTCGTTACTTCTTTATCTCTAATTTCACTAGATACATCTTCCCCATCTAAATAAACATGTCCCGCTTCATCAAACGTAATATCAATCTTACCTGATAACTCTGTTATAGCATCTTTATCTTCAATCGTTAAATTATTTCTTAAGGCCGCAAGCGCGACAGCCCGGTATGTTGCGCCGGTATCGATATTAACAAGATGGCATCTTTTGGCAATAAGTTCCGTAACTGTTCCCTTACCGCTTCCTGCAGGACCATCAATCGCAACAATTTTATTCACTTGCCTCACCTCTTAATCCAAAGAAATCAAACTTAGCATCAAAGAACAACCAAAGTTGTTTGAAAATACCAATAATTGGTGTTGATAAAGCCATACCGATAATACCCCAATAGTGTCCAAAAAGAAGAAGTCCACTAATAATGGTAACAGGATGTAATTTGGTTGCTTTACTCATAATATAATCTTGTAAGAAGTTACCTTCAAAGAATTGAATTACAGCGATAGCAATTAAAGTTAAAATACCGACCGTTGGACTAATTGAGAAACCAACAATTAAAGCTGGTACCGCTCCAATATATGGACCAACATATGGAATAACATTAGTAATAGCGCAGAAAATAGCAAACAAAAGGGGCGCTCTTAAACCAATTAAGCTAAAGACAACAGAACAAATGACAAAGATAACAAAGGCATCAATAATAATACCAACGACATAATTACGCATCGTTCCATCAATCATTTTTGATAAGTCTGTCGCATCTTTACGCCATTTTTTAGGTAGTAGGCTAGTTAGAGTATCTCCTACATTACTAGAATTAATAAGTAGGAAGAAACCGATAATTAATCCAATACCGACAGTTGAAATACCATTGATTAATGTTTTACCAATACCAATTACCATTGAAGGTAATGTATCAACAATCTTATCGCCAAATGTTTCAACTTCCAACAAAACGTTATTTTTAATTGTTACAATATCAATACCATCAATTCGATCAAACTTATCTAAGAAGTTATCCAAAAATCCTTCAACATTTCGAAGAAGATTAGGAATAGAGCTAGCAAAGTTAACAATTTGATCATATAAAATAGGTAGTAAAGTTCCTAAGATAAGACCAATTATACCTAATAAAATAAGATAGACAAAGATTGTCCCGAAGACTCTTTTAACCCCCTTCTTCTGCAAAAAAGAAACAATTGGGTTAAAAAGCCAAGCAACAATAAGTCCGACAAATAAAGGAGCAATAATTCCTAAAATATCTAAAACAATCTTAAAAACTTTTAACTCTTGAAAGACTTTTAAAATAACATAAATACCAACAATAAGCATTAAAATGTAAAAAACTTTTAAAACTTTGTGTGATAATTTTAAAATATCATTAATCTTTCGATAATTTATTTTGCTTTTTACTTTAACTTCTTTTTCATCTGCCATCGTTATCACCTTTATTAATTATATCAAAGAATGTAGTAATTAACAATAAAAAAAGGTTGTTTATCCTTGGATTTAGAAGATTTCTTTACATCTTTAACATCATCAAAAAAGAGTTAAACGGTCATTAACTCTTCTTCTTTTTCTTTTAGTTTTTCATCAACCACTTTATTATATTTATTAATTAGTTCTTGAACGTCTTCTTCCCCTGCTTTAGCATCATCTTCAGGAATCTCTAACTTAGCAATATCTTTATTAGCGTCTTGTCGAATATTTCGTAAAACTATCCGGCAATCTTCAGCATAACCTTTAGCTTGTTTAACATATTCTCTTCTTGTATCCTCTGTTAAAGCTGGTATGTTTAAAATAATAACTTCCCCATTGTTATTTGGTGTTATACCGACATTAGCTGCTAAAATTCCTTTTTCAATCGCACTAATGGAACTACGATCAAATGGTTTTATAGCAAGCTGACGCGCTTCGGGAATAGATATGGTTGCTAATTGTTTTAATGGTGTATCAACGCCATAATAGCTAACCATAACACCATCTAACATAGCCGGATTAGCCCGGCCAGCCCGAATATTTAAAAATCGCTTTTCCATATTTTCGATGGCCTCTTGCATCAAAGTTTCCGTTTCAAATAAAATCTCTTCCATTTATTTCTCTCCTATCAAAGTAATTATATCATAGAAATATCTTTTTTATCAATTCTTTAAAAGCCACTTCGCTTAAACATTTTTTCTAAATCAGATATTGTATAGTAAATAGTTGTTGGTCTACCATGCGGGCAATTAAAAGGATTATCACACTTCCTTAGATCATCAACCAAGTGTTGCATCTCTTCTAAAGTAATACTTGTATTAGCTTTAATACTCATCTTACAAGCAACAGTCGCCGCCACGTGATCATAAAATCTTAATAAGTCAAAATCTTTTTCTTTTTGTAAAACAACTTCAATAATTCTTCTAATAGCTTCATCTTCATAACCCATTGGTAACCATACCGGATGCGCCTTAATAATGATAGAATTAACCCCAAACTCATCAATATCAAAATTCATATCACGAAGAAGTTCAAAATTTTCTTTTAAAACAATAAACTCATCATTAGGGTATTCAATAGTAATTGGGAAAAGCAATGATGTCTTTTCTTTTTTCTTACTAGCTAATTTCTTTTTGATCATTTCATAGTTAATGCGCTCTTTAGCAGCATGTTGATCAATAATATACATACCTAATTCATTTTGACATATAATATATGTTCCGTGAACTAAACCGACCGGATATATAAGCGGTAATTTTTCTTTAACATCTTCATGAACTTCGTATGTTTCACTTTCTTCTTTAATCATCGGTTCTATGAACATATCGTTTAAAATAATTTCTTCAGGCTCTTCTTTAGGGGTATCAAAATTCAAAGTTAACGGAGTAACCTTCTCTTTTTTGATACTTTCTTTTTTGACTTCAATGTGGGGAATTAACGTTTTTTCTTTTAATTTATCTTGAATCGTTTTTCGCACTAGTTCATTTAAAGCTTCTTGCTTACTAAACTTAACATCCATCTTCGTTGGATGAATATTAACATCAACTAAGCTCGTATCAACTTCAATATTTAAAACAACTACAGGATAGCGGTTATCCGGCTTATATGAATGATATGCTTCATTAATCTCACGATTTAATTCGGCATTACGGACATTTCGACCATTAACAATCGTTACCATGCCATTTCGATTAGCGCGATGGACCTCTGGTAAAGAAATATAACCACTAATCGTATAATCGTTATTCTCGCCAGTTATTTCGACCATTTTCTTAGTTACACCTAGGCCATATATTGCATTAATAACTTTTAAAATATCACCATTACCATCTGTTTTAAAAAGAACTTTACCATCATTACTTAAACTGAAGCGAATATTAGGATGCGCTAAAGCGAGTTTATTAATGTATTCCGTAATATTAGCTAGTTCGGTATAAAGGCTTTTTAAGTGTTTAAGCCTAGCTGGCGTATTATAAAAAAGATCTCTTACCGTCATAATAGTGCCGGTTCTAGCATCACTATTTTTAACACTAGTTATTTTACCACCGGAAACATTCACCGTCGTTCCAACAGATCCTAATGATGTTATTAATTCAACTTTACTTACACTAGCAATACTAGCTAAGGCCTCACCACGAAAGCCTAATGTGGCGATATGATATAAATCATCTTCATCTTTTATTTTACTTGTCGCATGACGCGAAAAACAATTAACAGCGTCATCTTTATCCATACCAATGCCATTATCAATAACCTTGATTTCTTTAATACCTGATTCTTTTAACTCAACACGAATCTCGGTTGATAAAGCATCAATACTATTTTCAACTAATTCTTTAACAACGGAAGCACATCTTTCAACGACCTCACCGGCAGCTATCTTATTAGCTAAAACTTCATCTAACACTTTTATAACAGCCATCATAACACTTCCTTCTAATATAATTATAACAAAATAAAAAAGGATTTTTAATCCCTTTTAAATAATTTCATCCTTTAAGTGTGGATTTTTTAAAACTTCGATAAGTTTATCTATCTCTTCTTTGGTGTTATAGAAATAGAAACTTAAACGACACGTATTTTTAATATTAATTTCATCTTTTAAGATTTTAGCGCAGTGATTACCAGCTCTAACACAGATATGATACTTATTTAAATAAATAGCTAAATCTTGAGCAAAAACATCTTTATAATTAAATGCGATAATGGCACTTTCACTCTTTTCATTATAAATGATAATCTCTGGTATTTCTTTTAATTTTTCTAAAGCATAATGTCTTAATTCTAATTCATAATTATGAATATTATCCATACCAATCTTATCTAAATATTCTATCACTTTACCAAAGCCAATCACTCCCGCAATATTAGGTGTTCCAGCTTCATAAAAGTGTGGTGGTTCATTATATAAAACCTCACCATTAGCTTCAAAACTGCCATTCATTCCCCCACCGACAATTAAAGGTTTCATCTGTTTTAATAATTCATATTTTCCATATAAAACACCTACACCGGTTGGACCACACATTTTATGGGCTGAAAAAGCTAAGAAATCAACGTCCATATCTTTAACATCAATTTTCATATGTGGAATAGATTGGGCACCATCAATAATCACTAAAATGTTATTTAGATGGGCAAAAGCAATAATTTCTTTCATCGGTCTTACATCGCCAATAACATTAGTTATATGGGCAAGTGAAATAACCTTTGTCTTTCTCGTAATACTTTTTTTAACATTATCAAGTGTCACTTTATGATTGCCATCAAGTGGAATATAGCTAACTTTAATACCTTTATTTTTAGCAAGTTCAAACCAAGGTAAAACATTTGAAGCATGCTCACTTGTCGTTATTAAAACTTCATCATCTTGATCTAAATAATTAGCAAAATATCCTAAAACGATTTTATTTAAAGCATCCGTTGTATTACTAGTAAAAATAACTTCATTATGATTAGCGCCAATAAACTCACTAACCCGGAAACGACTTTTTTCAAACTCTTCATCAACTTTTAAGCTAATATCATAGTCGCCCCGATGAGCGTTCGCACTATAGTGGTTATAATAATCCCCAACGGCTTCTATTAAAAGACGAGGCTTAAGTGTTGTCGCACCATTATCAAAATAAATAAGTTGGTCATCTAAAATCTCAAAATCATCACGATACATAAATCACCTCCAATATTCTTTGATTGTTTTCTTAATTTTTCTAATAATACTTTGACTATTTAAATCACTTAACAAAAATCCTGATATAAGTAATTTGTTAGCTTCATCTTCCGTAATACCCCTACTCTTTAAATAAAACATCTCGTTTGAATCAAAGCCGCCAATTAAGGCTGAATGATTCGCCGTTGTGTCAAACTCATCAACATATAAATTAGGTCTAATCTCGCATTTATTATTCGTAAAATTGATAATGCGATTAGCTTGATTAACAAGACAATTCTTAATACCATTAGGAACATACGCTGAGACTTGAAAAGTAACCTTACCATTATCGATATTAACAGTATTGTTTCTAATATTACTTACAGTATTTTTATAGTTATGATTAATAACAATATCATATGTTTCTTTATCTGTTGCAATGCCTTTAAAATTATAGTTAAAAGATGCTTTAGGTCCATTTAAATTAACTAATAACATCTCTTTAATACCCTTGATACTGTTAAAAACATCATATGTTACTTCGCTCTCTTCAAAAAGATTGAAAACAGATTGTATTTTACCTTTACTTCCCTCTTTTAACGTCGATAAAGTTAATTTCACTCCGGGCATAACATTAATAGTAAGTAGATATTTATTAGCGTTCATATGGTATACAATTTCTAAATTAGTAGAACCTAAGACATTAATTTGAATGTTGATAATACCAGTTATGGTGTCGGTCTTATTAACTTGAATATCAAGTTTTTTCGTGATTTTTTTTAGTTCAACATTTGATTCATCTATTACTATTTTATTCATTATCTAAAATATCCCTCACGATACAAGTACTAGTTAAATCATCTTTTTTATCAATAAAAGCGTCATAACCATTATCTTCAATATATTTAACTAAACTTTGATCACCACTTTTAACAATATGACCATTAACCATAATATGAACAAAATCAGGTCGAATATAATCAAGCAAACGTTCATAATGGGTAATAACTAAAAGACCGCATTTAGCTTGCTTTTTATAATCCATAATGTTTGTTCCAACAATTTTTAAACTATCAACATCAAGACCGGAATCAATCTCATCTAATAAGACCATTTTAGGTTTTAACATATACATTTGTAAAACCTCGTTCTTCTTTCTTTCACCACCGCTAAAACCGACATTAACGCCCCGATGAATAAATGACGTATCAATTTTTAACTTCTCAGCATTAGCCTCTAATTCTTTAATAAACGGAAAAAGTTTAAAAGCATCTCCATCCCTAGTTGCACAAGCTGTCCTTAAAAAATCAGCATTACTGACACCTTCAATAGCAATTGGTGATTGCATAGCTAAAAAGATACCCAAGCGTGATCTTTCATCAGTAGTCATATTTAAAATACTTTTACCATCAAAAGTAATATCGCCACTAACAATTTTATATGTGTCATCGCCCATTATAACTTTTGATAAAGTACTTTTACCAGTTCCATTAGGACCCATCAAAGCATGAACTTCGCCACTTTTAATTTCTAAATTAAAATCATCAAGAATAACTTTTGTTCCAACCATAACTGATAATTTTTCCATCTTTAAAGTATGCATAAACTCATCTCCAATGTTAATTATACTAAAAATACGTTTAAAAATAAAGGTTAAAAAAAGTCTATAATGACTTATAGACTATTTTATTAATTGATATTTCTTTGGATCTTCAATTGTTTCCTTAGTAACAACTAATTTAGTATAAGGTTGATCGCTTGTTTGAAGAGCAAATTGGGCTTTAATTAAACTATTGTTGACAATTTCATCCAACCCCCGGAAGCCACTTTTACGCGTAATAGCCGCATCACATAAGGCCTCTTTGTATGATGGCGTAAAATCGATAGTAATCCCAAATTCTCTTAAGTAAGCTTTACCTCTAATAGTAATTGGTGATAAAGCGCCACGATTTAGGTTATCCATTAACATTTCTTTGGTAACAGGATGATACTGTCTAAATAGTCCCCACCGGCCGATAAACTCTTTCGTCATTCCGTATTCTCTTAAATCATCTAAAGTTAACTCGCGAACGGATGCAACATCTTCACTACCAAAACCTAATTTTCTTGAAGTTTTTTCAAATATTCCTTCGAAAGCTCCACCACCAGCAATCGTCATCATACTTGTATCGATAATGACTTTATTACCATATTTATCAACATCAATGGCAAAACGATTACCTTCAATAAGTTTTAATAAAGCTTGCTGGGCACCAATATCACTGACATCATTACCATGAGCTGCAATTTTATCAGCTTCATCTAGGAAAATAATAGCGCGACTCGCCTTTTGAATGTCTTTATCACATAGATAATATAAGTCAACTAGAATATCTAAAACACTTTTACCCTTATATCCTTCTTGCGTAATCATATTACAGTCAATTGAGATAACGGGTATACCTAGCATTTCACCTAATAACTTAAATAATAAACTTTTCCCACTACCAGTTTGACCAATGATAAAAGGCTTAATAATTTCTTTAGGGTCGGTCGCTCTAGCATTAGCCATAACGACACTTATAATATCTTGAACAACATCATCTTGACCAATTAAACTACCTGTAATATCGGTGTATATTTTTTTCGTCATCGAACCAAAACCACCAACTTCAGGAGTTAAAACGGGGGATGATAAAGTACTAGTTTCTGGACTTATAGAAATATCTTTGGTACTATATGTACTCCCACCGCGCTTCATTCTGGCTTGTTTTGCTTTTTCTAATTCTTCACCTGTTAATAAAACTGGTCTACCATAGGCACTACCAACATGTCTTCCATCAAAGCTTGTCTGAATAGCAGCGACATTATTTTGATGATTATCCGCTAACTTTTTCATTGCATTTGTTCGCGCTAAAAAAGTTCCTAAAACACGTCTTACATCACTTAAACGACTATAATTTAAAATTGTTTTTAACTGGGTTGTTGTAAGTTCAACCTTAGCTTCATCACTGTCAATAGAATAAGTCACAGGATCCGTTAACATTTTAATTTGTTTTTTATCTAAAGGCATAATATCAATAAACTTATGTTCAGCATCAACCCGGCCGAATAAAACAAAATTTTTAATCTCTTCATAATATCTTGATAAAGCTTCATATTCATTTCTTAACTGATAACGATTTTTTAAATCTTTGGCAGTAATATCAAAAAAATAAGTTAGATCTTGACTAGGGTTAGCAATTATTTCATATGAATCGCATGGGTTATAGCTATTACCCGTATCATCAATAAAAACGCGGTCAGCTCTGTCAACACTACCCTCACCATAACTACAAGGAATATATAATAGATAATCATCACATATAACTTGACGATGATAGTATATAACAAAAACGCGTGATGTCTGTGGCATATTACCAACTCCCCATAGGTAGTATTATATACTAATAGGTGTTAATAAGCAACAAAAAAATAATCGTTAATGATTATTTTTTTATTAGTTTATTACATAATTCTATAGGAATTAATATAAGCGAAGCTAACGGCAAATAGCTTAAAGCTTCACTCATTTGATTAACATCTTCTATCTCTTCTTTACTAACAAGTGATAGCTTCTTTAACTCTAAACTAGCTCTTACCTTGGTATCTCTTGCTAATTTATTAGTTAAAAGATGATAGACAACGATAATAAACATTACCCCAATTGTTATCTTTAAATATTGATAATTATTTAAGATGAGCGAAATTAATAGAGCAATATAACTTATGATTATTAGAATATCTAAAATAGGTTTAAGAATATTATTTAAAGATATAAGTGTTGTCTTCTTTTTATTTTTTATCGCTAAAGACGCCATATATGAAGCTAACAATGCTGATGCGATATCGCTATGATGAAAAGCAGTTTTCGATAGTTTAATAACATTTCTGTTAGCATCATAATTATCACATAATTCCCCATTAATTTGAATGACATAAACATTCTCTAAATGATTAGCCTTTAATATCTTTTCAGCTACCTCACAACCACTAAGTCCATTTAGCATCTCTTTTTTTCGATACTTATAATAATTAGAAAGAAAAATAAATGCTGATATAAAAGATATACCAAAGGTGAGAAAAGCTACAACCCCAAATGCAATATTATTCATTAGTTAACCTCATATTTTGTTCCCTCACGGGTATCAATTAACGTTACGCCTTTTTCAAGAAGTTCAGTGCGAATCTGATCAGCTAAAGCATAATCTTTATTCTTTTTAGCTTCATTTCTTCTTGTAATAGCATCCTTTATATATTCTTCAAGGTCATTATCAATAACGCTTGCATCTTCATCTAATAGATTAAGTGATAAAACCATATCAAATTGATGAACAAGATAACGTTTTTGACCATTTGATAAGTCACTTTTTAAAACATCATATAAAATAGTCATCGCTAATGAGGTATTAAGATCATCTGCTAAAGCATTTTTAAAGTCTTCTAAATAGGAACTAGTATTGGTACTATCTTCTTCATCTGTTAAAGCTCTAATCCTATTTTTTAACTTATTATAAGCTTGTGTCATATTATCTAGGGCATCATATGAAAAGACAAGTAATTTTCGGTAGTGAGAGTTTAAGCACATAAAACGGTATACCAAAGGATTATATCCTTTTTCTTTTAATAAAGATATCGTTAAAAACTCGCCCTTACTCTTAGCCATTTTACCATTTTCATCATGTAAGTGTTCTCCATGAACCCAATAGTTACACCATTTATGTCCCAAATAAGATTCTGATTGCGCTATTTCATTGGTATGATGGGGGAAAATATTATCGACGCCACCACAGTGAATATCAAGGTGTTCTCCCAAATATTTCATTGAAATGCCAGAGCATTCAATATGCCAACCTGGGTAACCATATCCCCAAGGGCTATCCCATTTTAGCTCTTGATCTTCAAATTTCGATTTCGTAAACCATAAAACAAAGTCAGCTTGATTCCGTTTATTATCATCAGCTTCGACGCCTTCTCTAACGCCAACAACCATTGCATCTTCTTTATGATTGGTTAAAACATAATAATCTTTTAATTTTGACGTATCAAAATAGACATTACCACCAGCAATATAGGCGTATCCTTCATCTAATAATTTCGTAATTATTTTAATATATTCCGGAATATTATCCGTCGCTTTAGAGACAATTTCAGGCCATTTAATGTTTAATTCTGCACAATCTTTCATAAAAGCATCAGTATAGTAATCAGCTATTTCTAAAACGCTCTTATGTTCTCTTTTAGCGCCTTTTAACATCTTATCTTCGCCGGAATCAGAATCACTACTCAAGTGTCCTACATCAGTGATATTCATACATCGTTTGACATTATACCCTAACATTCTTAAGGTTTTTTCAAAAACATCCTCAAAAATGTAAGTTCTCAAATTCCCAATATGGGCAAAATGATAAACAGTTGGGCCACAAGTATACATTGTAACCTCATTATCATTATAGGGTTTAAAATCTTCAACCCGATGTGTAAGTGTATTAAATATCCTCACAATATCACTCCTCATTATAAATTATACCATAATAATATATTCAATAAGAAAAAAAATGCTTAAATTAGCATTTTTTTCTTTTCCCCCTTTTATTTATTTAATTCTAGTAGCATTCACCAATTGTATATTGGAAAGAAGCCTCATTATTAGCAGCACAGAATCCTGTATACATTAAGACAATATCATCATATGGAATAAAACCAAAGCTTGTACCATTTACTAAAGATAACATATCATTAGTTAATTGATCATTATTAATTATTCCTCTTGCATTAGTGAAAGCATAATAAGTAATCCAATCAGCTACTTGCGTACCACCTAATGTTAATGCATTCTTATCTAATGATTTAAACTCACTAACATTACCATATTCATCAACTGTTTGATAATTAATAGTTGCTAAAGGATTATATTGAGTATAACCTTTAAGTTCACGAACAGCATTATCAACAACAGCACGATCTGGTGAATATAATTGATGAACTGTTTCAACTAAACCTTTAATAGATACAATGTCATTAGATGATTCAATAAAGAAATGACCATAATCATATAAAGTAGAAGCTGATATATTATACATTTCTAATTTTTCAACAGCGCCTTCAGCATTGTAGAACATTGTTGGGAAATCGATAACATCGCCATATATAGCTTTGAAAGCAGCTTGTGTATCAGCAGTACTTTCAAAATAATTAGCATTAGCAACCATAAATAATGCTTTTACTTCATCAGCAGTAACACCCATTGGAGATACTTCAGTATTGATAGCATTTAACATAAAGTTAACTTGATCAATAATATCTTGTTGAGCTTCTTCTGATGTTTGTTGATTAACTACAGAAGAAATAGCATTATTTCTAATCATAATTTCTTGAATACCAGCTAAAGCATCAGCAGCATTTAGGCTATTATCTAATTCAGAACGACGTTCTTCAGCAATAATGTTTTGGCATTCAACAGAAATAGCTTGCATAATATTTTCAGAAAGCATAATTCCGCCTTTTGATAATTCGGTTTGAGGTACTTCAACAATTTGACCACCAATAACAACAGCTAATTTACCAGTACCTAATGAGAAGTTTTTAACTGTTTCAAAAATTTGTTCAATACGAGCAACATCAGTATCGCTAGACTTAACAATTCTTAAATCATCCTCTAAAACATTGATAATAGCTTTATCTTTTTCAGAAACTAATAAGTTACTTACATTATATGTATCATCAGCAGTAGTATTATATTCACGCATTTGTGATAATACACTATAAGCTTTACTTAACTCATTTTCCGTGTCCATTCCTTGACTATAGTAGTCAATAAGGATTTGAGCATTATTAGTATCTAACATATCAATGTTAAAGATAATCATAGCAGCACGGAAAGTATCAAAGTCAACATTGTTAATTTTTCCTTGGATACCTGCCCAAGCATTGTTAACGAATGCATCCCAACTAGCAGCATCATAAGTTGCAGGTGCTGGTGTAGCGTATGGTACATATTCAAATGTAACATCGCTTGTTGGTGTTGAATTATCAACATCGACAACCGCAGGTTGTTCTTGAACATTACTAGCTTGTTCACGCTTTGTACATCCTGATAATGCAAATGGGCTAACTAATGATGCCCCTAAAGTAAGTGTAGCAATTCCCCTTTTAAATGTTTCCTTAATTTTCTTAGTATTCCATTGTAAAAATTTCATATATTTTCCCCCTCTTTTCACAAGTTGTGCCCTATATTAACACTTTTTTATATAAATGTCAAATTCATATATTTACTATTTTTTTAATGATTTTAATAATTACCTCTTGCATTAAAAGCGCAATTATGTTACACTTAAGTAGCTACGGATCTTTAGCTCAGTCGGTTAGAGCATCCGGCTCATAACCGGGCGGTCGTAGGTTCGAGTCCTACAAGATCCACCAACTTGCGAGTGTGGCGAAATTGGCAGACGCACTAGACTTAGGATCTAGCGCCTTACGGCATGGGGGTTCAAGTCCCTTCACTCGCACCATTTGATTATAAAAGCTAACTTTTTAGTTAGTTTTTTTTTTCTCAAAAAAATAATGACTATTAATTTACAATTTATTGTTAAGTAATATTAGATATTTTTGATTTATTACTGGTTAATATGTTAAAATATAATTAGTTATTCATGTAATAGAAAGAAGATGATTAGATGAATTTGCTTAAAAAAGCAAAGACAACACTTAAAGGAATAATCAAGGAAAATCCACGGTTACGACCTATTCTTTTTAAATATAGTCTAAAAAAGAATCAAAAGGAATACATGCGCTTTTATCATAAATATGAAGTTGATGATAAATTATGTGTTTTTGAAGCATTTAATGGTAGAAAATATTGCGATAGTCCCAAAGCTTTATATTTAGAAATGTTAAATGATAAAAAATATAAAGATTATCATTTTGTATGGGCATTTAAAAATCCAGAAGAATTTGAATATTTAGAAAAAAATGATAGAACTAAAGTTGTAAAATATAATTCAAAAGAATATAAGCAAACTTATGCATCTGCTAAGTACTGGTTCACTCCATCTAGACTTCCAGATTATATTAAACCTAAAAATAATCAAGTATATACTCAATGTTGGCATGGAACACCTCTTAAAAGATTAGGATTTGATATTAAAGTTAAAGGTGAAAATGCAATAAGAAGTGTTAAAGAATTGAAACAAACTTATGAATATGATGCTAGTAGATATTCATATATGTTATCCCCATCAAAATTTTGTACAGAAAAATTTACCAGTGCATTTAACTTAAAAGAAATAGGAAAAGAAAATTGCATAATTGAAGTAGGTTATCCTAGAAATGATGCATTATTCAAATATAATCAAAAATATGTATCTGATTTAAAAAAGAAATTAAATATACCTAAAGATAAAAAAATTATATTATATGCACCAACTTGGAGAGATAATCAATATAAAGCAGGCGTTGGTTATACATATGAGTTAGGTATTAACTTTGATGAGTTTCAAAAACGTTTTGATAAGGAGTATATCATATTATTTAGAACTCACTATTTTGTTGCATCTTCCATCGACTTATCTAAATATAAAGGTTTTATTATTGATGTATCTAGTTATGATGATATTAATGATTTATATATCTTGGCTGATATATTACTTACTGATTATTCAAGTGTATTCTTCGATTATGCTAATCTTAAGAAACCAATATTATATTATATGTATGATTTTGATGAATATAAAAACAATATGAGAGATTTTTATATAGATTTAGATGAGCTTCCAGGGCCAATAGTAAAAACGGAAGAAGAGTTATATAAAGAAATTTCTAATATCGATAAGTATAATGATAAATATAAAGAAAAATATGAAAAATTTAACAAAAAATTTAATTATTTAGATGACGCAAATGCTAGTAAAAGAGTACTAGATATAATAATTAAGTAAAAGAAAGGAATTAAAAAAATGAAAAGAGTATTAACATATGGAACATTTGATTTATTACACTATGGTCATATCAGACTATTAAAAAGAGCTAAAGCTTTAGGTGACTACCTAATTGTCGCTCTATCAACAGAAGAGTTTAATGAAATTAAAGGTAAAAAAACATATCATAACTATGAGACAAGAAAAGAAATGCTTGAAGCTATTCGTTATGTTGATCTTGTTATTCCTGAAGAAAACTGGGAACAAAAAATTAATGATATCGAAAAATATCAAGTCGATGTCGTAGTTATGGGTAGTGATTGGGCCGGTAGCGATAAGTTTAATTATCTAGATGATTATTGTGAGATGGTTTACCTTGACAGAACCGATGGTATATCAACTAGTAAAATCAAAAGTGATTTAAAATTACAGGCACCTATTAATGGCGTCGATCAAATTCCAACTTCTAAGGATGATAAAAAACAAAAAGCATCATAATTTGATGCTTTTTTAATATCCAAGTTTATTAGTTATGTTCATAATATAAGCTTCATCTTCTTCACTAACCGTAGCTAGTAAAAGGGTTTTACCAATTTGACTGATATAGCTATAAGTTCCATTATTGGTAAGAGTATATTGATGATAATTCAATCCTTTCGAACTATTTTCTTTAAAGCCAACGGCTTTCTCTTCGGAAATAGTGTCTCGATTGTCCTTAAACATATCATAAGCGTCACTCTTACTATCTAAAACATAGAACTCAAGCTGAATACCATCTGAATTAAAAATAACTAAAGCCTCTTTAATATCATCATAATCTTCATATTGGCTTTTATTATTATTGACACTATAACCATCTTTTTTAACAATTTTTTTAACTTCATCAACCGTTAAAGCTTTCTTATTTCCACAACCGGTTAAAGAAAGGATACATAAAGTTAAACACAAACAATATATAATTTTTTTCATAACTCACCTACATTTTCATTATAACACAATCTCTTTTATAGTTCTACTTTTAATTAATTTGGAAAACGGTTTTTATACCAAATATATGTTATAATGATAAAGAGGTTGATAAAATGCGCTACGAAGACATTTTAAAAGATGAAAAACTTATTAAGTATTTAAAAGCGATAGATGCTAATCATTTATCCCCTATCAGTCACGGCTTAAATCATGCCCTTGGCGTCGTTAGAAACGTTAAACTTCTAGCGGCTTTAGTAAATCTCGATAATGAATCTTTAAATTATCTCAAAATAGCAGCCTTACTTCATGATAGCGGAATGGTAAAGGGAAAAGGTAAGCATTGCCAGATTGGAGCAGAGTTTGCTAATGAATACCTTAAAAATAAAATAAGTGATGAATGGCGAGAAAAAATCATTAAAGCTATTTTGCATCATCATGAAAAAAAAGATGTTAATTCTTTAAGTCTTTTTGAACATATACTTCTTTTTGCAGATAAAAGTGACGTTACTAAAGAAAGAGTTGATTTAAAGTATTGTGAAAAGAAAAAAGATGAAATGCCTTTTATATCCATAATTGAAGATATATCATACCAGATTAAAGATGATACTTTTATTTTAACTTATAAAGTAACAGAAGAACGTAATCCTTCCAATTGGGATTATTTTCCTAAACTAGATATACGAACAAAAGAGTTTGCAGCAAAATTAGGATTAAATAATTATAAAATAAGGTTGGTGAAGTAATGTTATCCCCTATACTTTTAGATAAATTAAATAATCAATACTCCAAAGACGTAGTAACTAAAATTATTCAAGGATATCAAACGAACCGGTTTATGAGTTTTCGCATCAATAATCTAAAGACAGATGAAAAAATGGTTATTGATACCTTAAATAAAGAAGGTTTTATCTTAGAAAAAATTAGTTGGTATCCCCTAGCCTATGTCATTTTAAATAAAACGGAAGAAGATATCAAAAAACTAGCAATTTATCAGGATGGTTTGATTTACTTACAAAGTCTATCATCAATGTTACCTGTTATCGCCCTAGATCCAAAAGCATCTGATCACATTTTAGATATGGCAGCGGCACCGGGATCTAAAACGACGCAAATAGCAGCTATGACAAGTAATAAAGCTCGCATAACTGCCATTGAAAAAAATAAAATTCGTTTTGAGCGTTTAAAATATAATTTAAATAAACAAGGTGTTACTTCTTGTACTGTTATGCAAACTGACGCCATAACTTTAGATGACCTATTTCGCTTTGATAAAATACTTTTAGATGCTCCTTGTAGTGGTAGCGGAACAATATCCAAGATGAATCAAAATATGGAAATGTTTAGTGAAGAACGTTTAAAAAAACTTACTGATACACAGTATAATCTCTTAAGAAAAGCCCTAATGATTTTAAAAGCTGGTCAAATGATGGTCTATTCAACTTGTTCCATTTTAAAAGAAGAAAATGAAGATATAATTGAAAAAGTAAGTAAGCAATTTGATATTGAATTATTGCCTATTTCAATCGATGGAATTAATAATATGTTGCCAACCAAAATACCCAATACGATTTGTCTATGTCCAAACGAATATTTTGAGGGCTTTTTCATCGCTTTAATTAAAAAAAAGTAATAACTTACGGGTTATTACTTTTTTATTTTAATTTAAGACGTTTAGCAATTTTACCTTCATCATAATTAGATGGCGTAAAGCAATCGGTTTTAAGCATTCCTGGTACATCCGTTATATGATCTGATAATACTTTCCAATATTGTTGTGGTATATCAGCATCATCAGTTCTGATAAAAGTTGCTCCAGCTGCATAATAGTATTTAACGGGTGGAAAAACTTCACGCGTAAAGCCTTTAACTTCAATATCAAAGTCTGGTTCATCTTCAACGCCGGATGGCGCTAAAACTTGAAGCATCCCAAAGCGTTCGCTGTTTTTAATAAGATAACCGGCTGAAAAAATGTTTTTACGAATTAACTTTAAATCTTTTAAAGTTAGAAATTTACCAATGTTATTGCGACTTAATAAACCACTTATTCGAACTGGATGCTCAACGACAAAATCGCTAGCTTGACAATCCTTAACTGATGCTTTATTTAAAATTGGGTATAATGGTGACTTATACAATAAATCATTAGCAAAACCATCTTCCGTAATTGTAAATAGCATACTTCTAACAATATGACTTTTATTAACTCTTAACTGACCGCTTCTAAGACTATATCCGTCTCCATCAATACCATCTTGTAAGGCTTTAAAAAATTGAAGTGGTTTAACAACATGTCCAACATATATAGTATCACGGCTAACAACTGTTTTCATAATATTCCCCCTTGAATGAGAGTATATTAACACATATTTTCTTTTTTTGCAAATTATGTTTCAAAGAAAAAGAATACCTAATCTGAGGTATTCCTTTTACATTTCATAACATAGTTATATGCATCACGACACATATCTTCAATACCTAGTTCTGCTTTCCATCCTAATTCTTGAAAAGCATAAGTTGGATCAGCATAACAAGCTGCAATATCTCCTTCCCGTCGTGGGGCAATGCGGTAGTTTACTTTAACGTTGTTGACCTTTTCAAATGTTTTAACTAATTCTAAAACGCTATAACCGTGACCCGTTCCAAGATTATAACATACAATTCCACTACCACTTAATACTTTATCCAAAGCCTTAATATGACCTTTAGCTAAATCTATAATATGAATATAATCTCTAACACCGGTTCCATCTGGTGTATCATAATCATCACCAAAAATATTTAGAACCTCTAATTCTTTTGTTGCTACCTTAATAATATATGGCATTAAATTATTAGGTATACCATTAGGGTTTTCACCAATTAAACCACTTTTATGTGCTCCAATTGGATTAAAATAACGTAAAATAGCAATATTCCAATTCTTATCTGCCTCATAAACGTCACGTAATATACCTTCGATATATAATTTGGTTGAACCATAAGGATTTGTTGTACTTAAAGGAGCTGATTCCTTAATTGGCAACGTCTTGGGAGCACCATAAACAGTCGCACTTGATGAAAAGACGATATTTTTACAATTATATTTCGTCATTACTTCTAATAGATTAAGGGTTGAATCAATATTGTTACGATAATAAAGTAGTGGTTTTAAAACAGATTCTCCAACAGCTTTTAAACCTGCAAAATGTAGAACAGCCACAATATCATGATGGGAAAATATTTTATTAATTAAAGCATAATCACATACATCACCTTTATAAAAGATAACATCCTTACCAGTTATTTCTTTAATTTTATCAACAACATCCCTCTTTGAATTACAAAGATTATCAACAATAATAACATCATAACCAGCTTCTAGTAACATAACACACGTATGACTACCAATATAGCCACAGCCACCGGTAACAAGAACTTTCATATAACCTCCTAATCGATAACTGTAACTTTAGTTATCTTAGGTTGATTTTCCGGAGCAACCGTTTCACCATCGGCTAAAGTTATCGTCTCATCACATATTTTATCTACAACTTCCATACCGCTTGTAACGTGTCCAAAAGCAGCATATTCACCATCTAAGAACTCAGAATCTTGATGAACAATAAAGAATTGGCTACTAGCACTATCATAAAGATTAGATCTTGCCATTGAAATAACACCTCGTTTATGGGAAATGGTATTATTAACGCCATTAGCTTTAAACTCACCCTTTATTTTATTAGGTGATCCCCCGGTTCCATTACCATCAGGATCACCACCTTGAATCATAAATCCTTTATAAACACGATGGAATGTCAAGCCATCATAAAATCCTGATTTAGCTAAATCAATAAAGTTTGTCACCGTTATTGGCGCTACATCAGCATCTAATTCTAGTTCAATTGTTCCATATTTTTCTACTTCCATTGTAACATGATGTAAACCTGTCATATATTCACTCTCCTCCTTTTTATCTTCATTTGAAGATGATTGCTTATCACATCCAACTATAACAAATACTAGTGTAAAAATAGCTAATAAGCTAACTAATTTCTTCATTCTATCACCACATCAATTATAACAAAAAAAATAGAGGTAAACAACCTCTATTTTTCAATCATATTTAGCAAATTAATTTTGAACATATCTTTTTCGGCATGTTGTTTTGATACCATAACCCCTTTATATGTTACTAATTCACTTGCATGTCCTTCACTTAAAATCTCTGTTGGTTCAAACTTATCCAACATAACGATTTTTTCTTTTTCATATACTAAATAATACAATCTAATATCTCCATGCACCTTTGAAAATAAGGCATCGGTTGGCAACTTTAACTCATATGTCTTAGTGCCATTAGTCTTATTTGTTGAAATTAATTTTCCTAAGAAATTTCCTTCTTTCAAAGCAGGATAAAATTCAAAATATAATTTCTTATAGGCAAGCATGTTATACTTTTTTATGGAACGTTCTAACTTCTTAAACTCGTTTTCATTAACGTAATCAAACACGTAAGTATTCTTCATAACAAGCCCCTTCCTATCATAATATTATACTATTCTTATTCTAATTTTATGATAACATATTAACATAGTGTTGTCAAACAAAAAGAAGCGAAAAGGCGCTTCCTTTTGTCTTTTATTTACACTATGCAGCTTTCTTTCGACCTGTTAATTTATAACCTTGAGAAGTTAATTTTTTATCAACTGGATCACATGTACTCCATTTAACATCTGATGTTCCACCAGTGTATTTTTTAGTACGATAACGATAATATGTAACATCACCATATACTGGAACTTTTCTTGTTTCATAAACCGGAACTTTTCTTGTAGCATATACTGGAACTTTTCTTGTTGCGTATACTGGAACTTTAGTTGTTTCATATACTGGAACTTTTCTTGTTGCGTATACTGGAACTTTTCTTGTAGCATATACTTCTACTTTCTTTGATGTATATACTGGTCTTGTCTCATATACTGGGACAGATTCTGTCTTATATTGTATTGCATATACTGGAACAATTTCATATTCATCCCAAGTATAAACTGTTCTTACAGAACAACTTGAACAACTTTGAGATGTTCTAGAACCTCTCTTTACATAAATTCTTGTTGATGTATTAGAAGGTATTGTTGTTCCACTACTAGATTTTACATATCTTGTTGTTGTTCCTGTTTGAACTTTTACAGGTGTACGTTTAACTTGCGTACCAACTTTTATTTGAACTGTTCCTGATTGAACTTTTTCATATTTATAACCTGAAACATATTTTTCATCTTTATATTCTTTAACATATTGTTCGTCTTTATAACTCTTGATTGTCTTCTTTTCAACATAACGTGATATGTATTTTTCAACAACCTCTTTAGATACATACGTTTCTAGTTTTGTACCCGTTTGTACTTTTTCAGTTTTTTCACTTACTTTTTCTTCTACTACTTTTGTCTGTACTTCAGTATTACTATCAGCTGTTACTTTATTTTTTGACCAATCTGACCATGGTGTATAAGACCAGCTTCCATCTGTCGTTTTCTTATATTCACAAATATATTTTTTACTTGTAGTAGTACTTGATTGTGGTTTTACAACTGTTGTTTGCTTTTCACATACACCGGTTGCCTTACAATAGTCGTAGCATCCAAGATATACCATAATATAGTCTTCTTGTGAGCCACAACTTAAATTAACCTTCATTCGATATTCTTCATCATATTTTGTTATTTCAACATATGATTTTTCAGCATCACAATAATTACCATCTTTATCAATTAACTTTAATACTAAATGTTTTTCATACATTTGCGCTAAAGTCATCTTATCGCTTTGACCAACTTTTTGTGGTAAACGCTCATTAGTATAATAACCAACAGCAGCATCTTTCATCCGCTCAATATTATCCGCAAATATTTGGTTATATAAAGCAGCTAAACGATCAATTGATGTCTCACTAGCATTTTCTTTCTCTTCCGAAGCACTAGCATCTGCTTTAGTCTCCGTTTGATTTTTGATGTTATCATTAAAGAATTTGCGCATATATCCCTTTGTAGGGAATAACCACACTAATAAGATAACAAATAAAACGACAAAAAATATTTGAATTAATATATCCTTGACGGAAAAGGTCTCTCTTCTCTCTTCGTACATACAAATCCCCCTCTTTTCACAAGTTGTGCCCTATATTAACACTTTTTTTAATAATTGTCAAGTTGAAATTACGAACTATTAAGTTCTAAAAATCGTTTTAAATAAACGTTAAAGATATTTTGGTGGGTCCGGGATTATTTGTTTAGCCTCTTTATGCATTTGATATGCTTGTTCCATTAAACCTTGGACCTCTCTTATATGGCTCATCACACCTAATTCGGCATCATCAATTTCATCAGTTGTACCCAAACCATATCCACCAGTAAACCTAGCATGAACACCTATTTCAGCCGTTATTTGATCAGCTAAATCACATAAAAAACTGTATAGCAAATCATTTTCAGGTTGAGCTTCTAACATTTTATAGTATTTATATAAAAGTTTTATCGCGGAATTATATATGTCACTCATACCTCTATAAACACTGTCAAATTTTTCTTCACTTGCTCCCATATGTATACCTCACTTTCATACTTCTTTTTTATCTTTGGAAACAATCTCAACAATTGTCATTCCAACATTACCAGCAAATATTTGATAATCTAAAACGTATTTATTTTTCTTTAAAACCTCATGGGTCGTATGACGAATTACACCAGAACCAATACCATGAACAATAACGACATTAGTACTTCCCATAATGTAATTATCATAGATAAACTCATTAATCTTTATTTTAGCATATAAACTATCAAAGCCATGCAAATCTAATGATGGTAAGTTATCTGTAAATATTATCTCATTTAAGCTCATTGAAGACTTCGTCCATTTCATCTTTAGAGAAAATAGAATTACGGCCACCAATTCTCGTGACACTCATTGCGCCCGCAACATTAGCATAACGAAGAACTTTTTCTAATGGCCAGTTAGAGGCGATACCATAAGCAAAAGCACCATGGAAAATATCACCAGCTCCAGTGGAGTCAACAGCCTTAACATGAACGGATGGAACAATGGTAACTTCCCCATCTTTTTTATAAGCGCATCCTTCATCTTCTAATGTTACAACAATGTTTGTATTAAACTCATTTTCTAATGTATTAAAAGCTTTTTCTAATGAAGCTTGATCCGTAATAGGTGTATGGCTAACTAATTCCATAAAATCTTTAGAGCATACAACATAATCAGCCATATAGCATAAATCTTTAACCTCTTTACGATCTCTTCCGGCATCAATAATAACAACGGCATCGGGATATTTTTCAATCATCTTTTTGGACATTTCATATTCTTGACCGTCGATTAAAATAATATCTGGATCAATATCAATATCCACATCATGCATCTTCATATCACTTGGACGGTAAGTTAAAATGGTTCTACTACCCGTTGATGTATTAGCAATAATGTGACTTGATGTTGTCGTATACTCATCACTTAATTGTAAATAATCAGTATTAACACCAATACTACGGAACTCATCGCGAATTCTTTTACCATATAAGTCATTGCCAACGATACCGGCAAAGTAGACATTACAGCCCCATTTTGCTAAAAGGTAAGCAGCATTACCAGCGGGTCCTCCTCCACATTCAATCCGATCATGAACGCGATTTTTCGTATTTTCTTTAGGATAGACATCAAGTGGTGTCGTTATATCATAAGCACTATGTCCAATACATAATATTTTCATATCATCACCTAATATAATTATAATCAAAATTAAAGGTAAAGTAAATAATTTAAGGTTTTTTATAACAAAAAGATTAAGGATAAACCTTAATCTTCAGCATGTAATTCTTTTAAAGCAGCTTGAGCAGCAGCTAAACGAGCAATTGGAACACGATATGGGCTGCAAGATACATAAGTTAGGCCAATCTTATGGCAGAACTCAATACTTGATGGTTCACCACCATGCTCACCACAGATACCTAATTTAATATCAGGACGGAAACTACGACCTTTATTAACAGCCATCTTAACCAATTCACCAACACCAGTTTGATCTAGCTTAGCAAATGGATCTGATTCATAAATCTTATTTTGATAATAAGAATCTAAGAACTTACCAGCGTCATCACGTGAGAAACCAAAAGTCATTTGTGTTAAATCGTTCGTACCAAATGAGAAGAACTCAGCTTCAACGGCGATTTGACCTGCCGTAATAGCGGCTCTTGGTATTTCAATCATTGTACCAATATGATACTTCATAAATGAATGTTTCTCTTGTTTTACTTTTTCAGCTGTCTCAACAACGATATCCTTAACAAACTTTAACTCTTTAACTTCCCCAACTAATGGAATCATAATTTCAGGAACAATTTCGATATTTTCTTCCTCGCTAACTTCAATAGCAGCTTCCATTAAAGCACGTGTTTGCATTCTAGCGATTTCAGGATAAGTAACAGCTAAACGACAACCACGATGACCCATCATTGGGTTAAACTCATGTAATTCACTAATTTTATTCTTTAGATCTTCAACACTAACATTCATATCTTTAGCTAAAGCTTCGATATCTTCTTCGTTAGTTGGTAAGAACTCGTGTAGAGGTGGATCTAAGTATCTAACAGTCATTGGTAAGGTCTTTAATTCTTTATACATAGCTTTGAAATCAGCTTTTTGGAATGGAATTAATTCATTTAAAGCTTCTTCACGAGCTTCAACAGTATCAGCTAAAATCATCTTACGAATCTTTGGAATACGATCTTCTTCAAAGAACATATGCTCTGTACGGCATAAACCAATACCTTCAGCACCTAATTCTAGAGCTTTCTTGGTATCTCTTGGATTATCAGCATTTGTTCTAACGCCTAAACGGCGAGCATCATCAGCCCATCCCATAAGGCGACCAAAATTACCACTAACAGTTGCTTCAACAGTCTTGATGTCCCCATCATAAATTTTACCAGTTGTACCATCAAGAGAAATATAATCACCTTCATGGTATGTTTTACCACCTAAAGTAAACTCTTTAGCTTCTTCATTAATCTTGATATCGCCACATCCAGATACACAGCAAGTACCCATACCACGCGCTACAACAGCAGCATGACTTGTCATACCACCACGAGCCGTTAAGATACCTTGAGATGCAACCATACCTTCGATATCTTCTGGCGTTGTTTCAAGGCGAACAAGAATAACTCTTTCACCTTTACCACCAGTACCTTGTTCTTTAGCTTCCTCAGCCGTAAAGACAACTTTACCAGCAGCAGCACCAGGAGATGCAGGTAATCCTTCACCAACAACCGTACCCTCTTTTAAAGCTTTTTCATCAAATGTTGGATGTAGTAATTGATCTAATGATTTAGCATCAATTCGAAGAACAGCTTCTTCTTTGGTAATCATTTCTTCATCAACTAAATCACAAGCAATTTGAATAGCAGCATGAGCTGTTCTTTTACCATTACGTGTTTGTAAGAAATATAATTTACCCTCTTGGATAGTGAATTCCATATCTTGCATATCACGATAATGTCTTTCAAGCATTGTTGCTGTTTTAACAAACTCATCATAGCATTCTGGCATATCTTCAGCTAATTTACTGATTGGTTGTGGTGTTCTGACACCGGCAACAACATCTTCACCTTGAGCATTGATTAAGTATTCACCATAAATACCCTTTTCACCAGTTGATGGGTTACGAGTGAAAGCTACACCAGTACCAGATGTATCACCCATATTACCAAAAACCATAGCTTGAACGTTAACAGCCGTTCCCCAATCAGATGGGATATCGTTCATCCGACGGTAAACAATAGCTCTTGGATTATCCCATGATCTAAATACTGCTTTAACAGCACCTAATAATTGATCTTTTGGATCTTGTGGGAAAGCTTCACCAATAGCATCTTCATAAACTTTTTTAAAACGATCAACTAATTCTTTTAAGTCATCCGTTGTAAGCTCGGTATCGTATTTAACACCTTTAGCTTCTTTTACTTCATCGATAATCTTTTCAAAATGTGATTTTGGAACTTCCATAACAACATCAGAATACATTTGAATAAACCGACGATATGAATCATAAGCAAAACGTGGATTATCGGTCTTTTTAGCAAATCCTTCAACTGATGTATCATTTAAACCTAAGTTTAAAATGGTATCCATCATACCTGGCATAGATGCTCTAGCACCACTTCGAACAGATACTAGAAGTGGGTCATCATTATCGCCAAATTTTTTGCCTTGCATTTGTTCTAGTTCTTTTAAGGCAGCATAAATTTGTCCTTCAATTTCTCTTGAAAGCGTCTGACTATTGTCATAATAATCTGTACAAGCCTCGGTTGTAACAGTAAATCCTGGTGGAATTGGTAATCCTAAATTAGTCATTTCAGCTAAGTTAGCACCTTTACCACCTAGAAGGTCGCGCATTTCCGCATTACCTTCGCTAAATAAGTATACAAACTTCATTTTATCCTCCTAATCTATTAATTATTATATCATTTTTAACTATCGTATGACAACCAAATTATGGTAATTTATCTTAAATTTACACATTCGTTATGCCCATAACTTTTTCTAAGTAGCATTTCCCACATAATGGCTCATAGGTTACATCATCCACGCCATCAATAGCAACATCTTCGCCATCGGTAACAAACTTGCCATTTACTTTCCGGCCTTGAAACTTAGCTTTCGCTCCACAAGAGCAAATAGTTACTAACTCTTCTAACTCATCAGCTAATTCCATTAGTGCCCGACTTCCGATAAAAAGTTTTGATTTGAATGTCGTTCGAAGACCATAACAGATAACTGGGATATTACTAAGTTTACTTATTTTCCATAAGTCTTCAACTTGGTGAGGTTGTAAAAACTGAGCTTCATCGACAAGTATACAAGCGACATCCCGCAAGTCAATTTTTTCTAAGACATTATCAAAAGGTCTTAATAAAACATCAGCTTGTCTTTTTAAACCTATTCTTGTGACAATGCTTCCCCCACCCTTAGAATCAATAGCAGGTTTAACAATAATTGCTTTTAAACCATTCTCTTGATAGTTGTGAGCTGTTTGTAATAGATGCATTGTTTTACCACAATTCATCGCTCCATAACGAAAATATAACTTTGCCATAAATCCCCCTACTTATGCGCTCTTGGATGGGCGCTTAAATATACATTTCTTAAATGTTCATTAGTTAGATGAGTGTAAATGGTCGTTGTGCTTAATGATTCATGACCCAACAATTGTTGAACACTTCTTAAATCAGCCCCATTATTTAACATATCGGTTGCAAATGTATGCCGTAAAACGTGGGGTGAGATATGAATTTTAAGACCCGCTTTTGTAGTAGCATTATCAATAACCACTCTTACTTCTCTAGTATTAACTTTATTACCCCGTGTACTTAATAGTAAGTAAGGAGCATTTTTGCTATCTAACTTGGGACGCGCTTCTTTTAGATAAGTGTCAAGTAAGTCTTTACAACGTTTTCCATATAGAACAATGCGCTCTTTACTACCCTTACCTAAAATACTTATTTCACATTTATTCATATTGATATCTTTTAAAGTAATACCAACTAATTCACTAACCCGAATGCCGGTAGCATAAAGAAGTTCTAACATTAAAGCATCCCTTAGTCCTAATGGTGTCTTTTGATCAGGAGATCCTAAGATAGCTTCTAATTCATTCGTATAAATAATTTTAGGTAACTTCTTTTCCAACTTGGGATTACTAATTAATAACATCGGATTATTCGTAATTAAATCTTGCTTTTTTAGATATTTGAAAAAACTTCGCAAAGATGAGATATGTCTTGCAATGGCTCGGTTAGCATATTTTTTATCATAAAGAAAATTAAGATATTTGCGAATCGTTTGATAATCAACTTTCTTAATATCATTAATTTTTTCTTCCTTTAAAAAGATATTAAACAAATCGAGATCATCGCGATAATTAATAATAGTATTCACAGAATACTGTTTTTCATTCTGTAAGACAGCTAAATAATCATCAATTAACTTTTCCGTATTATCACCTAGTCCGCTTTTTATACGCACTAATGTAAAAGCCCGCGATAATATCAGCAAACATCTTAGTTGACTCATATGTCTTAAAATGATATGGCTTTATGATAACTGTGTCACGATCTTTGAAAAGTTCTTTATACATCGTTTCAATAACTTCATCTGTTGTTAATACTAAAACCGTTATTCCTTTTAAAGAAGCATAATCAATTTTAGCCTCCAAGTCAGCATTATAGTCATTAGCGTAGACTAAAACAAAGGCTGATGTATCATAGATTTTTTTAAACTCTTCGGTGAGAGGTAGTGAGACATTAGCGTTATATGGATAATAAATTGGATTTTTAAAACAACGTCTACAATTATTATATAGTTCAATATAATCATTATGGTATTCACGACTTACAATACCACCAAAAAGGAATATAGGCCGTTTTGGATTAATAGCGCGACCATATTTCTTAAAGAAATTAGGATGTTCAAAAACAATGAACGGGTTTTCACTAATAGATTCTTGAGTCTCTTTATGTTTAGGTTTAACTAAGACTGGTTTAGGCTCGTTAATCGGCTTTGAAACTACTTCTTTTTTATCCTTTAACTTTTGAACATAGCTGTGGTATAAACTATCAATCGTAGCTAAATTCTCCCGCGGAAAATCCTCAAGATAATTATTATATTGATCACATATCTTTCTTACGAAAGCGAAGTATTCTTCATCGGTAAAATTCTTAACTAACTTTTTTAAGTTTTCATTAATAATGGCATTGCTAACATCATCATTCATAATTGCATCGAAAAACTCTTTATCTAATAAGCTTGGTTCATCGGTTAGCGCATATCTTAAGAAAGAACGATTTTTAATGATGAGGCGAAAAGCAATCAAGTGTTTTTTATACATCACAAAACGTTCTTTATCATCCGGCATAAATATTCGTAATTTAAGATCATAATCCGGTGTATTTTCAACGTCATACGTGCGATTAAACTCTTTAATTTTATCCGGATATTCCTTTAGAATTGCTTTTGCTGTTTCATATCTTACTGTATATTTATCAATGTCAGTTAACTCGCCATCCATCAAATGAATAGCGTTAACACTAGAATTATTAAGTGAAATACATAGAAATGCCATACTACCACCTAATATAATTATAGTCGTTGTAACACTAAAAAATCAAGTCTTTTGACTTGATTATCTTAATTAAAATTATCAATACCTTTTGTAAACTCATCAACGAGTTTATTGAATTGAACAAGATTTTGACTAAGTTCGGTCCGTTCTTTATCCAACTCTTTTCTTTCTTTAGCAAGATTAGCTCTTTCAACGTCTAATTGTTCTTTACGTTTAACAAGACCAACTTCAACTTGCTCAATATTTTTATTACGACTATCATAAGATTCCCGAAGTTCATCTTCTAACTTCTTTAGATTAGCTAAAGATGTATTCTTATAATTTTCAAATTCTTGTTTTTCTTTAGCTAAAGCATCTTGATCAGTTCGAAGCGCAACTAATTCTTTTTCTATTTCGCTCTTTTTAGCTTGAAGTTTAGTATAAACATCTTCTTTATAAGCATTTATCTCTGCATAGTCTTTTCGCTTATTAGCTTCATGTTCTTGCTCAAGACGTTGCAATTCCTCAAAGCGTTCATCAATTTTACGTTTTATTTCCGTATTACGATTAACGATTTCAGAAGCACCTTTAACATTGTTTGAAACTTTATCAAACAGTTGATTTAAATCTTGAACAGTTGTCCTAATAGGTGTCTCTTTTTCTTCTTTAACAGGCTCATTGGCCTTAACAGGTTCTACTGAAGCAGTGCGCTCTACTCTACTAGCCGTAATAGGCCGCGCTTTGATATTACGATTTAAATAAGCATCGACACTAGAAACCTGAGGTTGCACATCAACTTTTGGAGCTGGTTTTTCCTTTTCTTCATGGCGAGGAGATATCAACTCAACTACGGGTGCATCATCATCTTTTTCCGTATACAAGTTTATCTTTGCTGGTTTTTCTTCCTTTTTAGGCTCTTCGTAGTCCATATAAAAATCAGCTAAATCATCATCTTCTTTACTAGAACTGATCGGTTTAATATCCTCATCATCTAATAATTTTAAATCATCATCGTCATAGTCTAAATTGTTTAGTTCTGATAAAATATCATCACTATTTACATCTGCAATATTTTTCATACTTCACCTCGACATTTACTCAGAAACATCGGGGGTAACGTTGTAGTAATCGAGAAACTCTCTAACACTAGCACAACTATTTACTAATTCCTTTGCCTCTAAGTACATTTTTTCACGATCAAGCTTTATCTGTCGTTCATATTCTTCTTTTTCAGCTTGTAAGCTATCTTCAGACAATTTACGGAAGTTTTCCCATTCTTGCTTAGTGCGTTCGAACTTAGCTTTTTCGTTTTCTAATTCTTGACGTTCAAGGCGAAGCTTTTCCATTTCTAAGTGTTTTTCCATTTCAAATAAGGCCCGCTCTTCTTCTAAACTAGTAAGTGGTTCCTCATTTGGTTTTGAAAGATTCTCATCTTCTTTTTCATCCAAAGGCGATGCGATAATCTCATGAAGAAGTTTATCAAGTTCTTCATCACCCATATTAACGAAATCTTCCGATGTAAAATCTTTTTCCAAAGGTTGTGGAAACTCGTCATTATCGTCTAACGAAGTAAAAGTTTGAGCATCAAACAAAAACTCTTCATCATCGATATTAACTTTATCTAAATTGTCTTTCATCATATCACCACACAACCTCTTTTTAATTCTTCGCAAGTATTATACCATAACCTAAATTAAAAAAACAACATTTTATAATGGATTTATATCAATTTCTACTTTTAACTTTGGTGTAACATATTTTTGATTAATGAAGGCTAAAGCCTTAAGTAATTCTTCCGACTTTTTATACTTAATAGTTATTTGTAGATAATAGTTATTATTGATTTTGGGGATAAAAGCATTCGTTGGTCCTAACACAATAATTTTAGCGACATTTCGCTTTAAATATTGGGCTATTTTAGTGGCCTCCTTAAAGCAATAATCATAATCTTTACCGATTACTCTTATCATTGTTAAGTTATAAAAAGGCGGATATTTTAATTCCGAACGGATTTGCATTTCTTCTTCATAAAAGCCCTCGTAATCATGCATTTTAGCTTTTATGATACTATAGTGATTTAAATTAAATCCCTGAATAATAACACTACCTGGTTTATCTCCTCTCCCCGCCCGACCAGATACTTGATCAAGAAGAGAAAAAGTTCTTTCAGCACTTCTAAAGTCTGGGATATTTAAACTAGCATCACCATTAACAACACCAACCAAGGTAACATTTTCAAAATCAAGGCCTTTAGAAATCATTTGTGTTCCAACTAAGATATCATATTCATGATTTTTAAAAGCCGTTAAAATTTTACTATGACTACCCTTCTTCGAAGTTGTATCAATATCCATTCTAACAATACGGGCTAGAGGTAACAGCTTAGCTAATTCTTCTTCTAACTTTTCCGTACCCAAACCAAACTGATTGATATTATGACTATGACAATTTGGGCACTCTATTGGTTTAGACGTTTGATAATCACAGTAATGACAACGCATTGTATTCGTCTTTTTATGATATGTAAGTGGTATTTCACAATTAGGGCACATCACTTTATATCCACACTCATGACAACTAACTGTTGTCGCATACCCTCTTCTATTAAGAAGAATAATAGCTTGTTCTTTATTATTTAATATATCCTCCAGTTTATGTAAAAGAATCGATGAAATAATCGGATGACCATGTTTAATCTCATCAGCCATATCAACTAATTTCACTTCTGGTAAATTATTATTAATTCTTTTCGTGAGCTTAATTAACTCATAAATACCCATTTTGGCCCGGGTAAAACTTTCAAGGGATGGTGTGGCACTACCAAATACCACCGGAATATGATGATATTTAGCTCTAAAAATGGCCACATCAACAGCATAATAACGTGGCGTTGCATCCTGTTTATAAGTTTGCGTATGTTCTTCATCAAGGATGATAATGCCAAGATTTTTAAATGGCGCAAAAATAGCACTTCTAGCGCCAATCGCAATATGGACTTCTCCTCTTGTAATCTTACGCCATTCATCATATTTTTCCGCATCGCTAAGTCCAGAGTGTAAAACAGCGATATTACTTCCAAAGCGACTTTCAAATTGCTGAACGAGTTGAGGCGTTAAACTAATTTCTGGTACTAAAATAATGGCATCTTTTCCCCTCTTTAAAGTATCCGCAATAACATGCATATAGACTTCTGTTTTACCAGAACCCGTTACGCCATATAAAAGGAAAGGATGAAAAGTATCGCGGTAAGCTTTAATTTTACTAACAGCGTCCTGTTGTTCCTTATTTAAAGAAATAACGTTTGCATCTTTCCTATCCATATAATTAAGGCGATAAATCTCTTGCTTTTTTTCTTTAATAACCCCTTTTTTAAGGAGCGTATTTAAAGATGATGTGTATTCTTTTAAGTCACTTTTTAATGTTGGTTGCCGTTTTAAAATAGTGATTAAATCTTTTTGTCTAGGAGTTGAGCCTATAAAAGAGGCATCAACAATTTCAATATAGGTAAGATATTTTTCTTTTATCTTAACCCCGGCTTTAGCTTTTAATGCCTTAGGTAACATCGCTTGGTAAGAAGACATTTTGGTCGCTAGCGTTTTTTTACTAATATAATTGCCAATTTTTAATAATTCATCAGTTAAGACAACCTCATCATCAATGACATCAATAATATCTTTTAACTTTCCTTCAAAAGAACTAGTATTACTGATATCCATAACAAAACCCTCTAGCCTTTTAGGACCAAATGGTACAAGGACGCGCTTACCAACGGCAAGCGTATCTTGAAGGTCTAGAGGTACATTATAATCAAACAATTTATCCACCGCTTTAGCGGTTATTTCAACCAAAACCTGTGCAACCACACACATCTCCCCTTAATTTTTTAAAGCCCTTAAGGCATCTTTTACTTGCTTATTGTAACTATCAATATTTTTTAAGAAAATATTTTGAATATTTTGTTCACGAGTTTTCTTTTTATTATACTCATCTTCAAACTTCTTAGTAATCATCCGTTTAAAACTTTTTTCATCCATAGATGAGGTGACAACCATCTTTTCTATTAAATGATTAAGAAACGTTTGATAAGCATTCATAGTATCTTTACGACTCTTTAACGTTTCTAGATTTTGATATGCTAGATAAGAAAGAGTTAGATTACGATTATCTAAAGAAGTTTTAGCATCCTCGCTATCTAAAGATTTCGAAGCAGTTTTAAAGTTTTCAATAAAATTATATAATTCTAAAGCTTTACGATAATTAGTTTCTTCTTCTAAAATAGGCGTTTTACTAACAGGGTTACGAATAAAAGAACTATCTTTTAAAGTTTCGATAAAGTGACTTTTTAAAAGGGATGTAACAATCGTACTAACTCTTGCAATTCTCTCTTTTAAAGTTAAACCATAAGAAGATCCTTTATCGTCTTTTTTATAGTCAATTGAAACCTTAACATCAACACTAACCGAAGCATCATCCATTTCCGATTTAACTGTTGATGTATAATTAGAAGAAAAAGTCATACTATCATTTTTGAGACGATTTTCTTCTAGAATAATAAAGTCATTTAAACGATATAAAAGTGTTTTGATAAAGCGATTTTCATAAGATGTTTCCACATCCTGATCAGCCTCACTATAATCAAAATTAACAATATTAGAAATAAAAGGCAAGTATTGTTCAACTTGACTAAGCCAAGAATAATCATAATCACCCGCTGTTAAAGAAAAGCTAGTATCAACATTAGCATGGCGCATAAAAGAATCGTAATTATCGGTTGTAATACTCATTAAATCAACTATTTTATCGTTCATAACTCACCTATTTTCTATAACTTTTGATCCTATTTCATCATCGAAAATAAATGTTGCAATCTTAACGCTCCAAACTTTATGATGCACAGGATTAGCATTATATAATTCAAGAGGTATAAAAACATAATCGAATAAATCAAAACTAGTACTTGTAAGTTTTGTCTTCAAAGGAATGTTAGTTGTTGCTACCTTATATCCTTTAGATGATAGCATCTTTAGTAAACTCATATTTTGATGAATATCTTCATAATCAAAAGTCAAAACAATCTTATGGCGCATATCCCGATTATTAAGAATGCGTTCCATACTTACTAAGTTTTTATTTTTTATTAAATAATCGCTAGTTAAAGGAAAAAAATAATAATCATCCTTTTTACCTCTTAAGTATTCTTTTAAAGCCCAAAAAGTTAAGTTTTCAAGATATACAGTTAATAAGTCATCACTAATTCCTTTAGTTAAGCGCGTCTTTTCAACCTCTAAAGTATCATAACGATTAAGAGCTTTAATATCATAATGATAATTAACTAAATAATAATTATCGTGTTTAACATATGGTCTAAGCTCTAAAATAAAAGAATTATTATCTAATGACTTAAAGAATTTCTTCTCAGCACTGACATCTTTTTTAATTCGCATTAATAATTCTTTATTCAAAGGTTCTAATTCACTATCAGTTACTTTAATTCTTTTAGCAAAATCCGTAAAGAAATGGCTTAATCTTTCTTCCAGCAAAAGTTTACTATTATTAAACTCATTAGTATATTCATCAACCTTTAAGGCTAAATAGATGAGATTAGAAAGAATAACAATCGTATTTATATCGTCATTAATTTGACTTTCCAAACCACTATTTTGATAAAAGATTAAAGACGATGTTAAAACATCTTTAATCATTGATGGAGTACTTTCCTTAATTTGAAAATATTTCGATAATAAATCGTAATTAGAGGCTGGATGAAAATAAAACTCCGTCATATATATTTCAATTATCTTATTAATAATCTTATTTAATTTAACATTTTTCTTTAATGTATATTTGGTAAATATTTCTGTATATCGACAAATATTTTGACCTTTACGCCATATAAATAAAGAGACAAGATCATTTTCCACTTTACCACTTCCCAAGTATCTACTTACTAAATCGTACCATAAACAACGACAATTTACAAGAAAAAAAGCGCCTTTAAAGGGCGCTTTAACAATTTAATTATTTAGTCGTTTGAACATTAGATGTCGTTTGATTAGACGTTACCTGATTTGATGTCGTTTGATTTGATGTTGTTTGACTCGTTGTTGGGCTTTGATTAGATGTTTGAGCAGTATTACAAGGACATAAATTAATTTTACAAGCATCAGGAGTACTTGTCGTCGTACAACAACTACATTGATCAGATGTGTAAACTATCTGTCTTTTAATATTATTTGGTAAGGTAAAAGCAACATCTTTTTCAAAATAAAGAGCATCATCATTTCCTAAATCAAAGAAAATTGTCTTATCATCAATAACCATTTTATATTTACCATAAACAACAGCATCATGAGTATCGTTAACATCAACATCTTTAAGATATCCCTTAATTTCATTTGGATTCGCAATATCTATTTTAGTGTAATTATAACCATTGATATTAGCGTCATATACATAATCTGTTGTATATAATTCAATGTTGTTAATTACGCCAATCGGCATAGCTTCTTTCTTTTCTGCTTCTTCTTTAGTCTCTTCCGTTTTTGGCTGATGCGTTGTCATATAAACAAATCCCGCTAACATTGCAACAAACATTATGCCAAAGATAGCTAAAACTTTTCTATTCATATCGTCACCTACTATAATTATTATATCAATTATAGTTTATAAATACAATAATAAAAAACGGTTACCCGTTTTTTATTTACTACGAAGGGTTGCTCCCATCTTCGTTTCAACTTCTTTAATAATTTTATCAAAAGCGATGGTTACTTCTTCATCATTTAATGTTCTAGTTGGATCAGAGAATGTTAAACCAAAAGCGATGGATTTTTCATTTTCGCCAACATTTTCTCCGACATAGACATCAAAAACACTAATGTCAGTAAGAAGACGACCACCCGCTCTTCTAATCGTATTAATAATACTACTTGCTTCAACATCTTTTTTAACTACAAACGCTAAATCTTTCTTTACCTCAGGATATTTAGAAGCTTCTTTATACTTAATTGGTTTAATTTTCTTTTCATATAGTTTACTCATTGATATTTCCGCAATATAGACTTCATCTTTTTTATAACTTGGATGAACTCTTCCAATAATACCAATTGGTTCCCGGTCTAAAGTAATAGTCGCACTCATACCTGGATGAAGTTCTGGAATTACTGCTTTAACAAAATCATAACGATTTTTAAATCCTAGATAATCTAGCATATTACTTATGATACCTTTTAAGACATAAAAGTCGGCTTTAACTGATGTCATTTGCCAGTTATTAGATAAGTAATTACCTTTCATTAAAATGGCAACTTTACTATCTTCAGCGTAAGCGGCATCATAAGTTTTAGCAATTTCATAGATCATCACATCATCAACGTGACGAGCTTTATTATATTCATAGACATTAATAAGCGATGGAATAAGACTTGTTCTTATAATAGCTTTATCTAAACTCATTGGATTTGGTAAAACAATTTGACTCTTATCTTCATACTTAAAAGTATCAGCCATTTCTTTACTAATCAAGGTATAGTTTTTGGTCTCATTCAAGCCTAAAGAACGAAGACGCGAAGATATTTGCTTACGAATTAGAACATCGCCAACATAAACCCCTCTTCTAATTGGCACAGCTGGTAAGGTTGAAACGAGATTATGATATCCATATAACCTTCCAATTTCTTCAGCAATATCATTAATATTAGGATCAATATCTAATCTTCTTCGTGGGATTGTTACCGTGAATATCCCCTTACTTTCTTTATATTCAAAATCAAGACGACCTAACTCTGTTTTAACATCATCATCAGTTAGGGTAATACCTAACAAACGATTGATATCATCGGTCTTAAAGCTAACGGTTTTAACCTTTTTATCAGCATTATCATATAAAGCCATACCACTTAAGATTTTCGCATCAGCATATTTTTGAAGAAGGTGGCAAGCCCGGTTAAGAGCTTTTAAGGTATACTCATAATTTAAGCCTTTACCATAGCGAATTGATGCTTCACTTTTTAGATTAAGTCTTGATGCCGTCTCTCTAATATGAACAGCATCAAAAATAGCACTTTCAATTAAAATGTCTTTGGTTGTTTCATCAACATCAGTATTCTCACCGCCCATAACACCAGCGATACATACCGGTTTATCACCATCAGTAATGACGATATCATCACTTGTTAAGACTCTTTTGTTACCATCTAAAGTAATGATTTCTTCCTCTTCTTTAGCGTTACGAACTAAAATGTTATCGCCTAATTTATTTTTATCAAAGAAATGAAGAGGTTGACCATACTCTAACATAACGTAGTTAGAAATATCAACAACATTGTTAATCGGACGCATACCAGCGGCAATTAAACGTTTCTTGATAAACTCTGGTGATTCTTTAATAACGACATCTTTGACCATTTTAGCGGAATAAAAAGAACAATTTGGTGTATCAACCGTTAATTTAATATGCTTATTAACGTCATCCTTAATCTCATCATAATCATCATCTGGTAATGTTACTTTCTTATTTAAGATACAAGCGACCTCATAAGCAAAACCGATATGATAATAACAATCATTATTACGATGTTTATGAACATCCAATTCATAGATGGTATCATCGGTTCCAAGATAGATGTTTGCATCTGTTCCGGGAGGAAGATCAGTATCAAGTTCAGTGATACCTTTAGCATAAGTTTCATCGGTTTTTTCTTCTAAACCAAGTTCAAACAAAGCACAAATCATTCCATTTGATTCTTGACCACGAATCTTACCAGCTTTAATTTCCCCACCTGGTAAAACAGCGCCTGGTAAGGCTACAATAACTTTTAAACCGGCCCGAACATTGGGAGCGCCACAAACGATTTGAACAACATCGGTTCCAATATTAACTTTACATAAGTTTAAATGATCACTATCAGGATGAGGTACACATTCACTAACATAGCCAATAACTAAGTTATCGATATGACTTTGTTTAACTGCTTCAACGTTAACGCCAGCTTTGGTTACTTTAACAGCTAACTCTTTTAAATCTTCACCATCAAGATCAACATAATCTTTAACCCAATTTAAACTAATCATTATTATCATCCCTTCTATCAAAGGTGTGTGTTTCTCTTAAATCTGTCTGATAAAATGTCCGAATATCATCGATACCATACTTTAACATTGCTAATCTCTCAGCGCCAAAGCCGAAGGCAAAACCTGTCCATACTTCAGGGTCATAACCACAATTACGTAAAACGTTAGGGTGTACCATACCAGCACCACTTACCGTAATCCAACCGGTATTTTTACATAAAGCACAACCACTACCTTTACAAGCAAAGCATGAAATATCTGTTTCAACGGAAGGTTCCGTAAATTGATAATAACTTGGACGAAAACGCGTCTCACAGTCTTCACCAAATAAGTGTTTAGCAATAACATCAAAAGTACCTTTTAAATCAGATAAACTGATATTTTTATCAACTAATAAGCCTTCAATTTGCATAAATTGATGGGAATGCGTTGCGTCATCGGCATCACGGCGATAAGTCTTACCAGGACAAATCATTCTAATAGGCTTATCCCCACCGGCCGCTAACATTGTCCGCGCTTGAACGGGCGAAGTTTGACTTCTAAGTAAAATAGTATCATCTTCAATATAGAAAGTATCTTGGGCATCACGTGCAGGATGGCCTTTAGGAATATTTAAAAGTTCAAAATTGTAGTGATCCTCTTCTACTTCCGGTCCATCAACAACATCATAGCCCATTGACATAAAGACATCTTCGACATCTTCAACAACTTTCTCTAAAATATTAGGAGCTCCAACACTAATACTTGTCGCTGGTAACGTTACATCGATATCTTCACTTTTTAATTTTTCATTTAAAACGCGTTCATCGATTTCCTTTTTCTTTTCATCAATTAAAGTCGTAGCTTCTTCTTTAACTTGATTTAATTTAGCGCCAAAGTCTTTTCTTTCTTCCGGTTTTAAAGAGCCAATTTGACTTGATAAAGCACTAATACTACCCTTTTTACCTAAATAAGTAACACGTAAATTATTTAGTTCTATTTCATCATTTACCTTTTTAATTTCTTCTTTTAACTTCTCTAAGATATTATCTAAGTCTTGCATTTTATCCCTCCTAACAAAAAAAGTATTATGGTATAGGGACGCCCGAGCGTGGTACCACCCTATTTCATAATACGATTATGCACTCTATGACTATAACGCGTCACCGTTATAAATTTTCTTTTATAACGCTAGAAAGTGAATTCACTAAGATTAACTGTTAATTTCCACCAACCATTAACTCTCTTTTAGTTAATTACTTACCTACTACTCTTTCATCTTGGCTTTCAAAACAAACACATTGTAACATATTTACGTTAAAATGTAAATAATCATTATTTAATTTCGCTAAAATATAAATTAGCTTCCCGTTCATGTTTAAACGTTGTCGTCATACCATGACCAGGATAAATAGTTACATCTCCGGGAATAAAGCTTACTTTCTTTAAACTTTCCATCATCTCACTTAAGTTACCGGTTTCAAGATCCGTTCTACCGATGGACTCATAAAAGATAAAATCACCGCCAAAGAAAGCTTTATCTTTCTTAAAGTAAAGACTAATCGCATCACTTTTATGACCCGGTGTGTAAAGGACATCAAAAGTAAACTTACCTAAAGTTACTTCTTCCTCTTTCAAATTATGATAGTCATATATTTGCTCTTCAGAAAAAAGAAAGAGCGCTCCTACGTGATCAAAATGGTGATGGGTAACAATAACGCCATCGATAATTTTATCTTTGATAGCTTCTTTTATTTTAGAAGCATCATCACCAGGATCAATAATTAAAAGATGATTATCAATACTAAGAAGATAACAATTCGTTTCTATTGATCCAACAACAAGAGTTTCTATCTTCATCAAATCACTTCCTAATCATATCAATTAAATAATCAATAAGGTGTTCATTAAATCCTAAAGGAATAGGCGCACCCGCTGCGTGAATGTGTCCTTTACCATTAAATAAACTAGCAAAGGCATTAACATCAGCCTTATCATCCAAACTACGAAAACTTAAGCTACGATTTAAATTGATAACGGCAATTAGATCAACCTCATTTTTATAATAATTAGCAAGTGTATTACCAACCTCACTACGGTATTGTTCAGCAAAGACAAATCCCACTTTATAGTCTTGAACATCTCTAATAATAACTTTATCTTTTAAGTTTTCAATATATTCATCTTTACGCCGTTCGTCAATTTCTAAAATCGTCTTTTCCGTCGCATCAAAATAGAAGGTATCACTTTCTCTTAAAAAACTAGTATATTTAGAAATAAACTTTAATATGCCATAATTAGCAAGTAAAGCCCCTAAGTTTCTCGACTCTAAAAAAAGAGGACTAGAGGTATCCCAAGTATCACCCACTCTTACAAGTTCAACCATATCTTTGACACATTTTTTTCTAATAATAGCATTATCATAGTTATTTAAAAGATAATTATAATAAATCGTTGTCCCACTTTCTCTTTTGCTATTTTGTTCCGATATAACTTTAGCAAACGGATAAGCATTTAATTCTAATGCCCCTTCATGGTGATCAAAAAGGTGGATTTTATCTTTAAGGGGACTATTATTAATCATATCAGCTACGCTCACGCTAAAACTTAAATCGGTAATGATAATCTCATCATACTGACTAAATGTATCATTTTGCATTGACTCTTTCATATACTCATCAACATCTTTAGCTTCTAACAATTTATAATCATAATCATCAAAAACTAAATCCGTTAGAATAACTGGCATAATACCATCCGGATCAGCAATATGGGAAATTAATAATCTCTTCATTTTAATCTTCCTTTTCTAAAACTTCTTTAACAGGTCCATAAGTCTTACGATAGCCATCAATTAAGCCATATTTATGAATAGCTTCAATATGGGCTTTCGTAGGATAACCCTTATGTTTAGCATAACCATACATCGGATATTTTTGATCTAGTTCATACATCATCCGGTCTCTCGTTACTTTAGCAACGACACTAGCAGCTGCAATACTAATACTTTTAGCGTCACCCTTAATAATTGAGGTTGTTGGTATATCAAGATTAAGAGGCATCGCATCAATTAAAATATGATCGATGGGTACTTGTTTTCTTACTTCTTCAATCGCTCTTAACATCGCTATTTTTGTAGCCTCATATATATTATACTTATCGATTTCTTCAGCTGTACATTCACCAATTCCATAAGCAACACAGTTATTGATGATATAATCATAAAACTTATCTCGTTTTTTCTCACTTAATTTTTTAGAATCGGTTAGACCATCTAAAACAAAATCGGAAGGTAAAATAACGCAAGCGGTAATAACAGAACCAACTAAAGGGCCCCTTCCTACTTCATCAACCCCAGCGATATATTTTAATCCTTTAGCATATAATTCTTTTTCATATTGCCATAAATCTACTTCCATAAGCCACCTCGAATAAATATAAAACGATTTCTCCCTTGCATATCTTTTGCAATTTGAACATCGACGTCTCCTAGATATTGATGCGCTAAAGATGTAATATCTTCACCTAAACTATCCCCTATTTCAAAAGCAATTAAATACTTATCTTTGATATTTTTATGACACGTTTTTAAAATTAAATCATAAAAATATAAACCATTATTAGGAGCATATAAAGCTAGATGCGGTTCATTATTTTTAACAACACCCATAATTTCTTCATCGATAGCAATATACGGAGGATTACTAATAATAACATCAAACTTACCCGTAACCGCATCTAACATATCGCTTTTAATAAAATTAATTTTCACATCATTATCTTTAGCGTTTACTTCGGCCAAAGCTAGAGCATCACTTGATATATCAACCGCTGTAACATTTAAGTTTGGACATTCCTTTTTTAAGGCAATAGCAATACAACCGCTACCCGTACCAAGATCGATAACATCCTTCATATCTGTATCTTTTAGGTATTTAAGCGTTTTTTCAACTAACTCTTCGGTTTCAAAACGAGGAATTAAAACACGAGGGTCAACTTTAATCTGATAACCATAAAAAGAGACATCCCCAACAATATATTGGATAGGTTCGCCCTTATTTAATCTTTCTAAAGCATCTTCATAATCACCTGTTTTTAAATAACGCTTTAAATATTCTTCATTATATTTTTTTAATTCATCATCACTATAATTAATACTCATAATTACTAAAGAAAGGAGATTATTCTCCTTTTAACTTTCTAGCTTGATCTTCTGTAATCAAGGCTTCAATAATATCATCTAAATCGCCATCCATAACCCGGCCTAGTTGCATTGTTGAATATCCAATGCGATGATCAGTTACCCGGTTTTGGGGATAATTATATGTTCTAATTTTTTCCGAACGATCACCGGTTCCAATTTTACTTCGACGTTCTTTACCTAGTTCTTCATCTTGTCTTTCTAATTCCGCTTCATATAATCGAGCCTTTAAAACTTGCATAGCTTCCGCTTTATTTTGAATTTGACTACGTTGATTTTGACAAGTAACGACGGTATTGGTTGGTAAGTGCGTAATTCTAACGGCTGATGGGGTGGTATTGACACCTTGACCACCATGACCAGAAGCACAATAGACATCGATTCTTAAATCACTATCTTTAATCTCGATATCAATATCTTCTACTTCCGGCATAACTAAAACGGTTGCCGTTGATGTTTGAATACGGCCTTGGGATTCGGTTGCGGGAACCCGTTGAACGCGGTGAGAACCACTTTCATATTTCATTTTTGAATAGACATTATCGCCTTTTATCCGAAACTCAACTTGTGAATATCCGCCAGCTGTACCTTCTTCAGCATTAATCTCTTCAACTTTCCAGCCTTGCTTTTCAGCATAATAACAATACATCCGATATAAGTCACCAGCAAAGATATTAGCTTCATCCCCACCGGCTGCGCCTCTTATTTCAACAATGACATCTTTACCATCATTAGGGTCTTTTGGTAAAAGTAAAATCTCTAAATTAGCTTCTAATTCTTCTTTTCTTTGGATAGCTGCATCATATTCTTCTTTAGCTAACTCCCCTAGCTCTGGGTCTTTAAGCATTTCTTTAGCGTCATCAATTGATGCTAGAACTTTTTTATATTCTAAATAAGCATCATAAGCTTCTTTTAGGGAAGCTTGTTCTTTATTTAAAGCGGTTATTTTTTTAATATCAGCGCATACTTCAGGACGCATAAGTTCATCTTGTAATTCTAAGTAGCGTTTTTCAATCGCTTGTAACCTTTCAATCATTTTAATCACCTAACTAATCAAAATTATACTATATTAACTCTTGTTTGACAAGAAAAAAGAACTAGTTAATTGTCTTCTTCTAGTTCATCTTCAGTTAAGATAGCAAGATCGCCAATGTCATCTTCATCGTCATCTAAATCATCTTCATCAGATTCCATAGCGTCAAGATTTTCTTCTTCTTCCTCGCTCTCTTCTTCTTCCGTTTCTACTTCCTCAGTATCTTCATCTTCATCATCAATACTCATAACTTGGGCTTTTTGTCTGTTACGTAAATCCCATTCAGCTGTATCATCTAAGAAAATAAATCTTTTATCGGTTGTTAGTGAGGTATAAAAGTCTCCTATTTTCGAAGTATATTCATCATCACTCATTTTAAGAAGACGACTAATCTCTTTAAAAATAGCCGCTGTATTCATCGCACCCTTTTTTTCTTTTAAAATCAATTCTGTTAAATCCGTATAGGTTAATAGCTCTAAATCTTCCTTTTTCATTTTACTTAAACTCATCAAAAATCCCTCCAAATATTAACTACATCGTCGTTGGTATATCAATTCCTAGTAGATATAACATATCTTTAATAATATGACTTGTCATATCTAAAATACAAAGCCAATCATTTTTCTTAACTGCATCTTCTTCATTATTTATATGATTGTTTTGGTAAAAAACATTAGTTAAAACACACACATCGTATAAATATTCAGCAATAAAGTTTGGCATGCGACTGTCAAACGCCATCTTAAAGGCGAATGGTAAGTCTAATATTTTCAACCGTAAATCACGGTCATACACATTGTAGATGACATTTGTTAAAGCATTATAATCAAAGGCATTGTCATCAATGATTTTACGAATACGTAAATATGTGTATAAGATATAAGGTCCGGTTTTACCGATAACCTCAGAAAACTTGCTGATATCAAAAATATAATCACGTTCCCGATTGTTTTCTAAATCAGCAAATTTTAAGATAGAGTTAACAATTTTATCAATATCATCATCCGATAGATTACTACTCATTTCAGATTTAGACATCAATATTTCTTTTGCTTGATCAAATAAGTTCTGAAGCTTTGGTGCATCGCCACTTCTTGTCTTATATGGTTTACCATCCTCACCATTAACAGTTCCATAGCCCAAATATTCTAACTTATTATATGCGATAATATCGGCCTTGTCACAAACTCTGAAAACTTGTTCAAAGTGTAACTCTTGCCGCAAATCAACAACATATAAAATGTGATCAGGATGAAAATCTTTAACACGCTGAATAATTGTAGCAATTTCAGTAGAAGCATAAAGATAAGCACCATTACTTTTCTTAAATAGAAGTGGTGGGACCATCTTTTTATCATCGGCTTTTGTTACATCGACAACAAGCGCTCCTTCACTTTCTTCTAAAAGATGCTTGGCATTTAAAATATCCGTTGCTTCATCTAAGTAAGGATAAGCATCCGATTCGCCATACCAATAATCAAAGTGAACATCTAAATAATCATAGATACTTTTCATATCGGCTGTTGATACTTCAAGAATTTTCTGCCACCATTTATGATACTCTTCATCACCATCTTGAAGTTTCTTCGTAATCGTCGCACATTCTTCTTTAATGTCTTCATCTTCTTTACATAAAGCACTCATTTCAGGATAGATTCGGTCTAGTAAAGCGATGTTGATATCAGAAATAGCTACACCTTCTTTTTGAAGGCCATATATAACTTCCCCTATTTGTAAGCCATAATCTCCTAAGTGGATATCACTTATAACATTATGACCTTGATATTTAATGATTCTTTTAATAGCCTCACCGACAATAGCGGTTCGCATATGACCAACGTGAAGAGGCTTAGCCACATTAGGTCCCCCATAATCGATAACAAATGTTTCAGGATTAGAAATAGGTTTTATACCCCATTTATCATCTTTGTTCATCCGAACAAGATAAGAAGTAATAAACTTATCACTTAAAGACATATTAATAAATCCCGGTTGGGCAAAAGAGACTTCTTTAAAATAATCATCAAAGTTACTTAATTCATTAATAGCTTGAACAATGTCCTTACCGATAGCCACCGGATTTTGATGAAACTCTTTAGCTAATTTAAAGGCGTCATCACATTGATAATCACACAAATCAGGACGATTAGATTTAATAATATGCATTTTAGCAATGTTATAGCCTAACTTATTAGATACTTCTGTAATAAGTTTTTCTAATGTATCAATCATATCTACTCCTCTATTTTTAATCTATATTCTCTTTTTTCGTCATTTAAATGATAAATTATTTCAATCTGATTAGGACTTATTAATAAAGTTTTGGTTTCTACTTCTAAGTCCATTATAAGATTTTCTTCTTTAAGTCGATATGTACCCATTAATTTAGTATGATCCTTAAATGGCAAAATAATTTCATATTCGTTATTTTCCCGTTTTAATGTTAACATTTCTTCATTATATTCAATTGTTACTAAAACATCATCATCAGGATACTTAATCGTTTTGTTATTAACAATAGCCAAAGTATTCTTTTTTACTTCGCTATCCGTTGTTTTTAAAGTCGTTTCAATTCGCTTTTTAGCCATAATATCAACTCCCAAACATTATAGCATACTTTTATATAAATTGTAACTTATATTTTCTATTTTTTTTCGAATAATAAAAGTAGAATAGAGTGATGTTATGAAAAAGCTAAAATTCTTATTAAAATTAAGCCTTATTTTAATCGTTATTGGCGGGATTAGTTATGTATCAGTCTATGCCATAGCTAGATACCAAAAGAAATTACCAATTGAATCAGCCAATAAGTTTTATATATATGACGCAAATGAAGAATTAGTCGATAGTCTAAATGATCGCGCCGTCAGTCTAAAAGATATTTCCACGCATGTCATCAAAGCGACGATTGCAATTGAAGATAAAAAGTTTTATAAACACGCTGGCTTTGATTTCCCTAGAATTCTTAAATCACTCTATATTAATATTAAAAGTGGAGAAACGCTGCAAGGTGCATCAACCATTAGTCAACAATTATCTAAAAATCTTTTTTTATCATTTGAAAAAACGTGGGAAAGAAAATTAAAAGAAGCCTGGCTAACTATAGAATTAGAAGCACAGTATGATAAAGATGAAATCTTAGAAGCATATTTAAATACCATTAATTATGGAGGCATATATGGGATTGAAAAAGCTAGCCAATATTATTTTCATAAAAATGCTTCCGAGCTTGATTTAGCAGAAGCAACTATTTTAGTTGGTATTCCCAAATCACCTAGTAACTACTCCCCTATTTCCAATCCTGAGAATGCCAAGAAAAGACAATTATTGATACTTGATGCGATGGTTAAAAATAATTATATTACAGAAGAAGAAAAAGATGAAGCCTATGCCGAAGAACTAACTTACTACGGCAATTTTACTAGTGATAGTTCTAAAACTATTATGTACTATAAAGATGCGGTTATTAATGAATTATCGGAAATTGAAGCTATTCCCCCATCTTTCTTAGAGACGGGTGGGTTAAAAATATATACCTATTTAGATGAAAAGGCCCAAGGCATTTTAGAAAAAGCTATGGATGATAATATTACCAATGAGGAAACGCAAATAGCGGGTGTTATGATGGATCCTAATAATGGTCATGTCATTGCCTTAACTGGTGGGAAAGACTATGCAGTAAGTAAGTTTAACCGCGCTATTTCAGCTAAAAGACAGATGGGTTCCACTTTAAAACCTTTTCTTTATTATGCTGGATTAGAAAATGGCTTTACCGCCTCCACGACTTTTACCAGTGAGAAAACAACCTTTGTTTTTGGTCAAGATAAAACTTATAGTCCTGCTAATTACAATAATAATTATGGTAATAAAAGTATATCGATGCCAGCTGCTTTAGCTTATAGTGATAATATCTATGCCGTTAAGGCCCATCTTTTTTTAGGTGAAGAAACGCTTGTCAACGTTTTAAAAAGAGTTGGCATTACCGGTAATATCGAAGCTGTCCCATCACTTGCTTTAGGAAGTGAAGAAATGCGGCTTATTGATGTCACTGGCGCTTATGCTGCTTTAGCAAACCTTGGTAACCGGGTTAAACCCCGACTAATAAAAAAAGTTGAAGATATGAATGGCCATGTTTTATATGAAAATGATGATGAAAAAGAGGCGGTTTTAAATGCCTCACTTGCTTTCATTATGAATGAGAACTTAACTAGTACTTATAACTATAATTTTATTGATTATAATTATCCAACGTGTTACGACCTAACAAAAAGTTTAACCCATAAATATTCTATTAAAACAGGCACTACTGATTATGATCACTTAGTTTTCGGTTATAATGCTAACATTGTGATTGGTCTTTGGAGTGGCTATGATGACAATCACCCGTCAGAAATTAGTAATGGCAAAGAATTGCGACATATGTGGCGAGATATTGCTGAAGATTATCTTGCCGATAAGGAAGTATCTTGGTATACCATTCCTAATAATGTCGTCGGGGTCTTAGTTGATCCTATTAGTGGTAAAACAGCTACCAGTAAAACTAAAAAGCCAACAATGTTTTATTATGTTAAAGGAACAGAACCAACCTTCGACAATAATCTTGATGCCTTAATACCGACGATAAAGGAAGATGACACATCAAAGAAAAGTTAAAAAAATATCCTACTTTGGGATATTTTCTTTTTTCTTTTGAACTCCTTTATTACTAGTTAATTCACCTAGAGTATCTTTTAGCGAATTACTTATTATTTGATAACTTCTCTTTAGATAATTATTATATTCATCATCACTAAGATTTAATTCTTTTTTGATAGCTTCATCGGTAGCATAAAAGCCATCATAACCATAATGATAAATCACAAACTTAACAAAGATAGGATCATCTAACGGAATGTTATGTAGGATACCTAACCTATTACCAATAAAAAGCATATCATCAATATTATCTTTAGCAGGTAATTTTTTTAATTCGCGTTTTGTTTGCATAAAGAAAGATGTTTTTTCTTTTTCATTTATATAATTTCGAGCTACTTTTGTAAAATAGATATTAAAGGCATCCGTGCCATCATACTTTTCAATAACCTCAAGAAGAATATCTTCAATCATCGCCTTAAAGTCTTTTTCTTTGACACCAAATTTTCTTAAAACAAGCGTAAATGGTAACCAGTACTGGTCTTCTAAAGCAATCATAGCGTCCATATCACCTTGTCGGATAACGTCACATATTGATAAATTAATGGCTTTATCTAAGGCAAAGCTAACATCGAGTGAGGATGCGTAAAGATCAACACTTTGTAATAATTGTTCTAAAAAAGATTCTGTTAAAAAGGAAAAGCGTTGATACTTCTTAAGATACTTATCAATTAAAAGTTGCTGTTCAGCTAAACTTAATTCTTTCTTTTCTGGCGTTACAGGAGTACGTTCTTTATTTTTATTTTTTTTCTTACTCATACCAAACCCTCTACTATTTATTTACTTTTTGATAACCATTAGATGTTCTAAGACTTTCAAAATAATCTAGATAACGCTCGAAAGCTGCTGCTAACATTGCATCAATTTCTTCTTCCGTCATATTAAACATTTTAGCAAGCATTGCTGGTGTATACGTACCTAGCTTTGATGTTCCTAATCTTAGGATAAGTAAAATAGCTTCTTCTTGTGATAAATAATCTTCTACTTCACTTAAAGTCTTTGTTTTAATAACTTCTTTAATAACTTGCATTGGATCTAAAGTTAATAAACCTTGAACTGGCTCCGCGTTAGGATCGGTATATTTTTTTGTCCGTTTTAAAATAGTATGACGCACTACTTCTGGTTTAGAATCCTTACTACCCGTTGAAGGCGATACCATTACTTTTTTCTTTGGCGCACTTTCTTTTAATATCTTTTTAAGTTTTGGAATGACCGAAGTTGCGACATACTTAGATATTTGAGGGTCAACATCAGATATTACTTCATCATAATTAACACCATAAACAGCTTGAACTTTAGTTATAACTTCCTCTGGTAAAAGTTCAATTGCCCCTTTTATTTCTTCCACATAATATTTTCTATCTTCATCAAAATTACTTAATAAAGATAAAAGGTTACTCTTCTTTCGTGCCATAAAACCTCCCTATAAATTAGCTCTATTATAACACATTTAAACATACCTCGCTATAAATAATAAAAAAAAAAGAAGATTTACTCTTCTTCAATAATAGCATCTTTAGCTTCGCTTTCTTTCATCTCTTTCGTTACTTTTTTATTTAAAACAGATGAATAATCTTTATGTTGCGTTGTATAGTAGATATAACTAACTAATTCTGAGATAGCGTAGATAATTAGGAACAATCCTAACATTTGAGAAAACTTTTGTGTTAAAATGACAACGCCTACAAGCATAACAACGATAGCTTCAACAAGGAAAATCGTTGAACCGGTCTTATCAACTTTACGAACAGCAATACCTAAAATTAATCTTTGAATGCTCATAAAAATTAGAAAAGCGCCAATCATTAAACTTAATGTTAAAACAATAACATCAGACCTAAAAGCAACAAAAATACCAACCCCAACAATAATAATACTAGAAATAATTGAACCTAAACCACTAGTATTATCGCGTCTCGATGATACTAAACCGGTTATAAAACGAATAATACCAGCTAAAACTAATATACCACCAACAACATATCCTGATAAATCAAGAATAACATTCATGCCCCCAAAGCATAAAACAATACCTAAAATTAAAACGATAACAGACATCACCAATGATGATGTATTAATTGGTTCATTATGATTCATATCAACACCTCATTATAATTATACAACAATGATATTAAAAAAGCAAAAAGAAATGACTAGCATATTTAACTAGTCATTACTTGTATGATTTAATTTGTTCTAAAACATAACTAACAAAAGCATCTTGGGACAAAGATATAGTCTCACTATTTCCAAATGTCCGGTAACTAATACTATTAGCGTCTTTTTCTTTATCACCAAGAATTAACGTAATTGGTATTTTTTTCGTTTGAGCTTCCCGCATCCGATAGCTTAGTTTCTCTTCCCTATCATCAAGATGAACACGAATGTTATTTTGTTCTAATAATTGTTCAACCTCTTTAGCATAGTCAAGATGATATGCATTATTAACTGGAATTATTTCTACTTGAACAGGCGCAAGCCATAGTGGTAAATTACCTTTAGTCTCTTCAATAATATAAGCCATAAAACGATCTAATGATCCTAAAATAGCCCGGTGTAAGACAACAGGTGTCTTTTTCTCACCATCAGCATCAACATATTTTAAATCAAACTTAGCTGGTAAGCAGAAATCTAATTGACAAGTTGATAAAGTATATTCATTACCAACGGCTGGCTTAACATTAACATCTAACTTTGGTCCATAGAAAGCAGCTTCACCGATTTCTTCAGTATATTCAATACCAAGTTCATTTAAAACAGCCCGAAGTTCATTTTCAGCCTTATCCCACATCGCATCATCAGGATGATACTTTTCTTTATCAGCTGGATCACGAAGGGATAAAACACAGCGATAATCCGTAATATTGAAATCTTTGTAAACATCAAAAATTAAGTCGACAACATTTTTAAACTCATCTTTAATTTGTTCTGGTGTTACAAAGATATGCGCATCATTTTGACAGAAATGACGAGCTCTTTCAATGCCCTTAACAGCGCCACTTGCTTCATAACGGAAATCATGAGCAACCTCACCAATGCGAATTGGAAGTTCCTTATATGAATGCAACTTATTAGCATAGATCATCATATGATGTGGACAGTTCATTGGTCTTAAAACGAAAGCCTCACCATCAATCTCCATCGCTGGGAACATATTTTCTTTATAGTGATCCCAGTGACCACTAGTCTTATATAAATCAACTGTTCCAACGCAAGGCGTCATAACGTGTAGATAACCTAACTTACGTTCTTTAGCTTTAATGTAATCTTCTAATTGTTGCCATACGATATAACCCTTTGGTAAGAACATTGGTAGTCCTCGTCCAACTAAATCATCAGACATAAATAGTTCTAATTCTTTACCAATTTTGCGGTGATCACGCATTTTAGCTTCTTCTAATTCTTGTAAGTGAGCATCTAACTCTTCAGCTGTTTCAAAGCAAACACCATAAATACGTTGAAGCATTTTATTTTTAGCGTCACCTTTCCAGTAAGCACCACTAATTTTTAAAAGTTTAAAATGCTTTAATTCTTTAACAGTCTCAACATGTGGTCCCCGACATAGATCCGTAAAATCGCCTTGGGTATAACAACTGATAACAGTCTCATTTGGGTCCATTCTTTCAATTAAATCAAGTTTATATGGATCATCTTTGAACATATCTAAAGCTTCTTCTTTAGATATCTCATGACGAACGATTCTTTTGCCATCTTTAGCTAAACGTTTCATTTCTTTTTCGATAGGTTCCAAGTCCTCTTCTTTAATAACCTTATCGCCTAAATCAATATCATAGTAAAAGCCATCTTCAACAACTGGTCCTACCCAAAACTTTGCTTCAGGATAAAGATGCTTAACAGCTTGCGCTAAAAGATGAGCACAACTATGATTTAAAATATTTAATCTTTCATTTTCTTTGATATTAATCATTTTATCACCCTCTAATCTTCTTCATAATGTCTTTCAAATTTTAATGTCTTCTTCTTGGCCCGTTCCTTACTAGCCCTTGTCGCTTGAAGACTATCTGGTCTACTAATAAGTTCCCGGCGTACTTTATTATAATTGCCAATTTGACCTGTGTGACTATATATTTTTAGTAAACACGACAAATCATAAGTCGACATTGATGACAAATTATAATCGTTAATGTTTGGTAGTGTTGTTTCCGTCGTCCATGTTTCTGGACTTGCTTCTAACCATTCATCATCATCCATAACGGAAGACATTCCCATATCCTCAAGATAACGTAATTCTTCAGGTACAACATAAGGAATTACTTCATTAGCAATATCGACAACTAAAACAACCTCACCACAATATACCGTCTGCGGATTATCCAAAATGTGAGCGTAACTCGTTCGTTTTAAATTAGGGAACATTTTCGCTAAATCACGATGGGTAAGTCCTTCTTGCATCAAAGCCGGATTATGAATACCCAAAAAGCGCGCAAGAAAAGATGTCATTGTCATCGCTTGATCTTTTAACCCCTTTAAACGTCTTTTATCATCCTTTTTCTTATCTGCCATAATAAAACCTCCAAGAATGAAAAAAGCTCCTTGTATATTAAAATACAAGGAGCGTCAAATACGCGGTACCATCCTTATTTATCGCTTAATTAAGATAACGGTTAACACCGGACATTTCTTTCGAACGCAGCTAAAAGGTAGTAACATTATAGTTTGTTTCCTAGTTTACACCAACCACTAGTTCTCTTTAAAACTCTCTATAAAATCGTGTCCTTTATCTTCGCCTCTAAAGACATTCTAACATAAAAAACTAACTTTGTTAACCTTTTTTACCTAATTTCTTAAATTTTTGCTAAGCATTTCTTTGGTTTCTGTTAATTGTTTAATACGCGCAATAATTCTAGATGCTTTAACGGCATCAACACCGGATTTAGAATAAGCTAAAAATTCTTCCAACTGTTCTAAAGATAAGTTTGATGTAAAAAAAGTAGGCAAATGATTGTCCATTCGATATTGTAAAAGTGGGCATAATATTTCATCCCGATTCCAATCAGTTATATGTTCCGCACCAATATCATCAATTAAAAGTAACGGAGTTTCTTTAGCTTTCATAAAATTATCATTAAAATTATCTAAGAAAGCTCCTCTTACAAACTCTGGCCAAAAGATAATCATACTATGGTAACCATCTCTAGCTAAATCATTAAACAAGGCCGAAATAATATATGATTTACCACAGCCAAAATTACCATGCAGATAAAGACCTTTTAAATGTTGATTATTAGGATAATCCTTATAAAAATTGTTGATCCATAAAATCGTATCAAAGCGATTTTTATCGGTCTTATGAATCTTACTGATTGATGCCTCTTTTAGTGCGTCAGGTAAACCTAGATATGTAACTCTATCCAAATACTCGGTATTTTGTTTTAATTTACGATAATACTTACAAGGACGATATTCAAAGTTTAAATTACCATCAACATTAATTGGCATATAGACATGGCCCTTAACTTTATTTGGGCAAGTAGCAAGACTTTTACATTCTAAACAGTTATGATATTCACACCCAGCTTTTTCTAGCATCGTTGTATTTTCCATCAAAATCTCATCAGGTAATTTCAAGCCTTTTACAATTTTGGCTACAACCGGATCTTTAAGGACTTTTTGATACTCTTTTTTTAAGTCAAACTTAGGCATATTATCAACGTTAATTTCAAGTTTTTTCACTTTTTATCCCCCTTTAATAAGGCTTCAAAAGCTTTTATTTCTTCATCAGTAGCTGTATCTTCTTTGATATCTTTATCAAACCATTCCGGCTTTTTAGCAATTTTTTTAGGAGATGCTTTCATCTCTTTTTTATTATGACGCTCCCGGTACTCCTTTTCAGCCAACGCCATCGCATCCTCAACGGTTTCAATATTACTTTTCTTCCACTGCGAAGCAATCGTATCAACAAAAGCTTTGGTTAGTTTATTATTATTAATTTTAAGAACATAGTCGATTAAAACATTAACAACCCCCGGCTGTAATTCCAAATCTAATAGTAAATAAGAAACTATTTTTAAATCACTAACCGATGGTGTACCTGTTGGATACTTACTTTGAAGAAAATCATATGGTGAGGTTGTTTCAAACATCTTAATCATTCGCATCCGATTAGATAAGCCATCTTTAGTTGTTCTTAAATATTCAGGTTGCTTACGATAAATTAAACTAGGTAGTTTACCAGCATTATCATATTGATAATACTTGATAGCGTTATCCTTTAATTTATTTTTATCAATCGTATGCCGATCAGTTAAAGAATTACGAATAAGTTCAACCATCGCTTCATTATCATAATTATAAATAAATGATATTTTCATTAAGTAGTCTTTCATATCTTTCGTAAGACTGCGATGATTCAATAGTTCCGGTGGGATTAAGTTTAAGATAGTGTTAATATCAATTTTCGATACAATACTTAACGTCCGGGTATTCTTATTTTTTAAATTATACATTTCTAAATTACGGGATAACGTTGTTGTCCAAACGAATGTATCACTAAACTTACTCGTAATATCTTCATAATTACGAAGATTAATATTAGGAACTTTAAAATAGTCTAGAATGCGTTCATATTCCTTTTCGCCGACCGCATTCATTAAAGCTGTATTAAGAATAGGATTATCTAAAAACTCTTTCGCACTTAGTGGTGAATATAATTCATAGACATAATTATTCACACTTTCTCGCTTTAAATAAGTCTTAATTAGGCCAATTGCTTCTAACTTTTCTCTTGCTAACATAAACTCATTACAGCTTAACATCATATTGTTTAAAAGCGTATTATGCGTATATTCCAAAGACATTACTTCCGCACGGTTTAGATAAGCTGCTAAAGTATTATAAAGACTAATGGCTATCGCTCCAATTAGTGGTTGATATAAATTGATAAGAAGGTCGTTATCATTTTGAATTATTGTCTTATTTATAACAACAAAGGTATCTGATGGTAAAACATTATTCATAACTTTCCTCCTTATAAAAATATCTTATCATAATTGAATATAAAAAAAAAGTAATAAAAATTATTACTTATAAAATAGCACATAAAATCATAAAAGCTAATCCTAAAACAAAAGTAAAACGCGTCATAAATAATTCGCCACCACGCTCTTTACGATTAGCAAATAAATCACTATTACCACCGCTGATAAGGCCACCATCACCTTCAGCGCCACCTTGTAATAAAACAAAGGAAATTAATAAGATACAAATAATAATTAAGGCTATTGTCATCATAAACCTCCCAACTAGATATTAATTTATCATATTTACTTAAAGAAAGCAAGTTTTATTTATCTTTAATAATAACAATACTATAGTTTTCAAAGCTGATATTATCTAAAATATCGTTTAGCTCGTCAATATTCAAAGAATCGATTAAAGCAAACTCATTTAACTCCACTTTGCCATAATTGATAATATTGTTATTAATCTTACTATTGATACCAAAAATGTTATCACTACGGTATATACAACCACTTTTAAAACTTTTCTTTTTACGCTCTAACTCTTCACGTGTCGGTCTAATTTTTCCAACATTAGCTAAAAGACGATCTAAAACCTCTTGATACTCTAGTGACTCATAATCAAGAATATATAATAAGTGTTTATCTGTGTGTAGAACGTCATAGCAAACACCGGTACTAATTAATTTATCGGTCCGAAGCTGTTCTGCAAAAACGGAAGTAGTTCCCAAAAGAAGTGAAAAATAAAGATTTAAATAGATTCTAAGACGATTAATATCATATCCTGAAGCATTAATTTTATAGGATAAGGCTACCTTTGGTAAGGATACTTCAGAGATAACTTCTTCTTTTAAAACATTAACCGTATCGGGTTCATCATAAGTTTTAACACGAATAGGCTTAAAAGGCTCGAATGTTTTACGACTTTGGTTATCTTTAATAATTTGAATAGTTTCTTCGGGATCAACATTACCTGTAATCGTCATAAACATATTACCAGGATGATAGAAAGTATTATAACATTTATATAAATCTTCCTTAGTAATCTTCATAATGGTCTCACTTGTACCAGCAATTGGATATCTGATAGGATGATATTTAAAACTATTGAATAAAGCAGTGTCGTAAAGTTTCCATGCTGGATTATCAGCTAACATTTTAATTTCTTGATCGATTATCCCCTTTTCTTTAAGGACATTTTCATCCGTAAAATAAGGATGTTGAACAAAATCCAAAAGATAATTTAAATTATCTTCAAAATGCGTTGGTCCAGAAAATAGATAAGTTGTTTTATAATTAGACGTATTAGCGTTAGAATCAGCTCCGCGAGCCGAAAAATAACTAAAAGGATCTATCCCATCTTCCTCTTCAAAAACCTTATGTTCAAGAAAATGTGCGACCCCCATTGGTACGGTATAATATTCCTCTTCACCTAAAGGAATAAATGTATCTTCGATACTACCATACTTAGTTGAAAAAGTTACATAAATATTTTTGACTGTTGTTTTAGGAACAATATTTATGAGTAAACCATTATCTAGAGTTTCACTATAAAGATCTAAATCATAATGAACCATTCTACTCTTCTTCATTGGCATCAATTCCTTCCAATAAGAATACGGTGTTTAAATGAATCTTTGATGAAATCGCTACAACCTCATCTTTCGTTACTTGCATAATTTTCTTTCGCCGTTCGGAAATTGTATCAGCATTTAGATATTCGATAGCGGTATACATCGCCACAATACTTTCAGGATTATCTTCTAATTCTTCTAAACTGCTAAGATATGTCTCTTTAGCATTTTTAAGTTTAGCATCATCAAAATCACCAGTCTTCATCTTATTAAGTTCTTGATTGATAAGACTTAAAGTCTCATCATAATCAGCGGCGTTGATACCAGCTTTAATAATACCAATACTTAATAGTGGTTGATTTGAAGAATTAATATAGTAACAAAGCGAATGACCTTCCCGAACGACTTGAAACAAATTAGATTCCGTACTACCACCTAAAATGTAGTTATAAACACTTAAAACATAACGTCTTTCATAATCAGTTAAAGGATCTAGTCTAAACCCTAACATCAAAGTACTTTGCTCTTTCGTTGTTTTCTCAATTTTTAATTTAATTTCATCTTTAACTTCAGGGTGAAGATAAAAATGACTATCTTTACTCTTAATGTTATTTTTAAATACTAGATGTTTTTGAACAAGGCTTTCAATACGATCAACATCAACCTCACCAATAACAAAAACATCTGCTATATCGTTATTAATAACATCACAATAATATTCATATAAATCTTTACTTGTAAGTTTTTCTAAGTCCTCCATATAACCAGAACTGCGATAAGAATATATGCCATCGCCCATTTCTTCAAGCATTCTAATCTGGGCATATGTCCGAACATTTTCATCAAGGGTTGTTAGATAATCACTAAGATTATGATAAGCAATATCATAATTTTCCTTAACAAATGCTCCATTAGAAACATTAGGATGATATAAAAACTCTTCTAAAAGTTCAAAAGAAGCATCATCCATGCCCTCTTCTGTATATTTAGGATTGATAAAAGTCATATCAAAACTAAGAATAGTATAAATACCACTCTCATAATTAGAGCCATGATACGAAAGATCATATAAGTCTTCTGATTTTATTTCTAAAAGGCGTTTAGTTGGATAATTGGCAGTCGACTCAAAAAGAGCATTAACAAGCATATTACGTTTAGTTATTTCTTCTTTAACAAGTTTTCGCTTAAAATTAACTTTAACGTTAATCGTCTTAAAACGATCTGTTTGGATAATATGCAAATTATAGTGTTCTTTTTCTAATTTAGTGTATTCCATAAATCACCTATTTTCTAATTACTTTTTAGTTCATTTATTAAGCTTGCCTTTTCCTCATCGGTAAGTGAGGTTGCATTAATGGCATTGATATTAAAGGTCATAAAATCTTTTTCCGTATAATCAAAAGCTTGATTTAAACGGGCATATTCATCACTTAAAGTCGTATTCGAAACTGTTCTATTATCGGTATTAATACACACTTTAATTCCGGAATGAACAAGTCTATTAATAGGGTGTTCCTTAATCTCACTTACCACATTGGTTTGAACATTACTGGTTGGACATACCTCAAGCAAGATATTATTTTCCTTAACATATTCCATCAACTGAGGTGAAGAAATAATTCTAATACCATGGCCAATTCTTTTAGCACCAAACCTAATCGCATCGGCAATACTAACCTCGCCATCAGCTTCACCCGCATGAATCGTATATTTAACACCCTTTTCTTTGGCATAAGCAAATAAGCCTTCAAAGAATGATGTCTTATAAGTTGCTTCATCACCAGCTAAATCAACACCAATGACACCATCGTCTTCATACTTCTTAGCTAAATCAATAATCTGCTTATTTCTTTCTAATGAATCGTTTCGCATCATTGATAAAATTAAGTTTGTTTTAAGATCAACTTTAGCTAGGCCTTCTAAAACAGCATCAACAACTTCTTCTAGTGTTAAAGCGCTGGTATGTTGATGCGGCGCAAAACGAATTTCTGCATAAATAACATTTTCATCTTTTAAATCCATCGCGAGTTCGCTAGCAATGCGAATTAAGTTTTCTTTCGTTTGCATAACGGATATTGGTAATTCAAACCTTGTTAGATAATCAGCTAGATTATGGCATTTTAATGGCGCAACTGCTTTCGCATTAGCTTCTTCAATAGTTATACCAGCTAATTCCGCTAGTGTTGGAACTCTAACACTACCATCTAAATGAACATGTAATTCAACTTTCTTCATTTTTTTATAATTCATACTACACCTACAATCTACTAGCTACCAGAAGGGCTAACTTAATCATCGCATCAAAAGACGTTTCACGCTCTTCACTAGTGGCTTTCTCACCCGTTATAAAATGATCAGAAATAGTAACTAAACAAGCAGCCTCTTTATTTAAAATTTTAGCAGTATTAAATAAAGCAAAGGATTCCATTTCACAAGCTAAGCAGCCATATCTATCATATAACTCTTGAAAATTATCATTTGTTTTATAGAAAACATCACTACTATGTAAGCGGCCAGCTAAAATCTTTTGATCTAACTCCGTGGCCACAGCTTTAATCATTTCATTAAGTTTTGAACTACTAGATAAAATGTTTGCTTCTTCCCCACTTTGTACTTTAGCAAAGCTAGATTCAGAATATGCATCTAAGGCAAGCATAACATCGTATAATTTTAACTCTTCACTATAAGCACCGGCTGAACCGATACGAATAATATTGTCTACATCATAAAACTTATATAATTCATAACTATAAATACCAATACTAGGCATACCCATACCAGAGGCCATAATTGTAACTTCTTTGCCATTATAAGTTCCCGTATACGCATAAATATTACGAACACTATTAACAAGTTTATAATCTGATAAATAATTTTCCGCTATGTATTTAGCACGTAAGGGATCACCTGGCATCAAAACTGTTTTAGCAATACTACCAAGAGGTGCTTCAATATGTGGGGTCATTAAATCACTCCTTTATATTATTCCCTATCTCGGAACATCTAAACATAGATTTTTTGATTGTCTATTCTAATATAACTATAACATTTTTTATCTTTAAAGTAAATAAAGAGGATTTATTCCTCTTTATCACGATACTCTTTAACATTAATAGCAATACCTAATACTAGTATATAAGATATGACATATATCCAAAGCATCAAAATAACGATACTTGATAAACTGCCATAGAAAATATCATAGTTAGCAAAATGCGATATATAATATGAAAAAATAATGGTTGCCACAATCCAACCAAAAGTTGTAAATAAAGAACCTTTGGTTGTGTTCTTGCTTAATATCTGCCAATCCGGCGCAATAACATAAATTAATTTAATAGCAAAATAAATTAAAATCATCGCAATTGGCCATCTAGCAAAAAAGAAAGTCCAGTACAAGGCATTCGCTAATGTCGATTCATTTAAGTTAGCTAAAATAAGTTTAGCTATACTATTACCATAGGTTAAAACCGCTAAGGTAAAAGCTAATAAAACAACAAGAATAAATATTAAAAAGATAGCTTTAACTCTTCTTTTAACAAAATCATCGGCTGGAAAACCATATAAGGCATTCGAAGCTGTAATAATGGCATAAGAACCATTACTTGCTAAGAAAAAGCCAATCACCATTGATAATCCAATGGTTGTATCAAAACTTTTACCACTGATAAAATCGATTAAAGATTTAGCAATATCTTGTGGTAAAGCGGAACTAATCATCTCGGTAATTGTTCCAACCGAAATATCGAAAAATGAGGCTACCCAACCAACTAAAATTAATAATGGAAAAATTGATAGGATAAGGAAAAAGGCAATTTGACCTGGCAAAATACTTACCATAGGATCACTAATTAGGCCTTTTATTTCCTTCCACCAGTTACGTAAACGTTTCATACGCTCCTAATTTTCTTTAATATGAATTAAATCTTTAGCAATTTCTTCTAAAGCTCGACCGATATCTTTAGAAGAAACATATTCGTTTTCCTTCATTTGATAATATTCTTTTTCGTGCATCTCTTTTGCTCGTTTAGAAACTAAGTTTACTAATAAATATTTAGATCCTACTTTTGTAAGTAATTTATCAATTGATGGATATATCATATTATCACGCTCCCTAATATGATCATATCGCATTTTACATTTTCAAGCAACAGATATACACAAAGTTGACAAAACTTGACATCAACTAATTATCTCATAGATTAGTGGTTCCTTATCAACTTTTTCCATACCAATATCAAAGCAATTCAAGATTGTTTCAATTTTCATATCTTTTTCATTTAAATATATTTTGATTAGTTCATCATTAACTTTAACATAATCACCAATTTTATGAGTTAAAGTAAAACCGACGCTCGGATCTATAACATCTGTTTTAGCTAACCTTCCAGCACCTATCAATCTAGCTATCTCACCTAGGCCAAAAGTATCAATATGATTTATATAACCTTCCTTAGCTGACTTGACCGAAAAGATACGTTTAGAGATTTTTAAATTAGTTAAATCACCTTTTTGATAAGTAACCATTTCTTCAAACTTATGGTAAGCATCGCCACTTTGTAATTTTTTTAAGCATAAAGTTTTAGCGTCTTCAAGAGGCATATCTTCCGTTTTATTTAAGACTAAGGCAGCCATATTGATAACTAATTCAATTAAATCAGCCGGTCCATAACCTTTTAATGTCTCAATAGCTTCTTGAACCTCTAAAGCATTACCAACCGCATTACCAAGTGGTTCGTTCATATTGGTAAGAAGGCAAATAACCGTTTTATCAAAACGACGACCAATATTAATCATCATTTTAGCTAACGATCGTGCACTATCAATATCTTTCATTAAAGCGCCATTGCCAACTTTGACATCAATGAAAATCATATCAGCACCACTGGCTAATTTCTTTGACATAATTGATGAGGCAATTAAAGGAATAGAATCAACGGTACCCGTCACATCTCTTAAGGCATATAGTTTTTTATCAGCGGGAACAATATTACCCGTCTGACTGATAATAGCAAGGCCAATATCATTTACTTCTTTAATAAAATCATCTTGACTAAGTTCAACCTTAAAGCCATCAATCGCTTCTAATTTATCAATAGTTCCACCAGTATGACCTAGTCCCCGACCACTCATTTTAGCCATCTTTGGTCCCAAGGAAGCAAGTAATGGGCCTAAAACAAGAGTTACTTTATCACCTACACCACCGGTTGAATGCTTGTCAACCTTAATTCCATTAATTTTACTAAGATCAATCTTATCGCCACTATTTAGCATTGCTTTAGTTAGATAAAAAGTTTCTTCTTCATCCATTCCATTTAAAACGATAGCCATCAGTAAAGAGCTAATTTGATAATCTAAAATGCTTCCATCAAGCATTCCAGTTATCATAAAGTTAATTTCTTCTTCCGTTAACTTTTTCTTATTTTTTTTATGTTCGATGACATCTATAATTGTCATATTATCACCATCTTCATTTTACCATAACCATCGTAAAAAAGAAAGTTGGACTACTTGTTATTCTTCTTTGCCTTTATTTGACAAAAATGTAACTTTTTCAGCAACAACTTCGACATATTTTTTATGCGTATCATCATCTAAAGTTACATCACGGGTCTGAATCCGACCTTTCACACCAACGAGATCGCCCTTTTTACAATATTCAACCGTACTTTCTGCTACGCCCTTCCATAAGACACAAGAAATAAAATCAGTTTCATATTCGCCACTCGCATTTTTAAAAGAACGTGGTACGGCAAGGGTCACATTAGCTATTTTATTTCCATTTTCCGTTTCTCTTAATTCTGGATCTTGTACAATCCGTCCTACTAATACAGCTTGATTTAACATATTTTCCTCCTTTCTTAAGGCATCTTATCATAGGCTATTTAAAAATGTAAAAGACGTGTTTTTGAAAAAATGCCCATCTATTTTTAAAGGTATTAAAATATGTCTATGCCATAATTTAATTATGACCTTTTTAAAGCTACAAAAAAACAGTCTTACGACTGTTAAAAATAATTTTTTAAAAGAGAGTTTAACTCAACCGCATATTCCATTGGTAACTCTTCTCTAAAGCGATCAATAAAGCCCATAATAATTAACTCTTTAGCTTTTTCTTCACTAATACCCCGACTCATTAAATAAAATAATTTATCTTTACTAATTTTCGCAACCGTTGCTTCGTGGTTTAAGTTAGAAGTATTATTCTCTACAATATTTTTAGGAATTGTATCGCTTTTAGATATCTCATCTAAAATAATGGTATCACATTTAACAGTGGCATTAGCGTGGTGAGCATCTTTGGTAATGCGTACGGTACCCCGGTAATCAGCTTCGCCACCATTAGCAGCAATCGATTTACTGATAATTTCACTCGTTGTATGGGGCGCTAGATGAATCATTTTGGCCCCTGTATCTTGTGTTTGTCCTTTAGTTGCAACAGCGATAGAAATACATCTACCTAAAGCATATGGACCCGACAAGATACAAGATGGATACTTCATATTAACGCAGGAACCGATATTACCATCAATCCATTCCATCACGCCACCTTCTTCGACCATTGCCCTTTTTGTAACAAGATTATATAAGTTATTAGACCAATTTTGAATAGTTGTATAACGGCATTTAGCGCCTTTTTTAACATAGATTTCAACGACAGCGGCGTGTAAAGACTCAGATGAATAAGTTGGAGCGGTACATCCTTCCATATAGTGAAGTTCAGCACCTTCATCAACAATGATAATCGTTCTTTCAAATTGTCCCATCTTCTCACTATTAAGACGGAAGTAACTTTGTAAAGGACGATCTAATTTCGTATGCGGTGGGATATAAATAAATGTTCCCCCACTCCAAACAGCGCCATTTAATGCTGTATATTTATTTTCATCATATTTAACTAAATTATTAAAATATTCCTTGAAAAGATCAGGGTATTTTTTTAACGCTGTATCGGTATCACAAAAGATAATTTTTTTTTCTTCTAATTTTTTAATCATATTGTGATAGACAACTTCGCTTTCATATTGCGCACCAATACCCGCTAAATATTTCTTTTCGGCATCGGGTAAACCTAGCTTATCAAAAGTATCACGGATATCCTGTGGAACATCATCCCAACTATTTTTGACCTCATCTGTCATTCTTCTAAAATAAGTAATATTATCAAAATCAAGACGAAGTTCTGGCCCAAAAGATGGTTCACTAAAAGTTGCAAAAGTCTTATATGCTTGCACACGAAAATCTTGCATCCATTTAGGTTCATTCTTTAGTTTCGATATTTGTCGTACTTTTTTTTCATTAATACCTTTGATAACCATTGATATCACCATTTAATATTATACTAAAAACACCAAATAAAAAAAAGAACTTATGATTCTTTTTTTGTTTTTTGATAAATCGCACAAAAGTCAATAATCGCGGGCCCCGCTTCCGTTTTTGGCTTACTTAACTCTTGATGAAGAAGACGGGCTTCTTCAATTCGGGGATTTAAATATGTATCTTTATCCTCTGGAATACCAAAAACATCTTTAACACTATCCCACATATTTTCAAAAGGATACATATCATAAACGTATTTAACATTGGTTGTTAAACTATTTAATTCAAACTCAGGAATAACATAATCTTCCATATCGATAATGTGATACCGCTTACCGCGTTCTTGTAAATCATATGCCCAATCATCAAAAGCTACTACGAGTCGGTAGCATTCACTTTCAAAAGGCATATCAATTTCGCCACTAGAAGTAATAATATGAAACCTTTCAAAGGTAACAATATGCGCTAAAAAAACTTTACCGTCCATTTTTCTCTAATTCCTCTAAAGCTTTTTCAATTCCCCACCAAGGAAGTAAAACACATTTTTTTCGGTTGGGTTGCCGATAAACATCATCGTAGACAACAGCTTGTTCTAAAACATCAGGGTCATATTCTTTTTCATCAATCATATGGCTATAATTAATCAAGATATTTTTTACTTCATCAATGTTTTTACCAATTAAAGTTTCAACCATAATGGAAGCTGAAGACGTACACATCGCACATGCTTCCCCATCAAAGCGGACATCTTTAACAATGCCATCTTCCACTTTAAGTTGAACATTAACTTCATCAATGCAAGATGTATTATTCATATTTTCGGTTATATAAGATGGATCATCTGTTAAACTTTTATGGCGAGGATTTTGATAGTGGTCTAAAATAACACTTCTTTTTAAATTTGGTTCCATAGATATCACCACTTGCATTATACTCTAATACCATAAAAAAAACAATAAAAGTTATTCTTTTATTGTTTAACTATTTTAATATAACCTAAATTACCATCAGCTTCTAAAAGGTCACCATCACTAATTTTTTTACTGCAACCTTTTAAAATAATACAAGGTATATCTAATTCTCTAATTAAAGTTTTAACATTGTGATTAAGATATTGATCCGATATAATGATACCTTCAATCTTCGGTAATTTAAAAATGATATTAGGACTTAGCGTTTTAGTAACTAAAATGTCTTTACTTCTTAAATTACGTAAATCATTAATACTTTTAACAATAACGGCTCTTCCCATCATTTTTTCTTTAGATAAACCGATACCTTTTAAAGCTGTTTTCAAAGTTTCTTTATCATCACCAATAAAATTAGGCGCTAAAAAATTAGCATAAGCATTATAATATAGTTTTTGTCTTGTACTTTCTTTTAAAAGACTTTCAGATGCCACCTCACCATCAATATATTTATTAATAGTATTAATATCTAAATGCCAAATATCATTTTCATTGGTAATAATTTTCTTATTTAAATAGTATTTAGCTAACATTTTGGTATAACGTTTAACAACAAAATTAAACTTTGATAAATAGTCTTTTAGATAATTTTTAGCAATTAATAATTCTTGTAGTTGTTCTATCTTTTCGTTGATATCGTTATAGTCTTTAGTTTCTAAACTATCATTTAGTATTTTCTTAATCGAAGAAGAACTTGCATTATTAGGATATGGCGTAAAATGGGCAAGTAATTTCTTTATTTTTCTAATCACGATTTCAGCATCTTCAACGTAGCAAACAGAAGACAAGTCCGTCTCATCATCACTTAAATAGCCATAAGCATCAATAAAATAACGAAATAAAGGATGATAGAAAGAGGAACTAGATTTTTCATAATCACTAATAATTTTATAAGTTGGCGTCGCATACCAATAATGGTAACTTTCCTTATCAGAATTAATTTTAGAAACCAAATCATATAGTATTTTTTGAATTCGTTCTTTTGGATACTTATCCTTAACCGTAATTAAGTCTTCAAACTGTTTGACACTGATAATATCTTTTAAAGAATTATAGACAAGTAATTTATCAATATCGATTAAAAGTTCTAATTCAAGATAATGTTTAGCTAAAAGGTGATAATCACTAAATACTAATTTAAGCCAGTAATTTTCGACATTAGCACCATTGGTTCTTGGCATATTATGACAATATGTATTATAACTTTTATGAGCTTCTTCACACCACTTAGAAGCATTTTTCATCATTAAGTGAATTCTTTGTTCAATCTGTTTTACATTAACTCGTCTTATTCTTTTAAGTTTAAAAGAGACTTTTTCATCTTTCTTAGGACTAATGCCATATAAATATTTAAAATAATTAGCATCATAATCCATTATTTTCATAAATAAGTTTTCATAAAATGATATATCACAATATACACCATTAAAAAGAAGTGATAACGTCTTTCCACTAACATCATAAGTATCCATATATTTAGATATAACATCATCATAACCATATTTATATAGACTATACATAAACGCTTTAGGAACTAACGGCATTTTCTTTAACTTACCCTGATAATTATCAAAGATAATCTTATCAATCATCTTACCCTGCAATACATATATTTCATCATGACTTATAGCTAGTTCTATTTCTAAAGGATATCCAAAATTATTTTGAAGTTGATGCGCCAAACTAAGCGTTTTCGAAATCATATCTGAACTAATTAGTTTATACTTATCTTCATATAGATATTTAGATGTATTGTAATCATAGATATATTGTTCAAATTGATCTTCTTTTTGAACATCAATGGTCATTTCACTACTTTTTAAACGAACAGGATTCATTGTTACAATTGATATATATTTACTAGTTTCTAATTCTTTTTGAACAATAACCGCCATCAGTAATTCTTTATAATCAATCTTCTTTTTATAAATATAAGACAAAGTATTATAAGAGAATAATTCTTTATAACAATTAATAATACCTTTTAAAACATTATTTTTATTAATACCTTTTCTAACTGGTAATAATCCGGCAAAGGAAAAAGCAGAATCAATACTTGAACGAATAATATAATTATCACCATCGCTAACAAAAGAAATTATTTTCTCACTAGCTTCTTCGGATAACGTAACTTGATCAAATAAAGTATTAATTTCTTTTGAAATAGTAACAATATTATCAATACTAAGTCTTTGCATTAAAGTATCTATTTTATCCTTAATCGGACGAATAGCAACTAAATATTCATTCGTATCAATTGCAATGCTTCTAGGTGTTTTATAGCCAAAACGATTAGCATCTACTAAAAAGCGAGCTTTAGCGCCAATATTTTTAGCCCCCATAAAACTATTTAATTCAACAACCATACTATCACCAAACAACTTCAGAGTAACTATTACTCATTATAACATAAAAAAAGTAAATTGCTACAATTTACTTTTCGTATTCTATAAGTTATCTTGCTTCCACAATTAATTTGATAGCTGTTCTTTCCTCACCATCAATAACAATATCGGTAAAAGCGGGAATGCAGACGAGATTTTTTCCTGATGGAGCGACAAATCCTCTAGCAATCGCAATCGCCTTAATAGCTTGATTTAAAGCTCCTGCTCCAATAGCTTGGATTTCAACCTCACCTTTTTCGCGAAAAACATTTGCAAGTGCTCCCGCTACGGAATTAGGATTAGACTTTGTTCCTACTTTAAGTGTTTCCATTATTATCTTCCTTTCTACATTAACTATATGATTTTAACCATTATTTATGAGTATATAAAAAAAAGAATGTTACCATTCTTTTACATATTAGGATCAACTAAGATTTTAATTGCTGCATCAGTTCCAGAAGTTAATCTTTCGTATGATGCTTGAACATCTTCAAGACGTACTAAATCATCTTTGAACTTTAAGACATCGATTTGTTTATTAGACATTAAATCAATACATTCTTGGAATTCTTTCTTTGTATAAGCAATGGCTCCTTGAAGATCTAATTCCTTTGTAACAGCTAAAGCGGTTGGAATCGTTATCGCATCAAGTGATACACCAGCTAAAACAACTCTACCACCAGGTTTAACAACTAAGATGGCTGATGTTACAGCTGGGGCATTACCACAACATTCAATAACTTTATCAAAGCCACCATTAGTTTTAGCTAACATATTAGGAACCATATCTTGGCTTCTAGCATCAACCCATTCATCAGCAACGCCTAAACTTACCGCTTTGTTTCCTCTTGCTTCATTGGTCTCAGATACAACAACTAAACTTGCACCTTCCATCTTGGCAAACATTGCTGATACTAAACCGATAATACCGCCACCAACAACTAATACTTTATCACCAACTTTAATATCAGCTAAGTGAATAGCATGTAAACCAACAGCCGTAGGTTCAACCATAGCTACTTCTTCATCAGTAATATTATCAGGTACTTTAATAACCATATCGGGACGAATGGCCATCTTTGGAGCATAAGCTCCTGGATAAGTTAAAGATAAACCGGTCGCATTAGTCCAAGTTTCTGGACAATATTGTGGGTTACCCGTAAGACAAGCCTCACAATGACCACAAGGTGAGATTGGAAGAGCTGTTACTCGATCTCCTACCTTTAAGTCGTCACGAGCTCCAACATCAGTTACAATACCACAATATTCATGTCCCATAACAAGACCAGCAGGCGCACCAGCTACCCAGTAATGAATATCTGATCCACAAATACCTACTCTTTTAACATCAATTAAAACATCTTTACCATTAGGAACTGGTTCAGCCATTTCCTTTACTTCAAATTCTCTTGCTCCTTTAATCGCTACACATTTCATAATTTTCCTCCTATTTTCTACTTATATTATACCCTACCCCTTTTTATTTATCAATCAAAATTGTTTTATTAGACACATTAAAGTGTCAAGTAATTATTTTTCTTTCAAAAAGAAATGTGATAAAATGGTTATGGTAAGTAGGTGAACTATGAAAAGAAGATTGTTTAAAGACCGCAAAGACGGAAGAAGAATTGACCATCTATCAGGAATGGGTCAAATAATATTAGATTTAAAACCTAAAAGATGTGATAGTTACGTTTTTATCAATCAAGAAATGGATTTAACTACCTTAACGGAATATATCGAAAAGAAAAAAGAAAATGGCGAGGAGCTAACTTTCTTTCATGCCTTTGTAACCGCGATTGGTAAAACTTTCTATAACCGGCCAAAGTTAAATTATTTCGTAGCTAATAGACATCTTTATGAACATAATGATATCGTTGTTTCTTTTGTAGATAAAGTAGCCTTTGATGATTATAGTGAAGAGATGATGATTATGATTCCGATTCTTCCTAATGATAATATCTATACGATTAGTAAAAGGATTAAAGAGAAAGTTAAGGCCATTCGGGATAATAGCGCTAAAAAAGAAGGCGCTAATAGTGCGATTGATATCTTAGGGCGTCTACCTAATATCATAAGAGTACCTCTTGTAGGAATATTCAAGTGGTTAGATAGAAAAGGTCATTTACCTAATTCCTTAATTAAAGATAATCTATATTATAGTAGTATTATTGTTTCTAATCTAGGATCAATTCATTGTGGGGCTATCCACCACAACATTACAGATTTTGGTTCCTGTTCATCTTTAGCAACAATGGGTGAAATTAAAGATGAAGAAAAAATCATCGATGGTAAAAAAGTGATTCTTAAAATATGTGATTTCGGTATTAATTTTGATGAAAGAGTTGCCGATGGCTATTATTTTGCTAAATCAATTAAATTAATTCAATATCTTTTCCTTCATCCTGAAGAATTAGAAAGCGATGTCAGTGAAAAAATTGATGTACCATTAAAATAAAAGAGAAACTAATTATTGAACTGAACCCCAAGAGTTGGACAGTTTAATTATTTAGTCTCTCTTTTTTGATAGCTTTTTGCCACTTAATGATACCAAAAATATTGATAATAGTATAACCTATAGATACTAAAAGTAACATAATGGCGCCATCGCCATGATTAATAACGGCAAAAGTCCAAAGGAACAAATCAAGGATGTTATTAGCAAGCCATACCCACCAACATTCTTTATAACGAAGATTCATTAAAACAACGCCACAAAAATTAATACATTGAGAAGTTGCATCTAAAAAGGCTAATTGAACAGTTGGAATAAAGTTTAAAAAGTAACCAGTAATAAAACCACCACTAATACATATTAAAGTTACTAAAACAGATACTTTGGGAGTAAAGGTGCGAACAATAACTTTTTTATTGACTAACTTTTTTCGCCACATAATAAATCCTATGACTTGAAGAGGAGAAAAGATTAAATAGTATGATATGACTGTTCCAAAAAAATGATTTTTATAGGCAACATAGCCCATTAAAAGATAATTAATGAATCCTAAGATGTAATTAACTCTTTTTCCTTCTGTCGCAAAATAAGAACAAAGTAATCCCGTAAAAAGTGTTAAGCCGCCGATTAAAAGATCGTGGGTTAAAAGGCCGGATACCACTGAAACAATGGCACTTATAGTAATTAAAATAATATCTTTTTTCATAGATCTAATTGTTAACCCGGTGGTGAACTTCTTTCGTAGCCATCGTCAAGGCAGCAAAGGTGTATCCATTTTCTTTTCCATAGGTAATAATATCTTCCAAGGCATACCTAGTTGGTACTTTAATATCATGCATTAAAACGACATTAGGACGCGTCCTTGATAATGATTTGATAACATTTTGATATACTTCTTCTTTCGTTTTTGCTCCACCAGCATCATTACTATCAATATTCCAATCAAAATAATGATATCCTCTTGCCTCAACTTCTTTAGTTAGAGTAGTCATAATCCCCTTTTGATAATTACGACTAACCGTATTACTACTACCACCTGGGAATCTAATAATTCTAGCGTCTATACCGGTTAGTTTATAAACCCTAGTATGAACTTTTTCCAAATCTTCAAAGTAAGCATCAATAGAAGCATACACTTTCGCATAATTATGACTAGCCGTATGAAGCGCTACAGTATGTCCTTCATTATGTTCCCTCTTAATTAAATCATCCGGTCCATTATTAGTAACAAAGAATGTTGCTTTAACGCCTTCTTTTTTTAAAATATCTAAGATCGTCGCCGTCGTCTTAGCGCTGGGGCCATCGTCGAATGTTAAATAAATAACACCACCCGTTGGTTTTTCGGTGACTTTAACTTCCCTTTTAACAGATGCTTTATGACCCTCTTTATCTTCAACTTCATAAATAACTTCATAAGTACCTAAAACTTTATTATTGATTTTATTGGTAACAACAACTTTATTAGTTAAATCATTACCACAATCATCGTAAGCTTTATAGCCAATTTCATGATATGGATTCCCTTGATACATACTAACACTACTAGAGCCAGATAAAGTTATCGTTGGTTTTACGAGTTCTTTCTTAACAATCGTTCTTTCAGCTAAGGCTTTATTACCATTTCGATCTGTTACTTCATAAGTAATTTTACCATCTTCAATATGAGTTATAACATTCTTTGAAAGATCACCATCCACGTCATCATAAACTTTATATCCTAGTTCTTTATATTCGGTATTTTCACATACATAGACCACATCATCACCAATTAATTCTATGACGGGTCCTTTAATATCTTGAACAATGACAGTTCTTTTAACTTCTTTTTCGATAAAGCCTTTATCGATTTTATAGATGACCTCGTAAGTTCCTACTTTAGATGTATCAACGTTACTCTCCGTTTTAATATCTTGGTTAACTTTATGGCCTTGATAAATGGCTTTAGCGCCAGCATCAACATACTTACTGTTAACGCCAATTTTTATTTCTTCCTCACCATTTAAGGATAGTTTAGGCACTAAAAAGAAAGAAAAAGCCAAACCTAAAAGGACTGCCCCAAGAAAAATAGTTAAGACGATTAAGGTTTGCTTTCCATATTTTATTTTTTTATTTTTTGTTGTTAAATCTTTCTCTTCCATACTTCTCGCCTACTAATATTATTATAGTATAAAGATAATTGGGGTGCAAGAAAATAGTTATTGTTGCATAAAAAAATAGTAGCTTAAATAGCCACTATTTTTTTATGCATCTAAAACTTTTTTAGCGCAAACACTAGCCATAGCTAATAAGATAACACTCATAATAGATAAAGCAACATATAAAGTAATATTATCTAAAGTATTAGGATTACCAATAGCTAATTTGAATGTTACAGTTACTGTAACATCTTCACTAGGCATAGTGAAGATGTTACAGTAACTGTAACATCTTCACTAGGCATAGTGAAGATAGCTTTCCCATCTTCGATTCTTACAGGAATAATTTTTCCAGATGTTGTTTTAACAACAACCTTATCTAAAACATAATCTTTATCAGCAATTGGGGTAATGGTAATTTCATCATCCTCATATGGATTTTCAGCAGAAACATCAGCTTTACCATGTTGTAATTTTCCTAAAGTAACCGTATGTTTATGAACTACTTTACCACTTTCCGTTTGCGTTGTATTATCTGGATCTGCATAGTATGTTGAAACATCAAGCTCCTCCCCAGTCGTTTTACTAAATGTTCCTTCATATACTTCGATAGGATTATCTCCATTACCAACGCTACTGAATACTAAATCACTTGTAAAATTACCACCATTTATATCTAGATCGGCGCCACCGCCATCAGTTTTTTGATTAGTAATTAAAGCGTTGTGACCGCTACTACCCTCGGCTTTAAACTCACCATCTTCAATGGTCATTGTTCCAGAGTTTTGAATAACTGAATAATCATACTTTTGAACGAACACACCACCACCAATGGTAGCGTTTCCAGCATTCGTAAGGCCCCAAGATCCTTGAACGCCTGTTTCAATAGTACCACCATTGAATTCTAACGTTGCTCCTGATGCATTATGAATAGCAGCCGCATTCTTAGCTCCTGATTTGAATGTACCATCATCAATAATTAGAGTCTTATTGTTATAAATAGTTGATACGCCCTCATTAACTCCTTCAGCCTCAAAAGTACCACCTTTAATAATTAAAGTACCCTCATTAACAATTGTAGAAACAGTTTTTGTTTGTTTAGCTGTATTAGCCGCAACAACACCGCGACCATCACTATCCATAATTGTTAATTTAGCATCTGCTGCCTGGATATGAATAGCAACAGATGGGCAATTTCCATTGGATAGGCAATAATTAGTTAGTTTATGACCAGCTAAGTCAAGTATTATATCTTGACCTGACTTTACTTCAAGACCGGTATCAACGTCTGTTAATAAAGTAATTTTATTTCCTTCAACCTTGAACTCCGTTGTTCTTTCAGCTGCTGCATCTAATGTAACTGCATTAACACGAATGACACCAAAACTTAACATAGCCATAATCGTTAATGCCATAAAACTTATCTTTTTCATATATTCTCCTTTCGTACCAGTTATTATAACAGATTAATAATTATTTGCAAGGCAAATTTTTAAAAAAGACTTCTATTTGACACAAAGATGTCTATATTTAATTATAGGTAAGAAAAGATGAGATATACACTAAAATAATAATTTGCATTTTGTTTTTAATTGTAGTAAAATAAATCCGCTTTATGAGGTGATGGTAATGAAGAAAATAACTAATTTTATTGTTGATCATCGTTATGTCGTTTTTAGTTTTGTCCTTATTCTAACTGTAATCTGTCTTTTCTTAGCTAGAGAAGTTAATATTAATAGGGATATTATCGACTACCTACCTAAAAACTCCGATACAAAAAAAGGTACTAGTATTATGGAAGATGAGTTTACCGGCATCGACAATGGCACTTTAAATATAATGTTTAAAGGTTTAAAAGATGATGAAAAAGAAACCATCTTAAAAAAGCTTACCGCCACACCAGGCGTTAGTAAGGTTACTTATGAAAATAATGCTGATTATAATAAAGATGATTACACTTTATATGTCATAACTTCCGAAAATCCTAAAGAAGATAAGGAATCGGAAAAATTATATAAACAGATTAAAGAAGACTATCAAGGCTATACATTCTACACGAGTGGCGATATCGAAGATGAGTATAAGACCATTCTTCCCCTTTGGATTGTCGCTTTAGCGATTGCTTCGGCGTTAGTTATTCTAATAATTATGTGTGATTCTTATATTGAACCATTCCTTTTCCTTTTCGCAATTGGATTAGGTGTTTTCCTAAATAAAGGCACCAATATTTTCCTTGGTACTATCTCATCAATAACAGATTCGATTGCTGCTATCTTACAGTTAGCTCTATCGATGGATTATTCAATTATGTTAATGAGTCGGTACCGGATTGAGAAAGAAAAGGAAAAAGATAAAGTTAAAGCAATGAAGAAAGCTTTACTTGATTCTTTTAAAGCGATATCTAGTAGTTCGGTTACAACGATTGTTGGATTATTAGCGTTAGTATTTATGAGCTTTACCATTGGAAGAGACTTGGGTATTGTTCTAGCTAAAGGTGTTATGTTTAGTTTAATAACCATTTTTACTTGTCTTCCCGCTCTTATTTTAATGTTTGATAATTTAATTAATAAAACAACCAAAAGAAAACCGCATATCGATTTAAAGTTTCTAGGTAATTTTGCCTATAAAGCAAGACACTTAGGTATCGTTTTCTTCCTTATTGTTTTCTTAATCAGTTACTTTTTAAAAAATCAATTAGGAATACTATATACAGTTTCAGAAATTGATGAAGTTGGAAAAGTTTTTAAGACGAATAATCAAATAGCTATTGTCTATGAAAATAAGTATGAAGATACCATTACAAAATATTGTAAAGAATTAGAAAATGATCAAAAAATTGATGACGTATTATGTTATGGTAATACCATTAATGAAAAATTAACTTATGATGTAATGAATAAAAAATTAAGTGATTTAGGTTCCGATGTTAATATCGATGACTATCTACTAAAAATCCTTTACTATCATTATTATAATAAAGATGAAAACAATAAAGTTACATTTAATGATCTTATCACTTTCATTAAAAATAATGTTTATCAAAATGACGATTTAAATAAACACGTTGATGATGAGATGAAAAAGAATATCGATAAACTAGAAAAGTTTACAACGAAAGAGGAAATGGATAAGAAAAGAAGTTCTAAAGATATTCAAACTTTATTCGAAATTGATGATGATGGAATGGATAAACTGATAACTTATTATTATTCTTTAAAAGGAAATGATAAGTTAACTATAAGTGAGTTTATCACGTTTATGAATGATTATCTTTTAAAAAGTGAATACGCGAAGGAACTTGATGGAGCATCGAAAGAAAAACTAGCTTTCGTCACACCATTTACAAATAAAACTACGCTAAACAAAAATATGACATCTAAAGAAATGGCTTCCCTTTTTCAAATGAATAGTGATGATGTTAACAATATCTATCTATATTACTTAAGTCTAGGTGAGATAGATACCAAATTATCTTTTAATGCTTTTGCTAATGTGGCAAGTAATTATAGTGATACTCTAGATGATGGAACTAAAGAAAAATTAGCTATCCTAGAAAGCTTTAGCAATAAAGATATCATCACAACTAAAATAGAAGCTAAAGATATGGCTAAGCTATTAGGCATAGATGAACAAATGATAAGCCAAGTTTATAGTTTGCACCAATTATCGACAAGTAGTACGGATAATCCTTATACGATGTCTCCTTATGATTTCATCAATTATGCGCTTACCATAAGTTTACCTTCGAAAGACTTGGAAGATAATCTTAATCTATTAAAATTAATTATGGATAGCACAATAAACAATATAACTTATACATACCAGGAACTTGCTCAAGCGCTTAACCTAGATGAAGCAACGGTTAAAAATGTTTATATAATGTATACTTTCCAAGCTAAAGAAGTTAAGATGCAACCTTTAACATTTGTTAACTTTATCCTTAAACATCAAACTGATGATGTCTTAAAAGGTAAACTAGATAAAGAAACTATAGCTAATTTAGAAACCGTTCAAAAGATTATGGAAAATACCTTAAAAGATACTAAATATAGTTATAAAAATATTGCTAAGCTTCTTAACATTGATGAAAATAAAATGAAATTACTTTTCTCTTTATATCAGACATCATATAAAAAGAAAAAGATTAGTTTGTCTTACCGGGAATTTGTTACTTTCTTAATTAAAGATGTTATGACCAATAAAGATTATCAAAATCAATTAACAGAAGATAAAAAAGAAAAAATTAAAGTAATCGATGAAATAATGACAAGTAGTCTTCAAAATAAAAAATATCTAAAAGATGATTTATATCGCCTTACTTCAAAATTAAGTGATAATCTTGATAAAGACCTTATTGATTTAATATATATCTATTATGGTAGTGAGAAGGAATATGATAACGCGTCAGCCTTAACCATTGAAGAGTTCATCAATTTTGTTAATGATGACGTTCTAAAAGACGAACGTTTTGATGATTTTATTGATAAAAAGATGAAAGATGATGTTAAAGATGGTGTTAAATTAACTCATGATGCTCATCAAAAATTAGTTGGTAAAAATTATTCTCGAGCTTTATTAAATACAACTTATGCAGAAGAGAATGATGAGACTTATGCCTTTATTCAAAAACTTGATGATGATATTGGATCAATTGATGGCGTATATCTTGTCGGTAATTCACCAATGGGTTTTGAAATGAGTAAAACATTCCAGGGCGAACTTAATTTTATGACAATTCTAACCATTATCTTTATCTTCGTCGTCGTTTTAGTTACTTTTAAATCTTTGATTATTCCAATTATTTTAGTAGGATTAATTCAAACTGCTGTCTACCTTACAATGGGTATTAACTATTTAGAAGGTGGATCCGTTTATTTCATTGCTCTTTTAATTGTACAAAGTATCTTAATGGGTGCGACAATCGATTATGCCATTTTATATACATCATACTATCAGGAATACCGCGCTAAATTAGATATTAAAGAAACAATTATAAACGCTTATAATCGTTCTATTCATACTATTTTAACTAGTGCGACCATCCTTGTTTTAGTAACCCTTATTGTTGGTCACTTTAGTGCGGCTATTACAGCTAAAATTTGTATGACAATCTCCCAGGGAACGCTTTGTTCAACTATCCTCATTTTGTTATTACTTCCAGAACTTATTGCTACTTTTGATAAGTTTATTGTTAAACACAAACATAAAAAAATGTAGATTATCTACATTTTTTTGTTATCCCCTATCATTGATTAATGTTACTTTTTATACTATAATTTTATTAATATTAATGAAAGAAGTGATAATATGATTTTTCCACTTAAAGTATGCAAATTAAACTCTGATGAGGTGGACGTTTTCAATAAAAACTATGCAACCAACGGATCATTTACTTTTGAAGGAGTTTGGTTTAGGAGTCAAAACGAAGTTAATAAAAATCTTTCTCTTTGGAAAGACGAAACATCAAATAAACGAAGAACAATTCATTTTCGTCATACATTTAGAGTTTGTGATAATGAACTTTTAATGACCTCTTCTTATTTATATTTAAGTGTTCGCTTAGAAAATGCTGATTTAGATAAATATTTAAATAAAATTAAAGAAGCCCTAGTTAACAATAACTACACATTAAATGGAAAGATATATGAAAAAGATAATTTAAAGATTAAGATTACGGAATATCCTCACCATCCTAAAGAACCTTTTATCGAAGGATATAAGACTGTCGATATTACCATCTATAGTGATAATGAGAATAATCTTGATAAATATTATGAACAAGTATGGAACTTACAGGTTAAAGGTATCCGGGAAAAAGATAAACGTGGTAACCCTACTTACATTGATAATATTGAAGAATTAAAAGCTTACTTACCAGCGCAAATTGAACTGGGATGTGGTCCATCTATTGAAGCTGGTATTAACCCTTTATATCATCTTCATGAAATCTATAAAGTTCAACGCCATAGCGATTCAAGATTTTACTTCGCCGAAGATGATGATCTCGTTTTACAAATAATTAGTAAAGATCAAGATAAATATTTGGAGTTTGCTTTAATAATTCAAAACTGTCTTCATGCTAAGCCAACTTTATTTCATCACACCCTAAAGAAAATGTATGACGCTAATATGTTTGTTGGTACCCTTTTAAATAACAATTTTGATCACTTATCAACTGTAAGTGGCATCGATGAGAAAACCCTTCGCGTTTACCGAATTGAAGATTATTTTCCTAAAATAACTTTTCATCCAGATGCGAAATCTTTAATTTGTATAGGAACGCATGCTGATCGCCGGTTTATTCAAAAACAGGCCCGGGCGAAAGGACTTAAAATTATCTATATTGATCCGGAAGGTTTTGAAACGAACGATGGATTTGAAGAATACCCCATTGAAGGAGCAACTGATGGCGATATCGTATGGCGTCTTAAAGCTCTTGATTTTGCCAAAGAATGTGAAAAACTTTTAGTGGATAATAAGAAAAATTAAAGAAAACATTTAAAAAAATCATCTTACGATGATTTTTTATTTTTATAAATAAACTCCCACATAATTTTAGGTCGTCCCCAACGCTTTGTGGAAACCTCATGCAACGCTTCTAAAGTAAAATTAGTAAAAAACGTATCAAATTGTTTGCGATTGAAAAGGCGAACTTTAACACCATCATCTTCATAGTAATTATCATCTATTTTAATAGCGTGATCTTTGATAAAAACAAAAGTTTTATCCGAATTAACTGAACCGATAAAATAACCATCAGGTTTAAGAACCCTTCTTATCTCTTCTAAAAGATAAAAAGTAGTCGGGGTATCAAAATAATGAATTGATAAATTAGCGAATACTAATGAAAAAGTATTGTCTTCAAAGGGTAGCGACTTACTCATGTCTAACACTTGCGTTTTCGCCATTGGTAAACGACTTTTTAAATGCTTTAAGACCTCAGGTGAAATATCAGCAGATATGACGTCATATCCTCTATTTAGTAAATATTCCGTATATTGGCCTAAACCACATCCTAAATCTAATGCCATCCCTAGTGGTACTTTAGATAAAATATCTTGATATTTATCTAACCAAATGTCACTTAAAAAGTCATATTGCTTTTCTATATCTAAACGTTTTTTCCAATAAGTATCATTCCAATAGTTATTATGCATCATCATCACCAACTAACTAATATTATTATATCATAGTTAGTATATTTTTATTTTATTTAAAAAAATCTTTATAAATATAACAATTATGATTATCAAAACTATAGAAAGTATCATCATAAACTAATACTTTAGCATTATACAAAATAGCAAAATTAATTACATCATTAATATTATCTAAGTAAATGATATTTAAATTATTGATGTCTGGTGATGTCGATATTTTAACAATTATATCAGCATATCTTTTTAAAACATAAGAAACACTATTTTTAGGATATGTATATTTTTTAAGTAAGATAAGAAGGAACATAGTTATCATCAAGTAGCCACTGATAAATAATAGTTTATAGGTGGTATCGCTTTTTTTAGTTAAATGATTATCTAATTCATTTATGGTTACGTAAGTTACTTTATCATCAATTGGTATCATAACTTCAATGAGTGGATAAAACTTTTTATCTTTAGATATGGCTTTCAAACTGACAATTACTTTAGCTTCTAACGGGATGTCATAAGTATTTTTAAAATCTTTAAATAAGCTTTGATAAGTATCATAATCGATGGTTACTTTTTTCTTTAACTTTTTATCAAAATGGCCGGTTAAAGAAGGATATTCTTTTTGCCACACTTCATCACTATTAATATATCCTTTTAAAGTGGTGGTAATGTCATAGTCATAAGAATCATCTAAAGTAAGATCAAAAGTTATATTAACTTTATCAATTAATTTAGTGATGTAATAATGATTAGAAGAGATAGTTTTAGAAGCAAAGAAAGGATTATCTTTTAAAGTAACATCATAATCGGTTTTATTGATAAAAAGATTTTCTTTTTTATTTAATTGGTGTGTTTTAAGATAAGAGCCAAAAAGTAGTAAGATAAGGCCTAATGTTAAAGAAAAGATAGTCATAGCTTTAATCTTTTTAAACATTTTATGTCTCCCCTTTTAATAATTCATTTAACCATATAACAGGATAGCCTAAATATTTAATATGAAAGCAATATATACCCTTAACATTTTCTTTTTTGACTTTAATGATATCAGCTTTTAGATTTTTATCCCCCTTTGTTTCATAACTATTTACTTCCTTATTGATGATACGGTGAATGATATACTTTTGATCTATTTTATAAACAATAATAGAATCCTTTTTGAGGTCCTTTAAATCTTTTTTATAGATGACGATATCACCCCTACCAAAGGTAGGATACATACTATTAGACATAATTGCTATTGCTTCATATTTAAATAGTCCTAGCATAAAACATACAAGGATGATGATAAATTGATAAATAAGAAAGTATAAGGCTTTATGATGAGATTGTTTAGGTGGATCAGAAAAAAAAGAATAATATATAAAGCCATACTTTATTAAATAGAAACTACCAATCATAAACCAGTTCATATTAGGTAAAATAAAACAAAGAAGAAAAACTAGTTTCTCAGTCACACTAATTCCTATTGGTAAATAATAATTATATTTTAAAGAAAGTAACGTAAATAATATATTACGAAAAATAATTTGCATTAATATTACGGAAAAATAATAAAACATTTTTAAACTAGATAAGTTAATTAAGTAATTGATATTTATATCATTAAGGATAAACATGATAGTCAAAAAGCAAAGGAAAGAAATATTTTTAGGGTTACTCTTAATTAAAATATAGCGTACACACTCTATACCAATAATTGGAATAATTGTTGTAAAAATATTCTCTAATAAATTAGTGATTTGATGATTCATAGGATTTCTAATAAAACCACTTAAATAACCTAACGAAAAATAGATGATGTCAAAAACAAAAATGATGATAAAAAGTTTAATGAGGGGTTCTTTAGTTTGGTGGATAAAATAATTACCTTTAGTACTTATAAGAAAAGTTAAAATAATTAACCAAAAAATAGCGTTAAGATAGTTAATAAAGAGATTTAAACCATATAGTTTAAAAGGAAAACTAATTATGAAATAGCCCGATATTAGATAAAATAATCTTTTATTATTAATTTTTATTAGCATTTTCGTAGCAATTTAGGACTATTATCATAACTTATTAATAGAGATAATTTTCTTAAATGACGTCTTAGAGCGTTATTTTTGAACATATTCAATCATCCCTGTTAAACTTTTAGTTGTATCCGTTGGGGGAATATCAACATCTTCATAAGTGACAATGATAAAAAAACTTGTCTCTTCGTTAGCTGCTAAATCATTTGACAAATTAGTCGTTGTATAATTTATAGCGTCACTACCTTCCCCTTCCGTGAAAATGACATTATTTAAAGTAGCGTCAATCGTGCCCTTGTTAGCTACGGTTACTTTATAGGTAATTTCATCACCCGGTTTATTTAATTTAGCATCAAAACTTAAGGTCGTATTAGTAAAAGTTGGTGTCCCTGCGTCACACCCTGTAGGTACACTTTCAACTTCAACATCGGTAATTAAGACATTCCACTCCCCAACAATCTCGGCATTACCATTAATATCTAACTCACTAGCAAAACGTGAGTACCCTACCGCCATTAGAATAGTAATAATAAGCATACTTAAGATAATACGTTTAGGCATAATAACTCCTTTCAAGATTAACTTTTAAGCTATCCTATTTCTAGATTATGTAAGAAGAAAATAGTTGTCTAATTTAAACATCTTAAAATTAAAAGATATCTTGAAATTATCTTTATCAGTGATGCTAAAAAGTTAAAAACAAAAGCCCTGTAAACCAAGACTTTTTTAATATTATCATAATATTGACGGAGTCAGAATAAAAATCTATAATAATTTATAGGATGGAATATGATATGACAAGAGAACAAAAAGAAATAAAATTTGAAAAAGATGATATCGTTATAGAAGGAACTACTTATTTAATCCCACCTAATCCAGAAGCAGGATATAACTGTGGTTTTTCAATATTTGTTCCTAAGAATTGTGATAAAGATACTACTCTTATAATGCATAGTTGTAATACAGGGAATAACGTTCCCGTTCATTTAGAAGAAGCAAATGAAATTGCCAAGAAAAGCACTTATGAAAGACCTAATCCCGGAATGTGGTTTGGAAATGATTTAAATATGCCGGTTATGATACCGTTAATTCCAAGAGTTCAAGGTTATGATGCTCAATCTTTAGGTAGTAAAGTATGTCATAGTGATGTATCAACTTTAATAGCCAGTCAAGAAAGAAGAAATGAAGAAGAAAAATTATCCGAACAAGAAATTAGAATGATTCAGGAGCAGTGCCACGATATCCCTACCCAAGTAGCCAATATGATTAGATCTTCTAAATTATTTTTACAAAGTCTTGGCATTACTATAGATGATAAAGTCATTGCCGAAGGTTATTCTGCTGGAGCAAAGTTTGCTAACTGCTTTACCGCATTACATCTAGAACTTGTAAAAGCTTGTATATGTGGTGGAAATAACGGCTTAGGTATTTTACCAATAAGAGAATATAAAGGTCAAAAATTAAATTATCCTTTGGGGGTTGGTGATATCCCAGCTTTCGACTATAACGCATTTTGTCAAATACCTCAACTACATTATATAGGAACGGAAGATTATAATGATCCCGCTATGTATAAATGCGAGTTTAAAATGGATGATGAAAAAAGAATGATTCCTGCTACTGATGAAAGTGGAAAAATAATCCCAGTCCTAGATGATAGTGGTCGTCTTCAGCCTCTCTACCCAGATAATTATACACAACAAGAAATTGAACAAATCCATTATCTGTTAGGCGGAAATTCGCAAGTTAGATTTGATAATAATGAAGCCTTATATGCTACGTTAGGGGTAAATGCTACTTTTCAAAAATTCCCTGGAGATCATCACACGGTAACGCAAAATCATAATAGAACTTATTTTTATACCAATGAATGTGTTAAAGATTTTATAAGAAATGTCATAACTAAAGAAAAAGAATTAGATGATTCCAATAAAACGATGTAAATATATCTTTTAAATAAAAATAATGAAAGTGAGGAAATATAAAATGCCATCGCATAAAATACATATTGCTATAGCCCAACAAGTAAATAAAAGATTAAAATTAAATAACGATGAAATATCACTTGGAAGTGTTTTACCAGATTTAGTAAATGTAGATAACCACGGGATTTCTCATTTCCAATATATTGATAAATATCCTCAAAATTTAGCTAATCCTGATGAATTTATAAGGCTTTATAGAGAGCACATAAATAATACAATTTCTATAGGATATTTAATTCATTTACTCACTGATAGATTTTACAATGAACAATATTATAAGAAATTTTATCTATTTGATAATAATATGCCAACAGAATTATTTTTTAATAATAAAATAATAAGTGATAAAAAAATAGGGAAAAAAATGAAAAATCACGATTTTGAAGAATATGACAAGTATTTAATAAGTCATGATATGATTATTCCTTTTAAGGATAAGAATGTTATATTTAAAATTCCAAAATATAAAAATATACCATTTGATGAAAATTATCTAAGTCAATATATTGATAAAACTAATGCGGAATTGAAAAAGCCTCAAACTAATTGTGATTTTTTATATTGGAGTAAAGAAGAACTTGATACTATTTTTAACGAATGCATTCAATATACTATAAATTATATAAAAAATAATATTACAATTTAAATTTGTACTTTAATTAAGAATTTCTAAACAAACTATTCAATAGTTAAAAGTCTAATATGATTATTGTGTTATTTTACTTTACGATAGCATGGAACAAAAAGACTAGTCTTTATACAAAGACTAGTCTACTTTTTAAAATGGAGCGATAACTTTACTTATATTCGAAAAATTATACTCCCAAGATTGACTAAATCAACTAAATTAATTATATCAGTTTTTGTGATTTTTTCAATAGATTTATAGATAGTTTATTTTAAATATAGTATAATTTTAGTAGATTTAGACCATTAATAGGAGATGAATAATGAAGACAAAATGTAAAACTTTAAAGTTGTCTATAACCATATCTATAATATCGTTTATACTTTTTTCTGTGTTTTTCTTTTTAAACTATTATTATGAAAATAATGGATATGAATATATTTATAATATATCGCTTGGATTGTTTGGCAGTTCATTTGTAGTATTTTTAATATCAATTACAGAATATAGAGTTGCTAAAACTCAACTTTTAGAAAAAATATGGAATGAAAGCAGAAAATTGAATATACAATTGCGTAAAATAAAACCAATACATTCTAACATCAATGATAAATTGGTGGTGGATTATATAAATGAGTGGTTATTTAGACAAACTGAAGAAGATAAATTGCTATTTGGCGATAAACATGAAGCATATGATAAAATTTATAATTACTATTTTCAATACCATAAAAATGATATAAAAGGCATGCCAAAAAAGGAAATTAAAAAATATTTGGATTCATTAATTGATAGTGAAAGAAAAAAAATATTGGAACAATTGGATAAAATAATAGATCAATATTTGAATCTAAATAATTATTCTTTTCTTGAATTTAATAATATGTTAGGAGATGTGCAATTTTTTACTGGAAAGAGACAATATTTGAAATTACATGAAAACATTTATGAGCCACTCCGAAATATGTATGATGAATTAAAATACAATGTTTGTTATCATTTTAAACTTTATAAAAATGGTGAAGCTAATAGGCCTGATGTATTATTAAGTATTCTATTCGAAAATCAAAATAAATTATTTAGGGAAGAAAAGAAAAAGAAAAAAGATCTAGAATGTAATATTATATATTCATATTTTTGTGATGAAATGGATGATAAAATAGAAGAATTTAGAGCAAAAATCATATATAAATGTAAAGAAGAAAAAATGCAACATTATCCCATCATTGAATACACTTATTACAAAAATAATGATAATTAATAATTTTGCAATTTATTTAATTATATTAAAGTTTTTTAGGAGGAAAAATTATGATTTTTAATAAGCAAATTGATAAATTAAATATTGAGGATATTCAGTCTTTAATAGATAATAGCGTATGTGAAAACAAGAAATTAGAGTATAAAAAAGAATTAAATATTTTGACAGATTCTGATAAAAAAGAATTTTTAGCTGATATATCATCATTTGCAAATGCTAATGGTGGAGATATCATTTTTGGCGTTGAAGAAGATGATAATGAAAAAATCCCTTCTAAAATTCTTGGAATAAAATTTGAAAATGAAGATGTATTAATAAGAAAGTTAGAAGACTTTATTAGACAATCAATAGAACCAACAATTTTAAATATTGACTATAAAATAATTATGGTTGAGGAAAAAAAAGGTGTATTGATTATAAGGATTCCCCAAAGTTTGATTGCACCTCACAGAGTGGAATATAAAGGACATAATAAATTTTATACTAGAAATAACAAAGGAAAATATCAAATGGATGTTAATGAATTAAGAATATCTTTTAATTCTGGACTAAGTTTAGAAAAAAGAATTGAAGAATTTAAGATGGAAAGATATTGTGAAATATTAGCTAATAAATATGATAAATTAATTATAGATTCCCCTATATTTGTTATACATTATATTCCATTAGTATCTTTTAATGAACTTAGCCAATTAACTATTAAAAATATTGATGAAGCTATGAATAAATCTAATTCGAAAGCACTTGGTTATGGTTATTCTAAAAGGATAACCATTGATGGAATAGCAATAGATTATAAAGAAAATGATAAAAGTTCGTATGCCATATATAATAAAAATGGAATTATAGAAAAGGCAACAACTAATTTCTTTAAAAAAAATTTTGCTGTTGAAAATATAAGACCAACTCCTATTATTGATATGATTAATGGATATCAAATTATAAATAAAATTATTGAAGATTTTAAGGAAGTAAAAGAATACTTTTATAGTGTTGGAATAAGTTCACCAATAATAATTTCATGTTCTATTTTGAACGCTAAAGGTTTTACAATACCTTCTAACGATTTTTTTGATATATATGGAGAAATAGATAGAGATTTATTATTAATTGATAATTTATATGTTGATAATTTTGACATTGAAGCTGAATACATATTAAAACCAATATTTGATTCAATTTGGAACGCTTGCGGTTATGATTCATGTAAAGCATATAAAAATGAAAAATATATTGGACTTTAATAAAAATTGAATAAAATTTATTTTCAATACCAGACTTTAATTAAAAATTATGATATACTTTAAAAGTAAGGAGGTAAAGATATGATAAGAGTCGCAACAGTATTTAGTGGAATTGGATCTATAGAACATGCTCTAGATAGACTAGAAATTCCACATAAAATTGTATTTGCTTGTGATAATGGTGATATTCCTGTAACTTATGATGAGAATGTGGAATTGCAAAAGATTAAAAAAATGCATACAAAAAGAGAAAAAAAGGAATATGTTGACCAATTATATGCTTCCCAAAGTACAAAACAAAATTATGTAAAAAAAAGTTATATGGCAAATTATAAAATTGCAGAAGATGATTTTCATTTAGACATAAAATTGTTAGATGGCACTGATTATAAAGGTAAGGTTGATCTTTTTGTGGGTGGAAGTCCATGTCAATCATTTTCTATGGTTGGAAAAAGAAAAGGTTTGGATGATGCTAGAGGGCTTTTGATATTTCAATTTTGTAGATTGGTTAATGAGATTCAACCTAAAATGTTTATATATGAAAATGTTAAAGGAATATTAAATCATAATGGTGGTGAAACTTGGAAAACGATTGAAAAAGAATTTAAAAAATTAGGTTATAAAATAACGAAGCAAGTTATGAATTCAAAAGATTATGGAATTCCTCAAAATAGAGAAAGATTGTTTGTAGTAGGTTTTAAAGATCATTCTGTTAATTTTAAATTTCCTAAACCTATAAAACTTGAAATAACAATGAAGGATTTATTAGAAGATAATCCTGATTCAAAATATTACTTAAATGATAAGGGAATTGCCTTTGTTACAAGTGAGAAAAACCTTCAAAAAAGATATACTCAAATTAATGGCGAAATTGCCTTATGTGAAAAGGCAAATCAACAATTTAATTGGCATGGTGATTTTATTTGTGAAGGTCCAAGAAATATAGATGAAAAATATTATTTATCTGACAAAGTTGCAGAATATGTAATGAAAACAGGAACTAAAAACTTTTATTCTAAACCTGAAATAAATTTAGATATTGCTAGACCTTTATTATCAACTATGGGCAAAATGCATCGTGCTGGAGTGGATAACTACATTTCAAATGGTAATAGAATTAGGAAATTAACTCCTAGAGAATGCTTAAGATTAATGGGATTTGATGATAGATTTAAAATTGTTGTTAGTGATACTCAAATGTATAAGCAAGCTGGTAATAGCATTGTTTCAAATAATTTCATAGAAATATTAAAACAGTTAGATATGTCTATATTTGAGGATGGTGATTTAAGTGAATAATTTGGTTATTGATGGAGAAGAGTATGAAATTATAGATACAAAAGAATCTATGACTATACCTGATTGTTTTGTAAAAGATTCTAATAAGATTGGGAGTGGTCATGGTGAGGCAAAATTTTATGTTGGTCAAACTACGGATAACTCAACTCTAGAATTTTTTGAAAATTTTGATGGTAAGTGTGTAATAAAAAAAGATGATTTGTTAAAATATTTAACAGATTGCGAAAATGAATATATGCATCCTGACCAAGAATATAGAAATAAAGAAAATATGCCATCAATATATTATAAACATTTAGAATTAATATCTAGTATGGAAGAAGAATACTTATATTTTAATATTTACAGAGTTGATGTTCAACCACCTAGAATATATATTAATTCACAGTCTAAAGCTTATGATTTAATAAGGGAGATTTCTTTACCTAACATTTCATATTTAGCTGTTTTAAAATTAAAAAAAGATAACGAATTACTATATTATTTTAGACCATTTATTGAATATAATATAGATTCTTTACATGAAACTGCAATAGAAAATATTGAAGATGATAATAATATTACAACTTCTGAAAGGGAAACAATTATAAAATCTAGAGTAGGACAAGGAAAATATAGGGAAAAATTATTAGAAGAATGTCCTTTTTGTCCTATTACAATGGTTAATGATGAAAGATTGTTAATCGCATCGCATATAAAACCATGGGTTGTATCAAATAATTTTGAAAAAACAGATCCTAAAAATGGTTTTATGTTTACACCTACTTACGACAAACTATTTGATAGAGGATTTATTTCGTTCGAAAGTGATGGAACTATGTTAGTTTCTCCATGGATTTCCCCTATGAATCAAAAAAGACTTGATATATTTAATGGTAAAAAAATACGAATGTTGCCAACTGAAGGTAGAGAGGAATATTTATTTTATCATAGGGAATTTGTGTTTAAAAAGTAACAAAACAAAAGATGTATAATTAAAGTAAAAAGACAATTTCAGTCAAAGTGACCTGCAACTGTCTTTTTCTTTTTGTATATCTTTATCAAAATTATTGAGCTTTTCTTGTATAAATTCAGATTGTTTTTTAATATTTTTGTAATAGTTATCATATTTACGAAGTTCTTTTATTTTAGGTTGAATAGCATTTATTTCAGCAAGTATTTCAGATTGTTTTTCTTCTTTTTTTGCTCTATGATATCTTTTCCAAAGATTTTCTCTTTTCCCCATAAGATTTCTATATTCTTCGTAATTATTTTTGGAGAAGGTTTCCAAATCTTCTATTGTTTCAATTTTATTAGTAGCCATAAATCTAATTTGTTCAGAAAATTCATCTAACTTTTTTATTTCTTGTCTTATAGAATAAGGAAGATATTGTTTCGGATGATTCTTTGGAAATACTCCTAGTAAATAGCAATAGTATAAATATAAACCATAGATACCTTTATGAGTCTTGTTATTTTTAGAATATTCTTCAAATATAGATTTATGTGACATAGGTTTAAATACAATTTGTCTTGATTGATATAGTCGTTCATTTATTCTATCTTTTGAATATTCATTCCCAAATACTTTTTCAATTCGTACTTTATCACAATTATCCCTATAAATAGTTATAACATTATTACGAGAATAAGTTTTATATCCTAATAATTTCATTCTATCCATTACTTGTCTAAGAGTAACTGAATAACTTATTACATTATCTAAATCTTCTTTTAAGGTTTTATAATAATCATTATCAATCACTTTGTGATTAAAGGTACTTTTATAGCCTATATCTTCATCTAAAACATTTAATCCATATTCTGCACATAAAGAATCTGATATATGTCTTAATTTTGCTAGATTTGTTCTATTGTTATTGTATTTCTTTCCATTTTTAAATGAAACAGAGTTGATTATGAAATGGTTGTGAATATGATTTGTATTTTGATGAGTTGCTACAACCACTTCATAATCTTTAAACATTTCTTCTGCAAACTTAACTCCAATTTCGTGAGCAATGTCTGCAGTTACTTCTCCTTCCTTAAAAGATTGATAACCATGATAAGCAAGAATTCCATCTTTCTTACCAAAAATATCTTTTGTAAATATCATATCACTATATGGATCATCTTCATCACAATTTAGACAACTTACATAGTGAGTTTTTTCTAACTTAAAATTGTATTCTTTATCTAGTTCAAGATAATTATAATTTTCTATTTTTCCATAATCTTCGTTGATAGTTTTTTCTGGATTGATGATATAATTTATAGATTGCTTTAAATTATTTTTAATACTCCAAATTGATGTTGTTGCCATAGTTAAGGTTTAGCCTTTCAAAATAATGTGGTGGGAGTACCGACACGTTGCTCGCTTATGAGAAAAATTAAACATAGACAATCTCATTTAAAATAATTTCTTCAGCAATTAGCTTATAATTATTCATCAATTTTACCCATTCAATTTGATTAGTTTCTTTATTTTTTTCAGATAGTCTATCATCACTTTTTATATAATTATCCATTAAAGTTTTTAATCTTTCTTCACATTCATTACTGACTGAAAAAAGATGATTAGTTAGTTCATTTTTCATTAATAATGTTTGATATAATGCCTTTTTATTTTGTTTAATATAGTTTAATCTTAAATATCCATACTTTCCAATTTGTTTATTATTTTGAGTATCTATTACTAAATTTGGTAATAAATAATCTCCAATTTTTTTATATTTTATATTCATAATTTATCAAATCCTTTCTTTTTTATAACTTACAATACCGTATTTATCTTTAATGTTTTCTTTTGAAATAGGAAATTCACTATCACTAGAAATAGCAACAAATCTAACAATTTTTTCATTATATTTTGGTGTATATTCATAAATTATTTCATCATCTTTGCTATCACTTGATTCATACATTTCATAGAAAGACGTTTCAAAATAGTCGTTCATTTTATTTAAATATTTATCTAGTTGTTCTTGTGTCATTCTTCCACCTTTAATATATTGTTCTTCATTTCCTACCATTACAGGTATAGCAACATCAAATATTCCTGCTTCATAAAATTTAATTAATTCTTTAATAAAGCCTTTTCTAAAGTTGATTTTTTCAAGTAAATAATTACCTTTATCATCTTTTTTAATCTCAATAGTATCAATAAATTTAGATATAAATTCCTGTTTTTCAAACTTTTCCATACTATTCCATTTACTTTTTAACAAAGTATTTAAAGTATCAAGTCTTATCATTTTTTCTCTTTCTACATCTCTTTCTGCAAGAAGTTCGTGAGGAGAGTAGTGAAAAGTTTCAAGATTAACTAACTCTAATTTTTTACTTTCAAGATTAGCAAGTTTATCTTCAATAAGTTTATAATCTTCTTTAAAATCTTCCATTTCTACAATACCTTTAATATAAGCATTTTTAATTCTATCTCTTTGTTTTTCTAAATCTTTGATTTCTTTATCAATGGTTGTTGTATCTAAATTATTTGTTTTATCTTCTAAAATGGGCAAGAAAAACTTTTTGACTGCCATATCGTATTCTAGTAAATCATAAATAAAATCTTTTAATAATTTTTCAACATAATCTTCATTAAAGTTAATGTGACAATGTTCACAAGTATAATACATATACTTTCTTTTCTTACCACCAGAACCTTTACATTTCATAATACGACTACAATTAGGGCATTTAAGTCTTTGAAAAAAAGTATAAATTCTATCTCTTGTATAAGTTCTTTGATTTATCTCTTTTTGTCTTTGGCAATCTTCCCATTTAGCACGAGATATAATTGGCTCAACAACATTCATATAAACAATTGGTTGTAAATTTTCTTTTTTGCCAATTCGTTTCCATTGTTCATAATCACCCATATAGATTTTATTATCAATAATCTTTTGAATAGTTGTATCTTTCCATTTCTTTTTAGGATAAATATTATTTTCATTAAAGTAATTAGCAATTGCTTGAAAACTTTTTCCTTCTAAATACATATCAAATATCTTTTCTACATAAGGTTTTGTAGCATTATCAACAATCATTTTCTTATCTTCTGATTTCATATAACCAAATGGTCTTTGTCCTGGAATATGTCTATCTCGTGCATAATAGCACCAACTAGAAATATAGTAGATTTAATTCATTATAAAGGTACTATCAAT
>CANQCR010000003.1 GCA_947589735.1 uncultured Bacilli bacterium | reverse complement strand
AAACTATTTTAAAAAAGATTCATATCAAATTGATATGAATCTTTTTTTGTAAAAATGTCTTTAAGTAACTAACTTAAAGATGTTTTTTTTATAAGTTTTTAAAAGATTTCTTTCATAAGTTCAAAAGAATCGTTTCCGACAAACTATTGCATATATTTTTAGATAGTGATAAAATTATTATGAGTAGTAGAATATTAAGGTATTATAGAAGAGCCTTAAGTTAGTTACTTAATGTATCACAAGAGGAGGGTGTATGTTTGATAGTAAAATGAAAGCAATTTTTAAATCGATGAAAAAATCAAGAAAAATAAACTATGTGGTGATAGTTGTTACTATTTTAGCAGTATCATTATTAGTAGGTAGTGGAACTATCATTAATAAGGTAAAATTATTTGCTAAAAAAGATTTACCTAATACTGAGTCATCAACTTATAAGAGTGCCGCTAATCCGGGTTTTACTTTACAACATTATTTTTATTTTGAACATATTGATACCAAACCATCACGCGATAGTATTGACTCAGGTATCAAGGTTGTTAATACCGATAATGGTGGTAAAGGACTAGGCGGTAATTTACCAACGAATGGTAATGAAACAATTTCATATGTTGATGTTGTAGAAGATTCATCTAAGGGTTCGGATTATTATAAACTTGTTACAAGAAGAGATTTAACTAAAATGTTTGCTGATGAGGAAACAACTTATAAAGAGAATCCAACCATTAATTATATGGATCGTCTTTACAATAGTAATGGTGATTATAATGCTAACTATACTTTGTATCAAGTGTGGGTTTTAAAACCAGGAAGCGATAAGGATAGTATTAGTGCTAGTGATTGGTATGTATATAATGTACCTAGAACTACCGATGGTCATCATGACCCCGAAGCTATTAATTTTACAAACAATCCTGATAATCCTAATATAACGGAGTTAGAAGATGGAAATGTTCCTAGTAAGGATAAATATACTATTTTAATTGAAGATGGTAGTGTTGTTAGATTAGTTTTTGATACTATAGAAACTAAAAAATATGTCAAAACGGGTGTTAACTTTTTCGATTATGATTTAACCGATGGTTATATTTATAGTGCCTCTAATCATAGTGAGGAATACCGTCAAAATACAAGTGAACAAAAGAAAAATATGGCAGGTCCTTGGTATACATATACTAAAGAATCTGGTATTAATAGTCCAAGCAATTATACTGATGCTGATGGCAAAACAAAATATGCTTTTGGTAATTCTGATGGTGTTAGTGGTAGTGGCCTTGGTGATGGTCAGTGGACCGACGCAAGTGATAATATCAATTATATTAACCGGGCTAATAAATCTGTTAATGAGAGTCAAGCCGTTTATGGACTTGTTACTGGTTTTGATGCATCTGGAAAAGTAGAATGGGCCGATGGTATTGCTGGACCTGATTTATTTGGAAGTAGTGCAGCTGTTGGTAAAACATCATACATGGATAATCAATTTTCTTTAAACTTTTACCGTAAAGGTGGAACATTTACTTTAAGTGGTTTAAATTACGATGGCGCTGAAGTTCATAGTGGCTACGATACTTTCATCTTACGAAAATATAGTGCAAGTAATCATATCTTCTCAAATGATTTCTGGCCAATGGATTATGCTCCTTCATATGGTGCTGATAATCATGACTTAGTTTTTGGTAGCGCTGAACATGGTGGAAAAATTATTAATAACAGTAATCATAGTATGCCGGCGGCTGATGATGGCGTAGATCACAATCCATACTTTGGTATGTCGTTTGAATCTGAGTTTACATTAGAACCAGGTTATGTAGCACCGCTTGATTTCTTCTTCTTTGGTGATGATGACTTGTGGATTTTCTTAACTAACCCAGAAGGCGAAACAAAACAAATCGCTGATATTGGTGGTGTTCATAGCGCTTTAGGTGAATATATTAACCTTTGGGATTATATTGAACCGATTCCTTATACAACGGATGGTGTTGAAAATAAATCATCCGGAACTTATAAATTAAACTTCTTTTATACGGAACGTGGTGCTTCCGGATCAACAGCATATATGCGTTTTACAATTCCTCTAGATACCGCTACTTCAGAATCAAACTATACGAAACAATTAAAGATTGAAAAAGAAGCTATTAATAATCCTTTTAAGGATGCAACATATACTTTTAAAATTGATTTGTTTAATAAAGATAACACACCTTACCAAGATATTTATGACTATGTTATCTATGAAGGGTCTGAAAAAGTGGCAACTGACACATTAAAAACAGGTGATGAGATAAGCCTTAAAAGTAACCAATATGCTGTTATTGAAGGTTTACCTGATACAACATATTACCGGGTTACGGAAGTTACAAAACCTGTAAGTAAAGTAACATATCAGTTAGGAATCTTTACATCAAGAGCACTTTCTGATGCTACGGAAGGGGAAGTGGCAACAAGTAACATCAAAACACATGATTATGTGAAGTTTACGAATACTTATGCTAATTTAAGTCTTACTAAAAAAACGGTTGGTTCTTTAAAAGACGAAGACAATAGTTATACTTTTAATCTTACAATGGATAATAATATCTCTGGTAAATATGGTGATATTACATTTAATAATGGTAAAGCTTCTGTGACACTAAAAGCTGGTGATACAAAGTATGCTGTAGGTTTACCAGAAGGAATAAATTATACCATTAGTGAAGACGATAGCGATAAATATATTGTTTATAATACCAATAGTCAAGGTCAAACAAAATTGAGTGAGACCATCAAAGCCGAGTTTATTAATGCTTTAAAAGCTAACTTAACAATTAGTGAAAAGGTTCAAGGTGAAAAAGCTAATCAAGATAAGAACTGGCGAATTGAAATTAAATTAACGGCTCCTAATGGTATTACTTTAAATAATCAGTATGCTTATACCGGTAGTAAAGATGGTTTCATTACTTTTGAAACGGAAGATAATAAAACTTATATAGCAATTATTACATTAAAACATGATGAGATATTGACCATTAAAGATTTACCAGAAGGAACAAGTTATGAAATTATTGAATTAGACGCTAATAAAGATGGTTATAAAACAACGATGGAAAATAACAAGGGAACTCTAACTGGTGAAATGGTTGTTCCATTTGTTAATGAGCGCAATGTTACTATACCTAATACACTAGATAATATTAAAAGATACTTTATTATCTTTGGTATGACTTTAGCTATTGCGATTTTATCAGCAATTTATTATAGGCAAACAAAAAAATTAGCTAATAATTAAAAATGGACAAAAATAGTCCATTTTTTTATGATATTTGATAATAAAACGAAATGAGCAAACTCTTTAATATTTTATCTCTTACGTCGCTAAATGCCCTTACCATTTACCATTTATCACATATAACTAAATAGGGTGATTTAAATGGATACAATTGAAATGGATGAATTACCTAAATATATGAGCACGAACGCCCTCTTAATTGATGTACGTCTGCCAAGTGATTATATGTTATCTCACCTCGATGGGGCAATTAATATGCCATATACCAATATTTTGTCAATGATAAAAAATTATCCTAAAGATACACCGCTAATTCTTTATTGTGATTATGGTCATCAAAGTAAAAGAGTGGGTCGGATGTTAACGTCTTTAGGATTCACAAATGTCTACAATCTAAAACGTCATCGTGCTCTTAAAAGCTACAAACAGTAGCTTTTTTTATGCTTTTCTATGGTATAATTTATGTAGGTGGTAAAATGAATGAAAACTTAGCTATGGATGATACTCTTATTATCACATTACCAGTTATCAAAGATGGACTTATTTCTTATCTAACTAATTTAAGTAAATTAGTTAACACGAAAGTTTTAACTCTTGATGACATTATTAAACATGGTTATTTTGACTATGATGAAAGAGCAATTTATTATTTGATGCATAATTATCATTTAAAATATGATATTGCTTTAATGTACATTAAAAATATGTATTATGTGACTTCGGATAGTGATAATCCTAAAATAAAAAAAGTATATCAATATAAAAAAGAATTAGAAAAAGAAGGCTTATTAGAAATAGATCCTTATTTTAAGGATTATTTATCTAAGGCTAAAATCATTCTTTATAATGTTGATTTTTTACCACGCTTTATTAAAAACATTTTACCTAAGTATGAAGTTATTAACGATCCTGTTAAACCAAAGGATATGAAGATATATGGCTTTGATACTTTAGATGAAGAAGTTAGTTGGGTTATGCAAAAAATATGTGAACTTATCCAAAAAGGGGTAGATATTAATCATATTTATGTAACCAATTTAAATGATGAATATCGTCTTGTTATTCAAAGATTAAGTCGGATGTTTAACTTATCATTTAACTTAAAAGAAAAATTAAGTATTTTTGGAACACATACTGTAAGACGCTTTTTAGAACTATATGATAAAGATATCAGTAAAACTTTAAAGGACTTAAAAGAAGAAATTAAACCTTATGAAATCGATGTGTATAATGCGATTGTTAAGGTTTGCAATAAATATGTTTGGTGTGATGAGCAACTTCCAAAAGATAGTATTATTTATGCTTTAAAGCATACTTATCAAAAACAGGAAGTAAAAACAAGTAGTGTTCGTGAGGTTAGTTTTGGTTATCCTCTAACTCTTGATGATTATCTTTTCGTACTAGGCTTTAATGAGGGATCATTACCAATTATTTATAAAGATGAAGATTATTTTACGGATAACGAAAAAAAGATTCTTGGAATTGAAACATCGATGGAAGCTAATCTACTTGAAAAAGAAAAAGTAATTAATACTTTAGGACGTTATTCAAATCTATTTATCAGTTATAAATTATCGACTTTAACAGATACTTTTACTATTAGTAGTTTAAATGATACCTTAAATTATGAAATTGTTATGAACGATAAAATATCTTATTGCTATTCTGATGCTTATAATGAACTTTCTTTAGCGAGTTCGCTTGATGCTTTTAACAAGTTTGGGGTGATTAGACCTAATTTAGAACTCCTTTATAGTAATTACCCTGATATATTATATCGCACGTATGATAATAAGTTTAAGGGAATCAAGAAAGATGATTTTAATAAATATTTAGATAATAAATTACTTTTATCTTATTCTAGTTTAGATAATTATAATCGCTGTGCGTTTAGATATTATCTAGCTAATATTTTAAAAATTAAGGATTATGAAGAAACCTTTATGCAATTTATCGGTAATCTATTTCACTATGTTTTGTCTAAAGCTTTTCTTCCAGATTTTTCTTTTGATGAATGTTTTGATAATTATATTGCTAAAGACTTAAGTAAAAAAGAAGCTTTCTTTATTAAAAAGTTAAAAGAGGAATTACGGTTTATTATTGATACTATCAAAGAACAAAATACTCATACTAGTTTAATATCAGAAAAATATGAAGAAAAAGTTTATGTTAATTTAGAAGGAAACATTAAAGTTACTTTTATGGGTATTATAGATAAATTAAAATATCAAAAAGTGGGGGATAAGTATGTCCTAGCTATTATTGATTATAAGACTGGTAATCCTAATTTGAATCTTAATAATACCATTTATGGTATTGAAATGCAGCTACCTATTTATCTTTATTTAGCTAAAAATTATCCTTCGTTTGATCATATTGAAGTAGCTGGTTTCTACTTACAGAAAATTCTTCACAATGAGGTTGCTGCTGATAAAAAACATCGCTATCATGATTTAAAGAAAAATAATTTACTTTTACAGGGTTATAGTAATAGTGATATCAATATCTTAAGTTTGTTTGATGACTCTTATAATGATAGCGTTGTTGTTAAAAACTTAAAGACAACCAAGAATGGCTTTTATAGTTATGCCAATGTCTTAGATAAGAAAACGATTGATGCGTTAGTTAATCTTGCGGAAGATAAAATAAAAGATGCTACTAAAAAAATATTAGATGCTGATTTTGCTATTAATCCTAAACGTATTGATGGTAAAAATATCGGATGTCAGTATTGTCCATTTTCTGATATTTGTTTTAGAACAGAAAAGGATTTCGTCACCTTAAAACCTTATAATGATCTATCATTCATTGGAGGTGATTTAAATGACTAGTTGGACTAAAGAACAAGAAGAAGCTATTTATTCAAGTGGCATGAATATCATTGTCAGTGCTGGAGCCGGTAGTGGTAAGACGGCTGTTTTAACAGAACGTGTTATTAAGAAAATTGAAAGTGGTATTCACATTAATGAACTTTTAGTTTTAACTTTCACTAAGGCTGCTGCCTATGAGATGAAAGAGCGTATTCGTTCTTCTTTAATCGAAAAAAAATTAACGGATGAGTTGCGCCTTTTAGATACAGCTTATATAACGACATTCGATAGTTATGCTTTATCCATTGTTAAAAAATATCACTATCTTGTTAATATCGCAAGTGATATCAGTATTGCGCCGGAAACGGTCCTAAAAATAAAAAAAAGAGAAATCCTTAATCAAGTTTTTGATGCTTATTATGAAAAAGAAGATCCTAGCTTTTTAAACTTTATTGCCCAATTTTGTGTGCGCGATGATGATAATTTAAGAAGAAGCGTTGAACAAATGACAAATAAGATCCAAATGTTACCCGATGTTAATGGTTATTTAGATACTTATTTAGACACGTATTATCGTGATGATTATTTGGATAACCTAGTGGGGGAGTATGAACATTTAGCGCAAGAAATCATTGGTGATATTAAGGAAAAAGTAAAAGAATTATCACCTTTGGTTGACGCTGCTTATATGGATAAAGTGTATGCTTCTTTAAATGGTTTGTTAGGTTCATCTACCCTTGCTGAAATTGAAAGTAATCGCCTCGTTCGCTTACCTAATTTACCACGAGGTAGTTTAGATGAAGTAAAATTAGTCAAAGAACAGCTAAAGAAGTATCTTCTTAAATTAGACGCGTTATTCCAATATGGAAAAAGTAGTGAGTTAAAAGCTAATCTTTTAAAAACTAAATCCGGTGTAGCTGTATTAATCTCACTTCTAAAGGATTATTTTAAGTTAGTTGAACAATATAAATTAGATAATGAACTTTATGAGTTTAGTGATATTGCGCTTTTAGCGATTAAAATCTTAAAGGATAATCCTCGTGTATGTGATGAGGTAAAATCCTCTTTAAAAGAAATTCTTATCGATGAATATCAGGATACTAATGATATTCAAGAAGCTTTTATCAGTTTAATTGCCAATGATAATGTCTATATGGTTGGTGATATTAAACAATCAATTTATCGCTTTAGAAATGCTAATCCATATATATTTAAGTCTAAATATGATAGCTATGCTAAAGGTGATGGAGGTATGAAGATTGATCTTGTTAAGAACTTCCGCTCACGAAATACAGTTTTAGATGCTATTAATGATATTTTCACCTTAGTTATGGATGATGTCGTTGGGGGAGCTGAATATTACGAGTCTCATCAAATGGTTTTTGGTAATAAAGCGTATATCCAAGATAGTAAATATAAATCTAATTATAATCTTGAAGTTTTAGAATATGATTTACCTAAAGATGTTATCTTTAATAAAGAAGAAGTCGAAGCTTTTGCTATTGCTAAAGATATTAAACAAAAAGTTCAAAATAAGTATCAGGTCTTTGATAAGGATACGAAAAAATTGCGGGATGCTTGCTACTCTGATTTTGTTATTCTAATGGATCGCTCCAATGCTTTTTATCTTTATAAAAAGATCTTTGAATACTTAGGTATTCCACTTACTGTTTATAAAAAGGAAAACTTAAATAATAGTAATGATTTATATATTGTTAAAAATCTTTTAACTTTGGTTATTAAAATCAATACGCATACCTTTGATACAGAGTTTAAGTATGCACTTATGAGTGTTGCTCGGAGCTTTTTATTTGCTTATCCTGATGAAGATATATTTAAATGGTTTATGAACAATGATTATCAAGCATCTTCTATTGTTAAAATGTTTGATAATATCAACATCAATTGTATGACCCCTTATGAACTTTTAAACATTATTCTTGAAAAAACAGATATTTATCAGAAAATTATTTTAGTTGGTGATGTCGATAATAGTCTAATCCGTTTACAAAAAATGCAAGAACTCGCTTTAGAACTTACTAATGCTGGGTATGATATTCCATCTTTTAATGATTATTTAACAACACTAATTAATGATAAATATGAAATACCATATGAATTATCATTCACTGATACCAATAGTGTTCGAATTATGAATATTCATCATTCAAAAGGATTAGAATATCCTATTTGTTACTATAGTGGATTATATAAAGAGTTTAACATTCAAGAACTTCATGATAGCTTTATCTATAATCAAAAATATGGTTTCATTATCCCTTATTTTGAGGAAGGAATTAATCAAACCATTTTAAAACCATTATTGAATTATGATTATATGATGGAAGAAATATCTGAAAAGATTCGCTTATTTTATGTGGCTTTAACAAGGGCTAAAGAAAAAATGATTATCATTTTACCCCATAAAGATGATGTATCTATTAGTAAAGAAAAAAATGGCGCTTTAAAAGTTACATCTAGATTAAAATATAGTTCTTTTGCTGATATTATGTATTCTGTGAAAGAGTATTTACCTTCTTATTACTATTCATTAGATATTAATAGTCTTAATTTGACAAGGGATTACTTATTCCCTAAAAAGAACCAGTTAGATTTAGAAATTAAACATCATCCTTTAGATGTTAAGCCACTTCTAAATACCGCAACACCAATTTCTGAGACATCTTATTCTCATAAGACAAATAGTTTAATTAGTAAGGAATCTTATCAAAATATGAAATATGGTACTAAGATTCATAGTATCTTAGAACACATTGATTTCAAAAATTATCAGCCTTGTCAAGATAAAGTTATTGATGACGCTATTAATGGACTTTTAAAAAGTTCTTTAATGCAAAACTTAAAAGACGCTAAAATATATAAAGAGTTTGAGTTTATTTATACCAAGGATAATACTAAATATCATGGTATTATTGACTTAATGTTAGAAGATGAAGATAGTCTTATCATTATTGATTATAAATTAAGTGATATTTCAAATGATGATTATTTAAAGCAATTAATGGGTTATCGTGATTATATTAAAACAAAGACGACGAAAGATGTTAAAGTTTATTTATACTCTATTTTAACAGGAGAGATAAAAGAAATTAATTAGTATTAATTTCTTTCAGACTGTTGACAAACTACATTCTTGGAAAAAAACAAAAATTTAAAATTTAAAAGTGGAGACAAAAGTTTAAAAATGAGTGTTATTTGATATTAAAAACCCAAATTAACTCTTTTTTTAATACTAAAGTGGGGAACCAAAAAAGCCGATTGACAAAGCCGGTTTGAAAAACCGACTTTGTCAACGGCCAGAAAGAAATTAATTAGTATTAATTTCTTTTTTTGATTAATACTAATAATGGTGATAATATGAATGAAAACTTAGAATTACTAGAATATATTTATAATTCTAGTGAAATGGGTAAAACGGCTTTAGAAGATTTATTAAAAGAATTAAAAGATAAAGAAAATAAAATTAAAAGTATTATTAGTGATGAGGTAAAACTCTATGAAAAGTTTTATCAAACGAGTAAAAGATTAGCTAAAGGAACTGATTTTAAAGAAAATAAATTAATGACAAAGATGGCCTCTAAAATGGGTATTCAAAAAGAGGTTAGGGAAGATAATAGTGATGCAGCTATTGCTCATCTTCTTATTGAAGGTCTTACAATGGGAAGTATTGATACGGATACTAAAATAAATAATTATAAAACGAAAGCTGATAAAAAGATTTTAAAACTAGCTAGGGATTATGCTAAGTTTCAACAAGATGAAATAACGAAATTAAAAGCTTATCTATAAAAAAACACTATGATATTTCATAGTGTTTTATTTACAAGTGAATCCTTCTTCTTCCATAGACTTCTTCATATCACTTGGTGTACCATAATTTTCGCTTTCACTTAAATCACTGGCTTTAGCATTCATTTTAACTCTAACTTCGGTATCGGATACTCTTTTAACTGTAACTTCATAGCCTTCTTCTTTAGCTGAAGATTCCATAGCTTCTTTTAATTCATCAACCGCATCATCAGTAATATTAGAAGCATATTCTTCATCAAAAATCATACTAATTTCATTTTCGACTTTTGTTAATTTGTTATTTCTAAAGTATCCTACTGATGTCATTTTTTGCGTTATACCGGTACTACTTGCTTCATTAGTACATGTTACTTTCTTAACGCCACATCCAGTTAGTAATAAAACCATACTGCCTAAAATAACGCTACTTAAAATTAATTTCTTCATAAATCATCCTCCATAATATGACTATAACACATATTTTATTTAAAGTAAATAAAGTATAATTAATAAAATAAACGTGTTATAATATAAATGGTGATGATATGGGATATAAGGCACGTAATTTAAAACGTTTATTAGATAGTAAAATAAATGTTCATCATTTTCAAACGATTAGTAATCTTGATGAGCTAAAAGAGTATCGTGATAATCATCCGCTTTTTACGATGCGTTTTGATAGTGATGAGAAAATAAAAGACTTACCCTTTTATACCTATAACAATTTAGAACACCCAGATCCTAATGATAATTATCTAGAACAAATTATGAAGGAAGCTTTAGAGTATCATTGTACTTTACTATGTTCTGATGGTTATAAATATGATCAAGCATTAAAGTTTAATTTTGTTATCGAACGTCAAGATAATTATGATTTTATGATGGAAATATGTTCGCTTAAGGTTCCTTTAAGAGAAATGTATCAACATAAAACAACAGTTATTAAAGGAAACCTTTTGACTAGAAAATATACCTATATCAATCGTGAAGATAATACGTATACCTTAGATGATATTTCTTATGTTTTAGATTATGTTATGGATAAGCCATATTCTTATTTTGAAGGAACGCTTTACGAAACTAGTGTTGGCTTTTTAAAAGAAGTTATCGCTATTTGGCAGACAAACTAAAATTAAAAAAAATAACGAAAAAACTTGCAATAAAGTAGAAAAGATGATATTATAATACCTCCGAAGAGAGAAATATACTCAAAAGGGGGTAGAAAAATGAAAACAAAATTGACGAAACCAAAAAATGATATATCTTTAAAAATACAAAATATTATTAATCATTTAAACTTTTTAAACTTAGGTGATATTGATGAAAACTTACAACATATCATCAATGGTAATATCAGTCATTTTATAACTGATACCAATATGCCATCAACATTAAAATTGATAGGTGAGGTTGGATTTATCGCTGAAAAGAATGGTGATAGATTTGCTATCGAGTTTGAACCAAGTCTTATTAATCCTGAGTTTATTAGTATTAAACATACGGCTTTAGATGGTCAGTGGAAAGATGTATATGATGTAACATTTGTTCCTGATAATACGGATACTATTAGTATTGTTTCTCGTAAAGTAAGTAGGGGAACTGTTACTATATCTAAAAGAAAAGAAACGACTTATATAAATGGTCAAAAACGTTATGAACAACAATATATACATAGAATTGGCAATATGGATGATAGTTATTCAGAATCTAGGACGACTTGTTATTCATCTTTAGATAATTCTTATGTTACTGAAGTTATGAGTGTTGGTGAGCCAGCTGCTTTAATTCAAACGAGTAGAGTATTTATTGGTGGAACACCTGATGATATCAAACCAATTACTAGTGAAGAGTTTGCTAGTAAGCTAGATAGTTTTAAGAAAGAAAAGGCTAAAGTGTTTGTAATTCGTAAAAATGATGACATTTAAGTCATCTTTTTTTTGGTTTAATTGAAAAAAGTTGTTAAATATGGTATCCTATATATAGAATACTAGGAGTGATTAAAGTGGTAGTATTAATGACCAATGATAGTGTATCTGTCTATGACATTAGTGAACAAGAGTTTGACGGGTTATTAAGCCAAGGTTTTATAACAAAAGATAACCTACACTTGGATAAGCACAAAGTTTATGAAATCTTAAAAGCTGGATATACACCATCTAAGCTTCAACAACAGCTTGGTGATATGCTTGTCGGTGTTAATGCTTATTATTATGATAATGGCTCTTTTATCTGTAAAAAAGATGCTGCTTCCATTGATGAAATAACATATTATGAAGATGAAAATGGTGGTTTGTGGGCTAGCCAAGAATATGAACAAGCTATGCATAACGGGGTTAAGATCAGTTTAAAACAAATTGAGCTTACAAGTTTGGATAATCGTTTAAATCGTTACTCTCATATTCAAAACTTACTCCCACCATCACTTATTAGTGAGTTTAAACGTTTATATGATGGAGAAGCTTTTATTCAAGCTAGAAAAGCGGAGTTTAGTCACTGTGATAGTCCATATGTTATAAACTCTTTTTATGAGGTAGCATCAGTTTCTAAATTAATTATTCGTAAAAATAATAAAAAACTTACCGCTGCTGGATTAGATGGTAATGTCTTTTTAACAGTTGCTAAAGCGGGTATTAATGATGCTGGTGAGACAAAATATTTTGTTGAAGAATATCGCATTACGAAACAAGATGTTCCAGAGATTAATAGTTTATTTCGTAAATACTTAAAAGAGGATAAAGTTAAAGTTGATGTTTTAACCGAGGAAGAACGTTTCTTATATTTAGATCGAGCTGTTAGAGAATATCGAAAGAAACTAATCGGAGAATTAGAAGGAGTTAGTTCTAAGGCAAGAACCATTGTTAGTGATACAACATGGACATGGAACGCTTATAAAGCAGCCTTTTTGGCTAAGTTTGGTTATCCAACTGTAGAACTAGACGATTCTTGGGCACCTTTTGATCAGACAACAATTGATGCTAGAACAATTCATAATGGTTATATCATTCCGATAACGATTGAAAGTTATCAACGGGATGCTAGTTCCCTTCAAAATAATATAGCAAAAGCAAGACCATTAATGGCAATCCCTGATGTTCAAAGAAAAGAAAGATTATCCGCACGTTTTATAACGACTAATCAACCAGATGATGATCCAACTTGGGATAATGATAACGTTCCTAAAAATATTAATTCTTTTGTTACAGATAATTCTTTCAAAAGTATTTGTAGAAGAAAAATTATCGCTACTTTAGATACGATCGAAGCAAAGTATCATATGCCTTTAGATAAGGTTTTAAATAGTCAAGAAAAACCTGATATCGCTAAAGAGGATGATACCACCGCACCTAATCTAGGTGATTTAGAACCTGATGTAGGTGAGATCTTACCTAAAGCATCAAAAGTAAAGGATGATATCCAAGATTTAATTCAAGAGATTCAAGATAACTTTAGTCAAATTATGAATGATTTATCAGTTTTACGTACTGATTTTACACCCCAACTTTATGAAAGTATCCTTAATATTGATGCTGGATATCCGGCGGAGTTTATAAGTACAGTTCAAGATACTTTAACGGATATCAGTCAAATTGCAGAACGGTTTAGAAGTTATCATAATAGTTTTTTAGTTACGATAGAACAAGTCTCACAAACCGACCGGCCTTTTATTTTACAGAAACTAAAGAATATGCTTAATTCTACGCTTCGGATAGCTGATGAAATAAAAACACAAAAGGCAAGGGTAGACTTTATCAAAGAAATTGTAGCTGAAAAAGAAAATGAAATGTCTGATAAGATGGACGATAATCTTAATGATGAGCCCTCTTTAGAAGATATTAAATATAATGGTACAATTTCACATCTTGAGGGTGAAGATTTTGTAAGTGGACCATCTAATGGTGTGATTAATAGATTAAAAATGTAAGAATTATCTTACATTTTAATTTAAAGGAGAAAGATATATGGAAAATCGACGCAAAGATCAAGGCAATTTTATTGTCCGTTATGTTAAGAGTTTTGGTCACGCCTGTTCTGGATTTTTATATAGTTTAAGATATGAGCATAATATGATTATTATGCTTATCGCAACTATTCTTGTCATTTCAGCGGGATTTTATTATAATATATGTGCTTATGAATGGTTATTCATTTTATTTGCTATTGGAAGTGTTACTAGTATGGAAATGATTAATACAGCGCTTGAAGCTACTATTGATCTTATAACATTAGAAACCCATCCTTTAGCTAAAATAGCAAAGGATACGGCATCCACCGCCAGTTTAATCCTATGTCTAGTATCTCTTATCGGCGGGTTTATTATTTTTATTCCCAAAATATTTTAATGGAGTGTGATTATTATGAAAAAATTACTTATTCTTCTTACTTTAACTCTATTAGTGGGTTGTGGCAAAGATGCTAATAACGAAAATAATCGTGATAGTAATCTTAATAGTGAAACTAATAGTAATGAGCAAATGACTGAAGAAAATAGCAACATGAGTAGCGATACTTACGAATATGCTGAATCTGATGTTGGTAAAAACCCGGTCACTCTATATTTATTTTATAGTGCAACCTGTTCACATTGTCATGAAGAAATTGAATGGTTAGATACCCTAGGAACAACTTATCCTTATCTTAAAATTGAGAAGTATGAAGCATCAGCTAATATAACCTTTTATGAGTTAGTTAAAAATAAGATGGAAATTGATTCAGAATTTGTTCCTCTAACAATTATTGGTAATGATTATCGGATTGGCTATGCAGCAGCAGATAGCGAGGAATTGATTAATCTATTTGAATATTATTCAACATTTGATAGTTGTGATGTTGTTAATACTGTTAAGATAAGTGGCGATGTTTCAGCTTGCCGAGCAAAAAACCAAAAAAAGTAAAAAGTACTTGCTAAAAGTAAGTAAATATGATATATTTATATTGCTTACTTTTTATGGCGATGTAGCTCAGTTGGCTAGAGCATATGGTTCATACCCATAGTGTCGAGAGTTCGAATCTCCCCGTCGCTACCAATGTATATTAAGTCCTTATTTTATAAGGACTTTTATTTTTAACCTCTTATTTACCTCTTATTTTTTATAAAATATCTATAGATTTAGTTTCTTAATCACTATTATTTTGATAAGTAGTTCAACTTCTATTTGTAATAAAAAAAACTAACTATTTCTAGTTAGATTTTTTTGATGCCATAAAATAATATTTATTTAGTGGTTCCAACTTTCATTGGAATAATAACCCAGTACAAAGTATAAAAATGTTTACTTTTACGATGCCTATCAAAATAAGAATTATTTTTCCAGTTACTATCAAAACTATTTAAGAATTTAAATGCTTTATTTACAAATTTATATTTAGTCACAAATTGTTTTAAAGTTGTTTTCGTTCGAAATCTTATAAATATATGTTTTAAAGCAATATATGTTAAATATTCTTGAGGGATATAATCACCATAATATTCTTTTAATTCATTCATAATGGTAAATAGTTGAGTATAGTTTTTAGAAAAGCCTTGGGTAGCTGATGACCCATTGTCTCTTATTCTATAATAATATAAAGGTTCAAATACTTTAACTATTTTATTTGCATGTTTATATGCTTTATATGTAAATAATAAATCTTCAAATATTTTATAGTCTTCAAAAATTATTTTATTATTATCTATTAATTTCTTTTTAAACAAATGAACTGCAGCAAATGGTGATGAATATTTTAGTATTTTGGGATTGTTTTTAACACTATTTTCAAATTCTTTGTTTTCTTTTATTTTAGCAGGCTCTAGTTTTTTATTTTTTAATTTATAATATCCACAAAGTGCTATTTCGGCCTTTTCTTCTTTAGCTTTATTATATAATTTTAAATACATATCTTTATCAATATAATCATCGCTATCAACAAAACCTACATATTCGCCTTTTGCCATACTAAGTCCTACATTTCTAGCATGTGAAACGCCACTATTTTTAATAGATTTATATTTTATAATTTTAGGATAATGTTCATAATATTCTTTTATTATTTTAAGACTATCATCTGTAGAACCATCATCAATAACAATAACTTCGTAATCTTGGATGGTTTGATCTACTAGTGAGTTTAAACATTCTTTTAAATATTCTGATGTATTATAAACAGGTACTATTATACTGATTTTCATATTCTTTACCTCACTATTCCAATTTCAATATTTCTTCATATACTCTTTTACAATTATTATGATCTGTATACTTAAATGTTTTTTCTATTCTTTCAATATATTTTGGGGGATTTTTACAATCATTTTCTATTAAATTGATTAATTTTTTTATGAATGTATCATAATCTGTACAGCAAGGTCCAAACCCCATTGTTTCATAATCAAAATATCCTTTATTATATATTTGACCCTCATAAAATGCTTTTCTATCTGGTTGAAAATATATAATTGGTTTCTTTAAATAAGCAAAGTCAAAGAATACACTTGAGTAATCAGTTATAAGTAGCTTATTTTCACAAAACTCTTTTTGATAATTTATTCCGCCATCGGCAATTTCAACAAATTCATTCAAATCAAAATCTTTAATTTGTGGTAATACATTTGGATGAGGTATAAATCTTAATTTATAATTATATTTTTTTAATACTTCATGAAGTTTTTTGTCATTTAATAAACCATTAATCCATTTATAATAATCTGTATTTTTAAATTGATTATTATATACTCTCTTACCCGTTATTTTATCTATTTTACTAGCAAAGGTATTTCTCCAAGTAAATGATATCATAATAGTATTATGTAAATCATACTGCATTTGTTTATTAATCAAACTATCATATCTAGGAAATCCTGTTAATTTAATAACATTTTTATTATAGCCATAAGTACATAATGATTCATATTCTTTCTGAGTAGCTGAAACAAACATATCAATATGTTTAGTATTTGGATTTAACCATGAAGATATATCATCTTTTGTTATTCCATGTTGTAAAAAGACATATTTAAATTTGAATAAATCTTTGTAATATTGGTTTTTTTTACCAAATAGATTAGTAATATATGTTTCAGCATGTGATGAAATTATAAATTTAGAATTAAAAAATAAAAATTTATATTTGAGAGAGCTGTTATCAATTACTTTACCATATTGTTTCATTCGTTCAAAATCTTTACAATCTTTAGAAATTACATAATAAGCATTAATTTCTTTTTTATGATATTCATTTATATATTTAAATAAATGTTCAGCATTATCATCTGCTACATTAACTCTATCTGATAATAACCAAATATTTTTAGGAGCAAATGGCTTACTAGATAATATTAACATTCTAATAGCTAATTGTCTAATTTTTCTATTTTTAATTAAACCAGCAATATTTTTAAATTCTCGTTGAATACATTTAAAAATACTTCTTTTTCTTATGATAAATCTTCCTTTATCTAAAGTTACCATTTTATCTTTATATAAATAATAGCTTCCCTTTAGTAGATTGGTTAGGTTGCACCGATTTGAAAATACTAAACTTAAGAAATTATTATCTTTACTATAGATAAAACCAAATTCGTGTATTTTATTAATATCAACTTTAATATTTATACCTATATAGTCAGTAATTTTTTCATTACGATATGATACTTCATCATAGTTACTATGTAATTTATAATATTCTATTTTTTGGTTTTTACCATCTGCAATGAATCCAATTTTTTCTTTTTTACATAAATTTTGATTTATACGTCCTATTATTTGTAAGATACTTTCTTCTATATATATATCATCTATGTGAATTAAATCTATTGTATTATCATGATTTTTTATTAAATTACAGATAATTTTATTATTTTCAATTGAAAGTAATGATGAATAATCTTCATTATACTTAATTTTATAAATATACATTAAATGTAATGGAGAAATTTTCTTTTGCTCCTTAAAAAATTTAAAATCTATTTCTTCTATAAAATTACTAATACATTTTATATAATTTTCTTGTTCTTTTTTTGTTAATAATTCATTATTAGATGTCGATGCTATTCTCCGCTCAATATCATAAGCGATTAGATATTTAAAATAATCTAAAACATATCCAAATTCTTTTTTCGATTTTTCAAATAAATAATTAAATACTTTGTATGGTGTTATGGTATACCAAGATTTATTCGCCAAAGGATTTTGACTAGCAGAACTTTGATTTTTCCTGCAACGATAGTAATAGACAGGTTTTGATAAAACCATCATTTGATGTTCTTTAATTAATATTTCATTTATCAATCTGGTATCTTCTTCATATTTTATTTTTGAATCATATTGATATTGTTTTATAACATCTTTAGTTATAAAACATGAGCATGTACTTAATTGAATGTATTTATAGTCTTTTCTAATATCAACTATTTTATCTTCTTTATATTTGTAATTTAATATATGGTTTCCTTTTTGATAATCAAAAAAGAACATCTTAGTACTAAATATATGTACATCTTTATGTTTTAAATAATTGTCATAAACTATTTTTAATGTATTTAAAGACCATTTATCATCGCTATCTAAGAAATTAATTAATTCTCCAGAGGCGATTTCTAATCCTTTGTTGCGGGCTTCTGCTACACCAGCGTTTTCTTGCTTTATATAAATTATGTTCTTGTATTTATTTTTATATTTTAAACATATTTGTTCACTATTATCCGTTGATCCATCATTAACTAATATTAACTCAATATTTTTAAATCCTATAGTTTGTTTTACAATACTATTAATTGTTTCATCTAAATATTTCTCACAATTATATATTGGAATTACTACTGAAAATAAGTATTTATTCATGTTTTCACCTTCTTAGTAACGGTCTAGTCTTATGAATTGTCATTTTTTTCATATTTATTAAGTCCATCAATATAATTATATCATAAATATATTCTTATAAAACATATTAGACTTTTTAAACTACTTATATATGCATATTTATCTTATTAATGCTTATAATGATATAGACAAAAAGATAATTATATCGTAAAATACTTGTTAAATATTTAGAGGTGACTTATGCAACTATTAAAACGTGATCTAGCTGTTGTCTTAGTAAATGATGATGGAATAGAATTAACAATGGAATATGGAGCTAAAGATTTTTTCTGGCGCGTAAGTAGTAGTGATGCAATATTTATAGTTACGAAAGACGATTCTTTTCTCTTTGATAAAATGATGCATTTATTTATGATGATTAATGCAACAAGTAGTGTTGGTAGTGCCAATTTTGACGGCCAGCATTTTAGATGGATTAGTGATGAAGGATTAACCGAGGATGTTAACTATCTTGATATCGATAAAAGTGACGATAGTTTTATAGTTAAACTTACGTCAAATATGGATGACACTTTAAATGTTACGGAAAGTAGGGTGCGCTTTCGTATTAACGATAGTAGTAATGATGATATCGTTACAGCTTTTGTAGAACTTTATTTTAATTGCCTTAATTATCTTCGAGATCAAAAGAAGTATCAATATGTAAAATGATACTTCTTTTTTACATTGACGAAATTAGAAAAGTGGTCTATCATTAAATTAGGTGATAGTATGAACTCTATGATTGAAGTAGCATTTAATAGCGAGGAAGAAGCTAAAGAGACTATTTTAAAACTTCTTGATTTAAAATTAGTCAGTTCTGCTCAAAAGGTTGTCAGTCAAAGTAGTTGGCATTGGCATCATAATTTAGAAGAAAGTTTAGAGTATTTAGTCTTTTTTAAAACGAGGAAAGATTTAGTTAATGATATTTATAATGTTATAAAAGAAATGCACAGTTATGAGTGCTTTGAGTTTGCTACTTGGGATATTTCATCCACAAGTAGGGAATATCTTAATTGGATTAATGAGGAAACATCTTAATGGATATTATTAATAGTTTAAGCTATAATTCTGTTGTTATCTTATCTTTTTTCTTTATCTCACTTTTCGCTTTTCTTTTAAACTTTATCACCAAAGGCAAGGCGAATCGTCTTCTTTTTAGTTGTCAACGTTCTAAACTTTTAAATCCCTTGACTTATTTGCGTTTAGTTACCCATATTTTGGGGCATTCTAATTATCAACATTTTATGAATAATTTTCTTTATATTCTTTTAATTGGACCGATGATTGAAGAAAAGTATGGAAGCCTTAATCTTTTGATTATGATCTTAATAACAGCTGTTGTCGTCGGTCTTATCAATATTATTTTTACACGTAACCGTATTTTAGGAGCAAGCGATATTGTTTATATGTTAATCGTTTTAAGTTCGGCCGTTAATTTACAAGCGGGAAAAATACCGATAACTCTTATTTTGATTTTCTTATTTTATATTGTCAATGAAATCTTAAATGGTCTCACCAAGAATGATAATGTATCACATTCATCACATCTGTTAGGGGCTTTATGTGGCCTTATCTTTGCCTTTTATTTTAAGTAGGTATTTTATGAGTTTGGTAATTAATCAAAAATTAAAGCAATTATCCACATCATCTTTTCGAAGCCACTTTCATTTGACCAAGAAAGATTTGGATTATATTGGTGAGAAAGGTTTAGATAAAATAAAAGAGCATGCCTATGATTTTATTAAAATGCGACTAGCTCCTTTAAATAATCCTAAAGATGGTCATCAAACACCAATGCGGGGGCACCCTGTATTCGTGGCTCAACATGCGACAGCGACGTGTTGCCGGGGCTGTTTAGAGAAGTGGCACCATATAAGTAAGGAAAAAGAATTAAGCCCAAAGGATATTGACTATATTGTAACCATTATTATGACATGGATTGAAAGAGAAATGGAGGAACAAAATGATTAAAACGAAAAGTCAAGGATCACTTATTATCATATCAGGAACAACCTGTGCGGGAAAGGGAACCGTTATTAAGAAACTACTTTCTTTACATAATGATATCGTCTTATCAATTTCTTATACATCAAGGCCCAAAAGAGAATCAGAAATTGATGGCGTTGACTATTATTTTGTAACTAAAAAAGAGTTTGAAGAAAAAATAGCTAAGGGAGACTTCTTAGAATACGCTAAAGTTCATTATGGAGATTATTATGGAACTCCTAAAAAGGAAGTTATTAAAAAACTTGAAAGTGGCAAAGATGTCATCTTAGAGATTGATGTGGAAGGCGCAAAACAGATAAAAGAAAAGTTTCCTGAGACAATCTTAATTTTTATTATGGCGCCTAGTATGGAAGAAGTTAAAAGACGCATTAAGATGCGTGGCGATGAGAATAATGAGCAAATTATTAAAAGATTTAAACGAGCTTATCAAGAAATAAATCAAGTTAATAACTATAATTATGTCGTTGTTAATGATGACCTTGATGAGGCGGTTAAGAAAGTAGAAGCAATTTTAGTAAGTGAAAAATTAAGAGTGGATCGGATTGAAGAAATAGCGGTTGAAAATGAAGAAGAAATCATCCATGAATTTTTGATGGATAAAGATTTTGATAATACGCCAAGAACATTTGAATAAGGTTTTAAATCATCTTTTCAAATGGCAATAAATGTATTATAATTAATAATAGAGGTGGCTTATGAAGTGTTTAAAATGCGGTGAGGAACTTCCACCAGATTCTGTTTTTTGTGAAAATTGTGGCGCTAAAGTCGGTGAAGAATTACCTAAAGAAATAGATGTATCTGATTTAGGACCAACATCATTAGATGATTTGATGCCTAAAAAACACCATACTTTATTAATATGCTTTATCGTTTTAGTTATTGCTTGTGGCATTGGCGCTTTCCTTTATTTTGATTTAACGAAAGAAGATGTAAAAGAAGAAACCAAACCTACACGTAATAATCAAGAGATAATTAATGATTATGGTGCTGCTGTTGAAGATGCTAGTGAAAAGTATTTAGAGACACATGATTTAGTTAATGATTTTGCTGAGATTAGAGATCTTGTTCAATATGGTAAACATGAGGTTAATTGTAACAATATCTATATCAACATTGATGGTTCTGCTTATTTATCTGATTGTACAATCGATGGTGATAAAGTAGAAGAAACTTATGGACGTAAATTAAGTGAAGAAGCTCTAGCTTGTAAAGCTTTGTATAACAGCACAGAAAAAGAACTATCTTTTTATGATGGGGAAGAGTTAATCAGTGTCTATGAGTGTGAACATAATAAATGTGGTCTAGATAAGATTGCTAATTATAATTCTTGCCTAGATAATATAGCTGTTATTTATGATGGTGATGAAAAATATCTATATAATTATCAGGCTTTACAAAATGTTATTGATCCATTATCTGAAATAATGCCTGTTAAAGATGAAGATACTTATCTTGGCTTCATTGCAAAGGATGCTAAAACCAAAAAATATGGTTATGTTGATTTAAGAGGAACAGAAAAATTAAAGTTTAAATATAATCAGTTAGGACTTATTTTAGATGATCATTTGGATTATCGAACTTATAATGTTAAAGATGAAAAAATAGTAGCTAGCCTTGATGATAAATATGGTGTTATCGATTTTAAAACGGGTAAAGAAATACTACCAATTAAGTATGATAATGTCTATTTAGGACCAGATAATTCCTATGTTATTAAAGATGGTAAAAAGTATTACTTAATTAATAGTAATGGTGAAAAAATTATCGATAAAGGTTATGATATGATTTTTGCTTTTGATAAATTATTAGTAGTTAATGAAGATAATAAATTAAAACTTATTGATTACGATAATAATAAAGTTATTAATCAAGAAATAGAAACAACAATACTTTATAAGGAAGAACCAATTGGTGATGTATTTGGATATTATGCTTATTTAGATGGCAACGATATTATGATAACTATCAATGTATCAACCGATGAAGGATATACTTCTAAAGAATATGCTTATCATTTGGATACTAAAATTTTAGAAATAAAATAAGTTTTATAGTTCATAATATTAATGGGTGATATTATGAAAAAGAAAAGTAAAAAAAATAAACTTAAGGTTAAAAATACTCCGGAAGAAGTTGTCGTAACGGAGACTTTAGGTCAAAATAAAAATAAAGATCAATCATAATGATTGGTTTTTATTTTATGTTAATAGCCGTAGTTATCTTTTTTAAGTAATCAGAATCATCAAGAATACTTAAAGTAACTTTTTTGTGACTTCCGGATGCATGAATAATATAATCTTTTTTATTATATTTACCAAGATATAACATTACATGTCCAGGTTGATAAAGAAGGATAGGTTCTTTACCTTCAATCAACTTTAGTTTTTCTTTAGAACTTAGATTAGTTAAATCGATAGTTTTTTGAAGACTTTGCCTTTGGTTTGACGTATTTCTAGGAAAAATAAAGCCAAAACTTCGGTAGATATTAGCAACATAGCTAGAACAATCCACACCATAATCCATCCCACCCCAACGATAGGGTGTATTTAAATATTTAAAGGCCAAAGTGTATACATTTTCTTTCGTATAGTCCAAATAGCCAATATGGGCATCGTCTTTTGTTAAAACAATTTTTTTCTTTTTTACATAGCCGTCATCACCTTTAATGGGAAGAGCGAGTTCGTAGTTTTTATCAATTTTTAATAGTGGTAATTTAACACTCATATCAAGAGTAGTATTATTTATAGCTATACTTGGTTTTATGATAATAGCAAACATTTCAGGAGCAGTAAAATAATTAAAGTCATCACTAGTGGCAAAGGCAATGTCTTCTTTTAAAACCCAGCCTATATAGGTTGGTGTGATAACATATGACCATAGGTTATCTTTACTTGTATGAGTAATAATTAAAGGTGTGTTAACGTGTAACTCTGATTCTTGAAGATTATCAAAATTATCCATTCCTGGTTTATCAAAAAAATGTATTTTGGTTGGAAAAGATTTCAGATTAGTTCTTTTAATAACAATACCTTTTACAACATTGTTGATATCAACAATATTATTTAAATTACGATTATCTAAAATTTTATTTAAATCATCATTAGTTATTTTTTGGTTACCATTATATTTAGGAAGTTTTGGTAATTCATATTTTAAAATAAGTTTTTCAATTTCTTTTTTATTAAGGGAAGTGATAGTATCTAAATTATATAGTGTTGCATCATTTTTAAGTGTTTTGGCATTATATTTTAAAATAGCTTGATAATTCATAAGCACCTTTTTATCTTCCGCACTATGAACAAAGGTTTTATCAGTAATAATGATATCATTATTACTTTGTTCATTCCTCGCATAGGGAATAGCCGTATATTTTTTATCATCATTATCTTTATTTAGTGTCTTCATCGTCATATTATATGTGATTAAAATAAGAAAGATGTATACAATAAGGAAATAGCGCATTATCTCACCCTTAATAGTGTGGATTAAAAAAAGATATTCATACAAACGAACATTTGTTTTAATATTGATAGAATTTTAAGAGATAGTGTGTTATAATATGCTTAGGGAAAGTGATATTATGGAAAGTTTATTTGATGACGAAAAAGAAATATATAAACCGCTTGCTGATAAAATTAGACCTATGACATTGGATGATTTTTTTGGTCAGGAAGAAATTGTTGGTGAAGGATCACCTTTAAGAAAGATGATTGAAACGGATAACATTTCATCAATGATTTTATGGGGCCCACCAGGTGTTGGTAAAACGACCCTTGCTAAAATAATTGCGCATCAGACCCATTCGGCTTTTTATGAATTAAGTGCTGTAACGAGTGGCGTTAAAGATATTAAAGAATTAATTGAAATAGCTCGCTATAATAAAAGTAATAACCAAAAGACCATCGTTTTTGTTGATGAGATTCATCGCTTTAATAAAGCCCAACAAGACGCTTTTTTACCACATGTTGAAAAAGGCGATATTATCTTAATTGGGGCGACAACGGAAAATCCTTCTTTTGAAGTAAACTCCGCTTTATTATCTAGAACAAAAGTCTACGTCTTAAAAAGTTTAACCGAAGAAGAAGTTAAAGGAATATTGACGAGAGCCTTAAAAATTAATTATGAATATCGTAATGTTACCATTGATGATGAAAGCATTAATATGATTGTTAATCTTAGTAATGGTGATGCTAGAACGGCTTTAAATACTTTAGAAAATGTTATCAATTTAACTCCATCTAAACGGGGAAAGGTGAAAATTGATGTTGATACCTTAAAACACACGCTTCAAAGTAAAACGTTTCTTTATGATAAAAAAGGGGAAGAACATTATAATTTAATTTCAGCTTTACATAAATCGATGCGTAATAGTGATCCCGATGCTGCTTTATATTATCTTGCTCGTATGTTAGAGGCCGGGGAAGACCCCCTTTATGTAGCAAGGCGTCTTATTCGTTTTGCATCAGAGGATATCGGAATTGCTAATATCAATGCCCTAACCCAGGCAGTTAATGCTTATCAGGCGGTTCACTTTAATGGTATGCCAGAATGTAATGTCAATTTAGCGCAAGCTGTTGTTTACCTTAGTTTATCACCCAAGTCTAATGCTTTATATACGGCTTATGGTAAAGCTAAAGCTGATGCAATCAAGACGGCTCACTTAAAAGTACCACTTCATTTACGTAATGCGGTAACAAAATTAGATAGTGATTTAGGCTATGGTGAAGGATACGAGTATGCCCATAATTTTGAAAATAAAGTTACGAAGATGACGTGTATGCCAGAAGAGTTAAAAAATCATCACTATTATTATCCTACGAATATGGGTAATGAGAAAAAGGCAAAAGAAGTTTTAAGTAATTTAGCAAAGTTAAAAAATAATTAAAAAAGGCTGGTATTTCTTACTTAAAATATGTTATTATATTGATTAAAAAGATGGTGAGATTATGCAAATAGAAGAATTATCAGCTCATGATCGTAGCAAGGTCTTTAGCTATATTGCTAAAGTAAGAAAAGAAGTCGAAGAAGACTACGCTTGGATGCATGTTGAAAATGTTGAAGAATTATTTGAAATGACTTTAGGTGTTATGGCGGATAAGCCTAATTTAACTATAAATAATTTTGAAGAAACGTTAAGACAAGTGTATTCTTCTAAATATGAAGAGGTCGCTTTAGAACGTTTATCTAGTAGTGATAATACATCTTTTTTAGTTGCTTTTGCTAAAAACTATTTACCGTCATTTTCAAATAGTAAACAGGCTTTAGCATCACTAAATATTATGATGTCTGCTTTTCAGGCTGTTGGCTATGATTTATCACCTGATGATTATAGTTATTTAATTAACAATATTAGTTTATTAGATGATGCTATTTCCAGTGTTATAAGTGTTAAAGGTAAGCCATCAAGGGAAAAAATAAGTGCTTTATTTGATAGCGATATATATCCTTTAATTGAGAGTTATTGCTTAGTTAAAGGAATTGATGTAAGCGATGCCGATGAGAAATATCAAACATTTGAAGAAATAGAAAAAGAATATAGCATTACAGGTGATCCGGTTAGAGATTATTTACAATCCATAAGGCACACGTTATTATCGCCCGAAGAAGTTGCGTCTTTAGCGCACAAATATAAAGATGGCGATGCCAGCGCGCGTGATCAAATTATTCTTCATAATTTACGACTTGTTCCTAGTATTGCTAAAAGATATGTCGGCCGAGGAATGCTTTTCCTAGACTTGATTCAGGAAGGTAATTTAGGCCTTTTGAAGGCTGTTGATAAGTTTGATCCGGATAAAGGATATCAATTTTCTACTTATGCAACTTGGTGGATAAGACAGTCAATTACAAGAGCTATTGCTGATCAATCACATACGATTAGAATTCCTGTTCATATGGTCGAAGCTTTAAATAAGTATCGTCGGCGTTATGATGCTCTAAAAGAACAAATTGGCCGTGAACCAACCATTGAAGAGCAAGCTGAATATATGGGTGTTTCTAAAGAGAAGATTGAGGATTGGGTTAATGTTCTTAATCTTGGCTCACCACTTAGTTTATCAAATCCTATTGGTGATGAAGAAGATAGTGAACTTGGAAGTTTTATTCCTAATGATGAAAATTTAGAAGAAGACTTTATAAGTTCATCTTTAAAAGATGCCTTAGAACCTCTTTTAGATCGCTTGACGCCACGGGAGAACAAGGTTTTAAGATTGCGCTTTGGCATCGACGATGGTAGAGGTAGAACTTTGGAAGAAGTAGGTAAACAATTTGGGGTTACGAGAGAGCGTATTCGTCAAATTGAAGCTAAAGCTTTGCGGAAGTTAAAACGTTATTCTAGACAAAGTGGATTAGGTGTCTACTCTGATAAACCAAGTGCTCGCGATGAAGAAGGCGCATTGGATAATAGTCCAAGGTTTAATAATACCTTAAATAAATATCTTCATTGTCAAAGAAATACATATCTTAATGTTATTCCTTTATTAGATGTAAAGGAACGAGAGACCCTTAAAAGAATGTTTGGTGAAAACTTTGATAAACCTCGTGCCCATATTATTGATGATGCTTATGGTGATGCCATTTTAGCTAAATTAAGAATTTTTGCAACGGGGGCTATGTCACGCCAAATAGTGCGTAATTTTTCCAATGCTAATAATGTTGGCCTTAAAGCTTTATTAGGTATTGATGATGAAGAGGTACTAAAAAGCATTCTCCTTAAATTAGACGATAATGATTTAACTATTTTAAGAAAGAAATATAAAAATGGTCTTTTAAAACCAACTGATGTTGTTCTTCATCCATCATATGAATATTATATAGCGCAATCTATTATTCCTAAATTACGGAGTTTTATTCCTAAAGGATTACGTTCAGAAATGCGGAAAAAGAAAGTTGCTCAAAAGAAAAATGAATCATTTGCTGAAAAAATATATCAAGCATTAAAATATTTATCTGAAGAAGAGGTTAAGAGCATTGTCGATGCCTATGGTGATGATGTGTTTAACTATAGTAGGATACTTTCTATTTTAAGTAAAAATCCTGAAAAACAATATCGCCAAATCTTAGAAAAAATATTAACTTATGCTGAAAACTTAGCTAGTACTGGTACTTATAACGTATCAATAAATGATCAGTTATCTTTGACGACTTTATTAAAATATAAAAATATCAATGATGTTGATGTTGCTGTTGAGGCTTTAGGTACGGTGGAGTTTAACCTATTAATTTCAAGATATGGTAGCAATTATTTGCAAAGTCCTGAGTTTAATATGCTATCACCTTATCGCATGACAAAGTTATATCAAATTATTGTCCCAAAATTACAAGAAGAACTAGATAAATTATATGAATCAATGGAAGTACTATGTGATACTGCCGATCGTGAGGCTATTTTTAAAGTTTTATCTTATCTTGATGAAAGTATTAGAACGAAGTTTACGCGTTTCTTTGAAGATCAATCATTGTTGTCAATTCAAGATCGTCGTTTAGTTTTATATAGCATTATTCCGATTGTTAAACGATATGTTAAGATTTATACCGAAAATAGTCTTTTAACACCAACCCAAGTTAAGTATTTAAAAACGTGTTTTGCACACTTAAAAACAAAACATCCAACAGTATCAGTAGCTTTTGATACAACACCGGATATTTTAAGAACAGTTGTTGGCGTTTTAGAGCCTTGGGAACAAGAGGTCTTCTATGATCGTGTCGGTAATGACTTTGAAGCTCCTGTCAATTATCAACTTTTATCTCAAGTTCATGATGAGGAATGGAACCGTGTTAAAACAAAAGTCTTTAGTCTCATAAAAAATTATCGTCCAGGTCTCGTTATGACCAAACGTTTTCGCACCCAAGAAATTTATTTAGTAACCAGTATGCTTCAAACTAACATTTATTCTTTAAAGAGTGTTTTAGAGACGTTAACGCCAGAAGAATTAGCATTATTCCAAAAACGAAATGCCTTTACGTATGATGCTCCCGCTAAATTGTGTAAACTTGATAAAGAAACACAAGCTATGTATGATGCGCTAGAGGAAAAAATTCGAATTAGATTAATGTGTTATAACCAAACAGATCTTTACCGTTTAACCGATTTGTTTAAAACAGATGCTGTAACTCTAAAGGATATCGTTGAAACTTTATCTGATGATGAGCAAACTATCTTTACATATCGTAATGGTTATGAATATGATAAACCAGTCCGGTTACGGAAGTTAACACTTAGTCAGGCCCAAACTTATATGGTCGTTCATAAAAAAGTTCAAGGAATTGTTAATGATTTAAATAAAGGTAAAAAGCGGACGACGAAGACACCTAAAGAAGTTAAACTTTTAAGTGTAGCGGAACGTTTCCATATCTCACCGGAAACCTTAAAGATTTTAGTTGAAACGGTATTGACAGCTGAAGAACGAGATTTGTTTATTAAGTATAATGGTACTGACTACACTACTTTAGTGCCACGCAAACGAGCAAAAGGGGAAGATATTAAACAATACCATCGAGTAGCAGCTAAAATAAGAAGAAATATCCCAGAGCCTATCTTAGTTCACTTTAAAACTACAAGAGATAACTTTGAAATCGTTTTTGATTCTCTTACTCCAGAAGAACGAACTTTGTTTGTTAAACGTAATGGTAATGATTTCTTTAATGTAACTACTTTCTCACCACTTACGGCTGAGGAATCAGAAACATATAATAAAATTTGCATTAAAATATCTAAACGTTTAAAAAGTTTAGAAAAGAAACCAACAGAAGATCTTTTAGCCAAATTTAAAACGACTGATGAAAAACTTCATGCTGCTATTGATCAGCTACCAAGTGAAGAACGTATTTTATTTATCAAACGTAATGGCCTTAGTTATTCTTCTTTAATCACCCCACGACCTCTTTTAGGTCAAAATAGGGAAGACTATAAAGTAGTTAGTAAACATCTACGGGCAATTATTTCTAAGATGAAGAAAGAAGAAAAACAAGCCCATCAACGGACTTCTAAACTGATGGTTTTAGATATATATAAAACAACGCCTGATAAATTGCAATATTTACTAGATACTGTTTTAACCCCTGAAGAAAAAGAGCTATTTATTAAGCGTAATGGAACTGTTTATGATAAGCCTTATACACCAGCTCCTCTTAATGCTGAAGAAAAAAAGGTCTATACCAGAATCCATTATCGGTTGAAGTATCATATCGAAAAAGGTAGTAAACCTAAAGAAACTTCACCGGTTCAACTATTTGACACAACGGAAGAAAAATTACGTTATGTTATAGCTTCTTTAACTTTAGAAGAACAAGCTTTATTTAGAAAATATAATGGTGATGACCTTACAACAGTAAGACCACAATTAGTTGATAGTGCGTCTAGCGAAGAATATAATCAATTAAAAAGAAAGATTGGTCGTCGTATTAAAGGTATGAATGTCGAAGAAGAAGACTTATTAGTAACTTTTGATACGGATGCAACATCATTAAAAGATGCAGTACTTAAACTTCCAGAAGATAAAAAAGAATTGTTTATTAAACGTAATGGCACTGATTTTGATGCTCCTATTATTCCACATCCATTGTTTGGCGAAGAAGCAAGAAGATATCGCTTGATTTGTAATAACCTTCAAAGCGAACTTCATAAGAAACCAATTGTTAGACATAGGAAGGATATTGTTATTGTTGATCTTTTTCACACAACTTTAGAGGAATTAGAACAAGCTTTAACTATTTTATCGAAAGATGAATTAGCCTTCTTCCAAAAGCATAATGGAACTGATTATACGCATCCTGTAGCAATTAGTTATTTAAGTGGGGAAGAAAGTAAAGAATATTCTAAAATAAGTACCAAGATTAGAAAATATCTAAAGTATCATACACCTTCATCAGCTACTAGAACATATGCTACAACGAAAGAACGTTTAGCTTTAGTTTTAGACACTCTAACTTTTGATGAGAGGGAACTATTCCATCACCAATTTGGAACTGATTATGATAAAGATGTATTGCCACATCCAATAACTTCAACGACTGATCGCGCTAAGTGGCGTGTCTTAACACAAAAAGTAAAACGTCGCCTTAAAGAAAGCGATGAAGAACTAAAGAAGATGGCAAATGATAATCGTGAAAGTAGTGCAAATGCGACAATTTATAATTTACTATGTACAATAATGCCATCAAAAGAAGCTTTAGTTGTAACTTTAAAGATAATTTTACCAGCAGATTATGATGATGATATCGTCGCATCAACTCTTCAAATGAAACCTGATATCTATAGAGAAGCTTTTCATAAAGGACTAGATATATTAAGACAGACGACATCTCCTAGTTTGTTAGACTTAAAAGAAAAAGCTAAATGTCTTACAATGAAATCATAATATTTTGTGTAAAAATAATATTTAATATTGTCAAAAGATGATATTAATGATAAAATGGTAATGTCTTAAAGGCATTACTTGGCCTGTTGGTGAAGTGGTTTAACACATCACCCTCTCAAGGTGACATACACGGGTCCGAATCCCGTACAGGCTACCATTGAAAAAGAAACATGAACTTTAAAGTTCATGTTTTATTATGCTTAAAATTATGTTAGAATAGTTATATTGGTTTTCTTGGGGGGATAAAAATGGATAAGATTATTGAAGAAATATATTTAGAAGTTAAAAGAAGATGTATGGAACCGAGTAATGCTTATGGCGTAGGCGCTTGGGATCATCACATTGAGTTAGTCTATAAAGTGGCGACGGAAATTTGCAACCAATATGGCGCGCAACACGATATTGTCGCTTTAGCGGCTTTACTACATGATATCGCCTCTGTTACCGATAAGGAATACACCAAAGATCATCATATCATTGGTGCTGAAATGGCGGAAAAATTATTAAAGCCCTATGAAATATCAAAAGAAGATATCGCATTAATAAAAAAATGTATTTTAAATCATCGTGGTAGCGTTCTAGCAATTAAGACAACCCCAGAAGAGGTGTGTGTTGCGGATGCTGATGCTATGGCTCATTTTTATAGTGTTCCTTCTTTACTTCGAATGGTCTATGTAGAGAAACAGATGTCGATTGATGATGGTGCGGATTTCGTTTATAACAAACTTCAAAGAAGTTATAATAAATTATCTGATAAAGGTAAAGAGATAATTTTACCAAATTATGAGGCAGCGAAGATTTTATTATTAAAAAAATAGCAAAAGTATGCTACAATGTCTATAGATAATAAAGAATATTGACATTGTAGGTGATAAAATGGAATATCTAGATATATATGATGAAGAAGGAAATCATTTAGGACAAGCTCCTAGGGATGTTGTTCATCGCGATGCTTTGTGGCATAATACAGTGCATTGTTGGCTATATGATGAAGAAGGCAATATCTATTTTCAAATTCGTAAAGATGAAGGAAAGTTATACACGACCGCATCAGGACATGTTAAGGCAGAAGAATCGCTTAATGATGGCTTTGCTAGGGAGATTAAAGAAGAGATCGGTTTAGATGTTGATCCTAATAAGATTACTCTAGTAGGTATTGTTCCTTTTATTAAGGATCTTAAAAAAGCGGATGGAACGATGTTTCGTGACCGCGCTAAAGCTAATGTCTATGTTGCCAATTTTAAAGGCGATATTAGTGACTTTACTTTTGATCTTAATGAAGTTTTAGGCGTTGTTAAAGTTAATGCTAAAGACACTCTAGATGTATTAAAAAACGGTAGTGGCTCAGTTAAAGGCATAGTGATTAAAAATGTTGATGGCAAAAATATTTCAGAAGAACAAGATATCAATTATGATGATTTTCTATTCTTCGAAGGGGAGAGTCCCTTAACGAAATATGGCTTTATCTTAGAAAAGGTTATAGTGTTAACTAAAAGTAATAATTAACATAAATATTAAAGAAATTAGACTAAGTGCTAATTTTTTTGATATAATTTTATTAGGTGATAGTATGGAATTTGAAGAATTAAGAGAAAAATATCCCAAAATTATATATGAAAAATATGAAATAGAAGATACGGAGGAAAGTTTAATTGCTACCTTTCATTTTGAAATACCCGATTTAGCTACTTTCACACCAACCCTTCATATTCAAAAGAAAGATATTGTAACGAAATATGATGAAACTTTTTTGAATTATCTTATCTTTAATATCGGTATGGTTGAATTAATCAGTTATTTTAAATGTACTTGTAGTCCTAATGTGGAAATTAAAGCTGGCTATTTAAATAAAAATCAATTAGCTTGGTTTAAAAAACTATACTATAATGGCTTAGGAGAGTTTCGTTATGTCAATGATATCGACGTATCTGAAGAAGATTTTGTCAAGTTCACTTGTTCGCATGATAAAGAGAAAGTGGATGAAATTGATTATCAAGGTAAAGGAAATCTTATCGCGGTTGGGGGCGGTAAAGATTCCGCTGTAACTTTGACTATTCTTGATGGATTTGATAATAAATGCTTTATGATTAATCCTAAAGAGCCAAGCATTGAATGCGCTAAAGTCGCTGGTCATGATGATTTTATGGCTATTAAAAGAACAGTTGATAGACGTCTTATCGAATTAAATAAAGAAGGATACTTAAATGGACATACACCTTTTAGTGCGTTAGTTGCTTTTGTCTCATATTTATGTGCTTATTTAACTGGCAAAAAGTATATCGTTTTATCTAATGAAGCTAGTGCGAATGAACCAACTATAATTGGTACGAATATCAATCATCAATATTCAAAGACTTATGAGTTTGAATGTGATTTTAATGATTATGTCACTAAATATTTTAAATTAGATATTAAATACTTTAGTTTACTTCGACCATTAACGGAATTACAGATAACGATGCTATTCTCAAGATACTATAAGTATCATAAAGTTTTCAAAAGTTGTAATGTCGGTAGTAAAGAAACACCTTGTAAATGGTGTTGTAACTGTCCAAAATGTTTGTTTGTCTACATTATGTTATATCCTTTCTTAACTGATCAAGAGATAATTAATATTTTTGGTGAAGATTTATATAAAAGAGAAGATTTATTGCCAACGATGTTAAAACTAGCAGGATATGATGAAGCTAAACCTTTTGAATGTGTGGGAACTTTTAGTGAGGTAAGATACGCTATTAGTGCGGTTATCGATGGGGTAGATAACTTACCATATTTATTACAATATTATAAAGATCATTATGATTTGGATTTAGATGACCATTTCCGATATGACTTTAACACGGAACACAATGTTCCTGAAGCTTTTGAAGGTTTAGTTCGTCAAGAATTAGAGCGTGTAAACGAGTTGTTGAATCATGGTGTATAAAATAATTGAAGAGTTAAAGGGTAAGAAAATTGCCCTTTTAGGTATGGGGATGGAAGGTATGGCGACCTATAACTTCATTCGTCGTTACACGGATATGCCCCTTACCATTATTGATAAAAACGATCCAACTATTCGTCATCCCGAGTTAAAAGATGATCATATTGAAATTATTTATGGAGAGAATTATTTAGATAACTTAGAAGAATATGATTTAGTTTTTAAAAGTCCTGGTGTTATTACGAAAGATATCGATACTAGTCATATTAATTTTACATCCGAGTTAGAGATGTTACTTAAGTATCATCGTGATCACACTATTGGTATAACGGCTACTAAGGGTAAGAGTACGACTTGTACCTTAACTTATGAAGTCTTAAAATCCTGTGGCCTTAAAACCCTTCTTTTAGGTAATATTGGTAAAGCTATTTTTGATTATTTAGAAGAGATTAGCGAAGATACTTGGGTTGTTTGTGAAATGTCAGCCTTACAATTAGAGTTCGTTCACTACTCACCTAAAATAGCGGCTATTATCAATCTTTATGAAGATCACCTTGATCATAGTGGGACAATTGAGCATTATCACGCTAATAAGTTAAATATTTTTAAATACCAAATGAAGGACGACGTATGTATTTATAGTGGTGATATCGAACCATTATGTAGTTATATAAATGATAATTATCTAGCGCATAAGTATCCCATTTTTATGAGTGATAGTAATTTAAAAGACGCTATTTATCTTAAGGATAATCAAGTTTATTTAAATGGTGAAGTCTTATATGATGCCGCATCACCAAGAAAATTGTTAGGTGAGCATAATCTAAGAAATATTATGTTTGTTCTAGCTATTAGTCGTTATCTTAATTTAGATTTAAAAATAGTTAGTAAAACAATTAATAATTTTAAGGGATTACCACATCGCCTTGAATATGTTGGTGAGTATGATGATATCATTTATTATAATGATGCGATTGCGACTATTCCGGATGCGACAGTTAATGCGATTAAAACATTGGGTAGTGTTGATACACTAATCTTTGGAGGAATGGATAGGGGAATTAATTATGATGAACTTATCGATTACTTAAATACAGGTGTGGTTCGCAATTTAATTTGTATGCCAACAACGGGGTATAAGATAGGTAAACTTATCAGTAACCCTGATACTCATATTTATGAATGTGAACTACTAACTGATGCCGTTAAGAAAGCTAAAGAAGTAACAGCTAAAAAGAAAATATGTCTTTTAAGCCCGGCAGCTTCTAGTTATGAGTATTTTAAAAATTTTGAAGAAAAGGGTAATGCTTTTAAAGAACTCGTAAGAAATGACTAATTGGTTTACAATTATTTAATCTTATGTTACAATATAGGTGTATTCATAGATGAGAGTGAGGACTGATAATGATGACTGAAGTATATCAAGTATCAGATTTTCAAGAAGGTATGGTTGAAGAAACTATTAAAGAAGTAGCTGAGGCTTTACAAGAAAAAGGCTATGATCCCATCAGTCAAATCGTTGGCTATTTAATAAGTGGAGATCCGGGATACATATCTAGTCATAAAGATGCCAGATTAAAAATAACCCGTTATGAACGAATTAAGGTTATGGAAGTCTTAGTTAAGAAGTTCTTAGAATAATGCGTTATATTGGTCTTGATTTAGGAACCAGAACCCTAGGAATATCTCTTAGTGATTTAACCCATACAATAGCGACACCCCTAAAGACGCTTCACTTTGCTGAGGGCGACTATGATGCCGCTATTAATATGTTAAAACCCATTATAGAGGAAAATGAAATTGAAAAAATAGTTTTAGGACTACCTAAGAATATGAATAACAGTCTTGGTAATCGAGCTTATGAAACAACGATTTTTAAAGAAGAACTTTGGCAAGCATTTAAGATACCCGTCGTTTTACAAGATGAACGCTTGTCAACGGTTGAAGCTACTAATTATATGCTAGAAGCTGATATATCTAGGCAAAAAAGAAAAGCTAAAGTTGATGCTTTGGCGGCTAATATTATACTTCAGACATATTTAGATAAAGAGAAAGGGAGATAAAATATGGAAGAAAAAATGACGTTTAAAGTTTTGAATGATGAAGGACAAGAAGTAGAGTGTGAAGTATTATTTACATTTGAATCTGATGAGACAAAGAAGAACTATATAGTTTATACAGATAACACTTTAGATGAGGATGGAAATACTAAAGTTTATGCTTCTGTTTTTAATCCTGATGAAGATGAAACAAAATTACTACCAATTGAAACAGACAAAGAATGGAAAATTATTGAAACCATCTTAGACGAATTACAAAACGAAATTCAAGGTAAAGGAGAAGAAGAGTAGTAATACTCTTTTTTTACTAGCAATGAAGAAGTTCGTTTTAATAGTTGGTTGTGTTATTTTATCTTTAATTTTATTACTTGTACTTGGTGGGGTTGGATGCGTCTTTTATTATAAAAATAGTATTGGACCCGTTAGTGATAGTGATGAAGCTATCTCTTTTACCATTAATCAAGGGGATAATTATTATACAATTGCTGATAAATTAAAAGAAGAAGGATTAATAAAATCATCCTTTACTTATAAAATATATCTACGTCTTAATCGTCCCGCGGAACTTGGTATTGGCGTTTACACATTGAAACCAAATATGGGTGTTAAGGGAATAGTTGAGACTTTATCCGGCAATGAAAAGGAAACAACAGATACGGTTATAACTTTCGTCGAAGGTAAAAATATGCGAAGTATTGCCGGAACAATAGCCCAAAATACCAATAATAGTACTGATGATGTTTATGCTTTATTAAAGGATGAAGATTATCTAAAAGAATTAATTGATACGTACTGGTTTATTGATGATAGTATTTTAAATAAAGATATCTATTATTCATTAGAAGGTTATCTATATCCTAACACTTATAATTTTCTTAACAAAGATGTAACGGTTAAAGAAATATTTAAAAAAATGTTAGATGAGATGGAACAAGAATTACAACCATACGAAAATGATTTTAAGAAGAGTAAATATAGTGTGCATGAGATTCTTACTCTTGCTAGTATCGTTGAATTAGAAGCTAATACCGAGATTGATCGTAATCGCGTTAGTGGTGTCTTCCTTAATCGTCTTAAAGCTAATATGCCTTTAGGTAGTGATGTAACAACCTATTATGGTATTGGTGTTGATATGGCTGAAAGAGATTTATATAATTCCGAAATTAATACGGTTAATGCTTATAATACACGTCCTAGTGCGATGGCCGGAAAATTACCCGTTGGGCCAATCTGTAATCCATCTATTATCTCTATTGCGGCTGTTTTAAGACCAATTACGAGTAATTACTATTACTTTGTCTCTGATAAAAATGGTAAGATGTATTATAGTAAGGATGCAAATGAACACAATCAAACAGTTAAAGAGTTGAAAGATAAAGGCTTATGGTATCAATACACGAAATAAAAGCGTACGCTAAAGAAGCACACGTTCCGATTATGCAGGATGCGGGCATTGACTTTATCTTGGATTATATTAAATCTAATCACGTAAAAAACGTTTTGGAAATCGGTAGCGCCATTGGTTATTCGGCAATCCAATTTGCTAGTGTAAGTGATGATGTTCATGTCGTTACCATCGAAAGAGACGATACGATGTACTCGGAAGCTCTTAAAAATGTTTCTAATATGAAATTAGATGATCGTATTCAAATCATTCATGGTGATGCTTTGGATATTGAAGTTACAGGTACATTTGATCTCATTTTTATCGATGCCGCTAAAAGTCAATATACGAAGTTTTTCTTAAAATATTCACCCTTATTAAATGAGGGTGGGGTAATTATATCTGATAATCTTGCTTTTCATGGCATGGTCGCTGATATTAGTTTAACTAAGAATCGTAATACACGCCAACTTGTTAATAAGATAAAACAATATATTGAATTTTTAAAAAATAATCCCGATTTTGAAACAACTTTTTATGATATTGGGGATGGCATATCCGTAAGTAAAAGGCTTAAATAAATATTTAAGTCTTTTTTTGTTATTTAAAATTAAAAAAAGTTATTTTTTTTATTGACATTTATTAAAAAATGCCTATAATAAATGATACAAATTCGAGGTTTGGTTGGAAAGTAGGGGGTTTTTGTGGCACGGAGTAACAAAATAAAAATCTTTTTAGGAATTATTGCTATTTGTACTTGTATGCTAACAGTAACATTTGTTATGGCATCTTCTAAAAATAAAGAGGCGATTCATCCTAACTACTATTTGGGGAAAGTAGCTGATGATCGTTATAGCAGTAAAGATTTAGTATTTAAATCAACCATTAAAAAAGAGGTAACAAATAATAATCGAGTTAAAAGCTACCAGTTAAAAGTTCAAAATGGTAATGTTTATCTTATCAATACTAGTAATGGTAGTAAAAAAGTTGTTTATTCAAAAGGTAATGCTAAATACTTAACTGAAGTAAACTTATATTATTATGATACAGCTTATGCTCTAATCATTACAGATAGTGGTGAGTTATATGCCAATATTTATCGTAGTAATGAAGAAGACATAATGTTTCGCAAAATTAAAACCAAAACGCGTATTAATAAATTAGTTGCCTTGGAATATACTTTTAGTAGTTTCAAACTATATCCTCGAGTTCAGTTATATAACGTCGATCCATTTGGAGGACGGGAATTAATAAAATTGTAGAAAGTTTATCTTTCTCTTTTTTATTTTCTAAACTAGACTATTAAAGTAATTTTTGCTATAATGATTTGGGATTTATGAACAGAAAGGAGATTTATGAGTAAAATAAAAATGTTCGCTTTAGGCGGACTAAATGAAATTGGTAAAAATATGTATGTCGTTGAAGTCGACGAAGATATTTTTGTATTTGAAGCGGGTTTAAAATATAGTGAAGATAATTCACTAGGAATAGATTATATTATTCCTAATTATGATTATTTAAAAGAAAATAAAGAGCGGATTGTTGGTTTATTCATTACCCATGGTCATGATGAACAGATGGGCGCTATTGAAGATATTTTAAGAGATATACCAGATTTAAAAGTATATGCGACAAAATTTACTTTAGAAATTATTAAGAAAAATCTTGAAGAGGAAAATATTCAGTCGGATAATTTAATTGAGTTACAACCACATCGTAATGTAGCCTTTGGTAAAAATAGTATTTTTCCAATTAGGGTATCCCATTCAACACCGGATGCCGTTATGTATGTTTTATACACCGAAGATGGTGCGATTGTCTTTTCCGGTAACTACGTTATTGACCCATCAATGCTCGGATGCTTTAACTGTGATGTTGGTAAAATTGCTTATGTGGGAAAACAAGGTGTTTTATGTTTCTTAAACGAATCTATTTATGCGGATAAAAAAGGCTTTACCTCTCCTAATCATCGAGCTCGGGAAATCATTAGAGAGACAATCAATAAAAACGATGGTCGTATCTTATTTAATATTATGCAAGCCCAAATCTTTCGTATTCAAGAGTTATTTGATGAAGTATCAAAGACCGATCGTAATGTTGTTGTTATGGGTAAAAAGCTTGAAGATATTATTTTAAGTTCTATTGCGATGGGATATCTTAAGTTTGATAAGAATCGGATTAAAAATATTAAATGTGTCAATGAAAAGGGGATTATTGTTTTAGTATCTAATGAAAGGGAAATGCCATATTCTAATATTCGGCGTATTTTAAGAGGAACAGATAAGTTTATTACTTTAACTCCTCAAGATACGGTTGTCTTTGCCTCACCAGTATATGATAATATCGAGGTTATTTCGACAAAAGTTTTTGATGCCGTCGCTAAAAAGGGCTGTAACTTAGTTATCTTATCAAAGAAAGAATATCGCTCACCACATGCTTCTAGTGAAGATATTATGATGATGATTAATATGCTTCATCCTAAATATTATTTTCCAATTGTTGGTGAATATCGTTATCAAGTTGAAAATGCTAATTTAGCCTATAAATTAGGTATGGATGAGGATCACGTTTTATTAAAACTAAATGGCGATGTTGTATGCTTCGAAGGGGGCAATTTAGTTGATACCGATGAGAAAATTAAAACAGATGAGATTTTAATCGATGGTAAACAAGCCGGTGATGTCGGCGATGTCGTTTTAAAAGACCGTGAACTATTAGGTGAAAATGGTATCGTTATTGTAACTGCTACTTTGGATAAAACTACTAAGAAAGTTTTAGCTGGACCAGAAATATTAACTAGAGGATTTATCTATGTCAAAGATAATACTGATCTAATTGAAGAATCAGCTAAAATATCCTTGGAAGTTATCAATAGTTTCTTAAATCCAAACTATGTTGATTTTAATAAAATCAAACTTGGTATAAGAGAAAAATTAGGAAAATTTTTCTATCAACAAACCGGTTCAAAACCAATGATTATCATTGTTGTACAAGAAGTCTAAGGACTTCTTTTTTGTTGACTACAATATGGTTTAGTGTTAAAATAACTGGAAAGGAGTGGGATGATGGAGTTAGATGCTTTACTACCATTTAATGGTGAGGTTATCCGGACCGAAAAGTTAAGAAGTCTTGGCTTCAATGCACGGATGATAAATAAGTTGATACTTGATAATATCCTTGAGCGAACACGTCGCGGCTATTATAAAGTTACCATTAAATATGAAATTGATACTGACTTAATGGCTTATTATCTAATGAATGATAAGTTAGATGAGTTTTATACCTATTTTACTTCATTATCCATTAAAGATTATGAAGCTTATTACTATTTGCTTATCTATGATATAATGAAACACAACTATGATGCGGCTTATCAAGCATTAAGCAAATGTTGTGAGTTAAATAAAGATAAAAATAATAAAGAAACCCTTTATACTTACGCCTTACTTCTAACAGCGATGATGGGTTCATCTAATAAAAAGTTAGAAGATTTGCGCAGTAAAATTTTTAAAGATGAAAAAGATGGCTTAAAGCTATTTTTAGATTGTGTCATTCAAAAAGATTACGATCGTGCTTTTCAAACACTTCGGACATATCGGATGAGTCTACCAAAATTAGATGTTAAGGTCTTAAGAGATTTAAGTCTTGGTGTCGCTAAAGTTAAACCTCAAAAAAATGTGGAAAATAGTGAATATGGCCGTGTTTATGAGGCTTTATATAATGCGGTTATGAATAACGATTATGATGCAGCTTATTACTATCTATCTAAGTTGTATCATTTGAAAAAAGAATTAAAAATTGATGATGCAAGATTAAGTATTATTATTGACTTGTTTAACTGTTTTAACTTTATTGTTGAACATCAAGGAATTGATCTTGATACTTATAAGACTAATTATAAGTATCATGGACCTTTGAAGATGAGTTTTTATGAGGCTATTAATCGTAATGATTATCTTAATGCCAAACGTTTTGCCAACGCTATTTTTGAACATACTCAAGACCGCGATTTTGCCATCTATGACAATTTATTAAGTCGCATCTATAATTTTTTAAATATTCGAAAAGTAATTAAAATGAATAACCCTTACCGCCAGATATCTTTAAATGGTTTGGTTAAAGAACATCGTTATAAAGAAGCTATGGCTATGACGAGTAGAAGCGCTATGGATGATCATGACAAAAATATCGTTAATTCCTTGCTTGAGTCTTTAGCATCATTAGAAGATAGTTCATTATTTAATACCGAAAGTTAGGAGTGCTACAATGGATATAAAAGAATCTTTAAATACTTTAAAACGTCTACCGCAAATAGATTACGAGACGAAAGTGTTATATGAAGGTGGTTTAAGTAAATACCAAGTTCATAAATTAGTTGAAACGGGTGTTCTTGTAAGAGTTAAAAGGGGTCACTATCAATTTTCTAAAAATGGTTATCAAGCGATGCGAACTCTAGAAAAAGGTGTTCGAATCGCTAGTAGTAAAAGGTATGTTGAAGCTATTGCTTGTTTTAAAGATGCCATTGCTTTAAGGGAAGATACCAACGAAGATCTTACCATGGCTTGTATTATTAGTTTAGTAAAAACACTATCTAATATGGATATAGAATGTGATGAACTCCTTCACCAATTATCATATCAGGATAGTAGTGATTATTTACCAATATTTACGAATTATAAAAGAAAGATTATCGTGGGTGCAATTGAAGATGCTATAAGAGATTATCATGATGTTAAAACCGAAGAATTATCTTTATTTGGCCATATTCGGGGTACAACCCATAATATTCATAATTTATCGTTACAGGTTTATGATAAGAAAATGCTTTTCTATTATCAAGAGTATGCTGATAAAAGAGATCAATTAACTTTTGAAGAAGAAAAAAAGTATTTACAAGCTGATGTTTGGCGTAAACGTAATTTTGGTAGGATATATGAGCGCTTAATGGCTTCTATTTCGCTTAATGACCGCGCCGCTATTAAAAGAAATATGGATAAACTAATTGTTTATGTCTTTCCTAAATATCAAGCTAAGTGGCAAGTAATGTATAAATTACTTGATGATGCTGAAGCCATTAAAAAAGGATTACTATCTTTAAAAAAAGCATCATATCCACCATTAGAACCTAAAAAGCTTTTTGATACGGCCTTAGCAAATGGCGATTATCTTACGGCCTTTGAAGTTAAAGATTTAGTTGAAATTCCAAGAAATGATTGGCACTATTTTAATGCTGTAACGTCTTTAATAGGAACGCTAGTCCGGCTTGATGCAAAAACAAAAAGCCAGGTTAAAGCTCCTATTGTTGATGTAACACCTAAAGTAGAAGTTACTAATAATGTAATATCTAAAAAAGCTGATGATATAGACTCTGACATTAAAACATTAGAACAACTTGTTTATGATAAAGACTATGAAAAGGCTTTAGAATTATGTTATAAGTATAAAGATGCTAGTAGGAAGCAAACGAGAGTCTTTAATAATGCAAGAAAACTTATCGTTCGTCTATTGGATGTTCAAAAGTATAATGCTAATTTTAGTGTTATTGACCCTGATATGCAATATAATGCTGGGACTATTTTTTCAAACTTCTATACCGCTCTTGAAAATCTTGATTTTAAAAAAGCTTATGAATTAGCTTTAGCGTGTGAGAAATATGATCTTCTTATTCATCAAAAGGCGGAAGAGTTTCATATCTATGCTCTTATTTTAGATGATTTAGTTAAAGCGATTACCGAATACGAGCATATCAAACCACGGCTAGATAGCCTTAAAGTGTTAAGACAAAAAATTAAAGATATGTTTTATCAGCAAGGCTTTTTTACACCAGAAGAGTTAGAAGAAGTGGCATCTTTAATTCAAGAAAAAGATCGTTTAACTAAAGAAGTATATGGCCAAAATTATGATGATGCGGATGACGTTAATCTTCTTCGAATTATTAGATTAATTTTAAAGACGAAATCTAATTATGGCGCTACGCCAACTTATTTTAATCCTTATGAATTAGAAAATGCGAGTCTTATCGAACGCTTTCTTCACGCTTTATATTATGGTGATTATCAGACGGCTTTTGTGCTTTGTCAAAGTGATGAGTGGATGATGGAAGCCAAAAATAATTTTAAAAAGCCATATCCAAGAGCTTATAAAAAATTATTATGGCAATTAAAAACCCAAAATGTTCATCATCACTCAGAACCTGAAGAAATTACGCATATCGAGGTTTCAGGCGTAGATGATTTAAAGACGATGCGCCATTTTCTTAAGAAAAGGAAATTCAAAGAGGCTTATGATTATTATTTAAGTCATCCTTTTCCTCATATATCAGATGAGTTAAATGGTTATATGAAGGCTTTACTTCCATATCTTATAGAATATGAAGATACTTTATCTGAAGGAGGAAAGCAATATCAATTAATGCCCAAGAAAGAAGATTAACGTCTTCTTTTTTATTTAAAAATGTCTTACCTAAACACTAAAAGTGTATTGACAAAAACTTATCTTTGAAATATAATTAGTACATAAGCGTTTTGACGTGGAAGAAGTAATAATAAAAACTGATAAAAGCGAGTTAGGTATGGTGTGAGCTAACGATTAAGTTTATTATGAATAACATCCACTAGTTGTTAGGCTGAACGAAGTAGGCTTAATCGGAAGTAATCCGTTATCATATTACACGATTTAATAGAATCGATAAAGTGATCAATAATATTGATAAATTGGGTGGCACCGCGGAATATTTCGTCCCAATCGGGACTATAATTTATTAATTGCTCAATTAGCTCAGTTGGTAGAGCATCCGGCTGTTAACCGGCAGGTCGTAGGTCCGAGTCCTACATTGAGCGCCATGCGCCTGATTAGCTCAGTCGGTAGAGCATCCGGCTGTTAACCGGCAGGTCGTAGGTCCGAGTCCTACATCAGGCGCCACTTAGTAAATAACAAGTCCTAGGACTTGTTTTTTCATATAAAGGAGGATATTATGACAAAAGTATTTACCAAAGAAGTTGTTGATGATTTAGCTGATAAGTTATTGATTGGTCTAACACCAGAAGAAAACAAGATGGTTTTAGATGAGTTTGATAAGATTGATGCGGATATTGATCGTTTGAATGCGATTGATGGGTTAGGTGAGGTTGAACCGATGACGCATTGCTTAGATGATTTTGTTTATGAACTAAGAGAAGATGTCGAAGAAGAAAGTGTTCCCATTGATGAATTACTTCAAAATTGTGATAACTACGTCGATACCGAAATAAAAGTTCCAAAGGTGGTGGGATAATGTACATGGATAAAGGAATTGTAGAACTTCACGAAGCCTTGAAGAAGGGTGAGGTAACTAGTGAAGAGTTAGTTAAAGAATCTTTAGCTAAAGCGCATGATTGCGCTAAAGAATGTAATGCCTTTGTAACAATTATTGATGACGCTAAAGGGGCGAGTGTATCTGATAATTTATTATCAGGTATTCCATATGGCTTAAAAGATAACTATAGTACGAAAGATATTTTAAGTACGGGATCTAGTAATACCTTAAAAGATTATGTACCATTTTTTGATGCCACGGCTGTTACGAAATTAAAAAGTAGTGGGGCTGTTTTAATCGGTAAGACAACGATGGATGAGTTTGGTATGGGTGGCCTTGGTAAAACAGCGCATACGGGATTTATTAAAAATCCTTGGGATAAAGAAAGAATGTGTGCCGGAAGTTCATCTGGAAGTGCCGCATCTGTCGCCGCTGGTGTTTATCCTTTTGCGACGGGTTCTGATACAGGGGACTCTATTCGTAAACCGGCTGCTTACTGTGGGATTGTCGGTTTTAAGCCAACTTACGGAATGATTTCTCGGTATGGCTTATTCCCATTTGCCTCAAGTCTTGATCACTTAGGATGTCTTACCCGTAGTGTTAGAGATGCCGCTATTGTAACAGATGCGATGAAAGGCATTGATAAAAATGATATGACTAGTTGGGATTCTAGTGATATACATTTATATGAATCTTTAAGTGATGATGTTAAAGGTAAAAAACTTTGTTATGTTAAAGAGATATGTGATATAAATAATTATCCTGATGCTTCAGATGAATTAAAAGAACATTTAGCTAATTTTAATAAGACATTAGAATTATGTAAAAAGATCGGTATGAGTGTTGATGAAGTATCGGTTGATATGAAATTATTAGATGCCCTAAACTCTGTTTATGTTGTTATCTCTTGTGCTGAAGCAACTTCTAATATGTCTAATTTAACCGGTATTATCTTTGGACCTCGAAGCAAAGGGGATACTTATGTTGAAATGATGAAGAACTATCGGACCGAAGGATTTTCATCATTAATTAAAAGGCGTTTTATTATCGGTTCATACGTTTTACAAGCTGAAAACAAAGACCGTTACTTTAATAATGCCCAAAGAGTTAGAAGATTACTTGTTGATACGTGGAAAGAATTATTTAAAAAATATGATGCTGTTATCTTACCCGTTGGTAGTGGACCAGCTAAATATTTAGATGATGCTAAAAATAAAGATTATAAAAATAGTCATATTTTAGAAGAACATTTACAGATTGGTAACTTTGGAGGATTCCCTTCAATTACCATTCCTAATGGCTTTATAAATAATCTACCTGTCGGTGTTAATATAACAGGTAATTGTTATGATGACGCATGTGTCTTAAATATTGCCTATGCTTTGGAAGGACAAATGAATTATAAAGATCAAATTGCAAAGGAGGTAAAATAATGGACGGATATAAAGCTTTAATCGGACTTGAGATGCACTGTGAAATAAGTAAGACAAAGACGAAAGTTTTTAGTAGTGCTCTAAACGATTATAATGATACTCCTAATGCCAATATTAGACCTCTTGATATGGCTTTTCCAGGAACCTTACCAGTTGTCAATAAAAAAGCGGTTGAGCTAGCTTTAAAAGCAAGTATGATTTTAAATTGTAAACAACCAGAGTATATGTACTTTGAAAGAAAGAATTATTATTATCCTGATTTACCTAAGGGTTATCAGATTACACAAGAGACTAAACCTGCTCCTGTCGGTATCTATGGCTCCCTTACTTTTGATTATAAAGATGAAGAGAGAACTGTTCGCATTAACAATATCCATCTAGAAGAAGATGCTGCTTCATCTGATCACTATCCTACTTTTTCAACCATTGATTATAACCGGGCTGGTGTTCCTCTTCTAGAATTAGTAACGGAACCGGATTTACATAGCGCTGATGAAGCCGTTGCTTTTCTTGAGACGATGCGCTCTATTTATCAGTATGCTGAAATAAGTGATGCGGATAACCGCAAGGGACAAATTAGATGTGACGTTAACGTTTCGATTATGGATGAAAACCTAGATGAAACAGATCCTAAAAATTGGGGAACTAAAGTAGAAATTAAAAATGTTAACTCTTTTGCCGGCGTTAGAGACGCTATTAACTATGAAATTGAAAGACAAGTAGAGTTAAAACAAAAGGGTGAATATGATAAGATGGAACAACAAACCAGAAGATGGGATGAAGATACTTTTACAACGAAGTTTATGCGAAGTAAAGTAGATGCTATCGACTATAAATATTTTGTTGAACCTAATATTCCAAAGTTTAAAATAAGCTCAAGTTGGCTCGATAATATTCGTAAGAGTATTCCTGCTTTAGCGCCTGAACGTAAAGAAAAATATATGAAAACATATAACCTATCAGCTTATGACGCTAAAATACTAGTTAAAGATAAAGCTATTTCGGATTATTATGAAGAGGTTATCAGTTTAGGAGCTGATCCTAAAGGAGCGGCTAACTGGCTTACAAGTGTCATATTAGGTTATTTAAATAAAAATGAATTAGAAATTAAAGATCTTTATTTAACACCCAAAATGTTAGTTGATTTAATGCAGATGACGAAAGATGGTAAAATATCTTCTAAACAGAGTAAAGAAGTTTTAAATAAAGTCTTAGAAGAAAAGAAAGAACCAAAAGTCATTGTCAAAGAATTAGGTGTTAGTCAAATATCTGATGATAAAACTATTCGGGATATTGTCGTTAGAGTTTTAGATGCTCATCCTGATTTAATTATTGAACATCGTAAAGGTCGTAATACTTTTGATTTCTTCGTCGGTCAAGTAATGAAAGAGACAAGAGGTCAAGCTAATCCATCATTAACGGCCCAAATTATCAAAGAAGAAATTGATAGGAGGTAACTATGATTTTAGATTTAAAAGAAATATATGCTGATACGAAAGCTTATTTAAATAAAGAAGTAACTGTTCAAGGCTGGATTCGTAATCATCGTAAGCAAAAAGAATTTGGTTTTATCGATTTTAGTGATGGGACAACATTTACCCATTTACAAATTGTCTATGATAACAAATTAGCTAATTTCGATGAGATTACCAAGTTACATATTGGTAGTGCGATTAGTGTAACTGGCATATTAATTCCATCACCTAAAGAAGGACAAGAGTTAGAAATGCAATGCAAAGAACTTACTCTAGAAGGTGATTGTGATGAAGACTATCCAATTCAACCTAAAAGACATACAAGAGAGTTCTTAAGAGATAATGCTTATCTTCGTCCTCGGACGAACTTGTTTAATGCAACTTTTAGAGTTCGTAGCGTCGCCGCTTATGCGATTCATAAATACTTTCAAGAACGTGGATATGTTTATTTTCATGCTCCTTTAATTACAGCTAGTGATTGTGAGGGAGCTGGTGAGATGTTTCAAGTAACGACTCTTGATTTAGACCGGATTGCGAAAAGTGGTGAGGTTGACTATAGTAAAGACTTTTTTGGTAAACAAACATCTCTTACGGTATCAGGTCAATTAGAAGCTGAAACTTGGGCTCTAGCTTATAAGAAAACGTATACTTTTGGTCCAACCTTTAGAGCGGAAAACTCTAATACGAAAACGCACGCTAATGAGTTTTGGATGATTGAACCAGAAATTGCTTTCTGTGATTTAGATCAAGATATGGATATTATGGAAGATATGCTTAAATATGTTGTTAAGTATGTCTTAGACAATTGTCCTTTAGAAATTGACTTCTTTGATGCCTTTGTCGAAAAAGGATTAAAAGAAAAATTAACCAAGTTAATTAGTAGTAAGTTTACCCGTATCGATCACGAAGAAGTTATTAAGATTTTAAAAGAAGCCGATGTTAAGTGGGAGTTTCCCCCTGAATATGGTGAGGATATTGCCAAGGAACACGAAAAATATATTACCGAATACTTTAATGGCCCTGTTTTCATCAAAAACTGGCCTAAAGATATTAAAGCTTTCTATATGAAACAAAATGCTGATGGCAAGACAGTTGCGGCCGTTGATCTTGAGGTACCAGGTGCTGGGGAATTGATGGGTGGCTCACAACGTGAGGAAGACTATGATAAACTTGTTAGCAGAATGCATGAGTTAGGTATGAATACTGATGAGCTTGATTGGTACTTGAACTTACGCCGTTATGGTGGGTGTGTTCACTCTGGCTTTGGTATGGGCTTTGAACGTTTGTTAATTTATTTAACAGGTGTTGAAAATATCCGTGATGTTATTCCATATTACCGGACACCAAACAATTGTGACTATTAGTTGACAAAAAGATAGGGGAGGTATAAAATAAGTTATCAATTAAAGGGGAATGTTGTATGAAACAGGGAATTAAAGAAAATTGGAAACGTTATAAAGCACTTATTAAAGATGCTATAACAGATTTAAAAACTAAAGGTCGAAGATATCGCCAAATACCTAATATTTTGACGTCAACAAGACTTATTGCAGCACCGCTATTTATCATTCCCGCGGCGCTTACAGCTAATATTCCCTTAATTGTTATCTTTACAACTATCTTCTCTTTAACGGATGCCTTAGATGGCTTTATTGCTAGACACTATCATCTAACTAGTGAACTAGGTAAAGATCTTGATGCGATATGTGATAAAGTATTTGCGGGATCTTTACTAATTGCCTCAAGCTTTTTTAACCCAACTTTAATTTATAATCTTATTTTAGAAGCTATTATTGCGGGGATTAATGTCCGTGCTAAAATAAATAATCAAACAAGAAGTAGTGTGAGCTCCCTATATATTGGTAAAATTAAAACTTGTGCCCTATATCCTTTATTAGGTGTTGGCTTTTTATCAAAGTTTTTAGATGTCGATACATTATTTAATACTTTATTTATTATGACAACATCAATGCAGATGTTAACGATTACAGGTTATTTGTTAAAGTATGAAGAAGGACATCATCAAAAGGAAGATTCTTCTTTAGAACAACATTTTAAAGCATCTTTAGAAGAAGATGATGAGGATAAAGATAAGGATAAAGAAAAAGTTAAAGAAAAAGAATTATCTAGTTCCTTAGATAAAGCTAAAGATCTTGAATCTAGTGGAGATTTAGATACCTATAGAGAGTTAAGAGATATATTACTTCATGAAGTTGAAATTAATACTGATGATAATGAACCTACTACCGATAAGGTTAAAAAGATAAAATAAGCGATATTAATCGCTTTTTTCTTTTTTTAAAGTTATCACATATAATTAAATAGCTATCTTTTTGTCAAAGAAATAAAAAAATGGTATGATAATAGTGATGAATATGAAAAATGCAAAACTATATATAATAGTTAGACCGATTGTTAAATTCCTTTTTAAATTATTGTATCGACCTAAACTTATTGGAATAGATAAAATTCCTAAAAATGGCCGGGTTATTTTAGCGGGCAATCATAAGCATAATTTTGATTCTTTAATCTTATTATCATCGACAAAAAGACCGATTCATTTTTTAGCTAAAGTAGAACTTTTTAAAGGACTCAAAGGCCTTATCTTTAAACATCTAGGCTTAATACCCGTTGATCGTAGTGTGAAAAATCCAGAAGCTTTAAATAAGGCGATTGCTTATCTTTCATCAGAAAAAGTAATTGGTATTTTCCCTGAAGGGACTTTTAACCGGACCAACGACATTGTTATGCCATTTAAAATCGGCGCGGTCAAGATGGCCTATGAAACTAAGGCTCCGATTGTTCCTTTTGTCATAACAGGAGAGTATCGTCTTTTTAAAAAAGGACTTCAAATAGAGTTTCTAGACCCTATTTACGTTAATGATTATCTAGAAAAAGAAAATGAACGCTTACGTAACATTATAAAAAATAAATTGGAGGGATATAATGTCAATCTTTAATCTTTTAAGAACGAAGAAGCCCATTCCAGCTCCTTGGGCTAAGTATTATACGGAAGAAGAGCTACATCTTAAAATACCTAATATCAGTATGTATGATGATGTTCATAATAGCTATTTAAAATATCCTTCGTATCCAGCTATTGAATACTTTGGTAAAAAGACGACTTATAAAGAGTTTATCAAATTAATTGATAAGGCTAGCCTATCTTTTTACACATTAGGTATTAAAAAAGGGGATATTGTAACGATATGTTTACCTAATATTCCAGAAGCCTTAATTGCTTTATACGCTTTAAATAAATTAGGAGCAATCGGTAATATGCTTCACCCATTATCAGCTGAAGAAGAAATTAAAGAAAGCTTGAACTCTACCCATAGTAAATATTTAGTAATGGCCGATATGTTTTATAACAAAATTGAACATACCATCAAAGAGACTAGGGTAAAGAAAGTTATTTTCGCATCGCCCGCTGACTCCTTAAATATTTTTATGAAAATAGGTTATAAAGTAAAACAATTAGGTAAGTATAAAAAATATCCTAAAGATGATTTATTTATTAGTTTTAAACATTTTATGAAATTAGGACGTAATACCAAACCACCTAAAAGGGTACGCTACGGGAAAAATACTCCAGCTGTTATTTTGCATAGTGGTGGGACAAGTGGCAAACCTAAAAATGTCGTTATTCAAAACCGAGCTTTCATTTTAGCGGCCCGTCAAGAACAAATTCAAATGAAACGCTTACAAGCGGGAGATTGCTGTCTGGCTATTATGCCTAATTTCCATGGTTTTGGTTTAAGTGTTTTAATGCATACACCATTTGCTTTAGGTTGTTATTCAATCTTAATTCCCCAATTTGATTCGAAAAAGTTTGATACGTTATTTAAAAAGACAAGACCAACTTGTGTATTAGGGGTTCCTACTTTATATGAAGCTTTAATTAAATGTAATAACGAAAAACATTTGGATTTATCTTTCTTAAAATATGTTGTTAGTGGTGGGGATATCCTCACGGAAGGCTTGGAAGATAGTATCAATAAATACTTTGAAGAACATAATTCTAAAGCTCGCATTACGCAAGGTTATGGCTTATCAGAAGCCTTAGCCGCGGTAACCCTTGCCTGTGATGATATCAATAAAAAAGGATCGGTAGGGATTCCTCTTGCTAGTAACAATATTAAAATTATTAATCCTGCTACTTTAAAGACAGTTCCTTATGGTGAAGTAGGGGAGATTGTTATTAATAGTAAAGCCTTGATGATGGGCTACTTAAATGATGAAGCAGAAACAAATGCAGCTTTAAGAATTCATAAAGATGGCCATGTTTGGCTTCATACCGGTGATTTAGGTTATATGGATAGTGATGGTTTTATCTTTTATAAGGGAAGAGAAAAACGGATGATTATTACGAGTGGGTATAACGTATATCCTAACCATATTGAAGAGGTTATTGAATCTCATCCCGCTGTTTTACAGTGTAGTGTTATCGGTATTCCCCATCCTTATAAGCAAGAGGTTGCCAAAGCCTTTATCGTTTTAAAAGATGGTTATCATGGCTTATTTGTCCGTTCAGAAATCAAAAGTTATTGCCAGAAAAATCTAGCTAAGTATATGATTCCGGCTGAGTTTGTCTTCCGTAAACAATTACCGAAAACAAAACTTGGTAAAGTTGATTTTCAAAAGTTAAAAAGTGATATCGGAGCTAGCGATGACGAGTAAAGTTCCATTCTTATATCGCTTTGGTCGCTTTATTTTAGGACCTATCTTTAAACTTTATTATCGTCCTAAAATAATTGGTAAGGAAAATATTCCTAAAGATGGACCTATTATTATCGTTGGTAATCATAAACACTTGTATGATCAGTGTCTTACGATTGTTGCTACCAAGCGTGGTATTCACTATATGGCTAAAAAAGAATACTTTGATGATGCTAAGGTAGCGTGGTTTTTTAAAGGTACCGGTTGTATTAGTGTCGACCGGGCTCATGGCGATAAAGTAGCGCAAGCGCTTGCCATATCCGTCTTAAAAGATAACGGTGCTATCGGTTTATTCCCGGAAGGAACAAGAAATAAAACGGATGAAATACTATTACCTTTTAAATATGGAGCGGTGGCGATGGCTAAAAAGACTAACGCTTATCTCGTTCCTTTTGGGATAACCGGTGATTATAAGTTTCGAAGTAAGAATCTTACTATTCGTTATGGTAAGCCCTTTAAAGTTGATAATATGCAACTTGATAAAGCAAATGAAAAATTATATCAGGCTGTTTTAGATTTAATCCTTGAAAATAAAGGGGAAAGTGATAATCAACCAAAATTTGACAATTAATTTTCATCCGCGGTATAATGAATATGTGAATAGATAGGGTAAATGAAGGAGGACTTATATGGGTGCGATAACATTACAAATTGAGACAGCACTAATCGACATAACAGATAAAATAATTTCTTTCTTACCATCTGATATGTTTATTAAGATTCTACTCGTAATGATGACACTTGTAATTGTCTTTGGAATATCTAGATTATTCGCTAAAGACGAATCTGAAGATACTATTTAGTATCTTTTTTCTTGCTCATTTATGATATAATGAAATTGGGGGGAATGAGTATGATAGTTAAAAATATCTTATTAGGAAGAGTAAAATTTTCAAATGTTGATACTTTTACGACTAAAACAGGACTAAAATTACGTCGCTATATTAATCCTGGTGTTCGTCTTGTTTTAAAAATGGCAGCAAAAAATAAACTAGTTATCGATTCATACCCTAATTTGAATCCTGATGAACCATATATTTTTGCAACAACGCATTATTTTGATGAGGATATTATTTCGAGTTTGGCATCGATTGATCGCAATGCCTATATTTTATTAGGTACAACTGATCAAATTGAACATAACCCACAAAGTTATTTTGCTTGGATAAACGGAATGATTTATGTTAATAGATTAGACCCACAAAGTCGCAAAGATTCTATTTTAAAGCAAATCCGCGTTCTTGAAAGTGGAACAAGTGTTTTAATGTTTCCCGAAGGAGGCTTAAATAATACGGAAAACTTACTAGTGCAACCGCTTTTTGCAGGCCCATATATCTTGGCTAAGGAAACGGGTAAGAAAGTTGTTCCTATGGCTACTTTTTATGCACCAGAACTTAAAGAAGTTCATATTATGGTAGGTGAACCACTAGATATTGGCTCTTTAGAAAAGGATGAAGCATTATCGTTACTAAGAGATCAAATGGCTACAATGCAGTATACAATGATTGAAAAATATAGTACTCCTTTGATGCGCGATAGCTTAGCTAGTGATTATCATACCCAGTTTATGCAAGATAGGGTTGATGAATATTTACAAGTTAAATGGACCCGTGATGTTTGGGATGAGGAATTATCGACTTATCGCGACAAGAGAATTACATATGCTGATGATGTTAGAAAGAGTTTTGATAAGGTCGTTTTAACTAAAGATAATATCGGTATTATGTATCCTATTGTTCGGCGACGAATTGAAGATGAAAAATATAATTTTAAAAAATATATTAAAACCCATTGGCAAAATAATAAAGGCAAATAACCTTTATTATTTTTTAGTTTTTTGATATAATCTATATGATAGAGGGTGTGTAGGTATGGTAAATAATCTATCTGTTGAGTTTGAAATACCATTAGTGTCATTTGTATTTATGGCTCTTTTAACATTTGTTTATTTTCATAAAGAAAAAGCGGATCTTATTGAAAATAGATTTTATAGTGTTATTTTAATAGCGTCTATTTTTGAAATATTTATTGATTTTGTTGCGCATTCAATATGTGCGATAAATCCTTTTGCGACGATTACGACGGGCTTTTACGTATCGTTATTTACTTGGATGAACCGTTTTATGCTACTTGGTTTTTCCATTGTTTTGAGTTCTTTGTTTGCCTATACCTTAATAATTACTTTTCCTAAACTTAAAAATAAGTTTAATGTGATTAATATATGTCTTATTATCTTTAATACTTTAATATTTATTATTACTTGCTTTTTATCCGTTGAAATATATGAAGTAGGTAGTGTGACAAATGTTAAAGGACCACTTATTGATTTTGGATTGTTGGTCATGTTAATTTTATTAGTTATGTCGATGTTTATTGCTCTTTTAAATATTAAACATTTAGATAAACGGTATCTTCCTATCTTTTTGATTTTAGCTTTATTAGTATTTTTCTATTTTGTTCTTATCTACTTTCCAGAATTAATTATCTATGATTTTATCTTAGCTATTCTATGTTATCTTATGTATTTTACCATTGAAAACCCTGATGTTAAAATGTTAGAACAAGTATCTTTAGCTCGTGATAAAGCTGAGAAAGCTAATAAAGCTAAAACGGATTTCTTATCTAATATGTCACATGAAATAAGGACACCTTTAAATGCGATTGTGGGCTTTAGTGAATGTATCCTAACTGATGAAACACTAGAAAGTGCGAAAAAGGATGCTCAAGATATTGTTATCGCATCCCAAAATCTTTTAGAAATCGTTAATGGTATTTTGGATATTTCCAAAATTGAAGCCGATAAGGTTGAGTTTGTTAATATTGAATATAACCTAAAAAATGAATTAAATGAGTTAATTAAATTAATCCAACCTCGGATTGGCGAAAAACCAATTCAGTTAAAAGTTAATTTTGCTGAAGACTTACCATATAACTTATATGGCGATATCGGTAAAATTAGACAAATTGTTTCTAATATTTTAACTAACGCTATTAAATATACGGAGCAAGGATATATCGCTATTGAAGTTAGCTGTATTAATCGTAATAATGAAAGTACCATTGTTATTTCTGTTGAAGATACAGGGCGGGGTATTAAACCGGATAAGATTGATAAAATCTTCGATAAGTTTGAACGTTTAGAAGAAGATCGTAATACGACTTTAGAAGGAACGGGATTAGGTCTTGCTATTACCAAAAGACTTGCTGAAATGATGGGAGGTAAAGTCATCGTTCAAAGTAAATATGGTGAAGGATCTAAGTTTACCGTTTATTTGAAACAAGAAATTCACACTAATACTGAAAAGAAAATGAAAAGGGTAATTGAACCCGTTAAGATTCTTGATGTTAGTGATAAAAAGGTATTGGTCGTTGATGATAATCGTATTAACCTAAAGGTAGCAGTTCGTCTTTTAGAACAATATCATGTTGATGTTACTGAATGTGAAAGTGGCACCGATTGTCTTTTAAAAGTTAAAGAGGATAATTATGATTTAATTTTAATGGATGATATGATGCCTAAAATATCTGGAACAGAGACTTTACAAGAATTAAAAAAATTAGATCATTTTAATACTCCAGTCGTTGTTCTTACGGCTAATGCGCTAGAGGGTATGAAAGAAAAATATCTTGAAGCGGGTTTTGTTGATTATCTATCTAAACCGATTGATAAGAAAGAACTTGAACGAGTTTTATCTAAAACTCTTGTTGATATTGATGTTACTAGAGAAGTATCATTTGAACCACTTCCAAGTGAAATATATGATTTAGATACACCATTAAAAGAGAAAGAAGACAAATAAGTCTTCTTTTTATTGTCGTCACTTTTAATTAATAAAATAATAGCGATAATTAGGATTTCCTTGATGATGGTTTTAATTGCTTAATACAGTAAATAATGTTATAATATTGATGTTTATGGCGATTGTAGGTGAATCATGAAAAATTATCTTAAATTAATGCGTGTTAAACACTATATGAAAAATTTTTTAATATTTGCGGCTATTATTTTTAGTGGCAATATTTTAAACTTTGAAATGTTAGGAACCAATATATTAAACTTGATTTCTTTTTCTTTGATGTGTTCCATTGTCTATATTATTAACGATATATGTGATATAGAAAAAGATAAGAAGCATCCCATAAAAAAAGATCGACCACTAGCTAGTGGTATTATAAAGGTAAAAAGTGCTTTTACCTTTATAATAATACTCTTTATAACTGCTTCTGTTATTAACTTTATTCCATATCTTTTTTATGATAACTATTCTTTAGTCTATACTTTTATTTTATTATATGGCTATCTTTTAATAAACATCTTATATTCTTTAAAATTAAAGCATATTCCTATTGTTGATATCTTTATTTTAGCGATTGGTTTTATTATTCGTGTCATTTATGGTGGGGTAGCTATTGGTGTTGAAATATCTAATTGGTTATATTTAACAGTTCTATCTTTTTCCTTCTATGCTGCTTTAGGTAAAAGAAGAAATGAGTATCTTAAAAATGGTAGTGAATCCCGGGAAGTTTTAAAATATTATAATAAAGATTATTTAAATAATTTTCTTAATATCTTTTTAACCTTAACCATCGTTTTTTATTCTTTATGGGCTAATGCGGTTAATTCACCTTATCTTTTAGCTAGTATTTTAATTGTCGTTTTCGTTTTAATGCGTTATTCATTAGTTATTGATGGTGATTCTTTTGGAGATCCTGTGGATGTTGTTATTAATGATAAAGTTTTAATTTTTAGTATTCTCGTTTATGGCTTATATATGGGGGTCGTTTTATATGCAATCTAATAATAAAATTAATGTATATGATTTTGATGGCACGATTTACAATGGTGATAGTGCCGTTGATTTTTTCCTTTTTGCATTACAAAAAAGAAAAAAGAATATCTTACTGTTTCCTAAGATATTCTTATATATGGTTTTATATCTTTTCCATTTTATAAAAAAAGAAAAGTTTAAAACAGTTTACTTTTCTTTTTTACGTTATTTTGATGATCCCGAAGCTCTAGTTGATGAGTTTTGGCAGACCCATGAAAAAAAGATTTATCCGGAATTAAAAAAATTGCTTGCAAATGACCAACAGGCAGTAATTTTAAGTGCTTCACCAAACTTTTTAATCGAACCAATTGGACATAAATTAGGTGTTAAAACAGTTATTGCATCCACGGCTTCAATTAAAACTGGAGAATGGTTAGATGATAATTGTCGAGGTGAGAATAAATTAGAATATCTTAAGAAAAATTATAAAAAGTTTAGTATTAATAATTCTTATTCTGATTCTTATACCGACCGCTTTATCGCTTCAGCATCTAATAATGCCTATATGGTTTCTAATGGAGAAATATTAGCGTATGACGTTAATAAACTTTATCATGACCGGGTTAAGAAAACGGGAACCTGTCTAGGAATAATTTTTTTCATTATCTATTTTGTTTTAGATATGTTAATTAATTATAATCATGACCTAACCAGTAATTGGGACTTTCTTTTTCAATCAGATACAGGTCGAGTTTATAATGACTTTTCAACCATTATTTATGACCATAATTCCCGAATTGGTGTTCATCCACTTATAATACTCTTCCAACCCCTTATTTTATTACTTCAAGGATTTACGCATAATGGTGTTTTTGCGCTTGGCCTTTTTATGTCTTTGATCGGTGGGCTTTGTATTAAATACTTATACCAATCTTTATGTCTTATTAGTCAAAATAAAATTGTTAATTTTGTTCTGACATTGATATATGGTTTTTCTTTTAGTTCTTTAGTTTTTAATACAACTTTTGAAATATATTCTTTATCAGCTTTATCATTTATTCTTCTTTGGTATAACATCTTTTTAGATTTTAACCATTACCGGACTTTTAAGTTATACCGCTATATCGCACTTGGCATTTTAACAGCGGGTATATTACTAACTAATTATACTGTCTTTGGCGTTGGTACATTAGTTTTATGGCTTGGTAAAAAAGTTAACTTTAAGAAGTTTATTACGATTCATTTACTGACTATTCTCGCTATTATTGTATTGACGATTGTCCAAGAACTAATCTGGATAACGCCTAAAAATATTGTTAGAGGTGTTATGGATAATAGTCAAGCCGCTGAAGGGGAATATGTTTCATACGATATAACACTTGCGAAAGCACAAAATGTTTATAATGATATCTATATGAACGGTATTGCTGCTAGTAAGATTAAAGAGACGTATTATGATGAAAATAACCCTGACTCTAAGACTATTTTAGGATTTGTTAAACCAAATTATATTAAAACTATTATCATTACTCTTTTTTATGGACTTTTAATATGTCTTATCATTATTAATTTTAAGCATAATAAGATTTTAAATCTCGGGCTTTTAGTAAGTTTACTGGGTATGAGCTTTTTACACATTTTATATGGAAATGATAATGCTTTTCTTTATTCAGAAAATATCATATACTTAGTGATTTTACTCTTTGCCCTTAATAATCGTCGTCAATATAAGATTACGAGCATCTTTTTAATATTTTTCTTCTTGTTTGAACTTTTTAGTAATGTTATTGGCTTTAAACAATTGCTTGTCGCTTTAAATAAACACTTTAAGATGGAGTTTATTTCTAGCCATTTAGCGATTATTAAAGAACTTATCATTTTTATACCTTTTATTATTGCTATAATTGTTCTTATCTTTTCAGCTGGACTTTTAATTAAAAAGTATATTCGTCACCATAAAACCATTCTTTTGATAGTAGGGTGCCTATGCATCTTTATTACATCAATACTATTTATTCGTTTTGAGACTTTTAATAATTACCGCGCAAGTAATAATATATATGGTAAATTAAGTATCCCCTCACCATCTAAGAGTTTAAGTGCCTACTATGAAGATGAAGTTGAAGCTTATCAAAAGTATAAAGATCAGTATAAGGCTTTTGTCGGCGAAAAAAATATTGTTATTAATAAGCGATTTAATAATGAGAAATTTTTACTTTATGGAATGGGTAACCGTGATAAATACATTTACCAAAATGGTGTTTTAAGAGATATTGCCACAGAAAAAGTTTATAGGCGCTTTGATGTTTTAGAACAACTTATTATTCCTAATCTATATACTGTTTTAATAAAGACAAAGGATAATAAATTCTATAAAATTGTGGAAGATGAAAAAGCTGTTCACATCATTAGTGATAATGATGATGATATAGTTCCTAATACCGAAGAGGATATTTCGTTACCACGTTTTGATGATTATAAGTATAGTGAATTATTAAATGTATTATATCAAGAGATATTAATTAATATTAAAGATGGTATTATTTATCCTAATGTGTTTACTTATGATAAACCACAGTATAAAGATGCCGCCGTGGCCGCAATGGTTCTTAAGAAGACAGATAACATTGATATAATCAAAGATTGGATTTTATCTATTGATGATATATATGATACGAAAGATAAAGATGTAACTAATCTAGGTGAATTATTATATCTATTATCATTAGTTACGGATAAAGATAATGATATGGTTAAAAAGATTATCAAAGAAGCTGATACTATTAAGGTTGAAGATAAACTAGGTAAGTATCTTACTAATTCTAAAGCTATTGATTACCCAGATTATCAGACATTATGGTTAAAATTCGGTCTATCACAATTTAATCTTGATCTAGCCTACGACTATAAAAAGACAGATAATCATACTAATGCTTTTTGGTATACTGATGAAAATGTAAGTAAATTACGTGTCATCGTATTTAACGATAATGACCCATCTTTAGCTTACGAACAGCGTCACTTATTAGGTGATAAAGCTAGTATGACATTGAGTAATCAGTTATATCCATTATCTTGGAAGAAAGCTGATACTAGGGCTGATTATGCTAAATTAACATTCTTGGGTACTTATTTTATTAAAAATAAAATTGAACCAACCAATGTCTTATCGGCAGCTGAATTATTCTTACTTATAACCGCCTAAAAAGAGAAATATTTCTCTTTTCTTTATTAATAAACATCTTTAATTCATAAAATAATATGGGTGATGATATGTTTATTAAAAAAATGAACGAAAGAATGCGCTTTGTTTTAGTCATAATTATAATGATGTTTATAATAATCATTGGCAAAGTTTTTTATATCCAAGTATTTAGTTATGATAAATTAAATAAATATGCGAATGACTTATGGAGTCGTAATCTACCTTTAGAAGCTAACCGAGGAAATATCTATGACCGGGAAGGGGTTACTTTAGCAGGTAATGTAACGACGACATCCTTAGTATTGATTCCTAATCAAATTAAAGATAAGGAAAAGACGGCTTCAGCTTTAGCTAACATTTTAGAAGTTCCATATGATGATATGTTAGCGCACACAAGTAAAAAGACATCTATCGAACGGGTTCACCCGGAGGGAAGACGACTTAGTAATTTAGTAGCGGATAAGATAAATGCTTTAAAATTAGATGGCGTCTATCTTGTTAAAGAAGCGAAGAGGGATTATCCTTATGATACGCTTTTAGCTAATACACTTGGTTTTGTTGGAATAGATAATCAAGGTTTAAGCGGTTTAGAACTCATCTATGATGATTATTTAACGGGAAGCTATGGTGCGATTAAATATTATAGTGATGCGAAGGGTGAAAAATTAAAGTTAAGTCAAAAATATGAACAACCCCAGGCGGGAATGAATATTACCCTAACCATTAACTATAAGTTGCAAGAAGCTTTAGAAAGAGAATTAGATAACGCTATTAATATGTATAATCCCGATGGGGCTTGGGGCATAATAATGGATCCTAACACCGGCGAAGTATTAGCTATCGCATCTCGTCCGACTTTTTCCCCATTGCATTATCAAGATTATGCGACCGAAGAGATTAATCGTAATCTTCCCATTTGGATGACTTATGAACCGGGATCAACATTTAAGATTATATCGTTAGCTTCGGCTTTAGAAGAAAACTTAATTGATTTAGATAAAGACTACTATTATGATACGGGTAGTGTGAAAGTAAGTGGAGCGACAATTCATTGTTGGAAACATGGTGGCCATGGCCATCAAACCTATTTAGAAGTTGTCGAAAACTCATGTAATACGGGATTTGTCAGTATCGGTTATAAATTAGGTAAAGAAAAATTATTTAAATATATTAAAGATTTTGGTTTTGGGGTTAAAACAGGTATTGAACTAAATGGGGAAGAAAACGGAATCCTTTTTGATGTTGATAAGATTGGGGATCTAGAAACAGTTACGACGGCTTTTGGCCAGGGCGTGTCTGTTACCGCTATTCACCTTACTATCTAATAAATGATACTTTTAAAATTAAAATATCAAAATGATATTAGAAAAGTAACGTTTATATAACAAGTTTTATTTTAATCGTTAAAGAAAAAGCAAAGGTAATTTAAAAAATTATAAAATTATGATATATTATTAGTGTAAATTATTCAAAGAAAGGAGGGTGATTAAGATGAAAAATTTACAAGTTGTTAATAATGCAAAATTAATCACTACTCCTAATTTATTAAACTTTTAGGAATATTCTTTTAACTTATAAAATTAATTTTGCATTATGCAGAATTTTTTTGTTAGGAGGATATTAAAATGATAATGAAATTAAATATTAGTGATTGTGAAGCTTTAGCTATAAAGAATAATACAAAGAGAGTAGAAATAAGAGTAAAAAAAGAAAATAGCGAGTATGATTATAGTAAATTAAAAGAAAATGATATTATAGAATTTACTAGTAATAATTTAGGTGTATTTTATGTTAAAGTTAAAGAAGTAAATCATTATAATTCTTTAGAAGAATTATTCACTTTAGAAGGCATACGATATACAACTTCCTCTACCAAAGATAAAGAAGAAGCAATTAGAAATGTAAGTGCGCCAGATGGATATCAAGAAGCTATTGAGAAAAATGGTGTATATGCAATTCATATAGAATATTTATATAGTGAAAACACTGTTTGGGATGAATTATATGAAAAGGCAAAGAATATTAGAAATCCAAGAGAAGTATCAGGGATGATTAGTGCAGGGCAAGTTGGATCAGCAATACTTACTAAAAATCATAATATTTACACAGGTGTATGCATTGATACGGCATCAACACTTGGTATGTGTGGTGAGCGGAATGCTATTGCTAATATGATTACAAATGGTGAAAATGAGATTATAAAACTAGTTTGTATTGATTCAAAAGGAAATGTTTGTTTACCTTGTGGAGCATGTAGAGAATATCTGATGCAACTATCTAAAAAGAGTAAAGATATTGAAATATGTAAAAACATTAATACGAAAGAAATAGTAAGACTAGAAGAATTAATTCCTGATTGGTGGGGTTATGATAGAGTATAGATAAAAGGGTTTGATATTATGAATTTAATGGGAAGTAAAACAATAGAAACGGAAAGATTAATATTAAGAAGTTCTAAAATGGAAGAACAAAAAAGATTGTGGGAGATATTAATGATACCAGAAGTAAATAAATGGTATCTAACAAGTGCGAAAAAATATGCAAATAATCCAAGTCACTGGACTTGGGAAAATCAAGAAAAGTTTTATAAATCTAAAGTAGAAAAAGCAGATAATAATGATGTATTTGTATGGAGCGTATTTTTGAAGCCGGAATATACGAATAGTGGTTATGAAGAAGTAATTGGTCAGATATCTGCTCAGGAAAATGGAGAGGATATTACCATTCGTGATGTGGGTTGGTATATATATCCTATTTACCAAGGGAAAGGATATGCAACCGAAGCTACTAAAGCAATGATTGATTATATGTTTAAAGATGTAGAAATAAATGGTATTTCTTCTGGCGCTGTAAAAGATAATATAGGATCTTGTAGAATATTTGAAAAACTAGGATTTGAAAAAACTGGTGAAGTAGTAAAAGAATCACCTTATACTTTTTATGATGGAATATTAACTTTTTCTAAATATGGTTTAACTAAGGAGTATTATTTTAATAATGAAAATAATAGAATACGAAGATAAATATTTGGAAGATGTTAAAGACTTGTTAGTTGAACTTGAAGAGTATATTTTATCTATTGATAAAGATAATTTAGATCAACTACATCCAGAATATAGAGATAAAATGGCAATTTTAGATTTAGAGAAAGTTAAAAATAATAATGGTAAATGTTATATAGCAATTGAAAATGATAGAGCAGTAGGATTAATTATGGGATGTATTTTTCCATATGATGAATATGATTATCTCGATTATAAATGTCCGAAAAGAGGAGAAATAACGGAATTAATAGTTTCTAAAAATGTAAGAAGTAAGGGTATAGGTAATATGCTTATGAATAAGATGGAAGAATATTTCAAATCACTAGGTTGTGAATATATTTTAGTAGATGTATTTGCTTATAATGAAAATGCGATTAAGTTTTATGATAAAAATGGATATCATTCAAGAATGTATACAAAAATAAAAAAGATTGGAGATTAAGATGATATTTAAAGAATTTTGTATATCAGATAAAAACGGTAAAAGTAATTGCGTAATAAGAAGTTTGTGTAAGATTTTAAATAAAGAATATGAAGATGTTTATAATGACTTATGTGAAGTTGCAAAAGAATTAAATTGTTCTTCATTTAATGATATACCGGTATTTGAAAAATATATGGAAGATAATAATATTTTTAATGTTGATTTTGATAAAGATGTTATGATTAAAGATTTGAATTTGAATAATGATTCATATATTGTATTTTGCTGGGATAAAAACAATTATTATCATATGCTTCCTATTATTGATAATGTTATCTATGATAAAAATGCTGATGGTATGGATTTATACGTTATATCTGTTTATATAAAAAAATAAAATATATAAAAACAATTGATTTTCATTAAAAAAAGTAATAAAATAAGTGATAAATTAATTTGTAGTACTTGTGGAGGAGGAGGGCCTTGTTTTATGGCCCTCTTTTTTGTTTATAAATGAATAGAACATACTAGAGTTTAAATAAGCAATGTGTACTATTGTTTAAAGAAAGGAAAGATAGTATATGTCATCAGTATGGCAAAATAATAAATTATTAAGGAAATGGGAAATAAAACACTTTAAAGAAAACGCCAACGGGGATTTTAACTATAATTTAGCATATCCTCTAGAAGATCCTCTTGTTAAGGCAATTTCAAATTACATAAATGTAAAAAAAGACTATATATATGTTGGTGCTGGTATTAGTCAATTTATTAATGCAATAGTTGGATTAAAGGATTGGAAAAATATTATATTACCAGATATAGAATTTGCTCTATATAAAAGGACAGCATTATTAAATGATAAAAAAATAATATTTGTACAAGGAATTCATACGGAAGATTTTATTAATAATTTAAAAAGAGTTAAGTCAAGTAATAAGGATTTATTATGTATATCTTCACCAAGGTGGTTTAGCGGTGAGTTATTTACAAAAAAGCAAATAAATGAAATATTGAATATATATAAAGGAACTTTGATTATTGATGAAGCATATATTGATTATTCAGATGATGAAAGAGGAATGATAGATATTTGCTTAGAAAATGATAGGGTTATAATATTTAGATCATTTTCAAAAAAGTTTTTAGCTTCCGGTTATAGGACAGGCTATATGGTAACAACTAAAAAAATAGAAGGCCTAAGAAATACCATTATCCCACCACATTCAGTTACTTCTTATTCTGAAAATTTCTTTGTATCTTTATTAAATGATAAAAAAATACTAAAAGCATTTGTTGATACTAGAGAATATATTAAAGCTAATAGAGACTTAATATATAATGCTTTTAAAGACATAAAAGGTATAAAAATTATTAAATCTGGTGCCAACTTTATTTCTATAATCTTTGATGATAATAAATTAATGAATAAAATATATGATAGTTTAAGCGATTTAGCCGGTATCCAAAAATTTGATGAAGTTGTCCCATTCATTAAAATTTGGGTAAATAATGAAATTTTTTCTCAAGAAGTTATTAAACGTATCGGGGAAATAGTTCTATAATGCTTTATTTATATACATTACCTGGGACAGCCTTTAATATGCCACAAATAAGTGTTCCTTTATTGAAAGGCTATTTGAAAGAATGTAAAATAAAATCTAAACAATATGATTTAACATCAAGATTTTTGAAAACCTGTTTTAAAAATAATTATATTAAAGAGATGTGTTTACAATATTATAATTCATTAAATGAAAAAGAAAAAAATATCGTAGATAATATTGAAAAAGCTGTAAAGCAAATGCAAGATAGGGAAATTGATACCCTAAAGATTATCGAAGCTAATGAACAAATACATAAATATTTAGAAATAATGGGCCGACATTATGGGATAAAATGGGAAAGAAGAGGAATAGATTTTTCTAAAAAGATTCTTACAGTTGATGACATTATAGAATTAGCTTTTAGTGAAGAAAATAGCATATTTGATAAGGTTCTAAAAAATACTCATGATTTAAATGACAACGATATTGTTTATTTAAGTGTTCAATATCCTTTTCAATTAAGCTACGCTATTAGATTTTCAAGGTATTTAAAATCTAAAAATAGTAGTATTAAAATTATCTTAGGTGGAGACTATATTACACACATAAATAAAAATTTAAAAGAACTAATGGAAAAGTGTTCTTATATAGATGGGATAGTTTTATTCGGAAACTATAATAATGTTGTAGAAACGATTAAAATCTTTCAAAATAAGAAAGTATCAAATATAGACAATGTTATTTATAGAAATGAGAATAAAATTATATATAAGATTAATAAACAGCAAGATTGCTTTTATAAAGATAAATATGTGCCTGATTTTAGTGATTTGAATTTAGAAAATTATTTATCAAACTTAAAGTTAGTTCCACTTACTTTAAACTATGGGTGTTATCATTCAAAATGTATGTTTTGCTCTAGATACTATTACTATAACGGCTATCATACATATGATATCAATAAAATATTTGCATATTTAAAAAAATTATATAATAGAGAACATATTGAAGCGGTATATTTTGTTGATGAATGTATCCCAGCAGATATTTTAATGCAATTAGCTACATATTTAATAGATAATGACATTAACATAAAATGGATGGTCGAGACTAGAATTGATAGCAAGTATATAGATAGAAAATTCGCGAATATTTTATATAATAGCGGGTGTAGAGAAATATCGTTTGGGGTAGAGTCTTATAATAAAAAAATATTGCGAGATATGAATAAAGGAATCGATTTGAATATTGCTAAAAAAACCATGAAAATTTTTTATAATTCAGGAATCTCCGTATCAGCAACATTTATGATTGGATATCCAACGGAAAATATTTTAAATATTAGAAAAACATTAAGATTTATTAGAAAATTTAAGTATTTAGATACTTTTGGCTTAAGCATATTTAATTATATGCGAAACTCAAAATTGGTTGATTTAAGTTGCTTAAATGAAGAACAAGACTTGAATTTGATTTATAGAACTAAAAATGATAATTACTATAAATATATGTCTATTATTAATAAATTTAATAATATTAAAAAAATAAAGCAATTTGCAAATACTCGCTTGAAAATATTATATCGTTCAGAATATATGTATTTAGATAGAAAATATTATAGCTTAAATTATAAAGGAGATGCGAAAAATGGGTATTAAATCGTTACTAAAAAAAACTGATAAAAAAGATTTGCAATCAAAAATATATTTAAAAGAGTTAAAACCAGAAATGACGCAATGTAGAATTGTCCAAGTTGATAATAAAATTAAGGAAAAGATAAAATGATTAAGTATGAGAGTGTTGGCTATAATCAAAATATTTCATTAGATACCGTTGATATGCCTTTGTACTTTTATTTAGAATTGAATAATAGTTGTAATTTGCGGTGTAAGTTTTGCTCCGTATCAAATAAAAATAATGAATATATGAGTATGGATATGGCGAGAAGTATTTTAGATGAACTAAAGAATAATGGAATATATGATGTGTATTATACTGGTGGAGAACCACTTATGCATCCAAACTTTATGGAAATTGTAGAATATGCTTCCCAATTAGGAATTAGGCAGACAATTTTAACAAATGGTATATTTCTTGATAAAATTCAACCTGTTTTAAATAAAATTATGTGTGTTTGTGTTTCTCTTCATGGTACCAAAGAAATGCACAATAAACTAACTGATTCTAATTGCTATGACAAAGTGCTATTAAATATTGAATTAGCAAGAAAAATTACAAATGTTAAAATAAATTATACCGTTACAAGTGATAATCAGGATATTAAAGAAATGCGGTCTATTTTAGAATTTGGAAATAAAAAAAATATACCTGTTTCATTTGCTAAATACAATAATATAGGCGAAGGCAAAAAGAATAAGTGTTATATAAATATTAATTCATTTGTGGAAAATTTAAATATATTAAAGAGTGAGGGTTATAACTTTTCTATAAATGATTGTATTGCACCATGTACTGTAGAAGATAAGTATACATATTTAACACATGGATGTGGTGCAGGTTATTTATTTGGTAGTATTGATTATAATGGTAATGTAAAAATATGTCCTAGTTCAAAAAGAATTATTGGCAATATTAAAGAGAATAGTATAAAAAAAATTTGGAATCAAACTTCCCTTAAAGATTATAGGAAAATGGCATGGATCCCTGAATATTGTAAAGTATGTAAGAATTTAGCTAGATGTCGATGTGGTTGTAAAATTGAATTAGGAGAAAAACTAAATGAAATAAATGACTATATTGTTAAAACGGAAATCGAAAAAGTATGGAATAAAATAAAGAAAAAGAATATGAAAGTTAACATTTCAGTATTAAGAAAAGAAAAAAAAGATTATGTTAGTTTATCATATCCGTCTAGAAAGTATAATTTAGAAGCAGTTAAGATTTTAGAAAAAATTAACAATGGCGAAAGATTAGAACAATTTGAAAAATATAAAAATTTCTTAGTGGCGTTATATAGGGATGGAGTATTAAAGGATGTGAGTTTGAATGCTGAAAAGAAAAATAGGAAATGATAGATATTTAGTCTTTTGGAATGATAAGTATTACGTAGTAAATGATTTAACTTTTAAGTTGCTTGATATGTTTGATCATCAAAATGATTTAAAAGTAATTGAAGAAAAAACGGGATATAATAAAAGAGAATTAAAAATTTTATATAATGAAATTGAAAAAAAATTAATGGCAAAAGATTATTATGAAGATAACTTAAAACTTGAAACACCTATTAAAATTCAATGGAAAATTACTAATAAATGTAATTTAAAATGTAAACATTGCTATTTAGGTAAACTAGATGGTTTTGAATTGCCATATGAAACAGCAATGAAAATTGCTAATATGATAATTGATTCAAATGTAATGGAAGTAACTATATCTGGTGGAGAATGCCTAACATATAATGGTATCGAAGATATTATTAAAAAGTTTATAGATAATGGTATTAAAGTAGCTGTATTTACCAATGCTATCCTTTTAAAAAAAGTATTAGATAAAATTGATTTAACTATTTCGCATAAAGAATTACTATTATTCTATGTTAGTGTGGATGGTTTAAAAGAAACACATGAAAAAATAAGAGGAAAAAACACTTTTGATAAAACTATTGAGAATATCAAATATGCAATTAGTAAAGGATATACTGTTGTAACTAACACAGTTATCAATAAGATAAATTATTGTGATATAATAGATATGGTTACTTTATTAAAGACAATTGGTGTTAAAGATGTACAATTATCAAATTTAATTGTCCAAGGAAATGCTAGTAAAGATTTAAAAATATCTATGAATGAACAACTCACTTTGAAAGAAAAAATAAATGATTTGTATAAAAAACATCCTGAGTTTGGATATATTTATTATTCGGAAGTGCCAGATAGTGATGGTATAAGGAAAGTATATACCTTTAGTAAAGGAAAGAAAAACTATATTGGCAATGATAATTGGAAGTGTACGGCTGGTGTTGCTAGAGTAACGATAGATCCAAATGGTAAAGTATATTGTTGCCCATTTATAAAAACTAGCTATTTAGGAGACTTAAATAAAAATACTTTAAAAGAGATATGGGATAATGTTAATAGATTTAAATTTTTAAAAAAATTATCTGAACAGAACACTGATAGAGTGTGTTTAGCAATAAAACAAGGGAAAAAAGGTGAAAAAAATGATTAAGTTAGAAGAATTTAAAAAATATAAAGAAGTGTTGGAAAAAACAATTACAAATAAAGCCTTTAGAAGTAGAATGATGTTTGAAGCTATAGATGATGAAATGTTTGGAATGAAAATTTTAAACTATATTAATATTCTTAGTGGAAGAATTACTTCTGAAGAATTAAATAGTATATTCAATGATATTAGACAAGATACAATTGATTATTATGAAAAATCACAAAAATCAGAAACAGAAAATGATAAAATTTTCTTTGCCCTAAGATCTCTTGCATATTTCTATTTCTTAGAAAGTATGGATGAACATTCAACATTAAGTGATGGAATTGTAGAAGAAATTCAAAGAAAATATCCTGATAATTATTTAAATATTATTGCCCAAATTGATAGAGCATATTTATCTGTTGATACAAAAGAAGCTATTAAGTTAGATAGTGAAAACTTAACCATTTCAGATGATTTGCTAAAAAAGTATATCGTATTAAAAAAATGGCAAGATATGCAGCATCATTTCTTTGATGAAAATTATGGTCAATACTTAGAACAGTTACAACAAGTTTATTGTGATGATAATTCAATGGATCCATTTTCATTAGAGCAATTTGCACTTAGAAAAAGACTATTTGATTCACTTTCTGAAAGAAAAATTTTAGATTTAGATACATGTAGTATTCTAAGTGAACTATATATTAAAAAATTCGTAGTAAAATATATTGGTGGAAAAATGTATGGATTATCAGTTTTAAATAGTAAAGGCATTAAAGTTCCATTTACTATGGTAATTCCAACAGGTGTAGAAGTTAAAGAGGAAGATTTAAAAATTTTTGATGGAAAATATAATCATTATTCAGTAAGAAGTTCGGCAGATATCGAAGATGGAGAAAAAAATTCGTTTGCGGGAATGTTTGATTCATATTTGAATGTTTCTCTTAAAGATATATTTGCAAGCATCAAAAAGGTTAAAGATTCTGTTAATAATAATCGTTTAAAAGAATATATTCAAGTTAATGGACTTGAACAGCCACATATGGCCGTTGTAATACAATCATTTAAAGAACCTACATATGCTGGAGTTTGGATTGGAAATTCTGAAGACGCTGGTGTACTAGAATGGGTTAATGGAAATGGTGAAAAACTAGTTTCTGGTTCAAGTACACCACATTCTGAAATTTGGAGTGCTAATAGATGTGAAAATCCTTTGAAAATAGGAGAGGAAGCAATAGGTAGCAAGATGCTTGAATATCAGAAAAAAGTTGGTACAAATGCGGATTTTGAATGGATGATTTTAGATGGGGAACTTATAATGTTACAATTTAGGCCTGTAACTAAAAAAGTAATTATTAGTAATGAGTATGGTAATAAGGAAGATGAAGGATTATCAGGGATTCCCGCAGCCCCAGGTATTATTTCCGGTGAAGGTAGATATTTAGATTCTCCAAGTGATGAAATATTACCTAATAAGATTTTATTAGCCATGATGACTGATCCTGATTGGTTACCACATTTAATGAGTTCTAAAGGTGCTGTAACAGCATATGGTGGCTTTCTTTGCCATACAGCAATTGTGTGTAGAGAATTAGGTATTCCTTGTGTTACGGGAATAGGTGAAGATTCACTTGATCAATTAACAAATAATTGTGAAAATATTGAAGTAAATGGAAATAGTGGAAGTGTTAAAGTTTTATCAAAAAAATTGTAAAGTACATAAATTATGTGTGAAGGGTGGTGATTGTATGATTAGATTCCTAAAAAGATTATTTAGAAAGGATAATAATGTTTTGATTAATTTAAATAATGTTAATAAAACATTATCAATGTCTATGGCAGGAAATGGTAACTGTTCCGATTGCTGCTGATTTCCTTTGCTATTAATATATAATAAAAAAGCCTAATTGGCTTTTTTATTATATATTAAAGATTCTTTATTGTTAACTATAGGATTTAAACTTATTAAATATGCTTTAGGATTATCAAAAATGTTTTTTATGTAATTATAGATATGATCATCATTTATGTCATAGATTTTTTTATTTTCTATACAATTTATAATTATTTTATAAGTTAATTTTTTTTGCTTATTTAATGGTATATTATCAATTTTATATTTTAGATATTTTTTTAATTTGGCCGTTTTTGAACATAAACTACTTAAAACTATTAATAAGCTAGTAAAATCTAATTTATAGTAATCACTTATTTCATCTATATGAAATAAATCAGATGGTTTAATTAATTCATCATATTTAATACTTTTACTAATTTTTAAAAAAGTATCTGTAAAATATGATATATCATTATTAGATGCATTTAGTGTGTTAGTGTAAATATGTTTTAATTTATCATAATTTTTATTTATTATTAAATCTTCAATATCATAACAATCAACGCTAGTCATATATGGTATATAAACTCTATAGGTATTAAAACCTAAATTATTATAGTCAATCGTATATATATCTTTATCTATTAATGATTTTAAATATTCTAATACTTCTTTATTATCAGTTAAATAGTCTTTAAAATGTAGTTCACTAATTTGAATATAATCATTATAGAAAAAGTTTTTGGTTAAATATCCGTTGTTATTATTAAAACATTTCAACCAATTATATGATTTGAATGAATTGTCGTATTTTTTTTCTAATGCTTCAAATGTTTGATTAGATACCATCTTTTGCTCTAATTCTTTAAAATTAACACCCTGCATCATTTCTGTTATACATCTTGATAAGGCAATATTAAAGGAAATATCTGATCCCATTGTAAAAGAATACTTTTCTTCTTTTTTATCAAATAATAGGAATCCTATTACAGGAAATTTTCCTAAGGAGCAATCTTTAATGTAATATTTAAAACCTTTCTTTTTTAAAGACTTTAACAATTTTATATTGTTTTTTGTGAGTGGATATTTTGAAATATCTATATTTGGAATAGGATTATCTCCTTTTAAGCATTCTTGATAACAAAATCGTTCTAATATTTCAAAAATTCCTTGATTAACAGCTTCTTCAAAAGTATTTCCAGATGCTAAACCATTTGTATGACAAAAACTACTAATGGCATTTATAGGAATATTTTCTATATTGTTAGTTTTTATATTTTTGGCTTTTTCAACATTAAAATATATATTATCAAGTGTAAAAAAGTATTTTTTATATTCATTTGATGCTTTATCTAATAAAGAATTATATATATTACTATTTTTATCAATCTTATGAGTGGCAACGCGCTTTTTTATTAGCATATTGCTTTGAAGTCTTTCCATTAATTCAGCATATGCTGAAGCTTTTGCTAATTTTAATGTTGTTCCTTTTCCGTTTACACCTTTTCCATTATTTAATTGTAATCTAATAGAATATGAGCCTCTTAAACTCTTTCTTAAACCTTTTTCTTTGACTTTATAATGCTCTTTTTTTAAAATCCTTTTAATTTTTCTTATTGTTTCATTAGGTGAACAATCTTTTCTAAAACTGGCCGATTTTTCAAATGAAATTGAATTGTCATCTTTTATTGAAAAATTATATGTAATAACTTTTTTGTTAGTAGAGCAGGTTTTAATATTAGATAGTTTATTATATACATTGATATTTTTATAATTATTTTTTTCTATTAATGGCTCCATATCTTCAGCTACTATTATTTCTTTACAATCATTAGCAATCATGTAATTTATAATGCTATCTAAATAGTTTTTATTCTTTTTTGCTTTACTTATATAAAATACTAAATAAGTGTTGTTTGGTAAATCTTGAAAGCTTAATTTTTTTGATGTTGAAATAATTCCAATATTCATTATTTTATCCCCACCGATATATTGATAAATAATTTGATATATATTATATAATAAAATTTGACTAATTACAATTTGATCTGTTGACGTACTTATAGTATGATTAGTAATTGAAATTATATAATCTTTATCGTTTTTATCCAAAAGAATATAATGAATTATTACTTGTTAATTTTGTTCTTTGAGATACTTCAGTTTTCCAATTTTTTGTAGAACTTAATACCTTAAGTTCTTTTTTAGTTTTTATAAAAATAAACTTAAACGAAAGGACAAAGTATATGGATAATATAAATAAGGTTCCATCAAAGATTATTGAAATAGAAATCGGTATTAAGTTACTTGAATATTTAAAAAGAGAAAAGACGGTAAATGATGGTATGTATAACTTTTGTATTAATAGATTATTGAAGAACCTTGCATTAGAAAAAAGTAAAATTAATGGCGAATATATGAGTAATATAGATAATTATCTAATTTTGACTTAGGAGGCACATTGTGGACTTATATACAGTTAGGAATAATATTATGAGGGGTGTTTCATTACAAGAATTAAATTTAAGAGTATGTTTTTATGCAAGAGTATCAACTGATAAAGATGAACAATTGCATTCTTTACAAGCACAAATATCTTTTTTTAATGACTATATCAGTAAAGTCCCTAATTGGGAATTTATAGGTTCATATATTGATGAAGGAATTAGTGGGACACAAGCAAAAAAAAGAGAAGAATTTTTAAGAATGATTGAAGATGGTAAAAGACATAAATTTGATTTGATACTAACAAAAGAAATATCAAGGTTTTCACGAAGTACATTAGATAGCATTATGTATACACAAGAGCTTTTATCTAATGGTGTTGGTGTATATTTCTTAAATGATAATATTAATACAATATTACCTGATTCAGAACTTAGACTTACAATGATGTCTTCCATTGCTCAGGATGAAGTAAGAAGATTATCTGAAAGAGTTTCCTTTGGTATGAAAAGGAGTATTGATAATGGTGTTGTACTAGGATGTTCTAATATTTATGGCTATGTAAAGGATAAAGGAAAATTATTAATAGATGAAAAAGAAGCCGAAATGATTAAGATAATATTTGATAGGTATGCTAATACGACTGATGGTTTATCTAAAGTATCAAGATATTTATATAGTTTAGGTTATAAAAGTAAAACAGGAAAAAGAATAGATGCAACAATACTTACGAGAATTATAGAAAATCCTAAATATAAAGGTTACTATTGTGGACATAAATCCAAAGTATTAGACTATCGCACTAAGAAGAAGAAAAGATTAAATGAATCTGATTGGATAATATATAAAGATTATGATAGTGTTCCACCCATAGTATCTGAAGAACTATGGGAAAGGGCAAATATTAAATTAAAGCAAAGACAAGATAGTTTTACAAATAGATCCGTTGATAAAGTAGTATTTCAAAATAGATATACTTATTCCGGAAAAATATATTGTGGATGTCATAATCTCACATATCATCGATCAAGTGCTGGAAAAAGAAAAAATAATCCTGTATGGGAGTGCCAAGTATATAGAAAAGAAAGTTTAAAAGGTTGCTCTAATCCTAGAGTGTTTGAACTTGAATTAGATGAAGTATTTAAAGATATGTTTAATAGATTATTTAAAAGAAGAAAAATTATCTTTGATGAAATATTAAGGGGATGTAAAAACTATTTAGAAACTAATAATAATGCATTAGATATTAAAACGTTAGAAGCTAAAATAAGCGTTTTAAACAATAAAAAAGATAAATTATTAGAACTTGTTATGGAAGAATACTTATCAAAGGAAGATTACAAAAAACAGATCGATTTACTAAATGAAGATTTAGTTATTTATCAAAATAAAATAAATGAGTTCAAAAGTAATAAGAAAGATAAAAGTTATATAGAAAATAAAATTAATGAAATAAAAAAAGCATTAGAAAAATGTTTAGAAGATGATCGGTGTTATAGTGATATATTTAATGAAATAATAGATAGAATAATAATTCATAAACAAAGTGATAAAAGGATTAAATTAGATATTGTTATTAAGACAGGAGAAAGTATAAATACACTTTCTGATAATTTAGGTAAAAAGTTTCATTTATTAGACTACGATACAACAAATTACAGCCGTTAGTGCTACTATTAATGGGGGAATACTATATAAACCATATATTGTAAAAAGTATTAATGATCCTGAAACTAATCAAACAATTTTTCAGAATAAACCGACTAAGGTAAGAACTGTTATCAGTTCTAATACCAGTAAAAAAGTTCGCTATGCGTTAGAAAGTGTTGTCGCTAAAGGAACTGGTCATAATGCTTATATACCGGATTACCGGGTTGGTGGCAAAACAGGGACAGCGCAAAAGGTTAAGGATGGTGCTTACCTTGTTGGTAACTATATAACGTCTTTTATGGGGTTTCTACCGGCGGATGATCCTGAGGTTGTTGTTTATATTGCTGTTGATAATGCGAAAGGTATAACCCAGTATGGAGGAACGATTGCGGCTCCTTTAGCTAAGAAAGTAATGTTATCGGCCATTGATATTTTACAAATTGAAAAAAGGGAAGGTGAGATACCTAAAGAGTTTGTCTATTTAGATCCGGTTTATGTTAGTGTCCCTGATGTTGTCGGTGACGATTTAAAAACGGCTCAAAAGAAATTAAAAGACTTTAATATTAAAGTTGAGGGTAGTGGTCATATTCTTTATCAATCCCCACCGAGTGGGACAAAGATAGTTAAAGGTGATACCATTAGACTATATTTGCATTAAAAGTGTAAAGTATCTTTCTTTTTAATGTAATTATGTTATACTAATGATAGGTGATAGTGTGATTGATGTTGAAAAATTAAGACATGATTTAATTGATTATTTTGGTACAGCTATGGCAGAGTTCCCAGTAGCGATGATGGACTTATCTAAAATTGAAAAAGCTAACGAAGAAGAATTAATTGCTTTAGCGCGGCAAAACGGTTTTTCTTTAGATAAGTATTTAATCATAGATGATAAAGGACACCAGATGTAGATGTGATGCGATATATAAATATTCTTTTACTAATTCTTTGGATGGGAATTATCTTTTCGTTCTCGCAAGATACGGGCGAAGTCTCAACTAAAAAAAGTTCTCATGTTATTGAAACTGGCATTAATATTGTAATGAAGTTAACAGCTAATCATTATACGGAAGAACAAATTGAAAGCTTCATTGTTAAAAGTGTCTATCTCGTTCGTAAATTAGCGCACTTAATCGAATATTTTGTTTTAGGATTACTTTTTATTAATGTTATAAAAGATTATACTTCTATCTCATTAAAAAAGAGTTTGTTCATTTTAGGAGCCTGCTTTCTTTATGCTTTAACTGATGAAGGTCATCAAATGTTAATCCCTGGTCGTGATGGAAAGTTTATTGATGTTCTAATCGATACTTTAGGTAGCTTTCTTGGTATCATAAGTTATTATCTTATTTATCATAAAAGGAAACATAAAAGTTAAAAAAGTTTTCTTTTTTTTATTGCTAAAAAATGCATAATGGGATATACTAATTGCTACGGGGATGATTTGATGCACAAGGATAACATTATTATCGGCATCTTAAGTTTTATCATTATTCTTTTAGGTGCTTATATTATTATTTTAAGACAAAACTTATCAGGAAACTTCCAATCCATCAATGTTGAATATCAAAAAGAAAAAATTATTTTTGCTGGTGATTCAATTACGGATGGATACGATGTTAATAAGTATTATCAATATGATGACAAAATGCTTATTAATAGTGGTATTAATGGCTATACGACAACAAATATTTTGAATCGTTTCTATAATGTCATTGAGCAGTATCATGCTGATAAATTATTTCTTTTAATCGGAACTAATGATTTAACTGGTAAGGCGACTAACGATGAAATAGTTGCCAATATTGAAAAGATTCTAGCCTTATCTAAAGAGACCAACCCTAATATTCGTTTGTATCTTGAATCGATTTATCCGATTAATCGTAATTTACGCCCTAATGATCGCCGTAGTAATGAAAATATTGTTTATATCAATAATGAAATGCAAAAATATTGCTTAGCTAATAATATTACTTATATTGATATCTATAGTTTGCTTGTTGATATCGATGGTAATTTAAATGCTAATTACACGAGAGATGGACTTCATTTAAATGATGAAGGTTATGAAGTTGTAACTAGTGCTTTAAAAAATTATGTTGAACAATAAATATTTTAATTATTGTTGCATAAAATATTTTAAAAAGATAATTTATTATAAAAAAAGTTTATTTGTTATTATTATTTTGATATAATATAACTAGTAGCAGGGGGATAAGCAAATGAAAAAGATTTTATTATTTTTAGTTGGACTTATGATTATTATTCCAACAACAGTTAAAGCTAATTATCTTCTTTCTTATCATAATTATGGTGTAACAAGTGAAGAAGAAAAACTAATTTTAGAAGAGGAAGAAGAAGAACGTTCGGTTTTTGATGAAGTTTATTACCGATTAGTTCTTAAGGATACGCGAGATGCTGTAGATTATGTTATATTAGGAACAATAATTTTCTTAATGCTCGTTACAATCATTCTTTCTAATAAAAAGTCTTATGTTCTTCCAGGTAATACCAGTGTATTTTTAGAAGATACATCTCCTTCTGTGGATGTTAGAGATATCGCACTAGAAGGTAACGAAAGTAGTGTTAATCAACCATCAGAAGATTTAACTAAGACGAATGAAGAAATGGTAGAAAAGATGGATGAGAAAGTAGAAAAGGACAAGTAAATGTCCTTTTTTTTTGACCTTTGAATATATTTTATTAGGTGATAAGATGCTTATTATTATGAAAATTATTTTAATGACAATGTTTAGTCTATTTATGTCTATTTTTATAGGTATCTTTTTAATACCTTATTTAAAAAAGAAAAAAAAGGAACAAACTTTAAGTGTCTATTTAGAAGAACGCCACAAAAGTAAAGCACACATTCCAACGATGGGTGGCCTTATTTTTATTGTCCCACCTGTTAGTTTACTTGTGCTTTTACTCATCTTAGGTAAAATACCTTTTACTTATAATTTGTTTATCATTTTACTTACTTTTATCGGTTATAGTTTCATTGGTCTTTTGGATGATTATTTAATTATTAAAAGACATAATAATCAAGGTTTAAGTGAAAGTATGAAACTTATTTTACAAATTATTCTTGCTATTATTCTTTTTTACTTTTTCTTAAAAGGGGGTAACGAACCTTTAATTTGGATTCATACTTTAAATATTAAAATTAATATTGGGTGGTTATATGGTCTATTTATTTTACTCGTTTTAACGAGTAGTAGTAATGCTGTTAATTTAACAGATGGCCTAGATGGACTAGCGGGAGGTCTATCATTAATTGCCTTTTTTACCCAAGGTATCATCACTTTAAATACGGGATGGTTAGAAGGATACATTGAAATTACTTTATTTATTTTTGCTCTCGTTGGTTCTTTAATGGGTTTTCTTATGTTTAATTCTTATCCCGCTAAAATATTTATGGGCGATACCGGATCTCTTGCTTTAGGTTCAACTTTAGGAATGATCGCCATATTAACGCGGCATGAACTTCTTCTTATCGTGATTGGTATTGTATTTGTTTTAGAAACTTTAAGCTGTCTTATTCAAAGAGGATATTATAAAATGACGCATAAAAGAGTTTTCCCAATGACACCGATTCATCATACTTTTGAACAAAAATTACCCGAAAATGAAGTTGTCAAACTCTTTTGGCTCATCGGTTTAATTGGTAGTTTAGTATCTTTATTATTTGGGGTGTGGATTTAATGCATAAAAAAGTTGATTGGTTACTCGTTATAAGTGTTGTTGCACTATCTTTTTTAGGTTTAATTATGATTTATTCAGCATCATATGTTTGGTCAGATTATAAGTTTAATACACCTTTTAAGTTTGTTTTAAACCAAGCTGTCTTTTTAATCATTGGTCTTTTTTTAATGTATATAACAAGTAAAATTGATTATACATATTACAATCGTTTTGCGAAATATCTTCTTCTTGGGTGTGTTACTTTATTAATTCTTGTTTTAATTCCTGGTATTGGTACTATTCGTAACGGCAGCCGTAGTTGGTTTGGGATTGGTTCATTTGGTATTCAACCGAGTGAGTTTACCAAACTTGCTTTAATCATTTTTGCATCTAAGTATTTATCTACTCATAAAAAATTAATGCCCGTTCTTTTTCTAACGCTTCTTATTTTTGGCATTATTATGTTACAACCTGATTTTGGAACTGGAACAGTTATTGTAATGACTATTTTTGGCCTTTTATTTGTTAATGGTTTAAAGATTTCCTTAATTGTTAAATTAGGTGTCGTTGGTGCTTGCGGCATTATCGGCCTTATTTTAGTCGCACCATATCGTTTACAGCGCATTTTATCCTTTGTTAACCCATGGGGTGATCCATTGGGTTCAGGATTTCAAATTATTCAGTCTTTATATGCTATCGGACCGGGTGGATTGTTTGGTTTAGGTTTTGGAAACTCTATTCAGAAACACTTTTATTTACCAGAACCACAAACGGATTTTATTTTTTCAATTATCAGTGAAGAGTTTGGCTTCCTTGGCGTTTTAATCGTAGCTAGTTTGTTTATAACTTTAATATATAGTGGCGTTAGAATTGCTTTGAATGCTCCTGATAAATTTTCTAAAAACCTAGCTTTTGGAATTACTTTTGGTCTTGCTTTTCAAACTATTTTAAATCTTAGTGTCGTAATTGGTCTTGTCCCAGTTACGGGTGTTACACTACCTTTTTTAAGCTATGGTGGGAGTAGTTTACTTATTACAATGGTAAGTATGGGTGTACTTATGAATATATCAAAAAATTGTTAAAAAGAGATTGATACATGAACAAATGTTTGCTATAATAAGAATGTAGAAAAGAGGGGGATAATGAGTCATATCTATTTATGTATTGATTTAAAAACTTTTTATGCCTCTGTAGAATGTGTTGAAAGAGGATTAGATCCTTTTAAAACGGATTTAGTTGTTGCTGATCCAGATCGCGCTAAAGGCGCTATTTGTTTAGCTATTAGCCCTAAAATGAAGGAAAGGGGAATAAGGAATAGGTGTCGGGTATGGGAGATACCTAAGAATGTACATCCTATTGTAGCTAAACCTAGAATGAAATTATATATTAAGTATTCAGCCTGGATTTATTCTATTTATCTTAAATATATATCTAAAGATGATATTCATCCATATTCTATTGATGAAATGTTTTTAGATATTACTAATTATTTAAAATTATATAATAAGAATCCAATCGAGATGGCTAAAATGATTATGGATGATATCCTAAAAACAACAGGTATTACTTCATCAGTAGGCATAGGTACTAATTTATATCTTACGAAAGTAGCTTTAGATATAACAGCTAAACATAGTAAGAGTCATATTGGTTATTTAGATGAAAATAAATATAAAGAGACTTTGTGGCATCATTTACCTATTACTGATTTTTGGCGTATTAGTCATGGAACAGAAGCTAGGTTACATAAATTACATTTAAAAGATATGTATGATGTAGCGCATGCTAAAGAAGAAGTACTTTATAAAGAATTTGGTATTAATGCTAAATACTTAATAGATCATGCTTGGGGTAAAGAAGAGTGTACAATGGCGGATATTAAAGCCTATAAGCCTAAAAATAATTCTTTATCTAATAGTCAAATATTATATAAAGATTATGATTATAAAAGTGCTCGTATTGTTTTAACCGAAATGGTTGATAATATGGTATTAGAATTAATAAGAAATAATTATGCTACAAATTTAATTGGCTTTTATATAGGATATTCTAAAGATGTTATTAAACCTTTAAGGATATCTTTTAAGTTAAAAGAAGAAACGAATAATTTTCATAAAATATTAAATTATATTTTAAATGAGTATGACTATCAAGTAGCTGAAGAAGTGCCTATTAGAAGATTAGGTATTAGTTTTGGAAATGTTAAACCAAAAAAATATACGCAATTAAATCTGTTTTCTTCTTTAGAAGAGGAAGAAATAGACAATATCTTAGAAAAAACGATTTTAGACATTAAAGATAAGTTTGGCAAAAATACGATTTTACGAGCAACTAGTTATCAAGAATGTGCTACACAATTAGAAAGAAATAAATTAATAGGAGGACATAATGCCGAATAATGCTATGCAGTTTCAACCCTTTGATGCTTTAAAAGGCTTTAAGGAAGCTTTAAGACAAGTAGAAAAAAATATTGAAAATAAAAAAGCCTTTGATGATGACTTTTTAGTATCTTTAGATTATAAATTACAAAAAATAAAAATAGGAGATAGTATTTTAATTAAATATTATTATAATTTAGAATATATTGAAACCATTGATATTGTTCAAAAAGTTGATAAATTAAAGAAAATGTTAATATTAAAAAACACTCATATTTGCCTAGATGATATTATAGATATAACTATTATTAATAAATAAAATATGCTATAATCAAAATAGATAGGGTGCGATTTAATGAAGAGTTTTGCGCGAATAAATTCTTTAAAAAAATTAGAATGTATTAGCGGTTCTGATTATGTAACAATTAATGACTTATTTTTAAAAGATGAGAATGGTAAAGATTACTTTGATTATATAATGAATAAAGGGATTATTATTGATAAAGAAGAGCTATGTCATGATGTTAGTAATAATTATAAATTATTAAAAAGAGCAGCTTTAAATGGTTATTTTTTAAAAAGATATGATAATATTGATTTATTATTTCAAGGACCTGGTGAAACTATTATTGAAATAATGCTTCGCCAATCATTTAAATGTAAGGCAAATTTTCCTCATCTAGATATGTACAATCGCTTATTTGAAAAAACTATAAGTGGTTATTTATTTGCTAAATTATTAAATAAATTTAATGCTCCTGGTTTATTTAAAGGGATTATTGGAAAAATAAACGATTTTGATACTTTATATAAATGTCTTAGTGATATAGGACGTCTTGATTTAATGTTATATGCTAAACCAGAATTTTTAACAAAGACAATGCCTAATGGTATTACTTTGCTTCAAGACTTAATTAATAGGGGAGTAAAATTACGAAATCCTAAGGTTGAAGTAAATAATCTTCAAATAACGGATATTTTATATCAAAATGGTTTATATAAAGAGATGTTAGCGTTTGTAAGAAATGATATTTTAGTTAATTATCCTAGTTTAGAAAATAGTTATCTAAAAGGTATAATTAAAAAAATTAAAGAAGAAAATATTAGTGTTGATTTTATTAGAGCTAGTGATAATCGTAGTTTAGCGATAATATATTTGAATTTTATAGAAAACGGCTTGAAACTACCTAGCAATATTAATCTATTTCCAATTACTCAAGATTCCAAGAATGTTTCTATAGAAAAACCTGTTTTCTCTTATATGCTAGAAATAAATAGAGATTTAACACTTAAATATTTTGCGAATAATCAATCGGTAAATGATGCTGCCTTCAAATTCGTATCCGACTTAAGAACTATATCAAGGGAGAACTTTGACATAGCTGATTTTCTAAGTTATGTACCCACAAAAGAAGATATTTTTAAAGCTATAAGCAATGGAAAACCTTTACCAAAAGTTTATTGTATAGAGGATTTAATTGAACCCATGGAAAATGGTGTAATAATATTAGAGTATATGATAAATCATGGTATTGATATATCTAATGTTAAAACAGCTTTGCTACAAAATCTTCAAGCCGTTTTGATTATGATAAAAAATCATTATGCTATTAATTACATAAAAAAAGATTTGTTATACGAAGATATTGGTAATAATCAAAAGTTGATAGATTTATTAATCAAAGAGGGTTACTATAATTGTATCGCTTGTTCTAGTGGATATGATATACGTATCATAGAATATGTTTTAAAATATGATTGTTATAATATTATTAGTTCTAATATATTAGAAGCACTATTTGTTAATAATAATGGATATTTTGCTGTAGAAAAATATTTGGCTAATCCTAAATTTTTCGATTTTATATTAAAGAGTATAGAAAGAAGACGTATATATTTAGATGATAAAAAAATTCTTCAATTATTTAATAAGGGTTATAAGCAATTTATCATGTTTGGTAGTGAAGACCTTCTTTGGAAAAGGTATAAATTTACGACCTATTTTGAATACCTTTTAAAGAATAATCAACCTATATATCCAAGGTTTGAATTTAAGCGCACTAAAACACTAGAGTTATTATATAAATATAAACGACCTGATTTAATGATTCGTGCTGATTTAAAACTATTGGTGGACTACCCATCATATCCATCTAACTATTTACAATATATTATTTCATATATTAAGAAAGGTATGGATCTTAAACTAGAAAAGAAAAGATTTTTAACTTATGATCATAAAACAATAGCTAAATGTTATATTCAGTTAGCTCAAAATGATATTTTAGGATATGCGGAAGCCTTAAATCCATCATTGTTAGTATCTAAAGATGCTAAAGATCATAGTTTATTATATTATTTATTAACTTTTAATTGGGATATCACTTTACAGAAAATTTTAAGTTCTAGAATATTAGGACACCCAGAGGTTTCTGCTGAATTAAAAAAATTAGGTGTTTCCGACTCAACAATGTTAGTTGGTAAGAAAATTGAGAAATTTAATAAAGATAAGAAATTTGATAAATTCGATTGTGATATGGTTTATATTCAACTAAAAAATGAAGAATTTGCTGAGGGATTTGTTTCTCCTATTGAAGATTTATTAGAAGAGTTAAGAGCTATTTTTATGCAAGATGGTAAAAGTGATCCAACTCTGATTGAAGCCCTTATTACTTCTTATCGTTATATAACTAGCATTAATCCTATGTTTATAGAAGAAGTCAAAGCTTTAATTGAAATCAAAAAGAAAAATCCTTATTTTAAATATGTCTACTTAGAGGGTGGTAATGGTTTTTTCTATGAAGAAAAAGGCATTTTTGCTGGACATGCAATAATTAGTTTACTTAATCATGAAACAGGGCATGCTTTGCATTACTACTTAACTAGTTATGATATACCTGATAATCTTGATGAAATAATAAAAAGGGTGCAAAGTAATCCCCAATTTATTGCGAGAATTGATCAGTTTATGAAGCGTTTGAAAGCGCTTTATAGTGAGGCAATGAAAGAAGCTGACATTATTGTTTCTAAACATATAACACCTAGTAGAATTGATAGTAGCCGTGAGGAATTAAGAGCTTTACTAGATGCCAAAAAAACAGCTATTAAACGAATTTATCATGATAAAGGTTATACAGATGAAACCATCGATATAATTTTATCTAAGTCGGTTACTATTGAAGAATATATTAAGCAAAAAAAAGAAATTGAAAAGGGTGAATTAGCTTATTTAATATTACAATATGATTACGATGCCTTATCAGCTATTAGTGATATTATTGATGCGATTACAGGTGGTAAACTTCATAGTAGATTATTAAAAAATGGCGAAGAACTTATTTTACCAGGAATTGGACATGGAATTAGATATTATGCTTATGGTAAAACATACGTTTTTACTGAAATGGTAGCTGATTATTCATTGATAATTAAATCGAAAAAAAGTGAAGAAGCTCTTCAAATTTTAAGAGCTATTGTTGGTGATGAATTAGTTGATTTATTAGATGATTTTTATAGGAGTAAGATACTTAAGCTACCTACTTATGAAGATAGTAAAAAAGTTAATTTATAGGAGGATATTATGGATGAATTAGATTATAATTTATATACTATTGCAGAATTACGTTATAAAGAAAAATATAATGAGAAGAAGGATGTATTTCCTATTGACTGGTACTCTAGTCATAATTATAAGTTAAAGACAGAGATAATAGCTGAGGCTCTTAAAAACAATATACCAATTGAAGAAACAAATTTATATCAAGATTGTTTTGGTGAGGGTGTAAAAGAAAGAACTAAGAACTATTAGAGTAATATTAAGGAGATTTATATGCACATACATTTATATGATGAACCTTGTAATTTAATTAAAAGAGGTAGTAAAACTTTCTTGATTAACAAATTAGAAGATAAAGTTGTAAAAGATTTTTTATGAAATATGGGCTAGTGATTATAAATAAGATTTGACTATATTTGTATTTCTTAAGCTATGGGGAGTAGTCTAATTATTAAGTAGGTACTTATGAATATATCAAAAAACTATTAAGATAACTATATATTTACAACCCCTAAGTTGAATGCTATAATTATTGATAGGATGATAGTTATATGAAAAAGAAAAGAATTAAGATATATGTTTTAATCATTGTTTTATTATTAATTCTGGATGTTGTTTTAAACTCTATTTTTGGTAATACTAGTAAAATAAAAAAAGAGTTTACTGAAGCCTTAAAAGAAAATCCAGAATATTATGAAAAGTTAGAAAATACTCCGTTAATTCAAGAATATGGCGAGTGTAGTAGTAAGTATGTTAGTGATAAAAAAGTCTTATCAACAAGCGAATATGCTGATGTTCACAATAATATTTTAGTTAGTGTAAATGAACGTATTAAACTTCATAGCTTCTTTAGTGGCTATGTTTGGTTTACTTATACTAAGATGTGTTATAAAGATGGTGGTATTATTTATGGCTCTGTAGATATTCCTGTTCGAGCTAAAATAAGACGTGTTAAAGGTAAATGGCAAATTGTTAAAATAAACGATCCCGCATAAGCGGGTTTTTCTTTTGAAAAAAAGTTTAAAAGGTATAGGAAAGAAGTTTAAAACTTGATATAATATAATTAGGTCCATAATAGGACGGAAAGGATGATAAAATGAAGATAAAAGATGTTAAAGGTCGAGAAATACTAGATTCAAGAGGTAATCCAACGGTTGAAGTTGATGTTATTCTTGAAAATGGTATTGTTGGACGGGCAGCTGTCCCATCAGGAGCTTCAACAGGTGTAAGAGAAGCTTTAGAGATGCGTGATGGTGGTGACAGATACTGTGGTAAAGGTGTTTTAAATGCTGTTAACAATGTTAATACCGTTTTAAGAGAAGCTGTTATCGGTATGGATGCGGCTGATCAAAAAACACTAGATTATAAAATGATTGAATTAGATGGTACGGAAACGAAAAGTAAATTAGGCGCTAATGCTATTTTAGGTGTTAGTATGGCAGCTTTAAAAGCTAGCGCACTAGAAGCTGGTAAACCACTTTATGCTTATATTGGTGAGGGTAGAACTTTACCTGTTCCAATGATGAATATTATTAATGGTGGCGCTCATGCTGATAATAACCTTGACTTCCAAGAGTTTATGATTATCCCACAACGTGATACAATCAAAGAACGTGTTCGCGTTGGTGCTGAAGTTTTCCATAGTTTAAAGAAAGTTTTAAATGGTAAAGGGTATGCAACCGGTGTTGGTGATGAAGGTGGTTTTGCTCCTAACTTAGGTTCAAATAAAGAAGGTTTTGATTTAATTATTGAAGCTATTACCAAAGCCGGATATGTACCTGGTGAAGATGTTAAATTAGCTATTGATGTTGCTGCATCAGAATTTTATGAAGATGGTGTATATCACGTTGATGGTAAAGAATTATCAAGTGATGAATTAATCGATTTTTACGAAGAACTTGTTAATACTTATCCAATTATTTCGATTGAAGACCCTGTTGATGAAAATGACTGGGAAGGATTTAGAAAGATTACAGAACGCTTAGGTGATAGAATTCAATTAGTAGGGGATGACTTATTCGTAACTAATAAAAAATGCTTACAAATGGGTATTGATAATCATGCTGGTAATGCTATCTTACTTAAGGTAAATCAAATCGGTACGATAACGGAAACATTAGAGACAATAGACCTTGCTCGTTCTAATGGTTATCGGACGGTTATATCTCACCGTAGTGGTGAAACAGAAGATACAACCATTGCTGATTTAGCGGTTGGTCTTGATTTAGGACAAATTAAAACTGGTTCTATGTCTAGAACAGACCGTGTTTGTAAATACAATCAATTAATGCGAATTGAAGAAGAAATTAATTCTTAAGGAGGAAAAATGGAAAAAGCTAAAGTTTATTTTACGAGGGATTTAAGCCCTGAAAGTGTCGTTAAGATGTATCAAGCTTTAGGTAGAGAATTAAAAGGTAAAGTAGCTGTTAAAGTTCATTCTGGTGAAGAGGGAAATCAAAATTATCTTCGCCCTGAGTTTATGAAACCAATGGTTGAATATGTAAATGGTACAATTGTTGAATGCAATACAGCTTATGATGGCGCAAGAGATACAACTGAAAAACATTTAAAGTTGATGGCGGATCATGAATGGTCTAAATATTTTAATGTTGATATTATGGATGGCGAAGAAGAAATAGCTTTTGATATTCCTAATGGTAAAGTTTTAAAGAAAAACTATGTGGGCAAGAATATTGAAAATTATGATTCAATGCTTGTTCTATCACATTTTAAAGGACATCCGATGGGAGGATATGGAGGCGCTTTAAAGCAACTTTCTATTGGTGTCGCATCAGGTCATGGAAAAAGAGTTATTCACTGCTGTGGTCATGAAGGATCTTATGAAGATATGTTTAATCAAGATCAAGATTCTTTCTTAGAAGCAATGGCTGATGCTGCATCTAGTGTTGTTAATCATTTTAAAGATAACATTGCTTATATTAATGTTATGGCTAATATGAGTGTCGATTGTGATTGCTGCAATGTTGCTGAAGATCCTTGTATGCAAGATATCGGTATCTTAGCTAGTCTAGATCCCGTTGCGATTGATCAAGCTTGTATTGACTTAGTCACTAATTCTGATGATCCTGGTCGTGATCATTTACTTGAAAGAATTAATTCTCGCCATGGTGTTCATACAATTGAAGCAGCTAGTGAATTAGGAATTGGCTCTAGAGAATACGAATTAATTGAAATTTAAAAAAGGTTGGATATCAACCTTTTTTTATGCATTTTGATTTTCACTATACATTTCTTTTTGATAATAAAGTGTTCTTAATTTATCGACACCTAGTGTATCATAAGTAAAGTTAAAACCATAACTATTTAATTCATCAATTAATTTTTTTCTTTGCTCATCTAAAGGCAAATCATAATAATCAGGGTTATCATAATAGACTAATAGTCCAACATCTTTAATATCCTGAAGTTGTACTTTACTTTTCATTGTCTCGTGATCATATTGAAAATCAAACTTAATGGTATCAAAAACTTTTTTATAACCTTTCTTGATAAGCTCGTCTTCTTCCTTTTTAAGTCCTTCATTATCCATACTATCTTTATTTATGCCATCACAAAATCTTAATCTTATACAGCTATCTTTCATCTCTTTTTCAGATTTACCATTTAAGTCTTTATCCGTATAATAAATGTCATGTGTAACACACGCAAAATAAGGCTTAAGTCCATGTTTTACTAACATATCATGATAATATATAAGCGCTTTATCTAATTTTAATCCTACTTCAACAACCATCTAATCACCTTTCTTAGTATCATTATACTAATCATTTTACTATATCTTGATAAAAATGTCTATTTAGTTTATTCTGCTAACTTTTTTAAACTTTAAATTATTTATGGTATAATACTTAATAGTTAGGAGTAAGTATGAAGAAAAAACAGGTTAAGCGAAAGATAAAAAAAGCTATTAAAGAAACAAGTAAAACAAAATTGACCGTCTATGTCTTACTTAGATTACTTGTTATTATTTCAATGGTTATGCAGTTTATTAAAGGTAATTATGGAAATGCATTCTTATGTATTTTAACCCTCGTTCTTTTCCTAATTCCAGCTTTTGTTAATCAAAAGTTAAAAATTGAACTACCTAATCTATTAGAGACCATTGTCTATTTGTTTATCTTTAGTGCGGAAATATTAGGTGAAGTTCAAAACTTTTATGGATTGTTTGCTGAATGGGATACGATGCTTCATACTATTAATGGATTTTTGTGTGGTGCGATTGGTTTTTCATTAATCGATATTTTAAATCAGAATGAACGGTTTCATATCAAATTAACACCAGCCTTTGTCGTTTTAGTATCGTTTTGTTTTTCTATGACAATTGGGGTATTATGGGAGTTTTTTGAATATGGCGCCGATATGCTTTTAGCTAAGGATATGCAAAAAGACCGGATTATTCAAAGTTTTAATTCCGTTAAATTAAACGAAACTGGTGAAAACATTCCGATTGAAGTAAAAGATATTGAGTATACGGTGGTCGTTACCAAGACAAAAGATGTTAAAATCGATGGCGGATATTTGGATATCGGTTTAAGAGATACGATGAAAGACTTGTTAGTTAACTTTATAGGTGCAAGTGTTTTTTCAATCATTGGTTACTTATATATTAAAAATCGTGATGATTATCGTTTTGCGGAAAACTTTATTCCACGTCTAAGACGTAGTCATTTTAAGAGTTAATAGATTGCTATTTTCTCTTTTTTTATTTATAATTGATAATAGAGGAGTGGCTAGAATGTATATCAAAAATCGGGAAGTTGTTGAAAATTTACGAATTAAAGCTAATAATTGTTATATTGCTTTAGACGATTATGACTTATCAGACTTAAAAGATAGTGTCTTAAACTGCTATACTTGTAGCTCTATTTTAAGGAATATCATTTTACAAGAAATAGGGAATATCGATGAGTTAATTGATTTTTTAAAACGCATTCTAATCTATCAAGTTAAAATTCTCGAACGGGAACAAGATGTCTTAGAAAAAGATTTACATCTTGAAACTTTAGAAAAAGAACTGGCTGATGATATAGCGTTGGAGGCTAATCTTGAAGCTAGTGGTACTTTAAACTTAGATGTTACTATTAAAGAAAAAATCGAAGAGGAAACCATTCAAATCAACCAATTAAAGCAGGATATTGCCTCTAGCCATATTATTATTGAAAATATGAAAAGTGCTTTTACAACTTACCGGGTTCCAGAAGGTAATACGAGAATACCTTATACAATTAATTACTATACATCCTTAGAAATTGATACCGCAACTTTAGAATCAGCCTGTAACTTTGTTAAATATATGTCCGATAAGTTTAAAAGAGATGCTAGAGACGTTTATGTCAATAGTGATTTAACCGAGTTTTTTGAAGGTTATGCTTATCAGACGGATCGTGCTTACGATAAAGTCTTATCATGTTTTAGAAGAATGGATAGTTGTTTAGAATTATATATTAATGATAGCAGTGCGATTGAAAGAGCTTTAGCAATGCATATTAAACCTAGTGTCATTCGAAATAGCTCTATTTTGGCAATTTTAAATAAATTACCTGATTTAGAAGAATACAATACTTCTTATACAAGAATTATGAATGTAGCTAATCATAATTTACAACGTGAAAAAAATATTAGTCTGGATTCTTCAACAAAAGAAAATAAAAACCAAAAACTGCGGATGACTATCGATAAAAGCGGTGGGGTAGGACATCGTGAAGCTGTGGTAGCGGCCGCTACTTATTTAGCGGAATTAGGTAATGTGCCATATTTTTATGGTGGGAAAAGTAAAGCATTAGGTGTTAATAGCGACTGGGGTAGTGCGCAAAAAATTGAGGCTAAGGGAAGTAAAGAACAACCTAATGGCTCTTTTCACCCATATGGTTTGGATGCGACCGGTTTTGTTGAATGGTCCTTAAATAATGGGGGGTATAATGCTTCTTTGGATAATGTTTCATCATTAAAACCTTTAGGAGATGTTTTAAAGTTTACAAAGAAAAACTTATTAAGTGCTTTTGTTAAAGCCGGTGATCTTCTTTATGCCGGTAAAAATCATATGGCGATTATTACTAATATCGATAAAGATAAAGAAACAATTACTGTTGCTGAAGAGCGTAATTTAAAAGAAGGACTAGTTGTAACAAAAGAAAATTTGGAAGATTTTATTCATCATAATCACTATGATGGTATTGTTTTGATGGAAGACTATTATTCTAATAAGGATAATTTTAAGGTTGGTGAGACTAGTGAAAATTAAAGCTGATAGTTCGAGAATGAAAATTATTGGTGATCACATTATGAATGACGCATCAGAGTTTGCTGATAGAACGAAAGAATTAGAAAATCAACTAGATGAAATTATTAATGATTGGCAAGGTGCTGATGCGACAAGGTACATTACGCTTTTAAAGGAAAACTATGTATCGCATCTTGATGAGTTTGCTAAAATTATTCATGCATATGGTCTTTATATTAAAGATGCTGCTAATATTTATGCTCTTTTAGAAGGTGGCGTTTTAGAACATTATAATGGAGGTCATACCGAATGAAACTATCTTATCAAGCCATTGAAGAAAACGTTATTAAAATGTATTCTCTAACTGAAGAATTAAAAGATATTTTAGATAATGTCTCTAATGAAATGATAATACTATCTTCTGATGAAGTATGGGCGGGCGAAGGATCCACATATGTTCTTAACCAGTATGAAAAGTTAAAGGATAATTTTAATCAAGTTTATGAAGAATTAGAACGCGCTATTTTATTCATTACGGATGTAACTGATGGTTATAAATATTTAGATGAAAAAATTCAAAATGATATTTTAGCCAACTTAAATCTAACAGCACCGGATTATAGCGATTCAAGAATTTTTATTCCATTAAGTCTTGACAAAGAAACGAATAATGAGTAAGATATATATCACCAAGCGGTGAGTATATTTGGGGGAGGACTATTGCCATACGTAGTCCTTTTTCTTTAGGAGTAACTTATGAAAGAATTAATTTTAAATGAAATAAATCATGGAACAACATTACAAAAACTATCAACTTTAACTAACCAAAGTGAGAAAAAAGTTGGGGTTATTTTAAGAATGCTTGAAAATGATGGTTATGTAATTCATCGCTTTATTAATGGTGAGGGCGTTATTCATTATTATTTTACTAAAAACTTAGATCAAAAACCTTTTACAATTATGCCAACTAGTCAAACAACTAGAGCTTTAGCAATTGCGGATTTACATGTTGGTGTTTTAAACGATGGGATGCATGTTATTGATGACGTTATTAATTATGCCCTTAAAAATGATATTCATCTCGTTTTTGTTTTAGGTGATATCTTTGAAGGATTAGTTTATCGGCGCCCTTTAATATGTGAAAATCTTGAAGAACAAATAAATCGTCTTTTTAAAAAATGGCCTTATAACTCAAATATGGTCTTTATGATGTTATATGGCAATCATGATTTATCAATTATGGAAAGTCAACATTTTGATATAAGAAAGCGTCTAGCCGTTCGACCTGACTTTATTGATTTAGGATATGGTGTGGGTAAAGTTCAATTAGGTAAAGACCTTATTTGGCTTCAACACGATCTTGTTTTTGTTAAACAACCAGAAATCATTCGTGATGCTAGAATTATTTTAAAAGGGCATAGTCATCTATTCGATATTCATGATAATATTATTGGGGTTCCAGCTTTACTTAATAGTCGCTTTCATGATGATGTTATCAGTACGGGTTTTTTAGATATTACATTTATTCAAGATAGTGATGGCTATACTGATGAGTTAGTTGTTAGACATTTGCCATTACTAAAAGGATTCAATGTCGCTAGTGAGATTGTCGTTCCCGTAAAGACACCAAAAATAAAAAAGAAAATATAATTATGTATATTTTTTTTTTAACTTTTGGTATAATTATATTGGTAGTATAAAAAGGACTTTAGGAGAGGATATTATGAAATATTACTTGATAGGTATAAAAGGTGCTGGTATGAGTGCTCTAGCTATGATCTTAGATGATTTAGGCTATGAAGTAATTGGTTATGATGATGCGAGTGAACATCGTTTTACAGAAGATAAATTACTTGAACGTAATATTAAGATTTATACGGAAGAAAATGATGCTTTAGATAAAGATACAATTGTTGTCTTTTCATCAGCCATTAGAAGTGATCATCATGAGTTAGTTAAGGCTCGTGAGCTAGATCTTCGGATTTATGAATATCATGAAATGTTAGGAAGATTAACAAAAAAATGGGAAACTGTTTCTATTGCTGGTTGTCATGGTAAGACAACAACAACAGCGATGTTAAGTCATATTATCAATAATATTGATGGTTGTAACTATTTAATTGGTGATGGACGAGGTCATGCTAATTTAGAAAATAAAAAGTTTATTTTGGAGTCATGTGAATATCGAAGACATTTCTTAGAATATGAACCTGAATATGTTATTATAACCAATATTGAATTAGATCATATGGACTATTTTAAAGATATTGATGATGTTATTAGTGCTTATCAAGAGTTTGCTAATAAAGCATCTAAAATGGATATTATCTGTGGTGATAATCCTTATACCCATTCATTAGAACTTTCTAAACCTGTTTACTATTATGGTATTTCTGAAGATAATGATATTCAAGCACGAAACATTGAGTATCGTAACGATGGAACAAGCTTTGATGTCTTTATTGAAGATGAATATTATGGTCATTTTGATTTACCATTATTTGGTAAACATATGCTCCTAAATGCTTTAGCAGCCATTGGTGTTTGCTACTACGAACGCTATGAAGCTAAAGATGTTTCAAGATTATTAAAAACATTTGAAGGTGCTGAAAGACGTTTTAAAGAAACATTTATCGGCGATAATGTTCTTATTGATGATTATGCTCACCATCCAACGGAAGTAGCGGTAACAATTAAATCAGCTAGACAAAAATATCCTGATAAACAAGTTATTGCAGTATTTAAACCCCATACTTTTTCAAGGGTTCAAGATTTTAAGGATGAGTTCGTTCGCTCTTTAAACTTAGCTGATAAAGCTTATGTTATGGATATTAATTATGACCGTGAAAGTCCTGAAGATTATCCAGGAGTTGATGCTTATACTATTATTGATGGCCTTGACAATGGTGATTACATCGAACAGGGGATGGCTGATAAGTTATTAGAATATGATAATGCTGTTATCCTATTTATGAGTAGTAAAGAAATATATCTTTTAGAAGAAGAGTATGAACAAAAACTAAGAGAAAAATTAAATATTCCTAAAGAAGAAGATAAATAAAATATTTATCTTTTTTCATTTTGTGGTATAATTCATAATAGGGTGGTGTGATGAAAGAAGAACTTGAAGAATTGGAAAAAACGACCGATGTCTTAAAAGAATTTCAACCACGGATTGCTAAAGAAGTCGTAAAGGAAAATGTTCCTAAAGTTAAAGTGAATAAAAAGTTAGCTGACTTAGAAAATAAAACACTTGTTTTAAGTGATTTAGAAGATGATAAAACAATTAAGTTTGATAAAACAACGGCTATGGATAAATTAAATGAGGTTATTAAGCAAGAACAATACGATAATATTAGTAATGAGTTAGAAAATAGCTTGATAGCTAGAAAAAAACAAAAACGTTTGGGTATCGCTTTAATTTTAATCGCTTTTGTTTTCTTACCAATATTAATTTTATTTATTGTTATTGGAAGTCATAGTAGTGAACTAATAAATAAAGATACACTAGCTACTTTAAAAGTAGGATTAGCTGTAAGTCTTATTGTTATGGTTTTGGGATTAGTTTTCTTCTTTAAAAATATTAACATAAGTTTAGAATTAAAATTACCAAGAATATGTTATTCAATTTATTCTATCATTATGCTTACTTATGGTGTCTTTTGTGCGAGTATCTTATTACTATTATATGGTTTAACAGATTTTAAAGATTGGATTATTACAACCGCTATGAATACGACATCCCACCAGCATTATGCAACGTGGTTTTATAGTGATGATGAGATTAATGAATCTTTAAAAAGGGTAGCTGAAGAAGAAAGTAAAACCTATTTAGAAAGATAAAAAGGAATAATCAATTGATTATTCCTTTTCTAGTATTTTATCAGTATTTTTAAAATTAAGTTTAGCTATTTCTTTTAAGATACCCTCACCATACTTGTTAACCAGCTCTTTACCTACATTAGTAACAATATCACTTGCCCCCTTAGGAAGAAAGGTATCTACTTTTTCTCCTAACTTATCAAACTCTTTAATAAAAATAAAACGACTAATCATTGAAGCACAAGCAACAGCTAAGCACTTATCTTCACCTTTGGTCATAAAAGTAATATTTCTAAAAACGTTAGGTGATTCTTTTAAATAGTTAAAATAGACAAACTTTTTGGCAAACTCATCAACAACAACATAATCATAGTCTTTAATCTCACTCGTTAATTTAATTAAGACGTTATTGTGAAGAATGGCTTTTAATTTATTCATATTTGTATCAGCATTATAGCGTTCATTGTATTCTTTATTAGTTAATATAATGCTTTTATAAGGTATTTTTTTGATAATTTCGGGAACGATTTCTAAGATTTTATCGTCGGTTAATTTCTTAGAGTCTTTAACACCTAATTCTTCTAACCATTTGATATTTTCTTTATTTACATAGGCACTTGTTACAACAATAGGTCCAAAATAATCACCGGTACCAACCTCATCCGAACCGATTGTATTAGCATAATAAACTTTAGGATCAATCTTTACATCTACTTTTTCTTTCTTTTCTTTTTGTTCACTGTTTTTAACATCGACTTTTTTAGTTGGATTTAAATGTCTTTCTCTTTCAATCCACATTTGGGCAGAAATATCCGCACTCATTCCTTGAAAGACCGCTTTACCGGAATCATAAAGGGTTACAACACAATCGGCATCATCGGCTTGAAAACGGGCATATGCCGGAGTTTTAGGACGTTTGAAGTCTTCAAAAAACTCTTCCATTTCTTGCATTGTATTATCACTAACTTTTACTGTAATTGTCACATTATCACCCACTAAATATATTTTAACATATTTCTTTTAATATATGTTATAATTATTATAATGAGGTGAGAAAAATGATTATTGTAGACATATTTATTGTTGTATTTTTATTGTTTGGCTTTTTAATAGGCTTTAAAAGTGGCTTTATGAAACAAGTTGTTTCAACGGTAGGCTTCTTAATTGTAGTAGCATTAGCCTATGTTACTAAAAACTTCCTTTCAACCATTTTCTATACTTATCTACCATTCTTTGATTTTGGTGGGAAAGTATCAGGCGTTAGCAGTATTAATATTCTTTTGTACGAGTTTTTAGCGTTTGTTATTATGTTTAGCTTATTTATGGCAATCTTCCGTATCATTGTTAAAGCGACGTCTTTATTTGAGAAAGCTTTAAACGCAACGATTATTTTAGGTATTCCATCAAAAATATTAGGTGGATTATTCGGTATTATCCAAAACTATGTGATTGCTTTTATTGCTATTTACTTTCTAAGTATTCCAACTTTTGGTTTTACTTTTATTCAAAACTCTAGTTTGGGTCATCGGATGTTGATGAGCACACCTATTTTATCTAATATTTGTAGGGATACATTAGATGCCTTTGAAGAAATTGATTCTCTAAAAAATCAATATGAGAAAGACACTGATAAAACCGAATTAGACCGTCAAATCTTAAAACTTTTAGTTGAAAAAGAAGTTATCAAACAAGAAAATGTTGATCGTTTAGTCACACAAGGTAAAATTCCTAAAAAAGTTGTTGAATAGGAAAAGGGTATGCAACGATATTTTGCAAAAGAGAAAAAAGATGATGTAATCGCTTTAGAACCAGCTGATGAACATCATATTCGCCATGTTATGCGAATGCAAAAGGGTGATTTCATTGAAGCTGTTTATGAAGGAAAGTTATATCAAGCGGAAATTGTTGATCTAGATAATATAAAGATTAAAATAGTTAAAGAATTAGTAACTGAACGGGCACCTGGGCCTAACATTGCTTTAATAATTCCGACTTTAAAAGAGCCGAAAATGGATTTGATTTTACAGAAGGGAACAGAAATGGGTGTTAGTGGCTTTTATGTTGTACCCTTTAGTCGGTCAGTTGTCAGTATTGATGAGCGTAAAGCAAAAGTCAAATTAGAACGTTGGCAAAAGATATGTAAAGAAGCTAGTGAACAATCCCTAAGAGTTGATATTCCTTTTATATGCTTAGAAAAAGATATGTCATTTACGAAAGAACTAACTGGGTTAAAACTGATTTGTAGTACGAATGAGAAAAAAAAATCTATTAAGTCCGCTTTGAAAAATGCTTATAGCTATGATAAAATTATACTAGTAGTAGGGCCAGAAGGTGGTATAACGCCTAATGAGGAAGCTAATCTAGAAGAAATGGGTTTTACAAAAGTTTCTTTAGGACAACAAATTATGCGGGTTGAGACGGTCCCACTTTTCTTAACTAGTGTGATTAAGTATGAGTTTATGGAGTGATGATATGCGGGATATAATTAATAAGATAATTGATAATAACGCTCTTTTTGCTGGAATTATTATCTTTTTATGCGCTGTTTTGATAACGCTTATTATCTTAATTATTCGTTCAATGCGTGATGGCAAAAAAATTAATATCTATGAAGAAGAATTAGAAGATGAAGACATCAAGAAAGTAAAACACATCAAAAAAGAGGATATTATTGAAACTCCTGATGATTATGAGGATATTTATGATGATGTCGAAGAAGAAGATGAACTACCTTCCTTAGAAGAATTAGAAACGGTTACTGAAGAAGAGATTGAAGAACGATACGACGCCGAAAGTGAAAAGGAAGCGGAAGAAATATTAGAAGATAATCCAAGTACTGAGATTGAAAAGTTAGTTAAAGAACTGGAGCAGACTTCTAAACTATCACCTGAAGATATTGTTGAGCAGTTTGAAAGGGAACAAGAAGCCCAGTCAATTATTAGCTATCAAGAACTAGTAGCGGCCGTAAGAGATCGTAAGGATGAATATTATGAAGATGAGTTAGAGTCTCGTCCATTAACAACGGTATCTGATTTTATTCGTGAAAAACAAAGCGTTGAAGAATCTTTAAAAGAAGATAAAAAAGACGATAAAAGACCTTTAAAAGATGAAGTAGATGATAGATTGGCAAAGAATGAAGAAGTCGAAGAAAAAAGATTTCATCAAACCGAGGTTATCTCACCAATTTATGGTCGCATTGACACACATGAGCCATCTAAAGTAAAAGAAGAGCCACCTTCATATGAAGATGAAAAGTCTTTTGATGAAGAAACATCTTTAGATGACATCTATTCCAAAATGGCGGAAGATTTAGATAAAAGTTTGGAACAAACTTCAGCTTTAGAAGATTTAACTAAAAATGAAGAGTTTTTACAAACACTAAAAGATTTTCGTAAAAAATTATAAGTCTATGATATAATAGACTTGTTTTTTTAGTAGGAAGTGATTTTATGACTTTTAAAATAATTACTTTAGGATGTAAAGTTAATACCTATGAATCTAATGTTATTCGTGATCATTTAATTAATAATGGTTATAAAGAAAATGATGATGCCGATATTTATATCATCAATACTTGTACTGTAACGAATACGAGTGATAATAAATCGTTAAAAGAATTAAGACGCGTTCGAAGAGAACATCCAAAAAGTATAGTTATTGTCTGTGGCTGTATGAGTCAAGTTCGTGATGATATTAAAACTATTGATGCGGATATTATTTTAGGAAATAAAGATAAAAGTCATATTTCATCTTTAATTCAAGAATATTTAAAAGATCATAAGAAAATTGTTCGCATTGAAAATATTATGGAAGCGCCATTTGAAAAAATGCAGTTAAATAATTTTAACCGGACAAGAGCCTTTGTTAAAATTGAAGATGGCTGTGAAAATTATTGCTCTTATTGTATTATTCCTTATGCTCGTGGTAAAGTTAGGAGTAAAGACAAGGATGAAGTTATAAAAGAAATTACAGCTCTCGTTAATAATGGTCATCATGAAATTGTCTTAACCGGCATTCACACAGGACACTATGGAGCTGATTTAAAAGATTATACTTTTGCCGACCTTTTAAAAGATATTGTTAAAATAGAAGGATTAGAACGTTTACGTATTTCATCAATTGAAATAACCGAATTAGATGATGAGGTTTTAGATGTTATCAAAAATAATGATATAATTGTTTCGCATCTTCATGTCCCACTTCAAAGCGGATCAGATACTATTTTAAAACTGATGAATCGTAAATATGATAAACAGTATTTTATTGATAAAATTAATCATATTAGACAAATTAGACCAGATATATCAATAACGACTGATATTATTGTGGGATTTCCAGGTGAGACAGAAGAATTGTTTGAAGAAACTATAGATACCGTTGGTAAAATTAAGTTTGCGAAAATTCATGTGTTCCCATTCTCTTTAAGAAAAGGAACGAAAGCTGAAGAATTACCTAACCATCTAGATGAGAAAACAAAAAAGGACCGAGTTAAGAGATTAATTAGTAAAAGTAAGGAATTAGAAATAGCATATATGGAAAAGTTTATAGATAAAAAAGTAAGCTTTATTCCGGAAGTTTACCGCGATGGCTATCTAATTGGTCATACGGGTAATTACTTATTAGTTAAATATGCTGGAGAAAGGGCTTTATTACATCAAGATGTCAATGTAACACTAAAAGAAATAGATTACCCTTACGTTATTGCAAAGTAGTCACTTTTGTTTAAAAAATGTTTAAAAAGGTATGTTATATTATTGGCGTAATGAAGGAGGAATATTATGCAAAATGAAAAATTAATTAGCACCTTGGAAGAAAATTATTATGCTCGTTTTTTAAGCACCGAGGAACTTTTAAAAGCGAAAGGAAAAATTGATGTTGTTGGCCCTGATAGTATTACGGCATCTGGTATACCTGTTGGCGCTATCAATGATAAGGCTATTTTAGCGACTGGCTCAGATCATAACCTTATTATTGGTTCAACCGGCTCTGGTAAAACACAAGCTGTTAGTTTACCACTACTATATACGATTAAAGAAGTAGGGGAATCTGCTATCATTAGAGACATCAAAGGCGAATTGTATGAAACAACTGCCGAAGATTTCAAAAAGGCCGGTTATGAGGTAATTGCCTTAGACTTTAGTGAACCAACTTTAGGTAATTGTTGGAATCCATTCACCTTGCCAAAACACCTACATGATAATGGTGAAGATGATGAAGCTTTAAAGCAAGTATTAGAAATATCAAAGATGATTAACTTTGAGAAAAATGCTGGTGACCCATTCTGGCAAAATACCGCATCATCATATTTAACAGGCCTAGCTCTTAGCCTTATAGAAAAAGGCGATGAAGATGAGGTTAACTTAAATAGTATTAGTAAATTAACTATGACTAATGATGATGAAGAAAAAGATTTACTTGATACTTATCTTAATAGTTTAGACAAAAATGGTACTATTTACCATAATATTGCTAGTACGCATTTAGCCCCACCAGAAACGAAGAATAGTATCTTATCTGTCTTAAATCAAAATCTTACTAATTATACTAATATGAAGAGTTTAAGTAATATGTTAAGTAGAACGGATTTTGACTTCATTGATATGCCTCATAAGAAGATAGTTATTTATCTTATAAGTCATACTTCATCAAAAGAAATTGATACCTTAATCAATATCTTTATTCGCCAAACTTATTATTTAATTTCTAAAAGTGAAAGAGAAAGTATTTTCAATTATCTTCTTGATGGCTTTGATGATAATAGTGTTGCATTACCTAATTTAGTTGATATGCTAGAATTAGGCCGTGGTAATAAGATTAGATTTACCTTTATGGTTAAAAGTTATCTTAAAATTAAAGATCTATATGGTCCTTTAACTTTAGATCAAGCTAAACAAGCTATTTCTAACGTTTTATATTTGTTAACTAGTGATGATGCAACCGCAAGAAGCATTAGTGAAGAATGTGGTATGAAAGAAGCACACCAACCATTAGTTAGTGTTGATGCTTTAAAAAGAATGCCAATCTGGGCAGGTATTTTAATCAAAAATCGTTTAATGCCATACCCAACTAAATTAGTTCCTTTCTATCAAATGGAAATCCCATTTGCTAAAGGACATACAAAATTAGAAAAACGTGCTGAACAAGAAATCAAAATATTCGATTTAAATAAATATTTTATGGAGTAAAAAATGGAAGATAAACTAATTTTCAATATACTAGAGTATCTTGAAGAACATCTTTATGATAATCCGACTGTTGATGATATTGCTAACCAGTTTCATTTCAATCGCTTTACCGTTATGCGTGGATTTAAAAGTGCGACGGGTCTAACAATTACGGAATATCTTAATGAACGAAAGATTGTTAAAAGTATTAATGATTTATTAACGACAGATCACCGCATACTTAAAATTGCTCTTGATCATGGTTATCATTCCTTAGAATATTATAGTGAGATATTCTATCGGTTGACGGGTATTAGCCCTTTACAATTTAAAAATAATTATAACCAGTTATCATTACTACAAACAGGTGATTTAAAGGAATGTTTAGAACATAATCATAAGCTACTTAATAAACTTCGGCTTCAAAATAATAGTATTAAGCAAAAAAGTTTATCTTCTCCTAAAGTATTAAAAAAATAAGAAAGACAAAGGTATATCCTTTGCCTTTTTATTGACACAAATAATGATATTTGTTAAAATATTACTCATATTTATAGGAGTGATAGTATGAGTTTAGTAGAAACACCGGAAGAGAGTGAACACTTAAGAAAATTTTTAGGCCATATTGATGGCCAAATTGTCCATTTTCAAAAAGATTTAGCAATTCAAAGTAAAACGATAACTTTCTTTAAAAATATGGCTGAACCCCACCATTTAGATATTAGTACTTTTCCACAATATAGATGGGCCGAAATAAAAAGAGATGTTGATAAGAAGTTATTAGAAATCTTCGGACCATATAAAAGATATCCATTATATTGCCTTCTTCATGCTTCATCACATTTAGAGATGGAAGACTATCGTCAAGATTTACTTAAATCACTTTCATATCAGATAGATGAGGTTAATCAAAAACTACAACAGGATACGGCTTTAAAAGAAGATTTGGAGAAACAATTAGAAAAATTATTTGATAGTATGGAGAAGTTATCAAATTCTTATACATTTAATCAAATAGATGAATATATTGATGATATGAATAAATTATCAAATTCTTATACTTTCAATAAAACGGGTGGCGAACTTCTTGAAGGATTAGCTAAATATTATCTTCGTGATTGTCAAAATCCTTTAGTTAAAAATGCTGATGAAAAGAAAGAACTAGAACGAAGATATGAAGAAGTTCAGGCGATGACAAGAGAAGACATATTAGATAAAATGCGCCATGATTATTTAGGAGATGAACAGTTTAGAACATTTGATAAAATATCGCCAATAAGTACGGCTGAAGCTTTTTTGGCAACAATTGCGACTGATGAGAAAAAATTATTTGCCTGTTTACCATTGATGGTGCAATATGCAACTTTAAAATCAGAGACGAAAACATTTGAGCTTCCATGTCAAGTCAACATACCAAGCTTACTAAAAAGAGCCTTTGAAGAGGGTGGTGTGTACGATGATAAAGAACACACAACTAATCCCCATTTAGCTTTAAAAATTGCTCAAGATACTTTAGATAAGTTAAAGGAACTTAGTAAAACTTTCTTACAAGAACTAACAGATGAAAAAATAGCGCCACTTGTAGTGCACTATAAAAATCCATATATTAGTCCTAGTTTAGGAAATTATGAAGAAATGAGATCATTTGTTAATCTACCATTTATTTATGATAATATTGATAAGATAGCATCTGATTCAAAAAGTAGGCTTCATATTGAGGATATATTAGGTCATTATCGTAAGTTATGTAAAAAATGGTTTAAGAGTGCTTCTGATATGGAAAAAATTCATGATTTACACGAAGAATTAGTAGGCGAACGAAATCGCTTGTATGATCAGATTATCGATTGGTATTGGACTTTTGCTCCAGATCATGGTTTAGACCGCATCTCTGTTGATTTCGATGAAAGTGGTAGCGTTAACACGGAAACAAACCAAATCGCCTTTGATACGACATTTGATGACATAAGTGAATATATCCAAGATTTAACCAGTTTATGTGCTGAATATGATAGGTATGTTAATGCTAAAGCATCAAAAATGAATAAGATTGCTGGTGAACTTTTCCAATATGTTGGTATGGCGGCAAGTTTATCGGAAGTAGACTTTAGTGTGGATGAAGCAGAGAATATAAAGAAGCTTACCGACTCCTACGTTCATTTTTATGTTTGTAAAACTTTGGAATATATTGAACTAGAAGCTCAAAACATTTCTAATATGAATAAAGGTAAACTTCAAGTTAATATGGAAGGTGAAACTTCGCCATCTACATTAGCTTCTGATAAACAAAAAACATTAGGTACGATGAAACCTAATGTTGAGTAAAAGCTATTTTAAAATAGCTTTTATTTTTTATACTTTTTAGCTGCTCCAATAAAGGCATCAAATAAAGGATGAGGTCTTGTTGGCCGTGATTTAAACTCCGGATGGAACTGACAAGCAACGAAGAAAGGATGACGTGGATATTCAATTATTTCAACAAGATTACTTGGTTCATTGATACCAGAAAAGACTAATCCTTTATTTTCTAACTCTTCTTTATATTTATTATTAAACTCATAACGATGACGATGTCTTTCTAAAATTTTATCTGCATCGTATATTTTATGGGTTAACGTACCTTTTTTAATTGTACATTCATAGTTACCTAATCTAAGAGTTCCACCCATATTGATGATGGTTTTTTGTTCTGCCATAAGATCGATAACCGGATTTTTACATGTCTCATTAAACTCTCTTGATGAGGCATCTTCAATGTGACAAACATTACGAGCAAACTCAATAACAGCCACTTGCATACCTAGGCATAATCCAAGATATGGTATTTTATGGGTTCTAGCATATTCACAGGCTTTAATTTTTCCTTCAACCCCGCGATGACCGAAGCCACCAGGGACAAGGATACCTTTAGAGTTTTTAAAGATGGCATTTAAATCGCAATTTTCTTTTTCCAAAGATTCTGAATCCACCCAGTTGATATTTATTTTTAAATTATGTTTGTATCCAGCGTGTTTTAATGCTTCCATAACTGAAAGATAAGCATCATGAAGTTCAATATATTTACCAACTAAGGATATTTCAATTTCATTTTTAAGATTATCAACGGTATTGATTAAATCTTCCCAGTATTTTAAATGACTATCAGTGATAGGAAGACCAAACTGTTCAAGAATAATATCTTCAATATGTTGTCTATGAAAATTAATAGGAATTTGATAGATATTATTGACATCAACTGCTTCAATAATATTTTGTTTAGGAATGTTACCAAATAAAGATATTTTATTTTTAATCGCATCGCCTAGTTCGATATTAGATCTAGTAACGATAACATCCGGTTGGATACCAAGCCGTCTAAGTTCGATAATACTACTTTGTGTCGGTTTAGTTTTTAATTCATTAGAACCAAATATGTAGGGAACAAGCGTCGTATGAACAAAGAAAGTATTAGCGCTTCCTTGTTCCATTTTAAATTGCCTTAAGGACTCCATCATTACACTACCTTCGATGTCACCAACAGTTCCACCAATTTCGGTGATGACAATATCAGCGCCACTACTAGCCCCAGCTTCGTATATTTTATTTTTAATCTCATTAGAAATATGAGGAACAATTTGAATTGTTGCGCCTAAATAATCACCACGGCGTTCTTTTTCAATGACGCTAGAATAAATTTTACCATTTGTTATATTGGAAGTGTAATTTAACTCTTCATCGATGAAACGTTCATAGTGTCCTAAGTCTAGATCAGTCTCACAACCATCAGCTGTGACAAATACCTCACCATGTTGAATAGGGGACATCGTTCCTGGATCAACATTCATATAAGGATCAAACTTTTGCATAAAGACCTTATATCCCTTTGCTTTAAGTAATAAAGCGATTGATGATGCTGTAATACCTTTACCTAGTCCGGAACAAACACCACCTGTTACAAATACATATTTTGCCATACATAACCCTCCTAAATACAAAAAAACCTAAAGAGAACTCCCTAGGCTCTCTTTAATTATATCACTCCTAAAAAAGTGATGTAAAGAGTTATTTCAAAAAAAATTATATTCGTTTTTCTTTCTTGTTTATGTGTTATAATAAGGATGGTGGTTAGATGCTTGAAGAGTTAAATCAAGAATATGATCAATTACAACTCAAATATGGTGCGAAAGAACTGCATTCTATATATAATGGGGGATGCACTAAAAAACCTAATCTATGTTTAATATTTATGAATCCTACGGGTCGTAATATTGCTTCCGCAAAAGATTGGAAGGGGATTCACTCACCTTGGATTGGAACAAAAAATATTTGGGCTGTACTATATCAAGTGGGATTATTAGATGAAGATATTTATCTTGCCATTAAAAATAAAAAAGCTAGTGAATGGACACCTTTATTTGCGAGACAAGTTTATGCGAACATTAAAAAACATAAAGTCTTTATTACAAATCTTGGTAAATGTACGCAAGTTGATGCTAGACCATTACCTAACGAGGTCTACCGCCAATATTTAGATTTACTTTTAAAAGAAATTGCTATTATTCGCCCTAAAAAGATAATTACTTTTGGTAATCAGGTAAGTTCTATTATTTTAAATGAAAAAATAGCGGTCTCACAGTGTCGTAAAAAAAGTTTTACATTAATTGTTGATAATCAAGAGTATCCGGTTTATCCCGTTTATTATCCTGTTGGTAACGGCTCTTTCAACATTGATAAAGCTCTTGAAGATTTAAAGTGGATTATTAATCAAATGGAGGCGAAATAATGATTAAGATATTGTTTGTTTGTCATGGTAATATATGTCGTTCACCAATGGCTGAGTTTATCATGAAAGATATTGTTCGTAAAAAAGGATGCGCTGATAAGTTTATCATCAATTCTAGGGGTGTTAGCGATGAAGAAGAAGGGGAGCCACTATATCCTTTAGCTTTTAAAAAATTGGATGAAAAAGATATTTTAATCGAGCCACATCGCGCTAGACAAATAACCGAACGAGAGTATCATGCATACGATTATATTATTGCTATGGATGATGACGATGTGCGGATGTTAAATCGTCTTCTTAACACGAATAATAAAATATATAAGTTATTATACTTTATTGGTAATAATTGTAATATTGCCGATCCATGGTATACGCATGACTTTGAGGTTGCCTATGAGGAAATCTATAAAGGTTGTTTAGCTTTATATACCTTTTTAGATAAAAATAATAAAATATATTGACAAAACTGGCATTTATCATTTATAATGTTAAATGTCAGTTGAATTATGCGGGTGTAGTTCAATGGTAGAACTCCAGCCTTCCAAGCTGATAACGTGGGTCCGATTCCCATCACCCGCTCCAAAAGGTAAAATCGTCGCACCAAGCGATGTTAATGATTAAATCAACGCAAGTTGATTTTTTTGTTGCTATTGCAAAGAAAGGGTGTGATGTGTTATGATTAAAATCGTAAAAAAGAAAATCAATATGAGTGATGAACTCAAAGCCAAAATTAAATGGTCTTGCAATTTTAGTAAGCAAAAGTATGAAATTTATGAGGGTTGCTTACGAATCGTGGAACATACGAATTTAGCGTATGTAGAGCCACACAAAGTTATTATTGGAGATAAGTTATACTTGTTCTTCAATGATCAGAAACATTTTTATATAGGGAATTTAAAGAATAAAATTCCATTGTCTGAATTATCAGAGTACATAGCAAGGCATTAATGATGGAGAGTTACATACTCCCACAATATTGATTGTTTTTGTCGTTCAAATAATCAATATAAGGTGTCCTTGTTGTGTGACACCTTTTTTGGTGCCTTTCACTATTCAAAAAAGAGAAAGGAGAATGATAATTATGGATAATGAAAGTTGCATTGCAGGCGTTTATATTCGTGTTTCAACGGAAGATCAAGCACGAGAAGGATTTTCTTTAGGAGAACAAAAAGAAAAACTATTACAACTTTGTTCTTATAAAGGATATAAAGTTTTTAAAGTTTATGAAGATGCAGGAATATCAGCAAAAGATATGGAACATCGCCCTGCTTTTCAAGAAATGTTAGCAGATATGAAGAAAGGTAAAATTAACTATATTGTTGCTTACAAATTAGATAGAGTCACTCGTTCTGTTCGTGATTTAGAAGAATTAATCGCTCAACTTGAAAAACACAATTGTTATTTAGTATGTGATAGAGATGATGTTAATACTTCTACTGCTAATGGAAGATTTTTTATAAGAATGTTAACAGTTTTATCTCAATTAGAAATTGAAATTGTATCAGAAAGGACAAAATTCGGATTAAATGGTGCGATAAAATCAGGTCACGTTCCTAGTACATAATGACACCTCATCATCTTTGCTATTATTACTATTGT
>CANQCR010000002.1 GCA_947589735.1 uncultured Bacilli bacterium | reverse complement strand
AAGATTATAACTTAAGGATATTGTTATCCTAATTTTATTTCTTTTCTACCCTATACATTATAAGTATACTACAAAATGCTATAATTGTAAATTATTTTAGTCCCAAAAATCTTAAAAATGCTTTGGTTTTTCAATATCTTTAAGTGCTTCTCCCTATAGTTAAAAACTTAAGGATATTTTTTTCTTAACATATGATAAACAAAAAAAGTACTTAAATGAGTACTTTTTTGTATTAACTATAGACGACCTCCGCCACCACCATGAGAGATGCCGCTACTGCCATGACTGATACTAGATCCCCCACTACTACCACTATTAGCTGGTGGAATATAAACCCGCGATATACTTGACGTAATAAATTGGTCATTTTTAACTGTTTTTTTGACAGAACTATGATCTAGATATCCTCCGGCATCAACAGCTTTATAAACCATTTTATTTTTATTGATTAAAATTAAAAGTGTAATAATGGCTACAACAGAAGAAATCGTTATAAAAGCTACTAGCGGATATTTATCACGAACATGATACTCACCATTTTCATCAATATAAGTATCAATATTGCTCGCTGGTATACCATATGAAGCATAACGACTAGCTTCACTGACAAACTCTTTTATAACGGCAGCTTCACCATTTCCTTTGACGTATGACATCGAACTAATAATATTATCAATACGGGCATCATCATACATTCTAATGCCTTCACCGGTTGTTACAATGTATGCTTCCATACCTAACTCGTCTTCATTAAAGGCAAGTAAAATGCCATCATTTGTTTTATTGATACCAAAATCATTATAATCATAAAAGTCTTGGCCATAGGCTTTTAAGTCACCCGTGTAATCCTTTTTTGTTACAATGACCATATCAAGGTCATATGTATCAATAAAATCATCTATCGATGCTTTTATTTCCGCTTCTTCATCGGGTGTTAAAAACTCGCCATAGTCATATATTTTTAAAGATGCATCAACATTCTCAACGGCCTTAGTTGGCGTAATAAATAACATCATTAAAATTAAGGTAGTTAAAAAATATCTTATTTTCATACAAAACTACCTCCCATTAATAGCCAAATAATAGTACAAACTAGCATTGTAACAAGAAATGGAATAACAAATGCTAAAACGGCTCTTTTTTTATCAATCGGAATATTACCAACAATTTTACCAGTCTCTCCATTCATCGCAAAAGTATATATTTTATCTTTATATTTCACATTTAATAACCATACAGGAAGTAAGACATATTCATTTGTTTTAATTGTAATGTTTAATTCGTCTTTTTTAACACTTGTTGTTGTATAAATATTTGTATCACTTTCTAATACATCAATAGCGGAATTATGTGCTCTTTTTAAGGCATCAGCGCTAGCAGCTTCAGCATCCACATCATACTTTTCGGCTAAAAAGCCTGATAGATAGGAGTGATTAAAAGGAACAAGTTTATCATAATCAAAGGGTTCAATAGAGTTCATAATATCATTATCAAAGTGCGTTGAACCATCAACAGGAATACGATTAAAAGCCATACTACCGCCTCTTGTTAGAAGATAAAAATCGGTCTTCGTAATTTGATAATTACCACTCCGCCATGAGGTTACTCTGGTCGCATCCAAAGTTATATTGCCACTTGCTTCATAATCATATAGCCAAAAAGGAATATAGATGCCTCTTATCTGTTCAATGCTATTTTGACTAGAAAATAAACGCGGCATTAAGATTTTACCTTTCATAAGTTTTTTAAATGCGGCAATCGCATCCTCTTTCGTTTTATAAAAAGGAATGATTTTAGTGGGATTAAAAGCCCCAACTAATTTATTTTTTAAAATAGCCGTATTCTTACAATAGACACAAAAAGTTGCGGTCGTATTTTCATCAGCGACAATTTCTGCACCACAATTAGGACAAGTATAAATATTTGCTCCATCCCAATTAGTCTCTAGCTTATCTTCTTTGGTATCTTTAGTTAACTCTTCAACACCACGCTTTTTTTCATAAGCTTCGACTTCTTTTTTTGTAAAAGAACTCTTACAATACTCGCAAACCCAATTTTGACCATGGGGACTAAACTTTAAAACCGCACTGCAATTAGGGCACTTATGATCCATAGTTCCTGATTTACTCACGCCATCACCTACTTCATTTTATACAAACAAAAGCAGAAAATTATTTTTCTGCTCCAAGTTCTTTATCTAAACGCTCTTCAAGCATATCAACCAATTTATCATTACCTTTTTCTTCAGCTTTAGCAATAGCTTTTCTTAGTAATTCAATTCTTTCCATATCAACCTCAAAACGTTCTTCTTGATTGTCTTCTTCTTCATCTTCCCTTGGTTCTTCTTTAGCTTTTGTTTCAGTCTCAATTGGTGGCTCCGTTGAATGTTCTTCTATTGGAGGTTCTTCCTCATGTTTTTCTATGTCACTAACATCAATTGATTGTTCCACTTCAAAAGCTTTAGCTATTTCTAATTCTTCTTTGAAATAATCAGGGAAATTAATAATTGCATCTTTAATTAGCTTATGGAATGATGTTTCATCAGTATCTTCGATATCTTCTTCTTTTAAGGCACTATAAGTTCCCTCTAAAGTCAAAGATGCTGCTCGAAGTCTTTCAACAAATAATTCACTCGAAGCTAGTTTTCTTTTCTCTTCCCCAATTGTATAATCAGCATACATCTGAATAACATTATGGGTAATTAAACGAAGCTCTCTATCCAAATTATTTCGAATAACTTTATTTGATGTATCAATGGCTTTTCTTAAAGCATCAATCGCACCTCTTAAGGCATTATCCATATCTGTATCTACTTTAGTTGTAATACCTGTCTCATACTTTGTATCTAAATTAACGTCATCAGTCTCACCATCATTTAAAGAAAACTCTAATATGGATTCAATGGCTGCGACTACCTCATCATAAGTAACCATTGGATTACTATAACTTAGCTTCATATCACACTCTCCCAATTTACTTATTAATGATCCTACTCATTAACTTCTTAACTTCATCCCACTCTTTATCATCTGTTATATTTTCTAGGCAGTAAACATCATCTTTTATTGTTAATCTAGTAATATACAAAATCAAATTGCCACTTTTTTGACGTTCCCCTTTTGTATATACCAAATATTTATTATTGTGATTTTCAAAAACAGAAATCAATTCAACCTCTAGTTGGGTTCCATCAACATCAATTACTTTAATTGTTTCCATATTTACTATCACCTACTATGACTAATTATAACATCAATAGGTAAAAAAAACAAGTAAATCACTTGTTCTTTATCTTTTCTACAATAAAGTATTGGCACTCATAACTACAAAGATTTTTAATGTATTCATCTTTAAACTTAATATCGTTAGAACGATTACATATTTTATTTATTTTATTACAAAAACCTTTTAGACGAAGTTTACCATAAGACCAATCACCAATAATATAATCATAAGGTTCAAAATAATCGGTATATTTTTCTTTTAAAGCCCCTTCGTCATAACCATTTTTATATTCTTCAATAAGACGCCATTCATAATTATCGAGTTTGATGGTTTTTTCCATAGACATCACCTTATTCATTATAACATAATTTAAGTATTTGGTAAACTAATCGTCGGTCCCATACTCCCATTACTATAATATTCTGGAACTTTACCACGAATCATTTTAATCGCTAAAGGAACACTCATTTTAACCTTTGTTTCTTCAGATTGAAAAGGTAAAATGACTTCTAGATTAACAGTTGTATCAACATATACTTCAATTAAAGCATTATTAATGCCATAATTTGTTACTTTAGTTCGAATACCACTATCAAGACTACCAATAAGATTAATCCGAACGGGTATTTTCGGACTTAAATTAGTTAAAAAAGGATTATTGTAAACGACACTAAGAGGTATTTCATAGATAATTCCCTTTTTTAAATTATCTTGGTTGTAGTGAGCTAAGACATTATCCGATAACTCTAACATTTCTACTTGTCCTTCTTCTAAATATTTTAAGTTCATCTGAACAGTAGATGTAATCGTTGATAAGACTCTACTCACCATAACGGAATCAAAATCAATAGTCGCTACCTCACCATTTTCATATGTAATAATAAATAACTTATCAAAACTTAAACCTTCAACCACCTGCTTTTTAATCGCATCATTAATAATAATGGTTGATAATTTGTTTGTCTCCTCTTTAGCCACTTTTAACATAACCGGTGTGACCTCATGATTAATTAAAGCAAATCCTAAAACAACACCTAAAATAATAATAGCTAGTAAGACAATATTAAGACGAATATTATATTTTCTCATACTTAATTATATTAAATGTATAAGTTAGATATCAAAGCAAATAATATTAAGGGTGAGATAATGCTTGTTAAAGATATATGTTCTAAAGAGGTCATCACCATCGATATTTTAGCTGATTTAAAAGAAGCATCAAGAATGATGAAAATAAATAACATCGGTTTTTTACCGGTTACACAAGATGGTGAGATTGTAGGAGTTATAACTGATAGAGATATCGTTATTTATGGATTAGCGAATGAAAGAAAATATGTCAAGGATATTATGCGTCAAAAACTAATCAAGATTGATGCGCATGCTACATTAAAAGAAGCGTTAAAGGTGTTAGAAAAAGAGCAAGTAAAAAGGTTACTGGTTTATGATAATAAATGTTTTGCTGTTTTATCATTATCAGATATTATTAAATCTGAGCCTAAAGGACTAAATACCAAAATATATGAAACAATTAAAGGTATTTTAAAAGACGACGTTATCATCCTTAATCCTGAAGTTGATACTTTTATACTATAAAAAATCCCTTAAGGGATTTTTATTTTGTAGCAGGAGCTTGACTATTGAATAGACGTGTTTTAACTTTTTCATCCTTAACATAATTGATAAGCCAAGGCCATAACTTTAAAACACGATAATCGCTTTCCATAAAATCAACAAGTTCTTGATCATCAACGTTTCCAAGACCTCGGTCAAAAAGTTTCAATAGTTGACGATTTAAATGGCGATAATCACCATACTCTTCTTCAGGTGTTTCTATTTTACTTGCAAATAGTCCTTTCTCACCTTCCCTAGGAGTTAGGGATATCATTTCTTTAGTTTCAGCATCTTCGATGCCTAAAACTTTTAAAATCTTAAGACGCTTTTCATCATCAACCGCATCTAAAATCCAAAGATTTTCACGCATTATTTCATTTTCGTCTAAAGCGCGACGGGCTTTAGAGTGTTCATAACAATAACTGAAAACCGATCCTGATAAATCGTGTTTTTGCCTTGAAAACATATCATAAACATCAAGAGCAAAACGTGCATATTGCCTTTTGAGGTTATCTGGAACAGCTGTTAAATGACGCGATAAATGAACGACACCATCATCTTTTGAAAAGCCATCTGGTATAGATATTTCACTAAAAGGGATTCCTAAACTATTCATTAGTTCTCTTCTTTTATCATCTTTTAAATACATTAAAATCCATGGATAATCTAACGCAATATGATTAATGTAGTTCAAACGTGATAATAAAGTACTTGATAATCGCTCGTCAAAAGTATTTTCTTGGTCAGTGAATAACCACTTAATAGTATTAGAAACTCTTTTCGTTATATCCTTTTCCCAAACAGGAATCGCTTTCTTTTCATAAAATAATTTAGAATGCTTACCCGCACTATATGCACCTACCGGCACATCAACAAAGCAAGTCTCGGTTGTAAAACGTTCATTAGCTAACAATTTTTTTAGACTTTCTTCGTCAGCAAAACGTAAAAGCCATTGATTTTGCATTAGCAAAGATAAGGCATCTTCATCTTCTAAAGATCTATCAATAGCTGAAGCTAGACGTCCTCTTAATAAAAGGAAACCATGCCGATTATTTAATCCAGATAAGAACTCTTCAACTCTTTTAGTATTTGCTTTATAACTTGCTACATCACGCTCTAATACATCAGCAACGCTATAGACAATACCACCTTTTTTGGCATTGGCATCAACAGCAATAAAATTAACTGGGATTTTTACTTTAACTGTTTGTTCCATTATATTTTCAAATGCTTTCTAACGGCACGCCAAGATCCAAACATACCAACAACCATACCAATCAATAACAAAATCCCAGCAATGTTAAAGATGAATGGATTTGGTTTAACAAGCGTGACAAAGTTTCCAAATAACTCGCCATCAAAATAATTATATAAAGCACTATAACCATAAGTAGCAAGGATAATAGGAATAATAGATCCCATAATACCTAGGAATAATCCTTCAAAAATAAATGGTATTTTAATATTAATGTTAGATGCGCCAACTAGACGCATAATATCAATTTCTCTTTTTCTTGAGAAGATTGTTATCTTAATCGTATTAGATATTAAGAAAGCTGTTACTAAGATAAGAGCGATGACAACTACATAAGTTGCCTTACGAACAAAGTCAAAGATGGTGACAAGTTTTTCAATCATTCCCTCACCATATTTAACTGTATCGACTTCTTTAATTTCCTTTTTGATTGTTTTAGCAGTTTTACTCATCTTGGTAATATCTTCTACTTTAATATGATAAGTATCTTTTAAGAAGTTAGTGTCTCTTGTGTCATACTTATCCAAAATTGAGGCATAAGTCTCACTTGACTTCATCATCTCATCACGGACTTGCATCTTCGTTTTACCAACAACGTCTGATTCTTTTTTACCAACGTTATCAATTTTACGGATTTCATCACCAATTTCTTTAAAACGTTCCTCACTGATATCTTCATTTAAGAAGACAACCATAGTAACATCTTTTTCTACTTTTCTAGTGAAGCCATTAACGTTATATGATAACGCAATCGCAATTGCAACAACAACTAAAGTAATTGTTATACAAGAGATAGACGCTAAAGATAAAGAAAAGTTACGGAAGACACTTTTAAATGAGTCTCTAATATTACGACTTAAAATTCTAAATAGCTTCATGGCGATACTCTCCTTCCGCATATTCTTTTAAAATACGTCCCTCATCTAAAACGACAACTCTCTTCTTTAGTTTGTTAACAATTTCCGTATCGTGGGTAACAACTAATACCGTCGTTCCAAGCTTATTAATAGCTTCTAGGACATTCATAATACCCATACTTGTCTTCTCATCAAGGTTACCAGTTGGTTCATCACAGATAAGAATCTTAGGCCCATTGACGATAGCTCTTGCAATTGCCACCCTTTGTTGTTCACCACCACTTAATTGATGAGGGTATTGTTTAGCCTTATTCTTTAAACCAACAAGATCTAAAACCTTAATAACCTTATTATGAATTTCATCGGTTGGTACACCAAATATTTCTAGGGCAAAAGCCACATTCTCATAAACGGTTGCTTTAGGTAAAAGTTTAAAGTCCTGAAAAACAACACCTAATTTACGTCTTATCTTATATACTTTCCGGTTAGTAATTTTAGCAACATCAATACCACCAATGAATATTTGACCACTCGTTGGGCGCTCTTCACGATAAAGCATTTTAATTAATGTTGATTTACCACAACCCGTCGCACCAATTAAGAAAACGAACTCCCCTTTCTTAAAAGATATCGATAAGTCATGAATAGCGGTTACCCCTGTTTTATAGGTTTTACTTGCATGTTTGATCGTTATTAATTCCATACTTAACCTCCTAAACTCCACCTGATACTTCATAAGCATCAGTTACAATGAAAAATGCATTTTTATCAATCATCTTTATACCTTCTTTAAAGACATAATATTCTTTGGTTGGAACAATACACATAATAACTTTTTCCATATTACCTGTATATCCGCCTCTAGCTTCTAAAATTGTTACGCCATGAGACAAGTTTTGCGTAATAAACTTTTTAACAGCTGTTTCATTTTCCGTAATAATATAAAAGGCTTTAGATGAGGATATACCAATGATAACCTTATCCATAATAAGGCTTATAATATATAAACTTAAAACAGAATAGACAAAAGTTGAAAAGCCAAAAACGAAAATACTAGCTAAGATAACTAAGAAATCTGTAAAATACATTGATGTTCCAACGGACATCTTGGCATATTTACTGACAATTTGATTTAAAATATCCGTCCCACCACTAGTATAACCAGCTTTAAATACTAGTCCAAGACCAATACCCATAATTAAAGATCCACATAATGTTATTAAAATAACTTCAACATTACCCAAACTTACATTAATTAAAGGTTCGGTTATTTTAATGAATAACGGATATAAAAGAGAACCTAAAATAGTATTCCTTGTCTGTTCTTTACCTAAGAAAATAAAACTCATCAAAAGTAAAATTAAATTACAAAAAAGGACAACTAACGCAGGATTTAATCCATACATTTCTTCTAAAATGATACCAATGCCCCCAACGCCATAAATCAAATTACACTTTCTTGTAAACAAGTTATAAGAAATGGCCATCAACATTAGACCAATAATAAATGAAATAAAGCGTTTTAGATAATGAGCATTATAAATTTTATCTAATAAAATTTTATTTTCGGCTTTAATATCCATTAATTAACTCCCCTTTTTAAACATTCATTAATAAACTCATCAAGATCACCATCTAAAACCTTAACAACATTTCCTGTTTCATAATTAGTCCGGTGATCTTTAACTAAAGAATATGGATGTAAAGTATAGGTTCTAATTTGTGAGCCAAAGTTAATATCGGCATTTTGACCTTTGATATTTTGTAATTCTTTTTCTCTTTTTTCAATTTCTAATTGATATAATTTATTCTTTAAAACATTTAAAGCAATTTCTTTATTGCGAATTTGACTACGTTCATTTTGACAAGTTACAACAATCTTAGTGGGAAGATGGGTAATTCTGACAGCACTATCAGTTGTATTAACACCCTGTCCACCTTTACCACTCGAACGATAGACATCAATACGCACGTCACTTTCTTTAATCTCAATATCGATATTTTCCTGATTATAAATCGGTGTAATATCAACAGAGGCAAAAGATGTATGGCGCCGATTATTCGCATCAAATGGTGATAGACGAATCAAGCGATGAACACCTTTCTCACATTTTAAATAACCATAAGCGTAATCACCATGGATAATGGCAGCAACACTTTTAAGGCCCGCTTCATCACCACTTTGGTAATCATACTCTTCCATTTTATAGTGATGTTTCTCACAATATCTTGTATACATCCGGTAAAGCATACTTGCCCAATCACAAGACTCGGTTCCGCCAGCCCCTGGGTGTAACTCTAAAATACAATCACAAGCATCATATGGACCATTTAAAAGTAGCAAAAGTTCCATATCGTTTAAGCGTTTACTGAAATTAGAAATACCATCTTCAAGGCTTTTACTAAGATCATCATCGCTTTCTTCTTTTAAAAGATTAACAAGTTCTAAATTGTCTTCAAGATCTTTTTTTAAAGAAGATACCTCATCTAAAAGATGTTTGATACTATTAGCTTCACTAATGATATTAGAACTATTTTCACTTGACCAAAAATTAGGCTCATTCATCAAAGATTCTAAAGCTTGTAAGCGTTCTTGTTTTTGTTCAGAGTCAAAGTGACCTCCATAATTCTTGAATACGATTATTAAATGCGGTATAGGTACTTATAAGTTCACTTATTTCCATATCTATCCTCCATACTAAATCATTATATCATTATTTATCTTATTTTTAAAGTCTAATAAAAAAATAAAGCAGAATTTACTTTATTTTTAATATACATTTATCTCCTACTTTATTTTTAAACTCTTCCCCAAGGTGGACACTACCAACAATACTACCATAATGAACAGGAATAACAAATTGATAATCAATCTTTTTTTGACACGTCAAAGCTTCATTCACATCCATCGTAAATTTGCCACCAATCGGGATAAAAAGAACATCACATTTAATGTGCTCCGCTTCTTTGATATCATCAGTATCACCCATAACGTAGTAAATAAGTCCATTATAATTGATAAGATAACCACACCAATTATTAGCCTTTGGATGAAATGGTTTATCAAGATTATACATTCTAACCGTTTTAAATGTCACATCTTCTAAATCATAATCGGTATCAGGATTTACAAAAATAACTTGATTAGGATAATGATATTCATCTTTCATACTAGATGGCATGATAAAGATTGTATTAACATTCATAACCTTCGCCAGATCATCCACGCTATAGTGATCATAATGACTATGCGTTATAAAAATATATTTAGCATCATGATACTCCTTATCAACACCATATGGATCAACATAAAGATCATTAATTTTAATACTATTTTGTCTAAAAACAATAATTTCATCAACCATTTTATCACCTACTTAAAATATCCAACATCAAATAGTGTTCCTTTGACACCACTTTTTTTATGAGTTGAGCCAACATAAATATGTTCATTATATATTTTTAAGCCTTCCGCTTCCCGGTTATTAGCTTTAGATATCGATAACTTCTTAGAATACTGAAGTTCCCCTAATAAGTTAAATACTTCAAGATAAGAATCTTTTCCTGGCGCCCCACGATATAAATAATAATAACCATTATGTAAGGCATCACCTTGTTTTGATATAGTTGAACCATCAGGATACGTTATTAGATTGCTTGCTAGTTTAATATTATATACTAAAGTCGCCGGAGCTTTATTATACTGATAAGTCCCCTTCGTCTTCTTTAGTTCACTTAAACGATATACTAAAACTCTTGTTCCTTTACGAAGTGCGATCAAATCGTTAGCTTCATCAATTGAAATATTAAAACTTGTATAGGCATTACCTTTACTATCAGTTATTTTTAAACGGGTAAGTGGGCTAAGGGATGCATCTTTTTTATTAGCTTTAAACTTAATACGCATGACACCTTCTGAGCCACCCCACCAAGTACCACCACTCTTAGTTGGAGCAAGACCATAAGCATTCGTCCACATCGTTCCGTCCTTTTCTAAATCAAAAGCTTGACCATGGCCAGAATTCTTTAAATACATAACACTTCTTTTCGTTGATTTAGGACTATTAATAACACTTTTAGGCACTTTAAAAATGATTGTTCGATTTAATTTAGCTTTCTTTTCAGCGGTACTAATATCACTACTAGTTCCACTTTCAACTGTTGAAAAATAAGCTGTTTCGCTTGATTTACCAATATTATAAATAGCAAAGTTTTGAATGTGTTTAGAGTTTGTAGATGTCTCATACATATAGTTGACGACATCCGTATAATATTTTGTATACTTTTGCTTTCTGACATCAATCATATTACCACTTGCCGAAACAATAACTGATAATGATGCTACTTTAGAACTACCATCAGTGGTTGTAACTTTAATAGTTGCTGTACCAAGACCTTTAGCAGTTATTTTACCATTACTATCCACAGTGGCTACACTCTTATTATCTGATGTATATTTTAGTTTTTTATTAGTAGCATTACTTGGGGTAAATGATGCTTTTACTTGGTATGTTTTTCCCTTTACTAACTGAATTTTATTAGCATTTAAAGTAAGTTTAGTAATTTTGATATCGGGAACAGTTACTTTACAAACCGCTTCATAATTACCATCACTAGTTTGAACTTTAATCGTTGCCGTACCGCTACCAATAGCTTTAATATTACCAGCTAAATCAACACTGACAATTTTACTATTACTAGTTGACCACGTAATGTTTTGATTGGTGGCATTACTTGGGTTAATCTTAGCTGTTAAATGATATATATTACCCAATGTTAAGTTCATACTTGCCTTATCCAAAGTAATCCCTTTAACCAGAACTGCCTTATTTTTAACATTTACCGTAATTGATGAGTTCTTACCACCATCTTTTGTAGTAACAGTTATCTTAGTTGTTCCCACCTTTTTAGCTTCTATTACACCCGTTTGACTAATAGTGGCAACATTAGGATTACTACTTGTCCAACTAACCGCTTTATTGGTTGCTCGTGAAGGATTTATTGTCGCAATTAAGGTCTCTTTACTGCCAACTACCAACGTCGTCTCTTTTTTATTTAAGCTAATACCATTAACGGGAACATCACTCATCGATACATAAATAGTCACGAACGATGTCCTATTTCCATCCTTTGTTCGAACTGATATATCAGCCTCGCCAGGACTTAGGGCCGTTATATTACCACTATCATCTATTTTAGCTACTTTAGGATTATTACTCGCGAATGTAACATTTTTATTATCAGCATTATGAGGTCTAATTTCATAAGATAATTTAGTTTTTTCACCAACTTTTAAGCTATCATTAGTTAAAAAGGCATAAACACCCGTTACATGGACGTTTTTATTTACTTCCTCATCTTCATCATAGTCACTATTTACTTCAGAGGATGTTTCATCTGGGGAAAGAGACGGAGTTGATGAATCATTATCAGATAATTCTTCATCAACAATGATTTTAGCCATTGCACTAACGCTAGTTCCTTCAACGCTAACTTTTATATAGGTCGCACCGGGATCAACAGCTTTGATCTTTCCCTCCTGATTAATTGTTACAATATCTTCATTTTTAGATTCCCAAACTAAACCCATTTGAAAATCGGGATCACCATTTATAATAACTGGTAAGGATGTTTCTTTGCCAACATTTAAATGAATTATTTCATTTTCAAACTCCACTGAATATATTTCATCACCCTGAACAATAATATCTAAAACATGTTTTTTAGAACTATACTTTGATTTGACAGTTATACTAGTCTCGCCTTCACTGACAGCCGATACTTTTCCATCTTCAGAAACGGTCGCAATATTAGTATTAGAACTGGTATACTTATAGTTACTATGCTTTTTTTCTTCGGTTTTGCCATACATACCGATTTGATAATTGCCATCAACAACCATAGCGACTTTATTTGCTGTTAAATAAAATGTTTCTTTGCTATCCCACCAATATAGTCCACCAATGACAAAAAAAATAGCACACACTACATAAAAACTGATTAAACATGTTGTAAATATTTTTTTCTTTTTCTTATCTTCGGCTGTCAAGTGTTCCATACTATCACCTATTATCATTATATCAAAACTACTCTCAATTTGGGATAAATTTTCATTTTTTTAACATTTAGTGTATACTTTCATCATTTTTATGGTATAATGTTAGTACGCAGGTGTAGTACAATGGTTAGTACACGGCCTTGCCAAGGCTGGGATGCCAGTTCGATTCTGGTCACTTGCTCCATTTTTGGTTGAATCGACTTACGAACTTAAATGTTTGTAAGTTTTATTTTATATAAATTAAAATTGCTTTTTATTAATTTCTAATGCTATAATTAAAATGTAAATAATTTAATGAAAAGAGGTAAAAATGGAAACACAAATAGAATTTAATGAAAAATTATCCAAAATTGAAGAAAATGCTATATTTATAGTAAGTAAATGGTGGGGAGTTGATGATCCTGGATACGCTGGAACAATTATAACTCAAAATAAAGAACTATATTCATATCAGTTCTATCATTTCCCTCAAGAGCCAGAAAAAACTAATGCTATAACAAAAATTAGAGAATTAAACGTTGAAGAATATAACGAAGTTATAAATTTTATTGAAAATGAAATAATTAATAAAGAAATTTCAAATGAAGATTTATTTGATGCTGGATTTAAAGTAACAGTTAATTATAATGGAACAACAAAAGCAATCAAAAACATCGATCTTTACAATAAAGCTAAACTGCTTACTGATACATTATTAAAAATATAAAAATAATAAGTTATTATTAGGCTTTAAAAGTGTATCCAATAAAATAATAATAATAATAATAATATTTAATAAATATGAAAATTGTGATATATCCTTTTTAGAAACGGAAGATTATTTTGATTCTTTCGTTATTAGAAAAAAGTTGTAGATATCTATGACTCATGCTCCATTTTGTATTTTAGTCGAACTTTTTAGTTCGATTTTTTTTTTGCATAAAAAATCCCATAGAATATTCTGATACACTTATCAAAATCCCTAGGGGGTAATTATTTTGTCAAAAAAATATTATATTTTACTTTTTAGTAATACTATGAGATGCCATTAATTTTATAGAAGCTAAAGCCTTTTTTTGTATATCTTTACCATTTAATAATATTTCTTCTGAAATTCCAATAGCATTAGCAATATCGAAAATTAACCATTCATTTGTACATTTACTTTGTTTTACGATTTCTAAAAATCTTTGAGTCGCTTCAGTTTTGGAAATATCATACTCCTCTTTTAAAGTCTCTAAGCAACCTCTTACTAGTAGATATGAAGAAATATAAGAGTATCTAAAAGAACAAGATTTATTAGGTAAAGCTTCATAAACTCCATAACTTTCATCTTTTTCAGAATCTAAAAGTTCTTGAGCACTTAATATCTTATTTTCATCTAAATGTAATAATATATTTTGATGCTCATCAAAAAGTTCTTCAAAGCCTAATGTATAAAGCGGTAAAGCTTCAGCAAAACCTTCACAAATTGTTTGGTTTTTAGAAAAAAATTGACTATGAATAATATGTGAAAGTTCATGAATTTCATTTTCCTTTTTTGATATTTCCATATCTAAAGTTTTATTTTCTAAAAGATTTTGACTTAAACCATAAGCACTATTAAATCCATCTAAATCATAACAACTAACAGGTTTTCCTCCGCCTGTACCTCTATCAAAACGTTTAGGTATTCCTAATAATTTTGCATATTTATCATCAGGAACAATATACACATACAATATAGGATTTGCATTCGCAGGATAACGAATATTTAGACTATTTATCAATTGTAAGTTGTTTTGGATATTTAATAAAGCGTTTTGATATAAGCCTTCATCATATTTAACTGCCAAATCTTTAGATAACCTCACTTTTATTTCTTTACTAAACACTCTTATTTCTGAATTAAGAATATATTCTCTTAAAGCATCTTTTTGATACATATTTTTATCACCTCGAAACATTTAACATCATTATATCATAACTATTAAAGTTGTAAATGCCTCCCCCGACTGCTTCTTTGATAAATATATTCAAAGTGCGCGAGTATTTAAATATATTTCATCTCTATTTGAATTAATTTTATTGAAATAAAAATACCTGGGATATTCTGATATACTTATCAAAATTCATATGGTTAATTAGTTTGCCAATTATAAAATAGTTATTTTATTTTTTCTTGATCATATATATATCTTCAGCTATCTATATTCTTACATCTATCTTTAATTGATAGAGTTGAATATTACTTATTAATCTTGTAAAGATTTTATGTTAAAATAATATTAGGTGATGATGGTTGAATATCTATAAATGTTTGAATGAAATAACCAAATACATTGATGATAATTTAGAAGAAGATATAAGTTATGATGTCTTAGCTAAATATTTAGGGGTCAATGTCTATACGATGCAGCGCTTATTTACAATGTTAGCAGGTCTTTCCGTGTCAGAGTATATTAGAAAAAGAAGACTATCTAACGCCGGATTTGATTTATATGAAGGTAATGGCAAAATTATTGATATAGCATTAAAATACAGGTATGATAATGCCACTTCCTTTTCTAGAGCCTTCTTAAAGTTTCATGGCATTAAACCTAGTCTTGTTAACAAAGAAACAAAACTTAAAAATTTCCCACGCATCATTTTTAACGAAGATATTATCCAAGCATCAGAACTAGATTATGAAGTTGTTACACTTAATGAAATGGATTTATATGGTGTCGGTAAAAAAACTAATAATATGAAAATAGGCGAAGATGCTCCCCTTTTCTTCAAAGAAACAGAAGCAAAATATTTAGATAAATATGGTGCGATAAAATATGGACTAATCACTTATGATATAGAAAGAGAAGAAAGTCAAAAATATTATTGTATGTATGATCAACCTATCAAGACATTTGAACACATAAAAATACCCGCTAGTAAATGGTTAAAGTTTTCTATTCCTTCGCAAAATCCCAAGGAGATTCAGGAAATATCCCATAGATTTTATGAGGAGTTTTTACCATCAACCAAATATAATTTAAAAGAACTACCGGAACTAGAATATTATCATGATAACATGACAGACTTTCTTGTAGCGATATATTAAACTGATAAAACTGATTGCTAAAAAGTCAGTTTTTTATTTTGATTTTTTGATATACTTTATCAACGAGGTGACCAATTATGGGGTTGATAAAAGAAATATATTTAAATCAAGACTTCGTTTCGAAAGATGAATGGAAAGAATTAATTAAAATTGTTTCTAATTATAATGGACTTTTTAGAAGTTTTAAAATCATTATAACCAATGATAAAAACAATTTAAGATACTTTATTGAAACAAAATGTTCTTTGCCACCTACCATCAATAATTTAAATTCTTTTTTATTAAAGCCTAGTCAAGATATCTATAGACCTAAAGCGGTTAAGACTTATTTAGCTTTACCTAAAACAGGAAAAAATATTGTTGATTTAATAAATTACAACGAAATTAAAAATAAAGGAACATTAATGTATTTAGAAATAAAACTTCGAAAATTAGGTGAAGATAAAGTTAAAGAAAGCGTATCTTTCTATTTAAACCAAAACGGAATTATCAAAAAATATATACTTCTTCTTGCTATACCAGCAAATATTTTAGCTGTTGACTTTGATAGCAATAAAAGATTCTACTATAAAAAAACGCCTAAATATTTAGAAATTAATAAAATATTACACTTATTAAATAGTGATACAAACAATGCCATTCTTTCAATTGATACTTTTCCTTATCTTCAAGGTAATTTCTATTTAAATCAAAATAATTTTAGTTTTGATAAACACTCACTTGTTATTGGTTCTTCTGGAACTGGTAAGTCAAAGTTTATAAGTATGTTAATTAATAACATCAATAAAAATGAGAATTTACGTCAGAAATATAAAGTTGTTGTCATTGATCCCCATGCTGCCTTAGAAAATGACATCGGTGGATTAGGACAAGTTATTGACTTTAAAAATAGTTTGAGTAGTATTGATCTTTTTATTAATAATAGTGATGATATCATCGCATCCACAGAACTATTGTTAGATCTATTAAAATCCCTTCTTGCTGATCAATATAATTCGAAATTAGAAAGAGTTTTAAGGCATGCTGTTCACCTATTACTAACGGCCTCTTCTTTCAACTTTAGAAATTTAAGAAAACTCCTTTTAGATACAGAATATCGCAATAGTCTCATAAATTATTTAAAAAATGTCTTACCTGTTAGTGTTATTGACTTCTTTTTATCTGATTTTAATGATTTAAAAACGAAATCATATAGTGACGCTATCGCCCCTATTATCGGCTTTATTGACGAAATGGAGATGATTCCCGTCTTTAATAAAGAAGAACATTCTGATAATTTAAAAGATGTCATCCACGATAATTTCTTAACACTATTTTCTCTTAACCGAACAAGTCTCGGTGATAAAGTAACTAAAACAATTGCGGGGCTTTTAATGCAACAACTATTAACAATCGTTCAAAGGCAAGAAATAAAAGAACATATTATATTTATCATCGATGAAGTAGCGATTGTTGAAAATCCTATTTTAGCAAGATATCTATCAGAATCAAGAAAATATAATTTGTCATTAGTTTTAGCTGGACAATATCTTAATCAAATTTCGGATAGTTTAAAAAATGCTATATTTGCTAATGTTATCAATTATTTTATCTTTAGGGTTTCCAAATTAGATGCCACGCTCATCGTCGATAATTTCAACATGAAAATTCCTTTAGATGATTCAAAAGAGCAAAAAATAAAATTACTTACGGAATTACAAAATCGGGAATGCATTGCTAGAATTGATGCTAACGGCATATTAATGCCGGCTTTTAAAGGGATAACGCTAGATTATATTGGTATCCCAAGAATTAAGCCAGTTTATTTAAATAATCAAAATAATCAACAAGTTTCACATACCGAAAGTAGTCGAATATCTTTTAACTTAAATTGTAATATCAAATTAAAAGATATTCTAATTTCTAATTCAACAAATAAAAGAGGTGTTTAAGATGAATGATGTACTAGCATTAGAAATTGTAAATAAAATATTTAAAAGTGTCTTTAATAAGGATAATTGTTATTCATTAGATATATTATTAGAAAAATTTGCTTTTGACATTAAACTACCTAAGCAAGTCAACGACTCAACAACCAATGAAATAACTTGGGCCGATTCTATCAATAGTGGTAGATTTATTACCAATAAAAATATGGAACGAAAAGATGCAAATGAAGGATGGATGCTACCAAAACAGAATATTAGTAATCTAGCCGAATTAATCGATATTTGGAATACCATCAATCTAACAACAACAGAACGTGTTTATGATTCAATTAACGTTATTAAAAGCGATACTATATACCGCTCTGAAAATATTTATCGAAGTACGGATTGTAGTGATTCTAAAAATCTTATTTATTGTGATTCGTGTGGCAATAGCGAATTCTTGCTCGCCTCACAACGTTCCGGAACCTGTAGTTTTTGTATAAGATGCGATGACTCGAAAGATTGTAGTAATAGTTATAATGTCATATGTTCTAATAAAGTATCTAATTCCCTATTCATTCAAGATTGTTTTAACTTATATGAGTGTATGTTTTGCTCCCATATTGCATCAAAAAGATTTTGTATCGCCAATATGCAATTTGAAGAACAAGAATATTATGAAATTAAAAAACGTATTATAGAATGGATATTGAACTCTTAAATAAAATTAGTTAATGGTTTATTACCTATTATCGAGGCAAAAAATTGTCGAGCCTCTTCCCTTAGGACCCACTGGCGAATATGTTCAAAATGCACAAATATTGATATATAAAAATCAATCGAAAGATTGGTTTTTTGTTTCCAAAAGTTATTGAATTAATTGAAAATCAAAAAAATGGATAAAACTTTTTAATTTTAATCTCCATCTTTCTCACTATATTTAATTGCTAATTCAATAATTTTATCAATCAAAGTCATATTTTTCCCAATCTCTTTTACAAAATCATCACCAATGGTTAATTTAATATCGGAAATGGCTAGTTGAACATATTTTGTTTCTATTTCAAATAGCTCTAAATAATTCAAAATAATATCATCAATAAAATAAAAATTATAACTTTTTAGTAATAGATAAACTTTATTAAAATTTTCTTCATCTAATAAACTTATATATTTTTCATCATAATTATCATATATTAAATCTAAATAAGTAAGATTTAAAAACTTATCTAAAAACATGCTATTCCTCTATTCTTTTTGACTTTTTTTAGAATATTTACTTATTAATTCTGTAAGTGATATGCCATATTTTTCTTCCATATCAGGGCTACTCATAGAAAATATATCAAGTAATAAATCATCATTTAATATAGGTATATTATGTTCTTTAAGAAAATCAATCTTAGATTGCAATTCTTGAATGGAAATATGTTCAAGAATTGCTTTGTTTTTTGCTTGATCAATATTATAAAGTTCACATATGTCAATAACTTTAGATCTATTCTGCTTTATTCCCCATATCATTCCTATACTTGATAACAATTGTCCTTTTTCGCTATCAGGTGATGTATATCTTCTTTGAGATACTATCCAACTTCCCAATTTTATTCCATCTTCAGTGACGTATTTTGGAGACATATATAAATGATGGTGTTTCAAATAATAGGCTTTGGCAAGTTCATAATTTCGGTTCCATCTATTTTCAGCATCATTTAATGTTAAACCGATTGATTGTAATAAACCTTGCTTTTCTTCTGATAAACTAGAAAATTGTCTTCTTTGATGTGACAACCAAGACCAAAGGTTTATTTTCCCCTTTTCATCATAAGTATAACCATCATTAGTTACAAAATTATAAGGGATTTTTAGGTTGCCATAGTATTCATAATATTTTTTGGCAGCATTATAATTTCGCATCCACTTCTCTTCAAGAGGATTCAATATAAGACCGATTGATTTAAGCAATTCTTTCCTTTCTTTTGATAGTTTAGAAAAGTTTGTCCGGTGAAAGGCAACCCAAGTATAAAGATCTACAACTCCATTTTCATCATAAGTATAGCCATCATTGGTTTTAAAATGATAAGGGATATTTAAATTACCATAATGTTCATAATAGGCTTTAGCACACCTATAACTTCTATTCCATTTTTCAGTTGAAGCATTTAATATAAAACCTATCGCTTGAAGTAATTCTCGTCTTTCTTTTGATAAGTTTGAAAAGCTTTGGCGTTGTGTAGAAATCCAACCACCAAGTCTTATCTTTCCCTTTTCATCATAAGTATAACCATCATTGGTTATAAAAAAATGAGGGACATCTAGATTGCCATAATGTTCATAATAGGCTTTAGCATACTCATAATTTTTATGCCACTTTTCTTCAATAGGGTCTAACATAAAGTCTATTGATTGAAGTAACTGTTGCTGTTCTTGTGATAATTCAAAAAATTTTTTTCTTTGATAACCAAGCCATGCTCCAAGTCTTACCTTTCCTTCTTCATCGTAGGTATAACCATTGTTAGTTTTAAAATGGTAATGGATGTCTGAATTACCATAATGATTATAATAGGCTTTGGCTAATTCATAATTTTTATACCACTTTTCTTCAAGAAGATCTCGGATAAAATCTATCGATTGTAACAAATGTTGTTTTTCTTTGGATAAACTAGAAAATTGTCGCCTTTGTCGGCTCATCCAACGGCCAAGGTCTACAACCCCATTTTCATCATAAGTATAGCCATCATTGGTCTTAAAATGATAAGGAATATTTAAATTACCATGATATTCATAATAGGCTTTAGCAAGTTCATAGTAATCTTCCCATGTCTTCATTAATCTATCGCTAACGTATTTTAACATTTCAAATAAATCTTGATCTTCGATTTCAATGTCGAAAGATGCTTCTTTTATCTTTATGTCTCTATGATTAACTGAAGCCCTATTAGATACTTCTTTAATCTTACTCCTTAAATTGTTTTCAAGTTCTTTAATAAAATCATAGTTATTAGTTAAATCAATTACTACAGGCGCAATTAATTTTTCAATTAATTCTTCTTTAGACATCTCTTCTTTAACGTGAATACCTTTTGCTTTACACATTTCCATTAATTCTGGAATTGAATATTTTTCTAATTTATCAAACATATCTTTAGTGTTACCACGGATAGCTAATGCTCGGCCTAATTGTTCAAAATATACGATATCCGATGTAGTACCTCGCCCCATTATTACACCATCAATATTAGGGGCGTGAATTCCTTCGTTATATTGATTTATGGCAAACATTACACGCAATTTATTACCTACTTTTTCACCAGATATTGTAACATCATCATAAAAAGCATCACGGTTTTTCTTTCCCGCTTCACCCATTCTACTTGTTGAGGTATAAATAACGATATCTTCTTCAGGTACAAATTGTTTAAACCATAGAAAAGCCTGCTTTTTTATAGTTTCAATATCATTAGCTCCTTCTTCAGTACAGGGTGGGCAAAAATAAATATATTTTCCATTTGGCTTGATATTTTCTCTTAAAATACTAGGGATACTTGGTGCTTCATGTATTCTTCTTTTAACATCAAATAAAATAGACATATATTCTTGATATTCTTTAGTCGAAGAAACCAATCTTTTAACTTTTTCTTCTAACTTACTTTCTACACTCATTAAATTGGTATAAGCACTTTTATATACCGGTTTTGGAAGAACTCCATCTATCATGGCATCACATAAACTATATCTACTTTCTATTTTGCCAGAAAATAATTCATCAGTATCAGGATTAGCCATATCTCTTTCATAAATGGTTCCTCGGTCACGAATGGTATAGGCTGTCATACCAAATATTTTCATTTTAGGATGTGTTTCTACCATAGTATTAATTCTTGCTCCCCATATTGGAGCGCCAATATGATGAAATTCATCCAAGATTAATAAATCACATTTAATATTTTTTATCTCTTCCCTATCTAAAGATATAAAACTTTGATAGGTTCTAAATTCTAAATTGGGAAAATCTCTTTTTAAATCTAAATTAGGATTATCATCTATTATTTTTTTTATATGTTCAATTATCCCGTTAGCTGGCACTACATAAACAACTTTTTTATCTTTATTATCATAGGCTAGTTGTAAGGCATTATATGATTTACCAGTACCAGTTGCATGGACAATTCCAACGACATCTTCACCCATTTCAAAAGCCGATTTTATTTTTTTATAACTATCAGCATTGTGATCATATAAACCAATTGTTGCAAATTCATTATTATTCATAACTATCATCCTTAGCGATTCCAATATCAACAAAATGACTTCCGCACATATCTTTTTCTATAATTACGACATTATCGTTTTTCATTATTTGGGCATTTGTTTCATTTACTTCTAATACTATATCTTTTAATCCTTCTTTAGTCATTATCTTAAAGCCAACATTAGTCCTATCCATAACATCTAGTAAAGAGCCATTTTGATATGCATCAGGGAGGTATACTTCTATTATTTTTCCAGCTGTTTTAGTCATGCTTTCACTTCCTTTGTTTATCGCCATACTTTTTAGTTAATTTATAGATGGTGTCATAGTCATATTAATTAGTCTTATTTTCTCTTGCTATCTTGCTCAGATTCTTCATCAAATGAATTAGCGTCAAAGGAACCAAAATCAGATGAGTCAAAAGCATCATCAGTAACAGTAAGATTTTGAGATGGTAAAGATTTTGTAGTCCTTTCAACTCTAGCTTTCGTTTTTTTTAGAGTTTCTATGTATTTTCGTGAAAGTTCAGAAATCGTCTCAGGTGATAATTGCTTTTCAAAATGGGGATTTAATTTTACTAACTGCTTGTCTACATCAAAACTTCCTATTATAAATTTAGGATTAAGATAATTAGTAAATTTTCCATCTTCAGAAACATCTCTTATCATAAAAGCTCCATACATTTCCCCATCTAAATCTGATCTATCACCCATCATATTTACATATTCAGTTGGTATTCGAGCAATTATAATCTTTTTTGAAACCTGGTGTTGCCAATTATTAAATTGTGTTTTTAAACTATCAATAGTGGGTTCTGGAAGTCCCATTTCTTCATACTGTTTTTTTAATTCAGGAGTAGGTGTACTTAATCCTATTGTTGTAAAATACAAAGAATTATCTTTAGTTCTCAATCCTTCATCAAAAATTGAATCGACGACTTCTTCAGAGTTTCCCATTCTTCCCGTTCCATGACCAAAACAAAGATAACCACTTTCTGATAAAAGAGGCTCTAATTCTTCTAAAGTGGCATACTTATCTTTTTCTAGTGCTGGTGGGTCAACTTGAGGTGTTTCCTTATCTTGCTTATAATGAGTAACTTTTTCTATCTTCATATCAATTATCTTATCTTTATTTATCAGTACATACTCCATTTTACCTACCGAACTACCCGCAATAAGATCATACCCGTCCTCACGAAATTTTTCTATTTGTTCTCTCGTAATTCGTGTGATGGAAAAAGGTGGTAATTTAACTATCTGCACATCTTTTTTCATCCTTATTGTTAATAGATTTTTCATCGCTTCCTTTTGATTAAACGCATAGCGTGTAGCCTCATCCTTACCATCTTCACCAAACATATAAAATCCAACATAATGGCCAGCTTTGTTTTGCTGCTTGATAGCAGGATAAAAAATATCAATTGCTGATACATTAAAATCGACCGGTGCTCCACCATGATAAAAAGTTAAAAAGTCATCGTCCATTATACCTTACCTCACTTATTATTTAAAGTATTACTTTATAATATCATATCAAAAAGGATACTCTTTTGACATTTGTTAAGGCTGTCATTTTTATCTAGTTTACAGTTTTTATCATAAAAATGTCAACTATCTTTAATTGATAAAGATATGTATTATTTCATTTTGTAAAGAATTTATGTTGAACTAATATTAAATGAGGATGATTGGATGATTATTTAAATACAAGTGAAATAATTATTGGTAAAAATATAAATAATATAAGAAATAGAAAAGAAATAGCTGAATTAGAAGAAAAATATGCTAAATATATCCCTGCCGAATTAATAGTTATTTTACTTCTTTCAATTATTGTTGTCGTTATTGGCAAATTTATTTAATAGTAAAAGTTTATATAATATAAATATAGTTAATACACGAGCATATAAAAAGCTTTTGAAAAAATTCAAAAGCTATGTAACTAAAAAGCAATAGATAATTAATTACTAGTTTCATTTAAAATATCATTTATCTCATTTGCAAAAAAATTATTAATGTTATTATCTTTATTTATATAATTAATATAAATATAAGTAATTAGATTTCTAGTTATATCATTATCTATTTGATTAAAAAGAGGAACATTTTTATCAAAAGAGAAATTGTAATTGTCATCATAATTTGACTCTATAATTGTTTTAAGCGCATCAGGAAGTCTATGGTATAAATTCAAATCATTTAAAATGATAAACGTTTCAGTAAAAGCTTTCCTAATTTTTATCTCATTTTCCATTGTCTTTCCTCCATATTCTTTACCTCAGAAATAGCATCATCAGGAGACAAATCCTCAGCCCCAGGATAAAAGACAAAACTTTTATCAACTATGACATTTCCTTGTTCATCAAAAATTTTACTAGGGGCTGTTTTTCCTGGCCAACCTGCGTGGGCTTTAAAGTGGGGAGATGTTATGTAGTCTTCTATTCCGTGAATCGTTTGAATTAGTTCTATATACTCTAACATACCGACCCTACCTCTAACCTGTTTTATGTATTCAATATTTGACATAGCAAAATTAGCAAGGTAACCTTCACTAATCATTTCATCAATATTTCCCTTTGCAACCATACCAAAAAGTTGCAATTGTTCTTTATCTGAACAAGAATGAATAAATAATTGTGGATTTAAAGCATGGCGAGTTTCTCCACTTTGGGTCACCACTGTTACATTATCACTTGAAAATCCCTCGTCTTTATGAGTTTTACAAAACTCTTCATAAGATCTTAAAAAGTTTTCTCCTAACTGATCTAATTTCATATTATTTGCATCCCATGTTAAATCACATAAATAGGCTTTACCATCTAAATATACAGCATTATAGGCATGTCCCATTGGATCAGATGTACCATTTTCATACTTTCCCCAATTATCCCATACTGGCATCGAATTGGAGCGTAAATAATCACATTTTATATTAAAACAGGCACATAAATTTTGCAATATCGTAGCATAACCAGCACATACAGTTAAAAGTTCTTTTTTACCATTACGTCTAACTCCTAAAAGCCCATTTTTTAAGTTGCGACAATCACAAGATAATTTTTTATCTTTTTCTCCTTCAGCGCTTATGGCATAATGATCATACCTAATATTTTTACCTAATATTTTATATATTTGAGCAAATATTAATTTATCTCTATTAGGATCATCAGCGTTTGGTAATTTAACCATTCCAATTATATTATCAATAACTTTTTTGATATCCTCATATTCTTCAAAGGAATAGCATTGAGGAACTTGATTATTTCCACATTTAACGCAAATCCCCTTTATACGGCTATCTTTTTTAATGCTCTCTAATTTAGTCAAATCAAGGTCACTTACATTCCCAATCGCTACATATAATTCATCATAATTAGCTAAATAATTTTTATATTTTTCATAGCTTTCCAATGATATGTATCCATTTCGTAATTCACTACATATAGTATCTAATTCCGCATTACCTAAAGAACTTGGCAATAATCTTTGCCTTAATTTTTCGTTACCAAAGACATATACAAAACCATTTATAGGATCAATTTTATCTAAGTTAACAAACGTTTCAGTATCCGATGATAACAACTTACTATATAAAGATAAATAATCATATTGAAATCCCGTTACACGAACTCGCTTAACATTTTTCTTAATTGATATATCAATTAACTTATTAATATCATCTAGCTTTTTAGGTTCTGGCCCTAATAAAGAAACACCAACAAAATCAAGATTAGGACATTTATCAATTAAAGCGCATAACTGTTTAATAGTATTTTCAATAGCACTTAAATCATTTTTTACGTAAAAACTAATCTTTATGTGTTTTATTTTAGCTAGTTCTTCTAATATGTGTTGATTACTTAAATCTAACTCAAAATATTGTGTCAGTTCTTCGCTTTGCGTCCATAATTCATTTAGCAATTTATCGTCATTAATAATCATATTAAAAATACCCTTTCTATTATTAATTGTCATGCGGCTACTCTATCTTTTATTATATCATAAAACAAAATATATTTTATTTAAAAAAAGTCCAAGAGAATTTTCTAGGACTTTTCCATTATAATTTTTTATAAATATTATTTCAATTAATAATAACTTTACCATCTAAATTACATATATAACATTCTGGAAATAATCCCTTTAATTGTTGCAATAAAACCTGATCATTTTCAACAATTCTTCCAACAATAATTCCTTCAATAAAACATTTATTTAAACCAAAAATAATATATGATGCACGATTAAGAAAAGTATTATCCTTGTTGTTAAAGAAGTTACCTTTTAAATCTGATCTAATAAAATTATCTGATGTTTGTTTATCAAAATTAATAGCATTTATATCATTTGCTAATAAAGATTGTCCTTCTTTAGAATTCAAATTAAGTATAAATCCAATCTGATTAATATCTCTAGCCAAACTAGGCATAAATCTTATTTCCATAGAAGATTCTGCCTTCCATAACCAGTGATCAACATTACGCATTTTTTCGACAAAATCATCAAGCTTCTTATATGGGACTTGCTCAATCTTATCATCATATGTAACAATCATTCCACTATAATTTTTAATATAATCTTTTAAAGCGATATCCTCTTTTACTCGCCACAATCCAACAACGAATTGAAAAGCATGGTTTCCCATATCACCAGTAGCTTCTTTACTTAAGATTCCATGTTTAGCGATAAAATCCGCAACATCACTGTTCTTTCCAATGCCGTGTAAAAAGTGATAGGTAGACATTCTTACATCATCACCTATTTTATATTGTGGTCGTTCTAATTTAAAATTAGATGTTTCTATTTCAAAAAATTTATCAATTTGGGAATCAACTAATTTTTTTATTTCGCCATCATATTTTTTAGAGGCATAACTTTTACATTCTAAACTATTCATTTTTATAATCCTCCACATTAAATAAATCTACTATATCGATACGTCAAGTTTTATTTCTTACATTTTTGATGTTTTAAAGATAACCACTGTTCTTTAGTCATAATATATGAATAATCTTCTACTGGTTCATCTAAAAAGGTATATTGAATCATTTTAGTTTTATCTTGTCTAGTAAATCCTAACTTCTCCATTATCTTCTATGAGGCAGAGTTGATAATAGCAGCACCCGTTCTAATTTCATTTACATCCACTTCTGTAAACATATAATCAATCATCGCAAAAGCAGCTTCCGTCGCATACCCTTTTCCTTGAAAGGCAGGATCTATTAACCAACCTACCCCTCTTATACTAGGATCGGTAACATTTTCATCTTCATCATGAGCTTCATGACAAGAAACTATTCCTATACACTCACCAGTTTCTTTTTAAAAAGATACTCCATCTAAAGATATCCGCATCATTTGCATGTTCCATATCCATTTTATAATACTCTTCTTGTTTATTCCAATCTAACAATTTTTCTTTAAACTTGGGGGGTACCGTTAGAAAGCATTTATTTACTTCCGGTATCATTAAAATTTCCCATAATCTTTTTTGTTCAGCCATTGTTTGAGCCTTTAAAACGAGTCTTTCTGTTTCTACTTTTTTACTACCTAAATAATTCATATATCAAGTTACTTCCTATTTTCATTTTAACATATTATTATCTTTTTTTATGACTAACCTTAAAGCAAAAACGTCGCATCATGTGTGACATTTTTGCTTTATAATTATTCATTGTTATTTTTGTTTACCTTTACTATCTTGATCTTCATCATCTATTGGTTCTAGGCCGAAGGATGACCAATCAATATTAGAAAAATCAAACTCGTCATCACTATCCATACTATCAAAAGATTCATAAGATGATGCGGCCTTATGATTACTCAATGCTGCTACACTATCCTGGAAGCTTTTTAATCTCCTTTCCGTTTTGGCTACTGTTTCAGCAAATTTTGCTGAAAGAGAAGCAATTGTTTCTGGTGATAACTGCCACTCAAAACGAGGATTTAACCGAACTAATTGTTTTTCAACATCAAAGCAACCCAAGATAAACTTTGGATCAAGATAGTTCGTAACCTTTCCTGTTTCCGCCGTACGACTTCGCATAAAAGCTCCATATCTTTCACCATTAGCATCACCCAAATCTCCCCGCATATTAATATACTGAATAGGAATACGAGCTATAATTATTTTTTTAGAATTTAAATGTGGCCAATCATTGAATAAATCCTTTAATTCAGCAATTGTCGGCTCAGGTTGTTGCATTTCTTTTAACTGAGCTTTTATTTCTGGCGTAGGTGTACTTAAACCAATCGTCGTATAATATAAAGAATTATCTTTAGCGCGTAATCCTTCTTTAAAAATAGAATCAACAACGCTATTAGCATTACCGAATCGACCGGTTCTATGAGCAAGGAAAAAATACCCACTTTCTGATAAATATGGCGTTAATGCTTCTAAAGTAACATACTGATCTTCTTCTTGACTATTTTTAGACGCTTCTATATCCTGATTATTATATTCAACTTCCATATTAATTTCCTCACCCTATATTTACCGATACATAAACTTTTACTATTAAATAAGTTTGCCAATAACGACAACAATAATTGAAAGAAGCAAAATAGCTATTAATTCGGCAGGGATATATTTAGCATATTTTTCTTCTAATTCAGCTATTTCTTTTCTATTTCTTATATTATTTATATTTTTACCAATAATTATTTCACTTGTATTTAAATAGTCATCAATATCATCTTTATAAATACTTCGATTATGCGTTGTGTCATATCCAGAATACTTTTTCTTAGGTACAATCGTTTCATATAAATCATCTAGTTTACCTCTAAATAGTATAGCTCCTAATAAAAATCCTAATAATATGGCAGCAACTGGAAATAACACATAGCTCATTGCATATAGATGTCTTATCGTTGTTACTAAAGCTAATAATGTACAAAAGATAAGACTAGGAATTATTCCAACAGCAAAGCCTATTTTATTCATAATAGCGTTACGTTTTTTAATGATACGATCATACTTTTCAGGAGCTTGTAATATTTTATTTTTAATTAGTTGGTAGACGTCATTCATTCTATTATCTTCGCTACTTAAACTAACTGTAATATCCATTTTATCTTCATAAATATTCATATCGATATGTTGGCTTACACTTTTCATAGGCTCTCTACCATGTTCAATCCAATAATATAATTGATATCTAACCCACATATTTTTTATATCCTGAATCCTATTGTTATAGACCGTTATAAAACTATTATAATTATCAACTGTAATATTAGTATCATCATAAAAATTAAAAGTACATTTAAAAGTAGCGCTTAAATCTTTAGTTGTCCAGTTCTGATACTCTCTTTCCAATTTTTCATTTTGAATTGTTTCTTGTCTAAAAACATTTTCGCTTTCCAACATTTCTTCATTCATTTTTTGAAAAATATCCATTAAGTCACTATCAGATATGATTTTATTAGCAACTTTTATTGTATCATTATACATCTTACTACCTCCGTTATTCTTTTCCTTTATCGCAGAAAATACAATTTGCTACTGGGAATTGTTTTAAAATAGCGTTGATTTGGTCTTCAATTTGATTCATATTGCTATCATTAAAGTTGGATTTGCGAGCAAATTTGATTTCATAGGGCTTAAAAATGATGGTAAAAGAATTTTCATGTCTTGTAAGCTCATTTCCCTTGCCACTATCATAATCTAGGCACAAATCAATCTGCAAACTAGATACATTGTTAAGATTACCATCTTTAACGGCAGCCATAAAAGTGTCATAATCACTACAAGTGATGTTGTTATAAGTTTGCTCTCTAATATAAACTTCTAATTTTTGACCATACACATGCTTATATTGATATTCTTTATATTCTTGTTTAAAACGTTTATTTTGTTCTTCATCTTCTTCGATTAATTTATTCAATTGTTTATTCATTTGATCACAGTATTGAACCAAATATGAAACAGCTTCAAGCGTTGGCAAAATGTTAGAATAATCAAACTCATTATTAATTATAGCTGGGCTCATATTCTCATCATTCATAAACTTCTTCCCTCCTAATACGAGTATCCTATATTATCATCATATCAAAAAGTATCATTTTTTACATTAATTAAAAGACTTATTTTAATTTTATTGACATTTTATAAATCAAAAGTGTCAAGTCTTTATCAAAATGTTTTTATGATTTCAAATATTTCAAAAATGATTTGATCATCTTCAGTAAAATCGGGTTTTATCGCTTTAAAATATTTTAGATGTTCCCTTCGCCATGTATCAAAATCACCCTCACCCTCAAGTTCGGTTAAAGATGGGGTAATATTTTTAAACTCTATTATGATTACTTGTTTAGTTTTAGTAATACAAGCTTTTTTCTTATTAGAAAAAGTAAGAATTGCTTCATCACCAACACGAGGAATATCATCTATTTCATATAATGAAGTTGTGGCTTTTTTCTTACCCATTAAAACAAGTTTAACTAAAGCATCATTATTAATACCGAATTGCCAAGTTGAAACTTTTGCATCCATCATTATCACTTCCCCTATCATTTTAACACAAATTACTATAAAACGTGGTATAATAATGACTACTAAGGAGGAGTTATGTCCAAAGTAAGTAATGTTTTAACAATGTTAGAATATTTAAGTTCGGGAAGAAAATATAGTATTAAAGAATTAGCTGAAAAACTTGAGGTATCTCCTCGAATGATTCGTATCTATAAAGATGAACTTGAAAAAGCTGGGATTTATGTTGACACTATCAAAGGTCCTTATGGTGGCTATGTCTTAAATCAAAATATTAATGTTCCTAAAAGATTCATTACACCAAAAGAGATTAATGTTCAAAACAAAGATGTCTTTAATTTAATTAGTAAAGCTATTAAAGAAAAAAGAAAATGCTTAATAACCTATTACACCAAAGATAAAAAACAGCTTTCTAAAAGGATTGTTCATCCTTACGATTTAATTCTTCTAGGTAATGAATGGGGCGTTGCCGCATACTGTGAGGTTAAAGAAGAAATACGACATTTTTATATCAACCGCATTAAAACAATAGAAATATTAGACAATTTTTATAACTGACGCATATATTACCTCTTCTTTTGTTATCCTATAGTTAACAAAGGAGAGGTTTTTATGATTAAGCATACCCATACAGAACCCACTACGATTAATTTTGCTAAACTTGAAGAAAGATTATTTCAAATAAATGATCCTAAACTATTGACCAATTTTGCGTTTAGTAGACAAGCAAGCTATGTATTTAGAAATGTTCCAACACTACTTGTCGCAACCGGCGGTTCGAAAGCTACAGCCTACTATCTTAAAATGTTTTTAGAGTCACGAGAAACTTTATGTGAGGTAATCGAACCAAGAGATTATTTTTATAAAAGAAATATTAAGCAATTTAAAAATTTAATTGTAATTTCAAGTAGTGGTCAATCAAATGGAATGTTAGAAATATTAAGGAGTTTTCCTGGTAGCAGTTATCTAATTACTAGTGAATATGTAAGAGAAGAAGATTACACCCATACAGCCGGTTATTTTGAAAATGAGGAAGCACCATTATTTGATATTCTTTATTGGGGTAATGGCAAGTATAAAGAGCGAGAAAAAAGTTTTATATCAATTATCCCTACGCTTGCCCCGATGTTAATGATTTTAGAACTAAGTATATTAGAAGACGAAAAAAAGGAAGCATTATCTAGTGAAGATTTAAGAAAGATAAATAATAAATTAAAACAATTATTAGAAAAAAGTAGAAAAAGAGTTAATAAAATTAACTTTAATTTTAAAGACACCAATCTAATTCAAATTTTATCCGGATATGATACAACGTGTTCATCCTCTATTTTAGAATCTAATATGGTCGAAACAGGAACTACTAGTGTCGTTATTCATGATAAAGGTTCATATTGTCATGGAAGGAGCAATTTAATATTTCAAAATCCCGAAAGTCCGATTATTTATTTAGCACATCAAATGAAAAATCTAGATAATGAATTATTACCACTCCTTATCCAAGAATATCCTCATATTTTTCTTCTTCATACTTTAGATGAAGATACAAATCCTTTTTGGAAAGAATATTATTTAACTTTACAGATGTACTTTTTATCTAAAAAAATAGCGGATGATAAAAATATTGATTTTACAATGCCTGAATATAATCCCCAATTAGTAAAAAAATTATATAGATACAAAGGAGAAATGTAATATGGAAAACTTAACTTACATAACCGGAAATTATGGTAAATATGTTTCTGTTAAAGAAAAGTTTGATAAAGAAGGAATCAATATTGATTATTTTAAATGTGATTTAAATGAACCAGATGTTAATAATATAGAAATTATATCAAAAGAAAAAGCTCGCCAAGCTTTTGAAATACTTAAAACACCCGTCTTTGTAGCTGATTCAGGTTTCTACATTGAAGATTATCCTGGAAATCCGGGATATCCGGGTGCTTTTGTTAAACGAAGTGGCATTTCATCAAATATTAGAGAATTATTAGAAACAATGAAACAGGTTCAAAATAGAAATTGTTATTTTCTAGATTGCTTAACTTTTTTTGATGGTCAAGAGTATTTTCAATTTTTTGGCGTTAGTAAAGGAACGCTTGCACACGAAGTAAGAGGCGAACAAAACAAAAGAGCTAAATCAAATCTATGGCTAGTTTTCATACCCCTTAACTGTACTAAAACCCTAGCTCAAATGACCGATGAAGAAAGATGTAATAGGCCTGACGGTCATACAAGTGCGACCGATGCCTTTATCGATTGGTATAAAAAAAGAATGGTGAAAGATGTACATAATGAAAAAACAAAAAAATTAACAAAAGAAGAAGCTTTTCATAATTAAAAGTTAATGGCACAAAAAAAGACAAGTTATCTTGTCTTTTATAATACTTCTTTTTTATAATAAATACTTCCCAAAACAATTCCTATGATAGATATTAATCCTAGGTAGAAGTTAAATATAACGCCATCATATGTATCAGGATTTTGAATTGATTCAGGTATTTTTTCAAAAGTAATGATGACTTCGATGTCTTTTGTAATATGTGTTAATGTTAGCTTACCATTAACAACCAAATCTTTCCTATTAACACCATCAATAATAACTTCTTTAATTTGATATCCTTTCATTGGCGTAATGATGATATCTTTATCGTCTCCATGATTTACTTGAAAAGTTAAGTCAGTATTTATAGTGCCACCATCACCAACACTAATCGTTACTTCATATAATATTGGTTTGACAGGATTACCATCAACATGCTCAACGGGTGTTGATGAATTAATTGTTCCTTCACTTTCAATATGACCATCATTTTGAAGTGTACCTGTATTTGTTATGGTACCATTATTTACAATGTTACCATGATTTGATAAAGTTACATCCTCAGGAATAATCAAATGGGCATCTTCTTCGATTGTCAAATCAGTTCCATCTGGAATATTCAAGTCACTACTAAGGGTAACATCCCCTTTAACGGTTCCGATACTGCCATCCTCACTAAAAATGACACCATTAAAATTATCATCTTTAGCTAGTACTTGATCTGTATAAACGATAGCGCCACCATTTCCTTCAACCGATACCTTACCTTGGTCAGATGAGCTACCTAAAAGATCCGTGTGAATTTCACCACCATTTAAAGTGATTGTTCCACTCATTTCCTCTCCTCTATCATAATCTCCAGCACCAATACCAGTATGAACACCAGAGCCAGTAAAAGAGGTGTTAATCTTTCCCACATTAATGATGATATCACCAAAAGGAGTACTATATTGACTACCAATAACCGCGCTAGAAGCATTTGATCCACTATTACGTACTTGAGCATTTAAGATGCCATTACCATTAATTGTTAATGATGTATCTTTAGGGACCCTAATTGCTGATGATTCCCGGCCACCTCTCAAATTATTCTCACCAACTAAGTTTAAGGTAACAACGCTACCAGGTTTTAATTCAATTTTATTAGAATTATTAAAGCCATCATCAATTGTCATCGCTGTATAATTATTTAATGTTATAACAACATCTTTAGCATCTTCTACGGCAACAATTTTATAGTCTTCAGCGTCACCCGTTAATTCTACCTCCGCACCAGTATTAAGAAATATTGTATGCGTTTCCACATCAATTTCATAATTAGTTCCTTCGATAGTTGCTGATGTACCATCAAGTGTCCTTGGTGTATCACTAGCCAAAACTACCTCCTTAGACATTAATAATGTAAAAACAAATATAATTAAAAAGATTATCCCATTACGTTTTATATTCATTTTATCTTATTGATAATAATTTCTAATTATTATCATTCTTTCCTTTCTTTCTTTAACTACAAATTAAGTGTTATTATAAAAAATGTTCAATAGAATGTCAAGTTAAAAAACATTTTAAAAACCTATATAAGTAAATTATTCTTCGGTATGAAACGAGCCATTTTGATAGTATTCTTCATGGCCATCACTTCGCATAACAAAGAAACGATTATCTAGTTCATGGTCATTTTTAATAATTCTAGTTGGCGATGAGACAGCGACGCTATTATCGGGCATATCTTCATATACAACGGCATTAGCGCCTATTCGGCAATTGTTACCAATTTTTATATTGCCAATAATTTTAGCACCAGCTCCAATATAGCAATTATTCCCAATTGTTGGACCACCCATCTTTTTACTACCACGCGTACGAACGGATCCAATCGTCACCTGTTGAAAGATAACAGCATCCGAACCAATCTTAGCTTCCTCTGAAATAAAAACACCTAAAATATTATGGGGAAAATATGGTTGATTAGCTATCTTCGCTCCAAGGCCAATATAACTCCCCTTTTTATCTAAGTAATATGTATAAACAGACGCACATATGCCTTTTGTTTTATTTTTACGTGTTAAATAGTCTCTTAAACGCCAAATATTTTTAAAGCGTAAAAAGACGAAAACACTCATTATTTCTTTATACCAATTTTTTAAGATATTCATAATATCACCATATAGATTATACCATACTTTTTCTTGCAATCATACATAACAGATGTTATAATATGAAATCACAAAGGTGATAAATATGAAAATGAAGTTTATGATGAAAAAATGTTATGGCGGAGTATCACTTCAAAGAGGCAATCAAGAGATTCAAATCACCCAGGCCATTGATAATGATTTATTTTTTCAAACTAGTGGCAAAACATCAAGTATAACGCTAGATATATCTTCTGATTCATCGGAACTAAAAGCTTACCAGTCTTTTAGACAACTTATTATTACTTTATTTGGCGAATATATCATTAAAGAGCATTATCCTTATGATTTACCAGAAGACTTTATCAATATTGATAATAAGACCATCATTTGGCATTCGGATACGGGAACCAATGACTATTTAAAGCTTCAGGTAACAAATGATACTATTAATATATCCCTTTTAAAAACTGATAATGACAAAGGCAAATCTAATATAGTTAGAATTAGAACTAATGGTTCTGATTATGGTAATTACTATCGCCCTTTTATTACCCTATTCCAATCACTTATAAAAAGTACTGATGTATCTTTAAGTAACAAGACTTATACTTATCACAAATAAAAGACCCGTTAAGGGTCTTCTTTTTTTAACCAATAATTCTAACTATAGCTTTATTTAGAAACTTTTTTGTTTTTAACACTACTCCAAGCAGAGTAATATTTCTTACCAGATACCTTTTTATATGTTCTAATACGAACATAATATTTCTTACCCTTCTTTAACTTAGAAATCGTTTTAGACGTTGTCTTATTTTTACTAATAGTTATTGTCTTAACACCACTTCTAAAGTTTTTATCGGTTGAGTATTGGATTTGATATCCAGTAACGTTTGTATTCTTACTCCACTTAATAGTTAATTTCTTACCTCTAACATTAGTTAGTTTAGAAATCTTCGTTGATGATGGATTTACAGTAACTGTAATATTTTTAACAGCGCTGTTATACCCTTCCGTACTAGCAGCTTTAATAGTTATTGTTGCACTACCAACGTAACCGGCTTTAATAGTTACTTTACCACTACCATTTACAGTAATATTTTTATTATTACTACTATAAGTTAAATGGGCATTACTACTTTGTTTAACGTTTAAGTTAAAGCTTTGAGCTTTCTTGTTATAAGTTTTTGTAACGTTACCAACTGTTAAAACATTATCTAGGTTTTGAACATTTACAGTAACATTCTTGGTTGCTTTCTTATAACCTTTTGTTTCTTTAGCTGTTATTGTAATAGTAGTACTACCACGATATCCACCATCAATCGTTACGGTACCATTCTTATCAACAACAACATCATCATTATTACTACTATAAGTTAAAACACTATCACCTGTTTGTTTAGCACCTAAAGATACAACTTGACGAGATGATGAATATGGTTTTAAAACATTATTTACAACAATATCATTAGCGGCTTTTTCAATCGTAAAGTTTCTTACGATTGTTCCTTCAAAGCCACCCATTCCGGTAATCGTAATCGTTGCGGTTCCTGGGTCAACATTGTTACTATAAGTAACTTTATAATCAGTATTTTCTTGTAACTTACGACCTAAATAGTATACAGATACAATTGGTTTTTGTTCTTTACCATTATAAGCGTATGTCTTACCATGACTAACACTAGATATCGTTATATCGGTCTTGCATCCATTATAGGCAGTAAAGGTTGCAACACTTTTATTACCTAAAACATCCGTAGCAACAACTTCTTTAATAGGACTATTTAGAATAGGAACCATAAAGCGTTTTTCGGTTTCTTTATTAACGCTAAAGTCTCTTATCGTAACACCATTAACAGTAATTTTGTCAATACCAGTTTCATCCGTAACGGTTATCGTTGGTAAATTACAATAAGTTTTGCCTTCTTCATAACCCGTGATAACTGGAGCATCTAAATCAACCTTTGGAACAATTTTTACATAACGGAACATAGAATGGAAAGTTGAAACATATTCCTTACTCTTAGCTTCCGCATATCTAAAACGTGGATTATTATCAGCATAAGCACCGGCTTCAATATAGAAAGCACCAGCTCCAAAAGTTGGATTCCAATTGAAGACACTATTTCCACCAAGGCCTTCAAAGCTTACGCCACTAGCGATATAAACGTCATCAGCAAAAACAGCATATTGATCAACAGCATTAATATCGGCTACCACATTAGGGTTAGCAGCAACATAAATGTTAGTTCCACTTTCAAAGCGAATAACACTATTATCATGTGCACTAGCAATACCATAGCCAGCGGCTTCAACATTTAAATTAGCATTACCTTTAATGGTAATATCACGATTAGATTGAAGCGTTGCTTCTCTTCGCATATTTGTTTTTAAAACATAATTACCGCCATCAATCGTTATATCATCGTTAGCTAAAATAGCATGAACCTTGGATGATAAAATAACGTTAGAGTTTTGAATCGTTAATTTACCATCATATTTAGTTGTTCTACCACTATCCATACCACCAGCTGAATAAATACCTACTTCAGAAGCTACCTTGCCATCATCAGAAATAGTACTATTCTTAATACTCATGTCATTAGCATAAATACCATTTGGTCCATTATGAACATATATTTTAGATTTATCAATATCTAACCTACGAAGAGCTTCAATAACACCTTTCGTAGCTAAGCGATATCCACCATTTGTCGTATTCATATCAGCTATTATTGTAGATGAAGATATTTTCATATCATCTGATGATATCAAAGCTGAATCAAGTGAGACAATATTAAACTTACCACCTTTAATCGTAAGACTATGGTTAGTTGCGATACCATAATTACGACTATTAATATCGAATGCTAGACCATCTTCAATAACTAAATCACTATAAATATTAATACCATGATTTGATAAGACCTTTAGTCTACCATTACCCTTAAAAGTTGTCTTTTTAACATATTGTCCAACAAGACCATCTTCCCAGCTATCATAGCCTTCAATAATATTTTGACCTGTTAACTCAATTATTACATTAGATAGACGTGGATCAACACCACAATTGCCGCCACCTAAATCACAATCTTTATCAGCATCATCCATCGGAAGAACAAGCTTACCAATATGAGCATTATGTAATTTAATAACATAATCGTGTTCATTTTCTTTAGTTAGTTCCCAACCTTGACTAGCTAAATCACCATAATGATCAGTTCCATCAAAGTTATAAGTATCTTTAATGTCTGAAAAATCTAAAACGGTATAGTTAATCAAAGCCTCAACTTCCATTACTTCAGGAACGATAAATGTTGGAAAAACCATTAACACACTAAGAACCATTCCTAAAAAGCGCCTTACTGCTTCTTTAATTCTCATAAAATCACCCTTTTCTTACCATAATTATATGCTTCTTTATAGCTTTTTGTCAATAGAAAATAGCTCATAAAAAAAGGAAAAAACTGGCAATGGCCGTTTTCCTTTTTAAAATACTTTATTAACCCTTTTGTAAAGATTATTTTAGCGATAACTAACCATTACTTACTTCGCTTACAAGTCTACTTTCACCTGTTTGATAATCGATATAAATACCATCTTGGACATTATAGACATAAATATTAAACTTGATAATATCATCCTCAATAGACTTAGCTTCCATTAAAACGCCATTTGCAAGTAAGTTATCACCATCATAAATAGGCGTAACCCGGTATAAGACATGATGATTAGTTTCTTTTACATATGTCGCTATAGCATCTTCAAAAGGAAGCATACCTTCTGTATTCATCTTTCTTGTACAAGTGATTAAATTTTTTTCATTAGCGTTTTCACCCGTTAATTGATAACCGATTAAATGACATCTATTGTATAAATATTTACCATCAACATTATCATATTTTACTAAATGCCAACCACTAGGTTTAATACCACTAATACTTCCTCTAGGTTCTGTTGGCATTGTTTCTTGACCAACTTTAGCTATAGCAACACCACATCTACCTAAAGCATCCAAAGATGAGTACTTTTCAAGACTATCAACTTTAAGATCATCACTATCAAAATAAGGAACGTTATTATTAATCACAACATATTCTTGACCATGATAAGACGGAATACTATCAATATGATATTCTTTAGTATCCAAAACTTCATTTATTAGTGGTTCATTATTTTTAGTAGGTGTGTTAACTTGACTAATTAAATAAGTTATACCAACAATAACTACAAAAGTTAAAACAGAATATGAATTATTTTTAGATACGCGATAATGATATTTTTTCATCTTTCTCACCATAATAATATTATAGCAAAAAAATAGATTATTCAAAAGAATAATCCTTTTATTTTAAAGTTTTAAAAGCATCAGTAATCTTTTATCATCAACCACTTTTAATAATATACCTATATATCATAACAAGCATATTTCAGATTCAAAATATTCAACTCAAAACTTACTTGTAGCTTTTTTTCCGTAGAAAACCTTTTTATTCAAATTCTAACAACAATTAATGTAAAGGAATATGAATGCTTAAAAAAGTCTTACTTTTATAACGTATTATGAAATATAAATACGTTATTTGCAAATATCTTATTTGTGTTTTCTTATTTTTATACAATAACCTTGGAGGATGATATATATGATAAAAATCAATGTTGTTGATCTTTTAAAAAAACGCGGCAAGACAAAATATTGGTTATGTCAACAAATGAATTTAACATCTCGTAACTTAAATCGCATTATCCGTGGTGAGACAACCGCCATTTCATTTAAATACATTGAAGAAATGTGTAAATACCTAGATTGTACGCCCGGTGAGTTAATTTTAATTATTGATGCCGATGAGGAAAACTAAAAGTAGACTAATTTTAAAATAGTCTACTTTTAAAATGGTAATTCTTCGTCATCATAATATGAGGTGTCCTGATAATAGTCGTTAGGTGTATAACTTTTAACTTTGACTTTTTCTTTGATTTTAAAGTCTTGGTTCCCTTGCTTATCAATATAATCTAGGACTTGCTTAATGTCTTCTAACCAATCATAACCACTAATTCTTAATTCTTCGATTGTTGGAATAATAATATCTCGATTTTGGGGCTTTACGATTTCTTTTATTTGATTATAATTACATGGTATACCATAATCTAACCAATCATCAGTTATATCAGGAGTAACTTCAATAAGACGAAAATTAAGGCGTCTAACCCATGACGGATGGCACATCGGAAAAAACAATTTACCAGGATTTAACCTTTCGCCCTCTTCTTTTAAAAGGAAATCACTAAAATGAAACTGCTTACCCTTGCGACATAATTCAATAAGATGTAAATCAACACTATAACCCATTTTTTCTAATAATTCAATTAATGATAAGGTAATTGCCCCTCTTACATATATCTGCTCTTTGGTACAATCAGCAGAATAAGATGAATTAAACCATATCGTTATTTTTTGATATCTTGTTTTTGTTTTATTAATCATCGCTAAGGGGTTACCTTCAAGATACGCTTTAACATCTGGTACAAAACCAACATAATCATTAAAGGCTTTGCTCTTTTTTGTAGCTAAAGTTAAAAAGCGATCAAGACTTATTTTTAAGCTTATAAATTGCTTATAATCTTCATAGTAACCATAAGTACATAAATCAAGGGCTTCTTCAAAACTTCTAGTTTTACAAAATGAATAATCTCCTTCATTACTACTATATCCACTAAATTTGGGATTGGATAATTGTGATGTTAAAAAACTAGTATATTCATGAAGCGAAAAGAACTTATAATACATTATTTGATAATCATTCTCACGATATAATTTATACATAATTACCTCAATTTCAAGCACTTAACTGCTTCGTAAAAACCATTTTTACTACTTATTTCCATATTTCCTAAAATACTATTAAGGGAATCTTGATCTAGACTTTTAACAACATTAGCTAGAAGAATTTTATCATAAGGAATACCATTAAGAGCTTTTTTATATACTTTACCAATACCTCTTGTAGAAACGATATGGGGTATATGTGTTTTATAAACGGCATCCCGAAAAGCCCACATAAACTCTAATACTTCCTTATTAGGATATAAAGATTCTTCTAAATTACGATCATAATCAAAGAAAACAGTATCAAACCGGTCCAGCGTTGATGCATCTAAAGCATTTCGACCCACATATTCTAAGTCGGCACCATTACCCCAGGTATTAGCAGCAACGATTGTGTGAAAATCGGGATGACGCTTGATAGTCTTATGCGGAAAAGCCATATATCCATTAGCTAAAGCATCATTAATAACAATTAAGGCGGACGGATCGGAATTATCAATCTCATCTAAACAGAAAATACCACCATTAGTAAAGGCCCTATAAAATTCGGTCTCTTGGTATCTACCACCGGCATCGACAAAGCCTGTTAGTTTAAACTCATTAGTCGCACTACTAGTGTAATACATCTTTAATCCTAAACCATCGGCAATCTGAGAGATGCAGACGTTTTTCCCACTACCGGCTGGCCCTACTAACATAACAGGCTCGTCTAAATGAACATAATCTAAAATTTCATTAAACTTCTCGTGATAAAAGCCACCACTAGTATGCCCTAATTTTACATCATTTAATTTAATAATATGCGTAACAGGTAAATGTTTATCACTAGCAAACTTTTGCATTTCGCTATCAATTGTCTTTTGAACTTCGCTTTGAACTTGGTTTGCTAACGCACTTTCCTCTAAAACTTGTTTAATCAACTTTAAAACTTGTTTTTTGGTTTCCGTTGTTAATTTTTCAGTTAAAATATCTTCAATCCGTTTTTTCGGATCAGGAGATGCGAAATAAGCATTGACATTAGCAATTATTTTATCTTTTACAGCCTCACTAGCCACTTTACTAAGTAGAGCATTTAATCCACTAAAGAGAAAATCAATATTCTCTTTACTCTGCTTAATAAGTTCAGCGTCAAAAGAAGGTTGATTATCTTCATTGGCAGTATGAAGTGATGCGTAATAATCAACATCACCATAAGTACTGCTACCCTTTCTTTTATCTTCTTCATGCGTACTTAATATCTTACCTTTTTCCATATAATGATGAATATCAATAAGATTAACATCCTGACAAAGTTTAGATAATAATTCTTCACTATTAGAAAACATTAATTCATGATTAATAATCGTATGACCATAATAAAGACAAGTTCCATCCTTTTCATCGTGAACATTATTACCAGCTATAAAACACTGTTTGTCATAGTCCCAAATAACAGCACATAAACTCATCGGTAATGACCAAAACATTTCCCCACCATCACGATCATAATACTGTTTTAAAAGATCAACTTCCCTTTTGTGATGATTTTTTAACATATCAGCCATTAAGCATTCAGTATAATTAGCAACAATAATTGTATTATCCTTTCTAGCTGGTAAAGGTAATTTCCTAGTTTTATCAGTATCAGCTGACACAAAATAAATACCATTATCACTATCGATAGAAAATGCCATATTACTTTGATATTTTTTCGGGAAAGCTGTGCATAAATCATCCTTATTATATTCATATCCCTGATAAGCTAAAAATAAACTTGCCATAATTAAACCTCCTTTGATGTATTTAATTTTTCTTCCTTTCAATTTCATTATATGTTATAATAATCAATAAGTAAAAGACATATTTGTTATGTTATTCATAACTGGAGGTTATGTATGAATATTGATATAGAATGGTACAAGATTTTTTATGTTGTCGCTAAAAATGGCAACATCACAGCATCAGCTAATGAGCTAATGATTAGTCAACCAGCCATTAGTAAAACGATTAAAAACTTAGAGGAACAATTAGGTGGAAAGTTGTTTACAAGAACCAAAAAAGGTGTAACACTAACCGAAGAAGGTAAAACCCTTTACTACTATATAAGTCAAGCAATGGAACTAATTGATACAGCTGAAAAAAAGTTTTTAGAGTGCATCAATTTAGAGGCAGGGCTTATTAGAATCGGCTCCAGTAACACTATTGTAAGAGAATATCTTTTACCTTTTATCGCCGTATTTCATCAAATGTATCCTAAAATTGAAATTAAAATTTTAAACAATATGTCATCACTTCTTTTAGATGATCTTAAAAATGGGAAAATTGATCTTGTCTTTTTAAATCTTCCCCATCAAGATGAAAAAGATATCATTATCAAAAAATTAAAAAAAGTCCAGGATTGTTTTGCCGCTAGTTGCAAGTTAAATCTTCCAAATAATGTTATCTCCCTAAAAGATTTGAATGATTATCAACTGATATTACAACTTCCATCATCAAGCGCAAGAAGATTTCTTGATAACTTTTGTCTTGAAAATAATGTAACCCTAAAGCCGGCGATGGAACTAGACACTTATTCATCGGTTACTTCCCTAACCAAAGCAGGATTTGGTATTGGTTATTTAACCAAAGAATTTATCAAAGAAGATCTTAAAAATAAAACGTTAAAAATTATTCAAGTCGTTCCACCCATACCATCTAGATACATTGGCCTTGCTTATTCTAGCAAAATCACGCCTAGTTTCAGCACCAAGAAATTCATTGAGTTATTGACACAAAAAAATCAGTAATTATTTACTGATTTAATTTTGGACTAAATTATAACTATTAAGTAATCCACTATATTGTAGTTTAGCATCATCTATTTTCTTAAAGTCAATTGGTCTGACAACTTGTGGTAGCGGCGTATCAATTTCCGCTTGCTCGAATAGATACTTAACAAACTCGGCACAATAGAAATGTTTTTTACGTTTAACATGAACATGAAGGGTAACTGCAAGGAGTCCTAAAACATTAAACTTATAGTCTTTAGCATCCTTGCACATATTTTTAATCTCATTTTCAATAGCCCGATACTGTTCATCGGTTAGCGTTAATGAATAAATAGCGGCATTTGTTTTCTTGAAACGCTTAAAAGTCCCCCACTTAACATTCTCATGAACAAAGCCACCAACAAAAGGGTTATAGGGATTGATGCGACCAAAACTATACATCTTTTCTAAATCTTTATCTAATGATAAAGAAACATGACTATATTCCGCCCTAGTATACAACTTGATGATATGGGATATCCAAGTACCTGGATCAGTTAAAACAATATAGATATTTTTGGTTGCGGTATCCATACCATCACTCTCCATAAATATTATAACATAAAAAAGATTTTAGATATATTCTTTTCTATCTAAAATCGATATTTAAACTATCCAAGCCATCTTTGGTTAGAGATGGCGATATATAAGATGATATTCTTTCAACAGTACCTAGTTTATGGAGATGCGTTTCCGTTGTATATTTATAATAAACATATAAATATACATCAATACTATCATCCGTATAAGCATAAACATAAAGTCTTTTATATCTCTCACCGACTTCATTTTGAAGTTCATTATCATTTTCTTCAAAGCCAACATAAACAGACTTATCAAAGTCATTTCTAATAGCTAGTTCAATTTCATCTATTTCTTTATTAGTAAACATTAGACCCGCATCATGACGTGTTATAGGAATTTCGCCATTTTCCATCAGACGAGTTGGTCCATTATAAACATAGTATAACGAAAAAGATAATGTAAGACCTGATATTAAAAAGATCATATTATAGACGAAGGATTTTTTAAAATGTTCTTTAAATGATATCCGATAGTTACTATCGTTATGCCTAAATCCATAATACTCACATTTTACTAATGGATAATACATAATAACTAATAAATAGATAAAGAAAAGAATGTATAAAAGTCGTACCATATTATTAGATATATGAAGAGATTGTGGTAAAAAAAGGAAATAGAATAGCGATAAAATAAAATATGGTCGGTTACTTATAATAGGCCCAGTAAATTTTTGTCTTACTTCTTCATCTTTATTAAAGACATTTGTATGTCCGGTTACAGCTGAAATAATAAGACGTTGGTGACGCTTCTTTTTCGTTCTTTTATCACGATCAATATAACCAGTATAAATAATGACGGTCGTCATCAATAAGGTCATTATCAACATCGTAAGTGGATATATATAATTAATATTATGATAATTGATTAAAGAAAGTAATATAACATTAAATAAAAAGGCAAAAAGAAGAAAGCCAAGAGAAAGACCAAGCATTTGTTTTTGCTTTTTCTTTTCCCTTTTAATGGTCGTTGGGGGTAAATTAGAGCGTCTTTCTTTTAAAATACATACGATTAAAAGGAAACTGAAAATAACAGCTAAATAGGCAAAGATATTAGCTTCCGCGCGATGATTTATAAATAGATAAAAATCAAATAGATAAAACAATTCTGTACATGTCAAAAGAGGAACTAAATCATTACTATTTTTATGAGACATTAAAAAAGAATTACCTAAATAAAGAATCAAAATATATAGAATAAACATATATTCACTCGTATCTTGGGTAATAAACATTAATGTCACAGTTAAAACCATTGCCAAAAGGTTAATAACTCTTCGCATATCCACCCCTCTATTCTATGTAAATTATAATTTATTTTAAAATGATTGTCAATTAATGGTATAAATAAAAAAAGCAGACTGATTCGTTTTTAAAATCTACTATTTCTTTTAATCATCATAATGTTCTAAAAAGCTATGATATACGCCATCTTTAGTCACACCTAAAATACAATTTAAATTGACATTATCGGTACTCTTAAAAAGATTATGTTCAATATCCGGATTTATCTTTTTAAGTTCTTCAATTAGTTTTTTCATCTCAAGACGTTTACTTGCGGTTTCATCTATTGACACACTTTCTGTAAATCGACACGCACAGTTTAAGAATGTTAACTGATTACTATTTTTCCAAGAGATGATATCTTTTTCTTTAACTAAAAATAGTGGTCTAATTAGTTCAATTCCCGGAAAATTATCACTATGTAATTTGGGCATCATCGTTTTTATTTCGGCTCCATAAAACATTGATAACAGTGTTGTTTCAATGACATCATTGAAGTGATGTCCTAAAGCAATCTTATTACAACCTAATTCTTTAGCTTTACTATATAGGTGTCCTCTTCGCATTCTAGCGCACATATAACACGGACTTTTAAAATTGATTTCATCAACGACACTAAAGATATCGCTTTCAAAAATCGTAATTGGAAGTCCTAGTTTTTCAGCGTTACTTATAATAGCTTTCCGGTTTTTTTCCGTATAACCTGGGTCCATAACAACATAAGAGGCTTTAAAAGGGATCTTACCATGACGCGTTAACTCTTGAATGCATTTAGCAAGTAAGAAAGAATCTTTTCCACCACTAATGCAAACCATCACGTGATCATTTTCTTTAATTAATTCATACTCTTGAACAGCTTTAACAAACTTACTCCAAATATCTTTACGATATTTTTTAATAATACTGCGTTCAATTTCTTTTACTTGATCCATTTAATCACCTCTTATCTAAGACGCTCTTATTTTAACTAATTTTATTTATTTCTTCAACTGTAAATCCTAAATCTTCAATTTTTTCTTTTAGCTTTTCTAAATCATAACTTTCACTTAATGTTAAATTAGCTTCTTTCTTTTCAAGGCTCACTGAAACATTACTTACACCTTCGGTATTTTCTAAAGCCTTAGTAATTCTAGCTGCACAATTCTCACAGTGCATACCATCAATTTTAATCATAACGTTCATTATTATCCCTCCATCTCTTTAAACGCAATGCATTAAAAACAACTGTTAAACTACTTATTGTCATCGCAAGTCCTCCAAACATCGGATTCATTTTTAAGCCAAGGGGCGCAAATAAACCGATAGCTAAAGGTATCATAATTATATTATAGAAGAAAGCCCAGAATAAATTCTCTTTAATATTAACAATCGTCTTATGACTGATATCCATCAAAGATGGAATCTTTGATAGCTCATCGCGCATTAACACGACATCAGCCGAAGAAGATGCGATATCAGTACCCCCAACAATACTAATACCTAAAGTAGCCGTTGCAAGTGCTGGTGCATCATTCACGCCATCTCCAACCATACATACCTTATGATTATTTTGCATTAACTCTTTGATAACTTTCGTTTTATCCTTCGGTAAAACATTGGCAATGACATTTTCTATTTCTAGCGTATCAGCAATAACCTTAGCCGTTTTATCGTTATCACCAGTTAACATAATAACATCTTTTCCTAAACGTTTTAATCTTTGAATAGTCATTTTAGCGTCCGCTCTAATCGCATCACAAACACCAATTAAGCCAAGAACCTCTTTTTCTTTAATAACATAGATTAAACTGCATCCTTTTTTAGTTAACTCATCTTCATCCTTAAGATGTATATTACTAATATCTAAATAAGAAAATAATTTATTACCACCAACATAGATATCGTTTCCATCTATCTTAGCTTTTAGACCAATACCATTAATGCTTTCAAAATCTATAACATTGTATAACACTAATTTATTATTTTCTTGATATTCTTTGAAAGCACGACTAATAGGATGGTCAGATGCACTTTCCAAACTGCAAACTAACTTCATCAATTCTTCTTTATCACTATAGTTAAAAATATCTGTTACTTTCAAGTTACCATAAGTTAGTGTTCCGGTCTTATCAAAAACGATTGTATCAATATGACTTGCCATTTCTAAAGTTGCACTCGATTTAACTAAAATACCATTTTTAGCGCATACCCCAAGACTTACAACCATTGCCATTGGGGTTGCAAGACCTAAAGCACATGGACAAGCTACTACTAAAACGGTTACCGATGTCATTAATGCTTCATTAAAATATGCACCGCTTAACAAATAACCAAGTAATGTTAAAAGACTAACAAGCATAATAGTAGGAACAAAATAGCCACTAATTTTATCAGCTAAACGACTGATAGGCGCTTTGGTATTAGTTGCTTCACTAACTAAATGAACAATTTCAGATATAGTGGAATCTTTACCAATCTTTAAAGCTTTGTATAAAATATATCCATCAAAATTGATGCTTCCCGCTACAACTTTACTACCAAATTCCTTTTTAACAGGTTTTGACTCACCCGTTATAAAAGATTCATCAACGTGGCATGACCCACTTATAATCTCACCATCAACGGCCATCTTCATTCCGGGTTTACAAATTAGTATGTCTCCTATCTTTACTTCATCGATTGTTACTTCAATCTCATCATCACCTTTTTTAATTAAGGCGGTTGATGGCGTTATCGAAACAAGCTCTTTTAAAGCCTCTTTTGTTTTTTCTCTACTACCATGATCAATAAATCTTCCTAGCTTGATAAAATAAATAATCATCGCACAAGATTCAAAATATAAGTGATGAACATATTCGTGATTACCCTTAGTAATCATTACTAAACTAAAAATACTATAGCCAAAACTAGCAATGACTCCTAATGATACCAAGGTATCCATATTAGGGCTTTTATGAATAAGATTCTTATAGCCATTTTTAAATAGATCCCAGCCATAAATAAGAAAAGGAATAGTTATAATAAGTAGTCCTATAGCATAATTAAGAGGATATTTTTCACTAAAATAAGGAAGTGATGGTAACCCAATCATATGACCCATACTAAAGTATAAAATAAAGATAGCTAAAAAACTAAAAATAATTAAAGGCGTCTTAGACATTTTTTTATCTTCTTTAGCTGGGTTATAAACCCCTGCACTTTCAAAGCCCGCTTCCGAAACAAAACGGTCTAAATCCGTTAGCGTAAGATTATCTTCATATTTAATTAATGCTTGCGCCAAAACAAGGTTGACATTCGCTTCAACAATACCCTTTTGTTTACGCAAATATTTTTCTAAGCCATTTGAGCAAGCGCTACAACTCATACCCTCAATTTTCAAAATAACTTGCTTCATAACCCCTCCTAATTAAAACGATTAATAGTTTCAATTAATTCATCAATAATTTCTAAATTATCATGTTTTAAATCACGGACAACACAAGATGTAATATGGCTTTTTAATAATTCATTACTAACACTTTTTAATGACTTATTAATGGCCGCAATTTGAATTAAAATGTCGTTGCAATAACGATCATTTTCAATCATTTTTTGAACGCCACGCACTTGACCCTCAATAATATTTAATCTTTTTAAAAGATGCTCTTTTTCATCTTTCGTTCGCTCTTTCTTTTTACAACACTCATTCATATTAACACCACTATCATTATATACCCCCATAGGGTATGTGTCAATAAAGAATAATATATATTATTCTTTTTACAAATTAATATTTCTTTATTCAATTACGAGTAATTGAAGCACTTTTTAAATCATATTCCCATAAACTTAATTTACCTTTAACTGAGACTTGATTTACCTTCTTAACATTTTCTAGTTTAAAAGCATATATAGGTTTAGCGTTATCAACAGTTAAAATGTTATCATATACATCTTTATTTTTCTTTTTTAGCATCTTTTTAAAGTTATCATCAACTATAAGAGTGTCTGTTAAATTAGCTGAAGCAATAATGCATCCCTTAGGATAATCAAGATTTAAATATGAAAACTTTTCCATCGCTTTTTTATCTATTCCTTTACCAGCATGAATTAAAATAGGTCCACGATAATTTGTCTTCCATGAACGAAACTCATACTCTTTTAAACCTTCTTGAATAAGGGTTGCCCAGGGTTGTTTAATTGTTATTACTTTCACTTTATCACCATTCTTATTATACCTTGTTCATCAAAAAAAAGGTAGCGAATGCTACCTTAAATGCGATTAGTTGTGAGTTTTTTTATTAATATATCTTTATCACTTCCCTTCATAATTTAATAATACTATTTATTTATGAATAGGATGTGAAGTTTATATGAATTATATTTCAAAATAGAAAGTTGTACCCTTATTTTTAACGCTATCAACGCCATAGTTATAGTTAAGGGCGGTTAGGGTTGATTTAACAATGGATAAACCAAGACCGGTTCCATATTTGTTACGACTATGCTGTTTATCAACTTTATAGTACTTATCCCAAATAAGTTTAAGATCTTCTTTGGCAATACCGACCCCGGTATCAACAACTTCAACTCTTATTTTGTCATCTTTTAAAAGGACATTAATCGTGACTGTTTTATCTTTTCCTGTATAATTGATTGCGTTATTAACAAGATTATAAATAACTTGTTCTAGATGTTTATGGTCACTTTTAATCATCACAACATCAGGACTATTTAAAACAAAATGAAAACCTTCCGTTGTTAAGATTTCAAACTTATGAAGAATGTTTGCAATTAAATCTTTTAAATTAAACTCTTCCATTTTTAGTTCAACCACGTTAGATTCTAGTCTTGATAATTCTAATATATCATTAACTAATAATGTTAAACGTTTGGTTTCATCAATAATAATGTCTAAGTCCTCACTTCTTTTTTTCTTTTTACTAGCATCAATATCCTTAGCCGCTTCGGCATAAGCCTGAATAAGAGTTAGTGGTGTCTTTAAATCATGCGATACATTGGCCATCAACTCTCGCCTTAATTCATCAGTTTTAGATAATTCTTGAACAGTTTGATTAAGGGTTTCGGATAATTCATCCAACTCTAAAATGTCGGTATTAGTATCAAACTTAACATCATAGTCTTTCGCACCAATATGTTTAGCTTGATTATTAATTTTAATAATTGGAATAGACAGTCTTTTTGAGATAAAGTAAGAAATTAAAGAGCCCACTAGAATAATGATAAGCGCAATATAGATAAACTGACTTTTTAACATCTTAATTCCCTCATCTAAAGGAACTAATGAGGTGTTGACAAATAGATAGACGCCATCCTCTATTTTATGACCAGCAACTAATGTTTGATTATTATAATTAGGGTTAATGATTTCCGCTCTTTTGGTATCTTCATCACTAGTAATGAAAGCTTTTTCAAACTCTAGAACACTCTTACTTTTACTAGTCAAGCACTTTCTATCAAATGTCCTTGAAGTATATGATGTAACGCCATCTTCAATTAGCTCAATACAAATACCATCATTTAATGATATATTATCAAACGTATCGATATAGTCCCCACTTAAATAACTACGAGTTAAAGTATTAACGGCATTATTTAAAACTTTACGCCGCGACGAACTATAAAAGGCATTAAGGGATAAAATCTGAAAGAGCCACAAGAATAATAAAATGACAATGGCAAAAACAATAAAATAGAAAAGAATATTAACCGATAGATTTTTTTTACATTTATTCTTTTTCATCAAACTTATAACCTACTCCTCTAATGGTTTTAATTAAATCGCGGTAAGGTCCTAAATGACTACGCAAAGTTTTAATATGTGTATCGATTGTTCTATCATCGCCATAAAAATCATAACCCCAAATCTTACTTAATAGTTGCTCACGGGTTAGAGCAATCGAACGATTTTCTATAAAGTATAGTAATAACTCATACTCTTTAGGTGTTAATTCTATTTCCTTATCATCAACATAAACAGAATGAGCTTTAACATCAACTTTTAATCCTTTATAAGTATATGATTCCATTACTTTATTAGAGCGTTTTAAAATCGCCTTAATTCTAGCAATTAACTCCCGAGGACTAAAAGGTTTGGTCAAATAATCATCAACGCCTAAATTAAATCCTGCTAATTTATCGTATTCTTCACTACGCGCAGATAAAATAATGGTTGGGACATTTCTAATCTTTTTAATCTCACCATAAGCCGTAAAGCCATCCATATTAGGCATCATAATATCTAAAACCACGATGTCAATATCACTATGTTTTTTAAAAAAATCAATAGCTTCAACGCCATCTTTAGCTTCATAAGTTGTATATCCTTCATTTATGCAATACTCTTTAATGATATTACGAATTAATGTTTCATCATCAACAATTAAAACTTTCATTCAATCACCACCCATAATCATCAAATCAATTATATTGTACGCTTATTTTGTGAAAAATGTATGAAAAAAAAGATACAACGTATCTTTTTTATGTAGAAGAAAGTTTTAAATGAATGATTTAATCATTCTTAAGTATATATGAGAAGAAGTAAGTTTTAAAGTAAGGCTTGTATAGTTTTCACAACTATTATAGAGAATTGTTTTTTTATACTAATTCCTTTCTTCTATTTCGAGTATATTCCTGTTATGTGAAGAATATATGAAAAATAATTGAAATATCATTTACAAAAAAGATTATATGTGCTAGAATATAGTTACAAGTGGAGATAATCCACATTTATAAAAGATTAAATAAGTTAACATTTAGTCTTTTATTTTTTTTTAGAGTAAAACATCTAAGCACATCATCAAAAGAAAACCAATAATAAAATAGATTGTTCCTAAATTAGATTCATTATGATTAATGCTAGGCAAAAGTTCATTGATAACAACATAAATCATTATCGATGATGCCGCCGCTAAAACAAATGGTAGTAAAAGTGATAAATAGTTAATTAAAAAAAGCATTACAAAAGCACTAATAGGCTCTACTACTCCCGATAAAATACCTAAAGTAGCAGCTTTTAATTTACTATAACCGGCCTCCCGGTAATTTAGTGATATAGAAGCACCCTCGGGAATATTTTGAATAGCAATCCCAATCGTTAGAGCTAAAGCGGCTGAAGTTGTTATAATATCACTATTTTGATAAGCATAAGCACTCATAAGTCCAACTGTCATACCTTCAGGAATATTATGTAATGTCATAGCTAGAAAAAGCATATGATTTTTTTTAGCATCAAAAGATGAATACTTATTAACAAAAGCATCCAGTTTCATAATAATAACCATGCCTAAAATAAAACCAATTAAAACAAATACAATATTTGATGAGTCTAGAGCTGGAATAAGTAATGACCAAATTGAAGCCGCAAACATAACACCACTAGCAAGACCTAAACAGATCTTTTCGGTTTTATCATTGATAACATTAAGTACATAAACAAAAAGAGACCCTACAGTCGTTGCTAAAAAGATGATACTAGAGCATAAAAAAACAAAGCCAAAATTATTCATAAATCACCTGCTATTATATAATATTATAATCAGTTAATTAGGTGAAAAAAAACTAGTCAATGACTAGTTTTGTTTTTGACCTTGATTTTTTCTTGGTCGATTATTTGGCTTCTTATTAGTTGGTTTTTTAGGGGCTGGTTTCTTAGTATTATTTTTTTCTTTTTTTGGTTCTGGTTGTTCTTCTTTTTCTTCTTTAACAACAAGTTTTTTAGGTTCAACTTTTTCTAAAGCCTCTACCTTTTCAATATCGAAAACCTCTACTTTATTTTTCTTCGTTTGTCCTAAATCAATGAAGAAACTAACTAAAGCTGCGAAAGCTGCACCGACAAATGGAGCAACAACGAATACCCAAACTTGATGTAGGGCATCGCCACCTAACCAAATAGCTGGTGCTAAAGAACGAGCTGGGTTAACAGAAGTTCCTGTTAATCTAATTCCTAAAATATGTACTAAAGTTAAGGTTAAACCAATAACAAGTGGTGCAACAGGACTATTCTTTTTATCTTTCGTAGCACCTAATACAGCTAAAACGAAAACGAAAGTTAAAACGATTTCTGTTACTAAAGCACCTGGTAAAGTAATACCTGTAGCTGATAAGGCACCATATCCATTAGCACCTAGACCAACGGTTCTATAGTCGCCAACATTGGTTGTATTTAATAATAGTACTAATAGAGCACTACCGGCTAAAGCACCTAGTACTTGAGCGATAATATATAACCAAAAATCCTTTCCGCTAATTCTTTTGTCTATCCACATAGCAAAAGTTACAGCTGGATTAACATGACATCCTGACACATTGCCAATTACATATGCAACCGCAACAATTGATAAACCAAAAGCAAGAGCAGTAGCAACTAAATTAGCATCTGTTAATACAGCTACTCCACATCCAAATAAAACCAAAACGCAAGTTCCTAAAAACTCACAAAGATACTTTTTCATATATCTTTTACTCCTTTCTACTTAATTGTAGCACATTTAAAAAAATTATGTCAATATTTCTTTTATTTATCAATAAAAAAGCAACTAAAAGTTGCTTATTCTTGGTAGTCACACGAACTACATTTTATTTTTTTATTTTTTTCCGTTAACATACTGCCGCATTCAGGACACATCCGCCCTATTGGTTTATCCCAGTAAGCCGTTTTACATTTAGGATAATTACTACATCCATAGAATGTCTTACCACGTTTACTTTTCTTTTCAACGATTTTAGAGCCACAATTTGGGCAATCACAAACTTCAACTACTTCTTTAGGTTCCTGTTTAATATACTTACATTCAGGATAATTGCTGCACGCTACGAAAGGACCATATTTACCTTTTCTAACAACTAAAGGGTGGCCACAATTTGGACAATCTTCACCTGTTTTTTCAGTTTCTTTTTTTGGTAAAGCCGCAAAAGCCTCTTTAACTGATGGTTCAAACTCGTCGTAAAAATCACGTAAAACTTTAACCCAGTTTGCCTCCCCTTCAGCTATTTTATCAAGATCTGTTTCCATATTAGCGGTATATTCAACATTGATCAAATGGCTAAATGCCTGTTGTAACTTATCAGTAATTTCAATACCAACTTCAGTTGGCACAAACTTCTTATCTTCAATAACAGCATAATTTCTTTTCTTTAAAATATCCATTGTTGTCGCATAAGTACTAGGTCTTCCGATACCTAGCTCTTCCATCTCTTTAATTAATTTAGCTTCGGTATAACGAGCTGGTGGTTTAGTAAAGTGTTGCTCATGCGTAATTTCTTTAGCTTGTAGTTCATCTTTTTCTTTTAAAACTGGCAATACTGTATCTTTAGCATCTTCATAATCTTTATAGACTTTTAAATAACCATCAAAAGTAACAATTTGACCCGTCGCTTTAAATTGATAATTATGATTATCTAAAATAATAGTTGTATTTTCGGTTTCAGCGCTAGCCATTAATGACGCTAAAGCACGGTAATAGATCATTCGGTATAGCTTATATTCATCGTTAGTTAAAAACTTCTTAACGGATTCTGGTGTTCTATTAATGCTCGTTGGACGAATCGCTTCATGAGCATCTTGAACATTATCTTTCTTTTTTGCTGTTTTTACATAACCAACATATTCTTTACCATATTTATCATTAATATAAGCATAAGTGCTTTTAATGAAGACATCTGACAAACGCGTTGAATCAGTACGCATATAAGTAATAAGACCAACTGTCTCATTAGCAAGTTCAATACCTTCATATAACTTTTGAGCAATCTGCATCGTCTTACGAGCATTAAAGTTTAATTTATTAGAAGCATCTTGTTGTAAGGTACTCGTAATAAATGGCATTTTAGACTGCTTTTTCTTTAATTTTTTATCAATACTTTCAATGGTAAAGTCATGTGTTAAAACCTTTAAAATAGCTTTAACTTCATCCTCTGATTTAATCTCAATATCTTTATGATTATAATTGAATAATTCAGCTTCAAAAGTATCAAAGACACCTTTAATAGACCAATATTCTTCGGGGATAAAAGCCTCTATTTCTCTTTCCCGGTCAACAATTAATTTAAGAGCCACAGACTGAACTCTTCCGGCACTACTGCCATCCGTTTTAGACTGAATTAACTTACTTAAACGAAAGCCAATAATTCGGTCTAATATCCGTCTTGTCTCTTGACTATTAACTAAATCTTTATCAATTTTTCTTGTATGTTTAAAGGCTTCTTTAACAGCGCCTTCAGTTATTTCATTAAAAACAACACGTTCATAATCAGCATCTTTTAATTTTAAAACATCTTTTAAATGCCAAGAAATAGCCTCACCCTCACGATCAGGATCGGTTGCAAGATAAACATGACTTGCGTCCTTAACATCATTTTTAAGTTCTTTAATAACACTAGCTTTACCTTTCATGGGAACATAATCAGGTTTAAAATCATTTTCAACATCAACACCTAAGCCATACTTACCTTTCGTTGATAAATCACGAACATGGCCTTTAGATGAGACAACATGATAATCACTACCTAAATATTTCTCAATAGGTTTCGTCTTACTTGGGGACTCAACTATAACTAATTTCTTTGCCATTGCTTCACGTCCTTTTGTCTATTCATAATTTATACACTATAAACAAAATTTTGTCAACTAGCAAAATTAAAATATAACACCTACTAATTGTTGATTTTTCATTTACTAGTTAAAACATATTAAAAAAAAAGATGATATTTATCATCTTAATTATAAATATAGTATTTTTGAACTTTCCAATCATTACCTTCTTTAACGATAACAAAAGGCTTAGAAACTTTATATGGGTCCAATGTTTTAGTAACTTCTTCACCTTCATCATCATAAACAAGGCATTTATTAGGATATTCTTCTTCGTCAGAATCTGCATAAGTACCATCAGCACAGTAAGCATAATCAATAGCAAACTCTATTTTATCGCTCGTTTTATTTGCGACTGTTAATTTACCAAAGAAAGCAAAATATATATTATCACCTTGCATTAACTCTAAATAGTAATGTTTAGTATCTTTAGTTATGATAACATCACTTTCACAAGCCACTTCCTCTTCACCATCAGGGACATCGGATTCACTCCATCTAACCATTTTACAATCTTTCGCATAGTGACTCATAATTTCATCATAGTTAGATAACTCATACGCGATATCACCATCGATTTCTAATTCTTCTGTGTCATCATAAACATATTTATTTTCATTATAATAATCGCCATAATTAGTCACATATCCAAATAATTCGTTACCGATTTTAAGAGCTTCTTCATCCGTTAAAACATCATCTTCAGAGGGTTCAGATGATTCCTTAGTTTCATTAGTATCTTTCTTACTAAGGACTTTATCATATAAAAGATATCCTGATAAAGCTAAAACGATGATAATTAAAATAGTGACAACAACGCCCTTACTAGACTTCGTTATTGGCGATGTTGGTGTATTATTTTCCATATTATTATTCATTTTCTTCTCCTATCCTCTTTTATTGTATCAAAGAAGAAGTAAACCTTCAATTAATATTTCTTTTAGAATGTAAAATATTTGTCAAAAAAAAGGTGAACATGTTCACCTTTAAGCTCTTGCTATTGAATATAAACTGTAGTGATCATCAGCATCACTCTTGAATAAGTATGTAACAGTTTGCTCTAATTCAGCACCTGCTCCACTCTTAATTGTAAGAGTTTCAACTAAAGCGATGTCATCACCAACACGATATGCTTCAATATTACTATGGCTGTAAGTTGCATCAACATCATTAACAACACCAGTATATAAATATTGGTCTTCATAGATATGAGCAGCATCAAAAACCGTTGTTGGTTCTTGAGGAACACCATATTTCTTAGCTATTTCAGCATAATCATCAGTAGTTATGGCTTGACATACACCATTTCCAGCTGCACATACATTATATGTTGAAGCATCAATTGTCTTTAACATTGCATGGTTAGCAGCATAGTAGTAAACTAATAAAGCCTTATTAACATCAGTTAATTGTTTATTAATTCCACCATTAACATTTAATAATAAATATTGAATTTGAGTATCGTATTCGCCATCTTTATTAATACCAACGATTTGTTTTAAGTTCTTTAACTCTTCATCAGTAATAGCTGTATCTTTCTTTTCTGTCTTTTCTGGAACTACTTCGTTAGCAGCAATCTTACCAACTTTAAGACCAATACCATAGCTAGTAACCATTATAAATACTGTACCAACGATAACGATAATCCAATATATCACACCATGCCTTCTTGGCGCTGGTGATTCAACCACTGTTTCAGGATGTTCAGGGGCTGAAACTTCCTCGTGCTCATAAACACTTGGACGTGATGGAACTTCTTTTTCTTCTTTCTCAGAAGCTGGTTCTTCTTCAGGTTCTGAAGTTTCTTCAGCTGTTGAACGAACAAATGAAGCGATATCATCATCCTCAGAGATTTCTTCAATAACTTCTGGTTCTTCAGATACTTCTTCTTTTGGTTCATCATTAACCGCAGCTTCTAAAGCAGAAAGATCGATTACATCAGTTTCATCAACATTTTCTTCTTTGCGATCAAAATCACTCATTCTATCTCTCCTATTCTTATGTATATAGTATAACACACATTATTAGTTTTTTCAATTATTAATTGATATTATGAATAATTTTAATTAAAAGTATATAATTTTAGGCTAGGCTCATAATATAAATGGTGATGATATGCAAAAAATAAAATGTGATGTCTATGATTGTGCACATTGTAACTGCGATGATAAGGTATGTAAGCTTCATGAGATTATGGTTTCTAATTGTGATCCAGAACCTAAAAAAGAGGCAACGATGTGTGATAGCTACAAAAAAAGGAAATGAGTCTCATTTCCTTTCAGACTGTTGACAAACTACATTCTTGGAAAAAAACAAAAATTTAAAATTTAAAAGTGGAGACAAAAGTTTAAAAATGAGTGTTATTTGATATTAAAAACCCAAATTAACTCTTTTTTTAATACTAAAGTGGGGAACCAAAAAAGCCGATTGACAAAGCCGGTTTGAAAAACCGACTTTGTCAACGGCCAGAAAGGAAATGAGTCTCATTTCCTTTTTTGATATAATGACAAATAAGCCCTAATATGATATAATTATATAAGGATAAGGGGCTGATCGTATGGAAATACGAGAAATATCGCGAGCTGAGTTTGATACTTTTAGTCAAAAGTTTATGTTATCATCAATGTATCAGTCAATCGAATATGGAAATACCATGGTTAATCAAAAGTATCAAGTCCTTTTTGTTGGTATGATTAACGATACCGAAGATGTTGTCGCAGCCTCATTAATTTTAATTGAAAAACTTGGACAGTTTAAATATGCCTATGCCCCACGAGGATTTTTAATTGATTATACAAACTTTGCTCTTCTAGAAGAGTTTACAAACCTTATCAAAAGATTTTTAAAGAAACGAAGCGTCATGGCTGTTAAAATTTGCCCTTTAATCGCTAAAACTAAATATATTCCTAAAACTAAAACATCACTAGCTAATCCCTCATATGATAAAATCTTTGATAATTTAAAGAAATTAAAGTACTATCACTTGGGTTATAATAACTTCTTTGAAGCTTTAAAGCCCCGTTTTGTAGCTTTCACTACCCTAAATAATAATACACAGCAAATGTTTGCTGAACTAGATGACAATATTAAATCACGGATTAAATCGTGCGATGTGGCGGGCATTAGAATATATAAAGGTAATGAAACTAATTTAAAGTTTTTGATTGACCAAATGCGTGAGAAAAATGATACGGGTGAAGCTTATGCGACCGATCTTTATCATAATTTTAAAATTAAAAACAATGCGGATATCTATTTTGCGGAATTAGAAACTAAAACGTTTTTAGTCAATACGCAAATTGAATATCAAAAACAGATTAGTATCTGTAACTCCTTCACCGATCAAGTTTTTCAAAACCAAGGTAATGCAAGTAGTGATTTAATTAGAAGAAAAATAATGGAAGATAATAAATTAGCTGCTATAAAAAATCAACTTGTCTACGCTACTAACCTTCTTCGGGATCATCCTAATGGCATAATCATTGCCTCAGCTATGATTATCAAGCATCTTGGCCAAGTATATCTTACTTTAGATGGCTTTGATCCTGCTTATCAACACTTATGTGGTCGGTATTTACTAATATGGAAGATAATGGAATCATTAGCTTTAGAAGGATTTAGAGAATTAAATCTTGGGGGAATAACTAATCCAACTTACGATGGTGAAAACAAATTTAAACCTGTCAATGATTTTAAACTTAGTTTTAACTCCCACGCGATTGAATATGCTGGGGATTTTGAGTTAGTTACTAGCTATCCATTATATACTTTATATCGTAATTCTTCCCCATTACGGCATAATAAAAAATAAAGGCATTAAAAAAGTACTTTCATTTGAAAGTACTTTTTCTTGTTCAATTAAGCAATAATTTCAGAAATATTACCTGAACCAACTGTTCTACCGCCTTCACGAATTGAGAACTTAGTTCCGTTTTCAATTGCGATTGGAGCGATTAATTCAACAGTCATTTCAACGTTATCACCTGGCATAACCATTTCAACGTCAGCTGGTAATTCGATAACACCTGTAACATCGGTTGTTCTGAAATAGAATTGTGGACGATAATTTGAGAAGAATGGAGTATGACGTCCGCCTTCCTCTTTCGTTAATACGTAAACTTGAGCTTTGAACTTTGTATGTGGTGTAACACTGCCTGGTTTAGCAAGTACTTGACCACGTTCAACTTCTTCACGAGCAATACCACGTAATAATACACCGGCATTATCTCCTGATTCAGCATAGTCTAATTGTTTACGGAACATTTCAATACCTGTAACAACAGTCTTCTTAGTTGGTTTAAGTCCAACGATTTCAACTTCGTCGTTAAGTTTTAATTGACCACGTTCAACACGGCCTGTAACAACAGTTCCGCGTCCAGTAATTGTGAATACATCCTCAATTGGCATTAAGAATGGTTTATCATTATCTCTTACTGGAGTTTCAATCCAATTATCAACAGCATCCATTAATTCAAGAATCTTAGCTTCAGCTTCAGGATCTCCTTCAAGAGCTTTAAGAGCAGAACCACGAATAATTGGTGTGTTTTCTCCATCGAAATCATACTTATTTAAAGTATCACGAATTTCCATTTCAACTAAGTCAAGCATTTCTGGGTCATCAACTTGATCGCATTTATTCATAAATACAACCATACGAGGTACACCAACTTGACGAGCTAATAATAAGTGTTCGTGAGTTTGAGCCATAGGTCCATCGGTAGCAGCAATAACTAAGATAGCACCATCCATTTGAGCAGCACCAGTAATCATGTTTTTAACATAGTCAGCATGTCCTGGGCAGTCAACGTGAGCATAGTGTCTCTTTTCCGTTTGATATTCAACGTGTGCTGTATTGATAGTGATACCACGTTCTCTTTCTTCTGGTGCCTTATCAATATTTGCATAGTCTACATATTCAGCCATACCTTTTTTAGATAATACATTGGTAATAGCAGCTGTTAAAGTTGTTTTACCATGGTCTACGTGTCCAATTGTACCAATGTTAACATGTGGTTTGGAACGATCGAATTTTTCTTTTGCCATATTTTTATTTCCTCCTTTAATTTACATACAACAATATTATAACGAATTACTATTAAAATAGCAATACTTTTTTAGTGAGAAACGTATAGTTTATTTATTAGTTTCCACCATTTCTCTTAACAATTTCATCAGAAATATTCTTTGGTACTTCTTCATAGTGATCGAACTCCATCGTGAAGTTTCCACGACCTTGGGTATTTGATCTTAAACTTGTTGCATAACCAAACATTTCTGCTAATGGAACCATCGCATCAATAGCAATTGCATTGCCACGACTCTCTTGTCCCATAGGGCGTCCTCGACGAGCAGTAATATCGCCCATAACATTTCCTAGGTATTCATCTGGAACGACAACTTGAACTTTCATAATTGGTTCAAGTAAAATTGGTTTACATTTGTTTTTAGCTTCTTTTAAAGCCATAGATGCCGCGATTTTATAAGCCATTTCTGATGAGTCAACATCATGGTATGATCCATCAAATAAAGTAGCTTTAATATCAACCATTGGATAACCAGCTAAAACACCAGTCTTTAGGGCATCTTGTAAGCCTTTATCTGTTACTGGTATATATTCACGAGGAACGACACCACCAACGATAGCATCAACGAACTCATATCCCTTATCAGGATTTGGTTCAAAACGAATCCATACGTGACCATATTGTCCACGACCACCTGATTGTTTAATGTATTTACCTTCACATTCAGCAGCTTGGGTAATGGTCTCACGATATGATACTTGAGGTTGACCAATGTTAGCTTCAACATTGAACTCTCTTTTCATACGATCAACGATAACATCTAGGTGTAACTCACCCATACCAGCGATAATCGTTTGTCCCGTTTCATGGTTTGTACTAGCTCTAAAAGTTGGATCTTCTTCCGCTAACTTTTGTAAAGCTAAAGCCATTTTGTCTTGATCTGCTTTAGATTTTGGTTCAATCGCAAGTTCAATAACGGGCTCTGGGAAAACCATTGATTCAAGAATACAAGGTTTCTTTTCATCACATAAAGTATCCCCGGTTGTCGTATTTTTAAGACCAACAGCAGCAGCGATATCACCAGCCCATACCTCACTTATTTCGGTACGAGTATTAGCGTGCATCAATAAGATACGACCAATTCTTTCTTTAACATTCTTAGTAGCATTAAGAACATATGAACCACTTGTTAAGTGTCCTGAGTAAACTCTGAAGAAAGTTAAACGTCCAACAAATGGATCGGTCATAACTTTAAATGCTAAAGATGCAAAAGGTTCAGAATCAGATGGATGACGAGCTATTTCTTTACCATCCAAGTCAACACCTTTAATTGATTCAACATCCGTAGGTGCTGGTAAATAATCAAGAACAGCATCTAGAGCTTGTTTTACACCCATATTACCTAGGGCTGTACCACAAAGAACTGGGAAGAACTTAACTTCAAGAGTACCTTTACGAATAGCACGTTTAATTAAATCAACGCTTACTTCTTCACCCTCTAAGTATTTTTCCATAAGTTCATCATCGAACTCAGCTACAGCCTCGATTAAATCGATTCTTTTTTGTTCAACGATATCCTTTAAATCATCAGGAATATCGATAACGGTTGCATTTTCATGCTCCTCACCATCAAAATGGTAAGCCGTTCTTGTAACCAAATCAACTAAGCCATTGAACTCACTTTCAGCGCCAATAGGCCATTGGATTGGTTTAGCATTAACACCTAAACGGCTATCAATAGTTGACAAACTATATTCAAAGCTTGCCCCCATTTTATCCATCTTGTTACAGAAAATCATTCTTGGAACTTTGAACTCTGTAGCTTGACGCCAAACCGTTTCGGTTTGTGGTTCAACACCAGCTTGCGCATCTAGTAAGGCAATAGCACCATCTAATACACGAAGTGATCTAGATACTTCAATAGTGAAATCAACGTGTCCTGGCGTATCAATGATATTTAATCTTGTACCCTTCCAGAAAGCTGTTGTTGCAGCTGATGTAATCGTAATACCACGTTCTTTTTCTTGTTCCATCCAGTCCATTTGGGACTCACCATCGTGAGTTTCACCAATTTTATGGGTTTTACCGGTATGGAATAATACACGTTCGGTAAAAGTTGTTTTACCAGCATCAATATGTGCCATAATACCGATATTACGTGTTTTCTCTAAACTATATTCACGAGCCATACTTAATTTCCTTTCTTATATTATAATTACCAACGATAATGAGCAAATGCCTTATTAGCTTCTGCCATACGATGAGTATCTTCACGCTTCTTAACAGCAGCTCCAACGCCATTTGAAGCATCAATAATTTCATTAGCAAGATTTTCAGCCATTGAATGACCACCACGTAATCTTGCATATTGAACTAACCAACGAAGAGCTAGGGCTTGACTACGATCAGCTTTAACTTCAATTGGTACTTGGTAGTTAGCACCACCAACACGTCTTGACTTAACTTCTAAAGCTGGTTTGATGTTTTCCATAGCTTTACCAAAAACTTCCATTGGATCTTGACTAGTTTTTTCTTTTACCATATCAAAGGCATCATATAAAATCTTTTGAGCGATACCTTTTTTACCATCTAACATGATACTGTTAATTAATTTTGTAACTAACTTTGAATTGTATATTGGATCTGGTAAAACGTCTCTTTTAACAGCACGTCTTTTACGCATGTTATTCCTCCTTTACTTTAATTATTTATTATCTTTTGGTTTCTTAGTTCCATATTTAGAACGACCTTGACGGCGATTCTCAACACCAGCCGTATCTAAAGAACCACGAATGATGTGATAACGAACACCGATAAGATCCTTAACACGACCGCCACGAATCATAACAACGCTATGTTCCTGTAAGTTATGTCCTTCACCTGGAATGTAAGAAGTTACTTCCATACCATTAGAAAGTCTAACACGGGCATATTTACGTAAGGCAGAGTTTGGCTTCTTTGGTGTCATTGTTCCAACACGAGTACATACCCCACGTTTTTGTGGAGAGTTTTGGTTAGTTTGTTTCTTATCTTTACTGTTATAACCAATTCCTAAAACGGGTGATTTACTTTTACGTGTCTTATTAGAACGACCTTTTCTAACTAATTGATTTATAGTTGGCATAATATCTCCTTTCTTTACACTTTGAAGATGAGTTCTTTTTAGTACACATCTCCGGGCGTTTCATAATCCCATTTAATTAAGGATTTGCAAGAGCAAATCCAATTCAAAACGCATTAATAATATAGCACGGATTAAAGGGTTTGTCAACCATCTTTTTAAGATAATTTGGCATTTTTTAAAAAGGTGTCAAAGTCCCCTTTTCATTATTAAAAAAAAGACTAACTGATTAGTCTTATAAACTAGATTGTTCAATACCAAAGAAATGTTGTACATTAGGATATTTTATCATGTGATGGAGCAAAAAAAGCCACAAAATGAAAACAACTACTAATAAAATAAAATATCTCGTTATGGTCGTTACATCTTTACTCATAAACTTCTCCCCAAAATCACCTAATGTAGCTATCACGTAGCCTACATTCATTATACCCTATTTATTATTTTTTTTCAAATTCATTATATTTTATGTTTAATCAAGATAAAAATACCATTATGTATAACTTCTCTTTCTTTTAATTATATCTATATAATTAAAAGAATCAAAATGTTTTATGACATTTTGATTCTCTAACTATTCGGTTCTTAAAGCTTCAACCGGATCTTTCTTAGATGCTAAACGAGATGGGATTAAACCAGCTATAACCGTTAGAAGCATACTAATACATACTAAGATGATAGCTCCAACATAAGGTAATTTAGAAATTGTGCTTACGTTCGTCATATTACCAATAATAATGTTAATTGGGATATTTAAGATGATCGTAACACCAATACCCATTAGACCAGCTATTAAGCCAACAATAAAGGTTTCAGCATTAAATACACGAGAGATATCTTTCTTAGAAGCACCAATACTTCTTAAAATACCAATTTCTTTTGTTCTTTCTAGAACACTGATATAAGTAATAATACCAATCATAATTGATGATACAACAAGGGAAATAGAAACAAAAGCCATCAAAACATAACTGATAATATCAATGATTGTTGTAATGCTAGACATCATAAGTCCAACATAATCGGTATAGTTGATGATATCTTCTTCTTTAGCTTTATCGTTATAATCATCAATTAACTTTGTAATTTCTTCTTTAGATTCAAAATCTTTTGGATAGATATTAATTTGACTTGGTTTATTAATATCAACAACACCTAAAGATTTCATATTATCATCATAAGTCGCACCATAAGTTTCCATATAACTAGAAATGACCCGAGCTAATTCTTCTTGGGATAAAGAAGCTAAATACATCTGTTGTTCTGGTGATAATTTTGTTATATCAAAATCTTCATCAGGATCTCTAAACTCTATACCAGTAAAGATATTAATTTTTTCATTTGCCTTTTGAGCTTTAACAATATCCGTATCATTAATTTTATTGATAACATATTCGGTTAGAGAATGAAGGTAGCCAATCTCACCATGGCTTAGTTCAACAACGGCTTCAGGATTAGGTTTAATAATACCCACGACTTTAATTTCTTCAGCATTATCGATAACTTTTTTCATATAAGTATCGTCATCTTTTTTATTAACCCAAATATTACCATTCTTTTCATAGTAATCGGTATTTAAAACTAATTTAAATGTTAAGTTTAAAATGTCGTCATAAGAATAAGTTGATGGGGTTGACGTAAATGTCTCACCATTAACCATTTTCTTTAGTAAGCCTTCAATCTCACTTTGATCTTTTAAACCTAAGGTATATAGTGTGTAGTCACTTACCTCATTATTCTCGTTCATTATAAGGACAACTTCATTATAAGCTTCCGGGAAACGTCCAGCTACCACATCATATTGGGATTTAAGAAGTTCATCGTTATTAAGAAGCTCCCGCCACATATCATATTGACTGGTAACAGCTGAAAGCGTACCATTCGTACTGTCAGTAAAGCCAATTTTTTCCATAATTGGGCTTGGATTTACTTGAATAGGCTCTTTAATCGTATCTTTACTATATAATTGTAAATCAAGGCTATAGGCATATTGAATATCATTGACAAGGGCTTGAACATCTTTACTATTATCAAGATAATCTTTAAATTTTTCAAGATTGTTAGCTTTTATTTTACTTGTCATCGTAGAGACAATATTACCTAAAATATCATCAGAATAAATCTTATCTAATTCGTGATCTTCTTTAGAAGATGAACCCATCATTAAATCCATCATCGCTGACATGTCAACAGTTGCTTCTTCGACTGTAAGTGGATAAGAAGATAAAGTATCCTCTTCGACCTTATCAATATATTCTTGAACACCATTAGATAAAGATAGTATAAGAGCAATACCAATAATACCGATAGAACCAGCAAAAGCCGTTAGGATAGTTCTTCCCTTTTTTGTCATCAAGTTATTTAAACTTAAACGAAGAGCGGTTCTAAAAGACATTTTTGTCTTTTTGCCATCGCTAAAAGAACCTTTTGTTTGATCATCTTCATATGGGTTAGTATCACCCGTAATCTTACCGTCAGATAAACGGACAATTCTCGTCGCATATTCTTCAGCTAATTCAGAATTATGGGTAACCATAATAACTAATTTCTCTTCCGCTATTTCTTTTAACAAATCCATTATTTGAAGACTTGTATCAGAATCTAAAGCACCGGTTGGTTCATCAGCAAGCAAAATATCTGGGTCATTAACTAAGGCTCTTGCAATCGCAATTCTTTGCATTTGCCCACCAGACATTTGACTAGGCTTTTTATACATATGCTCCTTTAAGCCAACTTTTTCTAGTACTTTAATTGAACGAGCACGAGCTTCATCTTTAGGAACACCAGATAAAGTTAAAGCTAATTCAACATTCGATAAAGCTGTCTGGTGAGGAATTAAATTGTAGTTTTGAAAAACGAAACCAACACTATGATTACGATAAGTATCCCAGTCACGATCTTTATACTTTTTTGTCGATTTACCATTGATAATTAAATCACCTGATGTATACTGATCTAGGCCACCAATGATATTTAACATGGTCGTTTTACCACTACCACTTTGGCCTAAAATGGCGACAAACTCACTTTCACGAAATTTTAAATTGATGTCTTTTAAAGCTTGCTGCTTAAAATCGCCTGTTACATATATTTTATTAATATTTTTTAACTGTAACATATCATCACCTACTATCCCCAATTATAACATAACTACACTATTTTAACAACTTACTTTCTCGGTAATAAAGTTGATAATTTTCGCATAGTTTTCTTTACCCATAACTTTCTCTTTAAAAGTTAAACCAATTTTATCTTCCTTGGTTCTGATAAAGAAATAATGTTTTCTCTTTTTTAATTTTATTATATCTTTATATTTATATGACACTTTTTCATCATTGACTGTAACCGTTATATCTTCATCCGTTAAGTTAACATGATAAGTTCCATATGCCTTAGAAGTTCTTTTATCATTTTTTCTTAAGCTGATATAAACATATAATCTCGTAAAAAGAAATAAAATAAGCATAAGAACGGCGGTATAGATTACTCCCCCAATTAAAATGACAAAGTTATCAAAAGCTTCTGATCTAATACCATCATATAAATACCAAACATATAATAAGATGCCTAAAATAAGAAAGAAGATGTTCGTATTATATCTTTTACTTATTAATTCTTTTTTCAAATCCTTACGGGTCCATTCATACTCAAAACTCATTTTTTATCCTCCAACATTGGCTTTAAGAATTGGCCAGTATAACTTTCTTTTACTTTAACTAATTCTTCAGGGGTGGCCGAAGCAACAACATATCCACCTTCATCGCCACCTTCTGGTCCTAAATCAATAATATAATCCGCCATCTTAATAACATCTAGATTATGTTCAATGACAAGGACGGTATCGCCATTATCGACAATGCGATTTAGAATAGTTAATAGTTTTTTAATATCATCGACGTGTAGGCCGGTCGTTGGTTCATCTAAGATAAACAAACTTTTACCAGTTGGCTTTTTTTGTAATTCTTTAGCTAGTTTAACTCGGCCGGCTTCCCCACCAGATAAAGTTGGAGCGCTTTGACCAAGTTTAACATAAGATAAACCAACATCCATAAGCATTTGCAATTTTTCCCTAATCTTTTTATGATTAGCAAAAAACTCTAGCGCCTCTTCAACGCGCATATCTAAAACATCAGTAATATTTTTACCTTTATATTTTATTTGTAAAGTTTCACTATTATATCTTGTTCCCCCACATACTTCACAAGGAACATATACATCAGGAAGAAAGTGCATTTCAATCTTTTTAACACCATCACCCCAGCAAGCTTCACATCGTCCACCTTTGACATTAAAAGAGAACCTACTTTTATCATAGCCCCGCATTTTCGCTTCTTTTGTCTCAGCAAAAACTTCTCTTATATCATCAAAAACGCCAGTATAAGTTGCTGGATTACTTCTTGGGGTCCTTCCGATAGGTGCTTGTGAAATATCGATAACTTTATCAATATTGTTAAGCCCTTTAATCTTTTTATGAGCGCCAACTTTTTCCTTATTTTTGTATAAGGTATTAGCAATACTACGATACAATATTTGATTAACAAGGGTACTTTTACCACTACCACTAACACCCGTTACACAAGTAAATGTTCCAAGTGGGATTTTGACATTAATGTTTTTAAGGTTATTTTCTTTAGCACCAACGATTTCAATAAACTTTTTATTACCCTTACGACGATGCTTCGGAACATCAATTTTAAGTTCACCGGTCAAATACTTTCCCGTTAAACTATTAGGGTTTTTCATAACTTCTTCTGGGGTGCCGGCCGCCATAACCTCTCCACCATGTTCCCCTGCTTTAGGCCCAATATCAACTAGATAATCAGCGGCTAACATCGTATCGGTATCGTGTTCAACGACAATTAAAGTATTACCTAAATCACGCATTTCCATCATTGATTTAATTAATCGGTTATTATCACGTTGATGTAAACCAATACTAGGTTCATCTAAAACATATAACACACCTGTTAAGTGGGAGCCAATTTGGGTAGCAAGACGAATCCGTTGTGCTTCACCACCAGATAAAGTTCCGGCGCTCCTATTTAAAGTTAAATAGCCAAGACCAACATTATTTAAGAAACGTAACCGATCACTAATCTCTTTAATAATCATTTTGGATATTTCTTGCTTTTCTTTGCTAAGTTTTAAATTGGTAAAGAAATCTAACATCTTACTGATACTTAGTTTAGTTAGTTCATAAATATCTTTCCCACCGACTTTAACGGCTAAAACAGAGGCATCAAGACGAGCGCCATGACATGTTGGACAATCAAGTTCGGTCATAAACTGTTCAATCCAATCTCTAATCCAACCACTTTTCGTCTCAATATAACGTCTTTCTAAATTATTGACAATACCTTCAAAGTAATCAACCGTTCTTCTCGTGTTACCATTGTTAGCAACATAGTTAAACTCTAAAGGTTCCTTACTACCATATAAAATGATATCTAATTCATCTTTAGTTAACTTTGAAATAGGTTTTGTTAAATCGATATTATATTTTTTAGCAACCGTTTCAATTTGCGTCCGGTTAATAGAGGCATCAAGACTAAAAGCTAGAATACCACCACCCATAATACTCTTACTTTTATCAGGTATTAGAAGATCTACATCAAGTTTTAATTTAACACCAAGACCATTACAATCGTGACAAGCACCATATGGAGCATTAAAAGAAAACATCCGTGGCTCTAATTCTGGTAATGAAAAATCACATTCTGGACATGCATATTTTTCACTCATGATAATTTCATCGCCACCAATAACATCAATGACAACTTTGCCATGCGCTTCTTTAGCTGCTATTTCAATCGCTTCATACAAACGACTTCTAATATCTTCTTTAATAACTAACCGGTCAACAACAATACTGATATTATGTTTCTTGTTTTTTTCTAAAGTTATTTCTTCCGATAAATCATAATCGACGCCATCAGCGATAACTCTGACATAACCATCTTTTCTTAGATCATCTAACAAGTCTTTTTGAGTCCCCTTTTCACCATAAATAACAGGGCTCAAAACTCTAATCTTCGTTCCAATATCTAATTTTAAAATTTGATTAGTCATCTCTTCAATCGACTGACTCGTTATCGGTTTATGATGAATCGGACAATATGGAACACCAATTCGAGCATACAAAAGGCGGAGATAATCATATATTTCCGTAACCGTAGCCACTGTACTACGAGGATTTTTGTTCGTGGTCTTTTGATCAATACTAATCGCTGGACTAAGGCCTTCAATTGAATCGACATCCGGTTTTTCGGTGCCACCTAAAAACTGCCTAGCATAGGCGCTAAGGGATTCGACATAACGTCTTTGGCCTTCAGCATAAATCGTATCAAAAGCAAGGCTACTCTTACCACTACCACTGACACCAGTCATAACAATTAATTTATTTTTAGGAAGTTCTAAGTTAATATTCTTAAGATTATTTTCTCTTGCTCCCTTGATGATAATTTTATCCATAGTACCACCTCAAACGGTTATATTATAACATAAAACATTTGATGTACATCAAATGTTTTAAAAATTATTATGCCTAAAAGGGTTTGGACCCGCAGGTCCCATTCCCTGAAATGATTTAGCCACTTGGCTACCAGGATTTACAACTCTACCAGTTTGTTTCTCATAACTTGGAGATGACTTAATAATAGGATTATCCTCAGCCTCTTTCATTCGTTCGTTTCGGGCTTTAGCTTCTTCTCCAACTGATGTATCAACAACAACCGGTGTTGCTGCTGCTTCCCCAGATGCCGAAGCATTTAAAATGTTTTGTCTTACAACACGACCAGATATAGCTGAATCGGTATTAATAGATATTTCTTCTAGTTTTCTATCTAGTTCAACTTTTTGTTTATTACCCTCAACATAAACGCTGGTATCTGGTCCATTGCGCAATTCATTATTGGTACGAATGTATTGTTGACGCTGTTGAAAAGCGTTACCACTAGTAAAATTGTTATTAATCATTATTTAACCCACTCTCCACTTGCAAAGCAATAATCTAAATATGGACAACCATCGATAGTATAAGTGTATTTATACTTATTAATATCTTTCTTCTCCATATCATTAACAACCGCTTTTAATTCTTCTTCAAAATCATTTGTCTTTAGGGTTCCTTTTGCTAATTCTTCTGTGTAAGCAGCATCTTTATATAAGATGTAATCACGATTAGTAGCATTAACAACAGCAAAGGCAACATAACTATCAACATAAAGATTAACATTTTTATCAGAAGTTGATACTTCATATGGAACACTAATATCATAGTAAACTAAATTAGCTTTAGCTTTGGTACCACAACCATAGTAGATGAAGCGTTGATTTTTAGCATCATATTTCCAAGTTCCAACATACTTAGTATCCGCACGATTGATTGGAACTGTAAAGTCAGTTAAAGTGTAGTTAATATTACGAGTGAATAGCCCTTGAAGACGAAGCTCTAAATAATCAGCATCCAAAGATACTTTTGTCGCACCCGTACCACAATATTTACCGCTATATTTACCACTATAAGGTGCCATATTACCTTCTAAAACATCTAGTAAAGCTCTATATAGTAAATCGTTATTTGTAAAATCATTAGTCGTTATTTTATCACGACTATAATATGTATCTTTCGTTGTTGGATCATTATGCATCGTTGGATATTTTAAGTTTTTAAAGATTTCACTATCCATCGTTATTTTTTCATATTGTTTCTCTGGTTCTTTAGGAACAGGAATATAATCAGTATTACCTATTTTAGCGATAATATCATTAGCTTTATCATATATAAATGGGAAACAAGCAATCGCTACAATTACAATTACTAAACATACACCAAAAAGGATTTTACTTTTTTTAGATACAGGTTGTTTAGGCGCTACATCGACAGCCTCCAAAGCAGGAATAGCATCATCATCAATAGCCTCTAAAGATGGCTCCTCCTCTTTTTTATTAAAACTTACTGTTGATTTCTTTTTAGTTTGACCAAAAGCTTGAATCGTCTCACTACCACTATTAGGATTTTCACGTCCTTTGGTGTTTAATTCATCAAGAATCTCTTTTCGCATCTGATCTTTTTCTAATTCTTCTAAAATTTCCCGACGCATCTTCTCTTTTTCTTTTTCGTAATCTTCGTTATTCATATTTTCCTCCTTATATTAAAGCATCGCGAACATACACATCAACATCTTTTAATGTGTATATATCAAATACTCCCTTTTTTACAACCTTAATAAACCCAAGTCCTGAAATAACAATATCCATATTATCACCTACTTTTAAATGATGAGGCGAAAGCTTTGATGGCGAATCTATTTTTTTAAAAGTACGTGTTAATGATAACTGATTTGACATATAAAATGTTAAACTATTTTCGTCATAACAATCAATCCTAAATAGGTCTTGTGATAGTATCGTTTGGGGTTCTTTTATTTGATAAGTAATCGGTCTAATCTCTTTTTGGGGCATAATCTCTTTGATAAAATCGGGATTAATATAATTGATAATATTTCCCTCTTCTAATAACCCCGGTGTGTCAATTAAAGTAAGATCATCATCTAAAGCAATTTCTATTGTATCAATCGTCGTTGTCGGTAAAAAAGATGTTGTAATAACGGGATTAGTACTACCATAGTTATATAAAAGACGATTAATCATCGTTGACTTACCAGCATTAGTAAAACCAACGACATAGACATTCTTATCTTTTTGATACTGTCTAATCTTATCTATTAAAAGATCAAAATGATAATTTTTCATACTGCTAATGATAATGGTATCAACAATATTTAAAGAATATCTTTTAAAATATTCTTCTAGTTTGACATCATACACAGATTTAGGTAAAAGATCTCTTTTCGTTAGTACTAAAATGACATCATTAGGTAAATATTGTTTTAAAGCTTCTAGTGTCCTTGGAATATGAAACAAATCAACAACCAAAACAACTAGTGATGAAGTAACCGCTATCTTGTTTAGAATGGGTATAAAATCATTATTTGTCTTAATAACAATTTTATAATCGCTATAATGTTTGATTCTAAAACAACGTTCACATAATAAGTGTTCTAAACTCTTTGTATATCCAATCATATCAGGGCTTTCAATTTGTAGTGTTGCCCCACAGCCTACACACTTACTCATAGTATCTTCCTTTAGTGAAAAGGTTTTGTAAACGTAAACGTTTTAAGATTTTCTTTTCCCTTTTTCTTCTTAACTTAGCAAAGAAAAACTCTTTTGGTGCTAACTGTTCAATTAGAATAGTTGTAATACCAACGTTATTCCCACCATAAATATCATCGGTTAAGGAATCACCAATAATAGCTATCTCGCTAAAATTCAAATTGTAAACCTTAATAATTGATAAAAATTTCCGAGGATGCGGTTTACAAGCCATTGGACAGCAATCAACTTCTAAGCCATTTTTAAAAGGACGTAAACGTTTCTTTAAACTATTAGAAAAAAGAATGATTTTAAAGCCTTTGGCTTTCAATGTATCAAAAAGGTCTTTTACTTCCTTTGGTGGTGTCTTAACATCTATAGGGACAAGTGTATTATCTAGGTCAAACAAGAGGCATCTAATACCACGAGCATATAACTGATCATAATTTATTGTGTATATATCTTTTTGATAGATATCAGGAACATACTTATCCATAACATCATCCTCTACCCTATATACTATAATTTTATCATATAAAAGTATATTTATCAATAATATTAGGTAAGAAAAAAGAAAGTAAAAAGCTACTTTCTTAAATTAATTTAATGCTTCTGTTTCATATAATGTTTTATAGATTTGACTTTCGTCAAGTAACTGTTCATGGGTACCCGAAGCAATAACGCGTCCCCCATCCACAACATGGATAACATCGGCATCAATAATTGTTGATAGACGATGGGCAACAATAATAACCGTATGGTCTTTTACTAAATCATCAATGGCCCGTTTAATATAGTTTTGTGAATCGTTATCAAGGGCACTTGTCGCTTCATCAAAAAGGATGACTCGACTCTGTTTTGATAAGGTCCTAGCAATCGATAATCGTTGTTTTTGACCTCCGGATAAGTTAACGCCACCTTCACCTAAAATCGTATCATATTGTTTAGGCAAAGACATAATATAATCGTCTAAATAAGCCATTTTGGTATACTTTCTTATTTCATCAATCGTTATATCTGGCTTGATTAATTCAAAGTTTTCCTTAATGGTTCGATTGAAAATAAAAGGTTCCTGCCGAATAATCGATATTTGCTTACGTAATTCCTCTTCGCTTAAATCTTTTAGGTCAATATCATCTAATAGAATCTTTCCTGATGTTGGATCAAATATCCTAGTTATTAAGTTGAAAAGAGTTGATTTACCTTGACCCGATTTACCGACAATAGCAATTTTCTTTTTAGGCTCTAATTTTAGATTGAAGTTTTCTAGGGTAACTTCTTCATCAGGATAAGAGAATGTGACATCTTTAAACTCAATTACCCCTTTGATATCTTTGATTATCTTATCACCAAAAGCATCATCTTCATATAGACGATTTTCTAATATTTCATTAACACGGCCTAAAGAGACAACCAATTTTTGATAAGTTTGACTTAAATCCGTCATACTTTCCAAAAACCACGTATAACGATAAATATAATAAGTCATAGCAATAAAGAAAGTAAATGTTACTTCGCCTGTATAAACTAAAATAGCGCAGGTAATGAAGACGCCAACCTCTAATAATGATTTAAGCAAACGTGAGACAATTTCAAACTCTTTATTAATGTCAATTTCTTTCGTTGACTTATCATAAATGCGATGGATAATAGCTCGCATATCAACTAGTAAACTATTTTTAATACCGAGCGTTTTTATCTCTCTAATACCCCGAATCGATTCTGTAACTAATGATGTGAAATGATCTTGTTCCTGCTTTCTTTCCTTATGAATATTTTTAAGTAATGGATTATAATGTTTTAAAACAAAGAAAAGAATAAGAACAAAAAATAATATTTCAACACCAACAATCCAAGAATTAAAGAAAACGTATATACCAATTAAAACGGATCCAACAAGATATGAGACAACATCTAAAAGTCTACCAAAGGAAAAACTTAAAGAATCAGCATCATTGGTAATCCGGTTGATAATCTCTCCACTTGATTTTTGTTCGAAAGCAACAGCTGGAAGATTAAGGGATTTTTTATAAGTAAAATAACCCAATTTACGGGTTAGAGAACTTTCGGCTTTATGTAAAATAGCATTAGCAATATAAAGTAAAAAGCACCCCATTGTTACCGATAAGAGTAAATAAGCTAGTAAAAACAAAATTGATTTTTTAACATCGCCAACGGTTAAGGCATCAATAGCCGCACCATTTAAGTAACCAGTGAATATTTCACAAATACCAGATGCAAAAATACATATACTAGCAATAATAATTTTAACTTTTTCTTCTTTAATCAGTTTGATTAAAGGTTTAAATTCTTTTAATCCTTTCATAATTCACCTCCATAAAAAATAACTACCTAAAGGTAGCTACAATCTATGGTTAAAATGGGAAATGAGTAATTCCCTATTTAAACAAACTACCTTTAAGTGTTTTAAATGTTTTCTTGATAACTTCATTTTCCCACTCCTTATCAAACATCATCATTCTATCATCAAAGAATTAGAAAGTCAATTTAAAAAGATAACTAACACTAGTTATCTTTTCATCTTTTTAAAATCTTTAACCGTTCCCTTTTGTGGTTCAACCTCAAAAATTATTCTTTGAACCTTTTTTGTCGTATTACCAAACTCATCAGTAACAACCCATTGAATCCAATATTGTGGTTCATCACGGTCAAGTGGTTTTTCTTCGTAATAGACTTCATATTTAATCGTATAATCCGAATCATCATAAATATCTAAGTGATCCGTGGTAATACTATTAATGTCTTTGACATAATAATCTTCAGAGAAAAACTTAACATCTGGTTTTACATATTCAAAAGGATGTTCCGATGACTCTTCGGCCTCTTCAATTTCTTTATTATTTATCTCTTTAACATAAGGATTATTTCGATCACTCGCTATCCAAGCTTCCATATCGCCACGGAACTTAACCTTATACCAGACAAACTTTTTATCATCACGATATGTTTCAACAACTTTAAAAACTTCACCCTTATAAGCTTTACCATAGTGTGGAGCAATAGCATTATGATCATTTCTAACATTAACCGATTCGGTGATTATTTCAATCTTCCAAGCATTCTTTTCTTCCTCAATATGCGTTTTAATCATATCATAAACTTTATAACCAGCAAATCCAAAACCACCTAAAATTAATAAGACAATAACTAATGTTACAATTCTTTTAACGCGTCTTTTCTTTCGTTTACTTCGCATATATCCACCTTCATTACGATAATTATATCATAACTAATGGTAAATAAAAAGAGTTAATTTATTTTGATATTACCTGTAATCATATCTTTAAAATACCGTATAAGTAAATCTATAAAACTAGCTTTACCAACATTTTTATTAACCGTTAAAGGAACACTTTTTATCTTCTTATCTCCATCTTTTAAGATAAGTTCACCAATCACATCACCGACCTTTATTTCTTTTTTGATTTTATCATATTTAATTTCGGTTTGAATATCTTTCTTGCCATCCGTTTTTTTATATAATACTTTAGCATCTTCTATAGGGACGACATCAACGTTTTCCATATCAGATTTTTCTAATTTAATATTATCAACAATAGTTCCTTTATTATAAATGGTATTCATCGCATATTGCGCAAAAGCATAATCTAACATTCCACTTACTTCATCATTTCTTACATCACTACTAGGCTCACCCATCGTAACGGCAATAATCCGCATATTATCTTTTTTCATGGTTGCGGTAAGGCAATAACCAGATGATGATGTATAACCAGTTTTTAGGCCATCCACGCCTTGCTTAAAACGCACTAATTTATTGGTGTTAACAAGCCATGTCTGTTTATCAGTTCCCTTTCTTAAGTATGTTTCATAGATGGAACTATAATCTAATATTTTTTGATGTTTAACTAATTCTTTGGCAATAATAGCCATATCATAGGCACTTGAATAATGATCTTTAGCGTCCAGTCCATGACAATTTTTAAAGTTAGTATTTTTTAAACCCAACTCTTTAGCTTTATCATTCATCATTTTAACAAAATTATCTTCGGTACCAGCAATTTTTTCAGCGAGTGCGACGACAGCATCATTCCCACTCGCCACCGTAATTCCTTTAAGAAGATCATCAACACTCATACTTTCGCCGGTTTCAAGTAATATTTGCGATCCGCCCATATCAGAAGCATTCTTACTAACCGTAACCATCTCATCATATTTTATAACACCTTTATCAATCGCTTCCATAATTAAAACTAAGCTCATCATTTTAGTCATCGAAGCGGGCGCTAATTTGGCATGGGCATTATATTGATATAAAACTTCCCCACTATCCGCTTCCATAATAATCGCACTTTTAGCTTTGGGCGATAAAGAATTATCTTCTTTCGCCAAAACGCCACCTATAAATAAAAATAAACAAATAAATAAAAACAAGATTTTTTTCATAGACACCTCTAATAATATATATGAAAATATCCTTGGTTTATAACTAACACATCCTTTAATTTATGTATTATTTTTATGACTTTTGAGGTATAATAAGAATAACGGAGGATACTATGAAAGGAAGAAAATTAAAAAAGAAACCCGTAATCGTTTTAGTATGTTCAATTATATTACTAATTGTCCTTATCATTTTCATTGTTAAAACGGTTAATGAATTAAACTATCGTAAAACAATTGAATACAAACTATTACAACAAGGATATAACAAAGAAGAAGTTTCTTTATTACAAAAAAAAACTGATGAAGATTTTATGAATAGTTTACTCGAGGAAGAGTATGATAGAGTCTACATTGATATCATCACGGAAGGTTATTATATAAAAAATAAACTTAAAGATTATGTTAAATACTATAATGATCACTTAAATGCTTCATCAACTGAGGTTGTTACAATGGTTAATGCTGGCGCTAACGAAGAATGGTATAGTCATATTAAAGATACCGATTTAAGTAAAGATATTTTAATGATTAACAATAAATTTTATAAACTACCTAGTGATTATGAACCAGAAGATTTAGTTGATGTTAAAAACTGGTATGCTTACGGCACCAATGTTAAATTAAGAGATGAAGCTTATAATGCTTTTATCGATATGTTTAATGCCGCTAAAGAGGAAGGTATAACGCTAATTATTAATTCGGCTTATCGTTCTTATAAAGAACAAGAAGAAGTCTATAATCAATATTTAAAAAACCATGGTCAAGCGTATACAGATGGTGTTGCCGCGCGTCCCGGACATTCAGAACATCAAACCGGTCTTTCGGTTGATATTACAACTTATGGTGTAACCGGATCACAATTTGAAAGTACTGACGCCTTTAGTTGGCTTCAAAATAATGCACACAATTTTGGCTTTATTTTAAGATATCCAAATGAAAAAGAAAACATAACCGGATATACCTATGAGTCATGGCATTATCGCTATGTTGGTGTTGATGCTGCAACCATTATTCATGATAGTAACATTACTTTTGATGAATATTATGCTTACTATATTGAAAATAATTAAAGGGGTAACCCTTTTTTTATGCATAAAAAAGGTATTTGTCGCCAAACACCTTAGTAGCGTTGATTCATAAAGCCACTACATTTTCCACAATCATTGTTAACAACTTGATTTTCTTCAGAACAAGTATATTGTGGTGTATAAGTATGATTATAAATGTGACGATTAATTACATGCGTATGAATTGGACAAATATGTGGTACCTCATGGTAGAAATCTTTTTGAACACATTTAGTTATTGTTGGTTCAATAACTTGATTAGCTACTTCTCTTTCCCCACAGCCACATTTAAACATATTATTTTTTTGACAGCAATTTCGATTAAACATACAAATCCTCCTTATCTAATCTATAATATGATAAAACCCTAAAGAGGAATGTACGAATGTCTATGCAAAAAAACTAATAGTTTAACCTATTAGTTTCTTTTCTGGATTTGATGGTACATAAGGGGCATAAGTTTTAGCAAAGGCATCTTTTTCAAGGGTATTAAATGATGTTGGACTATATGTAACAAGGAATGATCCCATTAAACATATAGCTGGAGCACCCCAAGATGTTGTAAACATAATATTTTCTGGTACTCTTGTTAACATTCTAGGATCAGGAACAGGTGTAAATGTTCCATCTGCATTAGCTTCATACATTTTGGCAAACTTCTCACCACGAACGATATATTGTTCGTTGGATGTACTACCAACATTAGTTACAACATAATCCCCTTCTCTAGCCGTATTAGATTCTTCAGATAATAAATATAATCTACCACCAATTTCGGTAGTAAGCATTGTATGAATTACTTCACCTGGAGTAGCACGTCTAGCTACAACTGGCGCTACTTTAACACCCATAAACTTTTCCGTTTTTGGGATGGTATCAATATAAGCTGGTATATCAGCTCTTTCTAAAACACGACATTCAACTTCGATATCCCCATACTCTTCTGGATGCACACTTTTTAATACAATTTTTGTTTTCATAATTTTCACTCCTTTTCTTATTTGCCTTTTAATACTCCTTTCTTTGCAATATTTTGAATAGGAATGCTTTTACACAATACCGGGTCTTGAAAAGACAAAAAACAAGACTTCACACCATTGTGTAAAAGTCTTGTTCGATAACACATCTTTTGACCCGGGTATTAAAACCGGAATGACGAGCCAAAACCATTCTAAGAATGAGAACTACTCCCTTTCAACAGGCTATATACTATCACATTTATGCCTTTTTGTCAAATTGAAAGAAGAATAACAATTTGCACAATAATGATAAGAATTAAAAGAAGCATAATACTAAATAAAACTAACATATAATAATTTCTTTTAACGACTAACGTAATAATCGAAATATTATCATTCCCACCATTTAATAGAGCTAGATTTAAAAGCTTTTGGGTTATATATGATGCATCTTTACTAGAACTAATAATCTTTAAGATATCTTTTTCTAAAACATTATTAGTAAGGCCATCAGAACATATGATAATGCGATCATCGTGGTGAAGACGATATATATTTGTTGTTATTTTAAGATCTTCATCCTTGCCTAAATAATTATTAAGTAGTTTAGGATTTTTTTCATCCAGTACTTTTTCTAAATGTCCCTTAGAATAGATGATGATGGGGCTATCCCCTACTTCATAAGTATTTAGTTTATGTCCTTTAATCGTTATAATTGAGGCGGTCGAACCACTAGCCATTTTTTCTTCTTGATTATTTTTGATAATCGCATGATTAGCTTCTTTTAAAAAGGAAGATACGCCTTTTTTTAAATCGATATTATGAGTGGCTTTAAAGGATGATACCTCACCATTAATTAATCCACCAACGCCATCAAACACGCCATAGATAAGTGTATCTGATGAACTGTTTATCTTTTTTTGATAATTATCAAACCCATCATTATGAAGTGGTAAACTAAAGCCATTAACATAGATATTATCTTGGTTAACTTCTCTTTTCAAGCCACGATTAACAATAACAAAATCTTCAATATCAAACATTATGATGCCTCTTTTGCTCTTTTTAGTAATTTAAATAATTCCATAATGACTAAAACTGGTAAAGACGCAAGTAATAGTAAGATAAGGTGATTAACAGGAATACTTTCGGTACTTAAGAAATGACTTAAGAATGGTACTTCCATAATTAATATTTGTAAACCAATTGATGAGAAGACAGCAACAGATACAAACCAGTTACTAGATAAACTAATTTTAAAAGTAGATTTTTTCTCACTGCGGCAGTTAAAGACATGAATATTTTGCATAAATACCATAAGAGCCATAATATAACCTCTAGCTAGAGTCGTGTCCATATTGAACTCTTTTAATAATATAAACCAAACAAGGAAAACGATAAGGCCGATGAATAATCCTGATACCGCAATTTCTTGAATCAATAATTTATCAAATAATGGTTCACTTGGACTACGAGGTTTTTCATTCATGGCATCCTCTTCTTCTTTTTCAAAGGATAAAGCAAGATCTTGTAAACCATCCGTAACTAGATTAAGCCATAATAATTGAACAGCCACAAGTGGCATTGGTAAACCTAATAAAATGGATAAACTAAAGAACAATACTTCAGCTAGGCCACACGATACTAACATATAAACAACTTTACGAATATTAGCATAAGCATTACGTCCCTCTTCAATACCCGATACAATGGACATAAAGTTATCATCAATAATAATCATATTACTCGTTTCTTTAGCAACATCCGATCCGCTACCCATTGCAATACCGATATTAGCAGCTTTAATCGCTGGGGCATCATTCACCCCATCACCAGTTACAGCGACAAACTCGCCATTTCTTTTATAAGCTTCAATAATTTCAAGCTTTTGAAGAGGCGTTACTCTTGTAAATACTCTTTTAGTATTAACATATTTATCAAAACTATCATGACCAAGCGCTAAAGCCTCAGCAATATCGTCCCCGGTTGCTACTTCATCATAGGTATTCGTTAATCCTAAATCTCTAGCAATACTATAAGCTGTTAAGGGGTGATCACCCGTTACCATAACAACTCTAATACCCGCTTTCTTACATTTTTTAATAGAGTCTTTCGCTTCTTCTCTAATTGGATCAATAAAAGCGACAAGCCCAAAGAAAACGAGTGGTGGGATATCATCCGCCGTATAATTAGCTTTCTTTACAAAAGATTTAAATTCACTAGCTGCCAAGGCAATAACGCGGTATCCATCACGAGCTAAAGCCTCATTTTGTTTTAAAATAACATCTTTATCAATTGGGACAACGCGGTTTCCAACAAGCATCTTATCACAGAACGTAAAAACCGTTTCTAAAGATCCTTTAACGGTACACATAACGCCATCATTATTTTGAAAATAAATAGCTGAATACTTATTTTCTGACTCATAAGGGATACCCCCTAATTTATCATAGTTATCAAGATTTAAATGCGCTTTTTTACCTAGAGCCAAGAAAGCGACATCAATACTATCGCCATAACTAAGCCACATATTATCTTCATAAGTAAGACCTGCTTCATTATTTAAATATCCTAATTTAGCAATCGCTAAAGCATGAGGCATTAAAGATTTTGGCCCCATAATTTTACCATTGTCATTATACCCCGTTCCTGATACTTCAAAGGCATCACCGCTAGGTAAAACAATTTTCTTAGCTGTTTGCTCATTTACTGTTAAAGTACCCGTTTTATCACTAGCAATAACAGTACAGCTACCAAGTGATTCAACAGCATTTAATTTTTTAACAATAACATTACGACGTCCCATCCGACTTGAACCAATTGTCAAAGCAAGTGTTAAAGCGAGTGGAAGTCCTTCTGGCATAGCGGAAACAGCAAGACCAACAACAGACATAAAAATCTCATCTAAAGTATAGTCTTTTCCTAGAAGAAGGAAAATTAATAAAACCGCAATAATAACTATTAAAATACTAATTTGTTTCGTAAACTTATTCATTCTAATAGTAAGTGGCGATGGTGTATCTTCTGTATTAATTACTTTAGATGCAATTTTACCAATTTCGGTGTTTGCTCCCGTGGCAACAATAACAGCTTTTGCCCGTCCGGTTAGGATACTAGTACCCGCATATAACATATTTTTAGCATCACTCACTGGTTTTACCTCAAGTGGGATATCATCAGTTTTATTGCTAGCTAAAGACTCCCCTGTTAAAACAGATTCGTCAATCGTTAAATTGTTACACTCTAAAATACGACCATCAGCCGGTACTTTATCACCGGATTGTAAAGATACAATATCACCTAAAGTTAAATAAGCAGCATCGATTTCTTCTTCTTTGCCACCTCTTATAACAGTTGTTTTCATCCGAATCATATTAGCCAAGGCTTCTGCGCTCTTATTAGCGCGCCATTCTTGAATAGTACCCATAATTGCATCCGCCATAATGATAAAAATAATGGCTATCGCATCAGTATATTCATGAATTAAAAAAGATAAAACGGCAGCTGCAATCATAATCATTGTAATGGCATTTAAAAATTGCATAAAAAAGATTTTAATGATACCATCCTTTTTCTTTTTAGGTAGTTCATTAAATCCATAAGAAAATAGTCTTTCACTTGCTTCATTATCGGTTAGACCATTAATATTTGTTTTTAAACTTTGAAGAATTTCTTCTTCGGTCATCAGTTGAAAATCTTTGTTCATCACACCACTACCCTATTGTAATAATGATAACATAGAGTTAGTAAATAGGCAAGATTATAGCGTCTATGAAAGTTAATATCTGACAGTTTTTATGACATTAATAACATTAAAAAAAGTGTATCGCTACACTTTAAAATGGCATTTTCCCATTTTTCATCATCTTCATCATTTTTTTCATCTCTTCAAATTGTTTAAGAAGACGATTAATCTCTTCAACCGGCCGATTGCATCCTTTAGATATGCGGATTTTACGACTATTCTTAAGACATTCTGGATGTCTTCGTTCATATGGTGTCATCGATAAGACAATCGCCTCAATATGAGCCATATCTTTAGGATTAACTTTTAAATTACGTGCTTCTTTTGGCATACCCGGCATCATTTTAATTAAATTTTCTAAAGGTCCTAGCTTTTTAACTTGCTTTAGGGCACTTAAAAAGTCTTCAAGATCAAATTTTCCTTCCTGCATTCTTTTAGCCGTTTTCATTGCTTCATCTTGATCAATCACGTCTTCAGCTTTTTCGATCATCGTCATAAGATCGCCCATACCAAGGATTCTAGAAGCCATCCGATCAGGGTGGAACTCATCTAAGCCATCTAATTTTTCACTAATACCGATAAACTTAATTGGAACATTGGTAAGATGACGAATTGATAAAGCCGCACCACCTCTAGTGTCGCCATCTAATTTCGTTAAAATAGCGCCCGTAAGAGGTAACTTATTATTGAAGCCCTCAATAACATTAATCGCATCTTGACCAGTCATACTATCGATAACTAGTAGAACCTCATCGGGATTTACTTCAGAGTTAATGTTATTTAATTCGTCCATCAACTCTTCATCGATATGCAACCGACCAGCCGTATCAATTAAAACATAATCATAATTATTTTCTTTCGCATACTTAATCGCATTTTTACTTATTTCAACAGGATTACCCTTACCTTCGGAATAAACCTCAATATTAAGTTCTCGTCCTAATGTTTTTAACTGATCAATAGCAGCAGGACGATAAACGTCACAGGCAACTAATAAAGGACGCTTCTTTTCCTTTTTTCGTAAGCGAAGAGCTAGTTTACCAATGGTTGTCGTTTTACCACTACCTTGTAGGCCGACAAGCATTAAAACAGATGGATGACCACTCATATAAAGAGGCGCATCATCACCACCTAAAAGATCAACAAGTTCATCTTTTAAGATCTTAACAAACATCTCACCGGGTTTTAAAGATTTTGCTACCTCTTCCCCTAAAGCTTTTTCTTTAACATTATTAATAAACTCTTTAACAACTTTATAGTTAACATCGGCTTCTAGTAAAGCAAGGCGGATTTCTCTTGTTACGTCACTGATATTATCCTCGGTAATTTTACCATAGCCTTTAATTTTATTGACAGCTGATTGTAAGCGATCGCCTAAACTTTCAAACATATTATCACCTACATCTCATTATAACATTTTAAATGTTAAAAAATCTATCTTTTTGTATATAAATACCATTTAATCAAATAATAAAAATGGTGAGAGCGTGCAATATATATTGATTTTTGGAGCTAAAACTTTAGAAAATATTTTAACAACGATTAGAATTATTGTCATTTCTAATCAAAAGAAATTATTAGGCGCTATCTTAAATATTTTTATTGCTATTATTTGGATTTATGCGACGGTTGCTCTGCTCCATAATTTTACAAGTAAACCCCTTAAAATTGTCGCATTTGCCCTAGGTTGTTTTACCGGTTCCTATTTAGGATGTCTTATCGAAGAAAAAATAGCCTTGGGCGAAAATATGATTACTTGTATTACTGAAGATGATAATAAACTAATCGATGGCCTTCGAGCTTTAAATTATCAAGTAACAACGATTGATGGCGAGGGAATAAATGATAAAAAGAAAGTCCTACTTATTATGATTCCTAGAAAAAAGAAATTTTCACTCGTCAGACTTATTAAACTAATTGATTCTAAAGCAATGATTATAACGGAAAAAGCCTCTTACTATGATAATAAATAAGGCGTATCGGTTATAATGTACTCATATTTATAAATCTCTTTCGTATCATTAATTGTCCAAGCCATTTTCGTATCAAAGGGAATATCAAAATAACTATGGCGTGATAAAGCTAAAAAAGAAAGATGCTTATAATCTTTATTTTTATTGATTAAATCACTAATAAATAAACCCACCGGATATTTTGTCATTGCTGTAAGCTTTTTGGTAAGAGCATAATTAAAAGAACATAAATAATAATTTAAGGGATATTTATTTAAAAGGCGAAGAAGATGCTTAAGATAATCCGTATCATTATCATCTTCACATTTAAGATCAAGCAAAATTATTTTCGAAGAGTTAATCTTTTTTAATAAATCTTCTAACTTATCGATATTAATTAACTCACTATATTTTAAATTAGTAACCTTTTTAAAATTGTATAAATAATTATGGTACATAATCATTTTTTTATCTTTAGTCATCCGAACATCAATTTCAATACCCAAAATATATTCTTGCTTAAGGCAAAACAAACTAGCTAAAAGGCTATTTTCCGGATACTGATGTTTGTCAAGTGAGCGATGCGCAATTAAATTATTCATAATTAAGTATATAAAAAAAGTTATCCAAAGATAACTTTTTTAATGTGTCCAACGACCAACAATATCAGCATTCGTACTATATGGTTCAGGATTTGGAAGTGGCATTTTAACAATCATCGGAATACTAAAAGCTCTACCAAAAGCAACGCAAGTACCTGGTTGTAAACTCTTTTGTTTTTCCATAATTTCCGCACTCATATTTGGTAACATCTTTTCCATATATTCAAGATCTCTTGGGTGCGTCATCTTAAAGATTAAGAAGTTACTGCATTGGGAGATAACGGTTTCCGATAATTCAACGGGACGCTGTGAGATTAAGAAAAGTAACATACCAAACTTACGACCCTCTTTAGCGATACGTTCAAAGATATTATAACCAAGTAAGAAGTTATCATTATCATTTTGAACATAACGGTGTGATTCCTCTAAAACTAAATGGAATGGAATAGATGCTCTTTCATTTAACCGTTTAGTAAAATCAAAGAACAACTTAGCATAAATCTTAACAATTGTTTTAGATAAGCGATCATCCGCATCCTCTAAGTTAAAGTTAACAATTTGAGCTTTTTTATTATTATAAGTAACTAAAGAAGCAATATAATTTTCCATTGTTATATACTGTGGATAATTAAAGAACTCTTTATTCTCGCCAACAGCTAAAGCATGAAGACGAACTTTTAAAGTAATAGCTTCATTATATAATTTTTCATTTCGAAGTAAACCTTCCGAAATTAAAGTGAACTGTAAAGCCTTTTCAACATCATCCAAGGTAAAGAAATGATTAGCTGTTGGTTCATATTTTTCCAATTCCTCATCAATAAATGATGTAATATATTGTGTTACTAAAACACTTTCAGTGAATTGTCCAGCGGTATCAATTAAGAAACAATCACGGAATTTTCGAACATAACCAATACCTTGAACAGGTGCTTCTAGATTAAATTGTTGTGTCGAACAACTAGCTAAGATAGAGAATATATCATTTCTTTTACTAGCGGATGTTTGATTCGTATACATAATATCCATAATGGCTTTCGCTATTAAGTGGTTTTTATATCTAGTACTAATATCACCTTCCGTAGCAAAAACCCGAACAAGCTTTATCATTCGCTCAATAATTGGTAATTGTGAATGCTTTTCAGCACTAAGAAGTAAAGCAAAATCATCGACACCTAATAACCAAAGAGGAATACGTAAAAGCTCGCCACCCTCTTTTAATTGAGATTTATTAGTTGTATAAAACTTAAAGTTATAATTAGGATTAATTTGACTTAGATTTTTAAACGCATTGTGATACTCACCATAAGCATCAAAAATCATAAAGTTAGAGCGTAGTGGGACAAACTTAGGATCATAGAATAAGCTTTGAATAAATCTAGCAACACCATATGATTTACCACTACCAGTATTACCAAAAATAGCTAGATGGTTACTGCAAACTTCATTAATATTGATGTTAATTGGTTTCTCATCGTACAAAGGACTAACACCTAAAACAAATGAACCTTCCCCGGGATCACCCATAATAATTTTAAGTTCATCTTCATTAATAAGTCTTGTTTTAGCTGTTAAATTAGGTTTTCTTAAAACACCACCAATAAAGCTATCTTTAGTAAGTTCCCCTAAAAAACGAATCTTCATAATTTCTGGAGAGATATCTTCAACTTCACCTAGTATCTTCTTATCTTCATCCTCAAAAACGACATGACGATTCATTAAATTAACGACAACTTCATCCGTTTTAGGAACTTCAACATGCGCAATGTTATCACTAATGTATACAATTTTTCCAAACATAGTCATCACCCTTCTTATCTATATTAACTCTTCTATTTTTTCACGTTTTTCTTCACTTAAATCTTTGATAAGTTCTTTGATTTGTTCCGCCTTAGCCATTAAGGATAAAGTATTTTCATAATACTCTAATTTTTGATTAATTGCAGTTAAGGTTTTATGAACAGCATTTCTACTAATACCATTGTTATCAGCGATTTCTTGAAGTGTCAAATTATCAAAGTAATAATCTTTAAAAAATGCTTGTTGCCTTTTAGTTAATAAGTCTCCATAATAATCAAAAAGGATACTAAGTCGAACATCTACCATATCAGTTCAACCACCAAATTGATAATAAGTGTAATACTTAAAATAATGTAGACAATACCCAAATATTTTCTTTTATAATAGACCTTATTATTATAAGCCATTACTAACATCATAAGCGCTAAAACACCATATATAATCGGTATCATTATATTAGGATCGACAAAGAAATAGGCAATAAAGCACCCGATTAAAACAATTAATAAAAATAATTGAACTTTTAAACTGATATTTTTAAAAGAAAAAGATTTTATTTCAATTACTTCAACATTATGCATTTTTTACCTCACATATCTTTAAATAAACCGTATATATATTTTTCAATATCAAATACTTGTAAATCTTTAGCCGTTTCACCTAAGCCAACATATTTAACAGGTATGCCCACTTCTTCTTTAATAGCTAAGACAATACCACCTTTAGCTGTTCCATCTAATTTCGTTAAAACAATACCAGTAATATTGGTAATTTTTTGAAACTCTTTAGCTTGACTAATACCATTTTGACCGGTTGTCGCATCGATAACTAGTAATGTCTCATGTGGCGCTCCAGGAATTAATTTACCGATAACCCTATTTATTTTATCTAATTCATTCATAAGATTCGTTTTATTTTGTAAACGGCCAGCGGTATCAACTAAAACGACATCATAATTTTCCTTTAAGGCTTTATCAACGCCATCGTACATAACACTAGCAGGATCGGCATTTTCTTTATAAACAACCGGACAAGATGTTTTTTCACCCCATTCACATAGTTGTTCCACAGCCCCCGCTCTAAAGGTATCACCAGCTACTAATAAAACGCTTTTCCCTTCACTTTTAAGCTTTGCTGCCATTTTACCAATAGTTGTCGTCTTACCCACGCCATTAACACCTACAAAAAGAATAACGGTAGGTCCTTCATCCGCATATTTAATCTTATTTACCATAATGGCATTATCAACATAGATGATAAACATCTCATCAACGATAATTTCTTTTAAATCATTAACGTCTTCAATGTTTTCATGTTTAACTCGCTTTTTTAATTTATCAATAAACTCCATAACCGTATTGACACCAATATCGGCCATAATCAAGATTTCTTCTAATTCTTCAAAATATTCGTTACTAACTTTTTTATAACGTGTATTAAGTAAAGTTATTTTAGAAACAAACTCCTTACGGCTTTTCTCTAAACCTTTATCGTAAACTTCAACCTCTTGCTGCTCTTCTTTAGAAGTAAAGAGATTTTTAAACTTACCAAAAAATCCCATAATATCCTCCTACCTAATTGTTTACATATATATTTTACTATAAAAGTGAGTAAAATTAAAGTCGTTTAATAAAAAAAGAGATTATTTCTCTTCTCCGTAACGATACACTTTTGTAACATTTCCATTATTTAAATTATAATCAAAAAGAATATAGCTACAACGTTTAGTCAAATCATAAAAAGTATCATACTCTCTAACATAACAACGAACATTTTTATTATCTAGATGCTTATAGAAAAAACTATATAACTTTCGATCATATTCAAAATCATAATCACTACTATTTTTAGCATAATTCGCTACAACATTTTGAAGACGATTGTACCAATCTTGATTATGACGAACGAAATCATAAAAAGCTAGGACAATTCGCATTACAGGATCATAACTTAATACTTCATCTCTTAGTTCCATAGCCATACTCCTATTCTAGAAACATTCTAACACGCCCCAAGTTAATAGTCAATGAAGAAGCAAGTTTCCTTTACACTTTTTGTGTATAGACAAAAGAATAAAAAAAAGGTATAATGTTATAGTTGATTTAAACTTAAAGAAAGGAGCGAATTGATTGAAGTTTTTTGATAACGGAATAACAAAAGTCTTTGCCTTAGGTGGTTTAGGTGAAGTTGGAAAAAATATGTATTGCGTTATGACTGATAATGAAATTATTATTACGGATGTCGGTATAACATTTCCATCTAATGAACTACCAGGTATTGACTATATTATTCCTGATTTTAGTTTTTTAAAGAAAAACGAAAGCAAAATAAAAGCACTTTTTATTACTCACGGACATGAAGATCATATTGGTGGAATACCATATTTACTTCAAACAGTTAATATTCCAGCTATATATGCACCTAATCAAGCCGTTAGTCTAATTCGTAAAAAGCTTGAAGAACGTGATATTAATTATAAAAATTTATTTATCTATACGGAAAAATCAAAAATTAAATTTAAGACGATGAGCGTGGAGTTCTTTAGAACAACGCATTCTATCCCTGATTCTCATGGTATCGCTATTACGACACCGAATGGGGTCATTGTCACAACCGGTGACTTTAAGTTCGACTTAACGCCAATTGGACCGATGTCAAACTTACAAAAAATGGCAGCTATCGGAGCAAAAGGTGTTACACTTCTCCTTAGTGATAGCACTAATGCTTTAAATAGTGGTTTTAGTATGAGTGAATCAAGAGTTGATGAAGCTTTAGCAGAGATATTTAAAGAGCATAATGGCCGCATTATTATTGCCACCTTTGCTTCTAATATTTACCGGTTAAAACATATTGTCGATACTTGTAAAAAGAACAATCGTAAGATTGCTATCTTTGGCCGTAGTATGGAAAACAATATTGAGATTTCTTTAAATGAAGGCTATATCAAACATAAAGAAATCTTTGTCACACCAGAAGAAGCTAATCACTTGCCACCTAATCAAGTATGTTTATTATGTACGGGCTCACAAGGTGAACCTCTAGCTGCCTTATCAAGAATAGCCAATGGTAGTCATCGTCAAATTAAATTACAATCTGATGATTTAGTTATTTTTTCATCATCAGCTATTCCGGGTAATGCCCTAAGCATTTCTAAAATCATTAATAAATTATACTTGCAAGGGGTTAAAGTATGTACGAGTACATCTTTAAGTGATGTCCATACATCGGGTCATGGTAGCGAAGAAGAACTAAAACTGATGATAAGATTATTTAAACCTAAATACTTTATGCCTTTTCACGGTGAATATCGAATGTTAAAAAGACATGCTGATATAGCTGTAGAATGTGGTATTCCAAGAGAAAACACTTTCGTCTTAGAAAATGGCGATGTTCTTACAATGTATAAAGGCAAAGTTAAAGCGGAAGGATCAGTCTTAGCAGGTGATGTTTATATCGATGGCAACCGCATTGGTGAGGTAGGATCCGCTGTTATGCGTGATCGCAAACTTATGTCTAGTGATGGCATTGTTGTCGTTATTGCCAATATTGATACTAAACATAATCAATTACTAGGAAGCGTCAATATAACATCGCGCGGCTTTGTTATCATCCAAGATAGCGCTGATCTAATTAAAGAATTAGAAGATATCAGTAATCAAGTTATTACAAGTAAGATTAATAGCCATGTTAATTATAATGAAATAAAAAGTGAACTTGTAAGTAGTTTATCAACATATATCTATGAAAAAACAGGTCGTAATCCTATTATTTTACCTGTCATTATGGATATTAAAAAGGATGCTAATTAGCATCTTTTTCTTTTTCTTCTTTTGTTAATGTTGCAATAATAACTAATTGTTTAGTATTACCTTTACAAGTAACGAGAGTTAAAGTTTTCTTATCATGATTAGACTCTAAAGCTAAAGTCCCATTTTTGATAATGTCATAGCGATCAGTTACTTTATAAATATACTTTACATTATCGTAATATAAATATATTTTATCTTTCTTTTTTAATTTATGAATATTTTTAAAATAAGAATTACTAGTGGCTCCACTATGTCCTACAATAATAACCCTACTATTTTCTTTATCAGGCATATCAGATTTATCTAAAAAGATAATATTTTTATCAAGCTTACTCTTAGGATCTTTAATCTTATATAAGCCCCTTTTAAACTTTAGTTTAGGTATTTCTAAAACAGCCACGTAAGGGTTTTCTTTAGGAATGACTTTTCTTTCAAAGTATTTAGCCATTTCTAATTCATTTTCTTCGATATCTTCTAATTTATCGTGATAATCAATACCAAAGAAAGTAATACCATAGCCAATAAATAACAAACTAATGCATGTAATGCTTTTTCTTAACATATAAAAGGCCTATAACCCCTAAAACAATTAATCCTAAATGACTATAAAAAACATAATTGGTTCCCGTATCTGGTACTTCATAGATATCTTCATCATCATATAAATTAAGCTCTATTTTAAGTTTATCCTCCCCAATAACAATCTGGTATTCTTGATTATCTAGTTTATATCCACTAGGTGCAACTAATTCTTTAATGATATATGTACCAAATGGTAGGGTTGCTTTAGCCTTACCATTTTTATCGGTTTTAATTTTAGTAATTAAAGCTCCGTTTTGATATATGCCATATACCGCATTACTTAAATACTTATTAGTTGTCGTACTCTTTTTAGTTAATTCTAACTCTCCTTCTTTGACAATAACCTTAAAACTATACTCTTTATTATAAATAGGACTATTACCAGGAACGATGACATTTTGACTATTCTTACTATAAAACATTTGAAACTCTGTTTTAAAACGATTATTCTTTTTAACTAAATGAAAAGTATATTCACCCACTTTAGGATTAGTTATTCTTAAAGTATTACCATCTTGTTCATATGGTATATCAGATGTAATATCATAGTCATCTAAAGTAATATTACTATCAATATCTAAAGTTTGATTAGTAGATAAAAGATATGTATCTTTAAAATTAGCTTCTTTTTTATGTTCACTAATTAAAGACTCAATCTCATTTATTTCTTTCGTATAAAGTGCCTTTTTAGGACCATCTTTTTTACTTGTAAAATAAATGTCCGCTTCTTTGTCAACTTCTTGCCATACCAAGTATTGGGTAACACCATACCACGTATTTGTAGTATGATTACGATATCCATAGCCATAATATATGATTAAATTGATGCGATCAAGTGATTCCTGAGTTAAGTTATACTTTGTAAAATCGGCATTTTCTACATAGGTTGTCGCATCCTTTTTAAGAAGAACAAAGGGTTCCAAACAATAAATATAAGCATTATCCCTTCTTCTTTTTAATTTATAGGGATGAGCTGATCTTTTTACATCGCCCTTTTCTTTAGTAATCCACATATCACTTACTTTTTCACTATCATAAAAGAAGGTATCCCCACTCGCATAAACATTAGTACCTATTAACATCAACAACAAAAATAAAATTATCTTTCGCATATTAAACCTCCTATTAAATTATTATTGGTTTAATAGCGATTTCCTTTTTTATTTTAAAAAATATAAAAAAAACACCAATTATTTTTGGTGTTTATGTGCCATTTGTTTATTATAATCAGATACTCTTTTTAATTTAGTAACAATGAAGGATGGAATATACTCGATAAAAGTAAAGATAAAGACAACAAATAAAGCATCTAAGAAAGCTGGTATCATATCAACAGCGCCATCTGTAATCCAATATAAATCTCTTAAAGTACAATATCCTAAAGAAATAAGAAATAAAATGTATAACATTGGAATACTCAAGATAATATCTTCAGATGTTACCCTACCCCATATATTAAAGATAATGGTTGGAACGATAATAAAGGCTGCCGCATTAAGAATAGCCCATCCAGCTGTTAAGTTATTAAAATAAATACCTTCAACAAAAACAGTTAAAACAAAGATGATTACATTCATTAACATAAGGGGCCAATATCTTAAGAAAAATCTTTTAATAGCTTTCCATATATTATTAAGTATTTTTTCAAAATCAATCTTCTTTTTTTCTTCACTTACTTTTTCTTCTGGTGTCTCTTCTAGTTTTGTTTCATTTTCCATATCATTCATACTATCACCTATTATCATTATATCTTATTAATCAAAAAAAAGAAAGTCTTTTCTTTCTTAATCAATATTTATTAAGTGTAGACTTTCAATTTCTTCCATACTTTGTAGTTTCATTATATCTTCCGTCGTACCTCGTGAGGCTAACTCGAAAGTAAGTTCGGCTTTATTTTTCTTATATGACTCCGTTTTTAAAACGCATTTTTTCTTTTTACCCATTATTTTGATAATCGCTGGAGCAGCTTCTTTGGTAGCTTTAATGACTAAAAGATATTTTTTTGAGGCTTTAAAAGTGGTTGTATAACTAACAACGTATAAAATACCTAAAATTAAAGTAGCAATTAAGGTAATAAGATAAAGCCCAGCTCCAGCCATAATACCGGCTGTAATAGCCCAAAACATAAAGATGGTATCCACGGGATCTTTAACAGCCGTCCTAAAACGAACGATTGATAACGCACCAACCATACCTAAAGAAAGCGCTAAATTAGAATTGATAGTTCTAATAACTAAAGATGTTACCATCGCAAGTAAAACAATTGATAACGCAAATGATTTAGTATAAGAAACTCCCGTATAAGTTTTCTTATAAATTGTAATAATGATAATAGCAGCTAAAAAAGCTATAAGTAGTGAGAAAAATACATCCACAGTCGATAATGAATTACTAAACTCAGCTACGACACTCTTTTTAATTAAATCTAAAAAGCCCATTTTTATACCTCCTTCTTCTCTCGACATAAGGCAAACTTCGAAACAGCCTGTCTTAATGATGGAATACTTGTAATAACACTAACTAAATGGCTAGGAATATAATTATTGTATTTGACTTCTAAAACGACTTCATCAGGTTCTAAAACATCAAAAGTAAGTAAATCAGGATCAAACAAATCATCACTAAAACGTCCTGATTTAATATTTTCATCAAACGTTACCCGGACATCCTCAACCGGATATGTATACGCTAAACGCTCATAATCAACAATGACACTAGGCTTAAGATTGGATAGTTTTTGTTTGATAGCGAACTCTCTAACCAGTTCATTTTCAATGGAAGCCGGATTTGGTAAATCCCCTTTAATTATCCTAAGGCAAGCATCTTTAGAAATGATAGCCTGTTTTTTATAAGTCAAATCACGCGTTTTTTCTTTACGCTCAAGTCGAATATAAGAATCATCTAAATTGTAGATACGAATACGATATTTATTTCTTTCATAGATACCATCCACTTTTTCATAGTAGGCACTATCTTCTAAATCATCAAAATATAAGCTTCTAATAAAGTAAGTGTGATTAGGATTAACCGAATTAGCATCTACTTCCATTAAAAGTGAAAGACGATGTTTCAAAACTTCAGCTTGTTTCCTATTTAAGATAAACTTTAACTCATAACGATATTGTTTATGTTCCAAAGTATTCTTTCACTTCCTTACTACTTAAGCCAAAATAACTTTTAATGTGATTAACAAAATAAGTATCGCGGTTATTAATATAGTTTTTAAGGGTTTTACATTCGTTTTCCCAATCCTTCATCGTATTATTCCAACGTTTTTGATTACGACTTATTTCCGGTTTGATTAAATTGATAAGTTCATTATACCTTTTCATAACAACATTTTTATTCCATAAGTTTTTATAATTATAAGATGCTCGCTCTAAGAAACGTTTTTTAAATGTTTTATTTTTGAGTAGATTACGAAGAAGTGAATTATCATAACTCCACGTATAAGCGGAAAGACCATTACTAGCGGTCATCCATTGCATGTAATTACGATCCGTATTATAGAAGGCATAATCAAAGTCATAAAAGATCATTTTAATTTTTCCCCCGTCAAGGTTAGGATTATTAAAAAATCTAGTATTGACAATATCGTTATTGGTTGTATACATAGCGCCAATCCAATAGTCAATAAAATTGTCGATATCTAATTTTTTCGTAACATAATCATAATTACTAGCGACACTCATATCATGACTTTTAACATAATTAACAAGTGACCGGTAATCTTTTGATGATCCAGCACTAACTTGATTATCAATCCTAACAATATTCGTTCCTTCTTCTGGAACATCATAGTGGTGACGGACAAACTCTTCATCAACTTTCTCCCGGATAAAATAAATGCCCCAATACTCACCATTGATATATAGAATAACACCCTTATAAGCTTGAACATCAACCGTTCCATAATCATTCATCAAGGATGTAGCAAGTTCATCACGAATCATTGTTCCGGTGCTATCTTGGGAACCACTTCGAATGACCAAGGAATCATACTTAACCGCATCCCGGTTATCGAAGACTTTATAATTTAAAGTAGCGGGACCATATTTATTGGAAAACTTTAAAGTAAAACTTTTCTTCGCCATATATCTTGTCGATCCACCAAACAATTTTAATCCACAATCAATGGAAAAAGATTTATCCTTTTCATATAATTCCGCATGGGCCGCAACAACATAACCACTCGCACTTGTCCTTGCACTTACAGATTTAAAAGAGGTTGGTGGTAAACTGACGGATAAAATCGGAAGCGTATGATTTTCATTAATAATATATGATCCGGTCACAACCGCACTCGCTTTTTTTTTACTCTCATAAGCAATAGCTTTAACGACGGTTGTTTTTTTTAAAATAATAGGACTATTATACACCTTAGATTTAGTAGTTGGTGTTGAACCATCTAAAGTATAATAAATAGTCCCTTCCCCTGTTAATGCCACAGAAACGTTAGAAACGTTATTATATATACCTGGTTTTGTCACAAAAACGGGTTCATAAGCGATTTCGAAAATGCCACTATTATTGTTTTTCGCACCCGGGGTTGGTGTCGCATAATAGTAAAATCCTTTGACATTACTCCTACCATAGCTATATCCTCTTGGAATGTTGGATATAGAAACAGAATCAATTAGATTACTTCCTTTATATAAGAAGATACTTTCACTTTCGGATATTTTAAAATTAGTATGAGCATATTTAGAATTACTTAAAGCGGTATCTCCCGATGCCATTAAAACGTAATACTCACCACTTTTTAATTCTTTCTTTGGTAAAACATACATCTTTTTATTACCAGTATCTGTTGAAAGAGCATAATCGGCAAGATTAATCGTCTTACCAGAATTATTATATAATTCAATCCAATCATAGTATTCACCACCATTTTGAGCTAAATACTTTGTATTGGCGTTCATAAGTTCACTAATCATTAAATCCGTAGGATTTTTACGTTCATAATTAGTGAAAGCCTCCATCCCCTCCGGTGTGTTAGGGTAACCTGGCGTAATATTAACGCCCTCCTTAAACTCACCACCCGAAGTTTTGATGTAAGCACTTCCATTAGGGACATCGGTATATTCAACCTTTTCAGCAATTTTAGAGCCATGCGCTAAAATAACAACACCATTTTTACTTTTTAAAGTAAAATTAGCGTGATTATCATGTCCTAGATTTGATGTATAAATAAGATATGTTTCAAGAGGCTTTAACATCACATCAGGAAGACGATATTGATATGGCCTGTTAAGGTCATTAGATACAAAATAATTGTTTAAAGAAACGCTTTCCTTACCGGTATTTTGAATTTCTATATAGCTATATAAGTGACCATCAAAACTGATATTACCATCATTACGTGGCAAAAACTCCGTTATAATAACAGGATCATCATCGATGACACTAAGGTCTTCTAGGAAAGCCTTACGGCCTTCATCGTTATTAGCAAAACCCGGAGTAATATCTGTCGTTTCAATCCATTTACCTTTACTGTTTCTAGCCATAACACTATTTTTAGCAATAGCTTTAGTCTTAACCGAATCGACGACTTTACCGGATTTTTTCTTTAAAGTAAGGGTCTCACCACCTGCTTTATCTAAAGCGAAATTAGCATACATTCCATCTTTATTAGAACCGCTTAAATAAACAATTAAATATTCTTTACTTTTAATTGTGGCATTAGGAAAAAGCCATTTCGTATTTCCGGATTGTTCATCACTCAAGCCATAACCGGTAAGATCAATATCTTTACTAGTACCATTATATAACTCTAACCAGTCATAGTTATTTCCCTCTTCATCTGCTAGGGCCCCTTTATTAGATGTCATAATCTCATTAATAACTAAAGCATTGATATTAATTTCGTCACTATCTAATTTTTCATTATCACTAGATCCGTCATAAGATGTAAAAATTTCAATAATAATTAAAATAAGAGCTAAAATAGCCATCAACACAATAAGTGGGAAAAGATGTTTCATTTTTTTCTTTTCAAACATATGGCTATCACGCTCCTTTACATTTTAAAGACAACTATATTATACTATATAATTCGACAATTGTATACAAATTAATTGTCTCCTAAGGCTTTTTTTGATATAATGGTAACGTTGAGTAATTGAGGGATTCTATGAAAAAAAAGAACAAAAAAGTAAGAAGAAAAATTAAAAAGCAATTAATCTTCAACCTCATAAGTATTATATTCTTATTAGGTTGTTCTATATACTATATAGGAAGATTTATCCATTATTATAAAGATAGTAATAAGCCGGTTGTTTATTCTAATCTTTTATATGAGCGTGTCATTGAAGAAAATGATACTTATGACCTTAAGGCTAATTTTATTGAACTAAATGATATCTATCGTTTCGTTGGCAATGTTAACAATAACTATGTTAAATATAAGGGATTCTTATGGCGGATTATTAGAATTAATCCCGATCATTCCATTACAATGATATCAGAAGATACGATTACTTCGCTTGCTTATGGCGCTAGTATTGATACCCTAATTATTCCTTATTTAAATAAAACGGAAGACGTGGGAGGTGTTTTTGAGACAGCCTTGGAAGACAGTAGTGCGCTTACGAAAAACAAGACGTGTCTTGATAAGTTTAATGATATTGGCGTAGCCGGTTGTTATGAGACGACTTATGATTATAAAATTAGTCTTTTAAGCCTTGATGATTATTTAAAAGCCGGTGCGAATGAAAGTTATCTTGTTAATGAAACATCCTTCTGGACAAGTAATCGCTACAATTCCGAAAATGTTTGGTATATTGCTTCAGATGGTTTAGTTAGTAATAATTTAAATAATACTAAATTAGGCATTCGGCCAGTCATTACTCTTACTGATAAAACGGAAGTCTTAGGTGGCGAGGGTATATCTGAAAATCCATATTTAATTGACAATGTTTCTTTAAATAAATTAACTGATGCCTATGTTGGTAATTATGTAACGTTCAATGATACTTTATGGCGAATTGTTGCAAAAGATAAAGACAAAGTTAAACTAGTCAGCACCGAATGTATAAAGAATGGTGAAGAATGTCTTAGCCTTGCTTATTCTAATTATTCTAATAAAATAAGTACATCAGATAAAACAAATCTAATGTATTACTTAAATAAAACTTATTTAAATAGCATTAAAGATAACGCTTTAATGGTTAGTGGACCTTTTTATACCGGTACCTATTCTCTTAGTACAAATGATTATCGAACGGTTTTAAAAAATACTACTAATCTTAAAGTTGGTATGTTATCAGTTGCCGATTTATTTGCTTATGAAGTTCCTAACACCTTCCTTCTTACAACCGATATAGCTAATGAATCAGCCATTTTCTCAGTTAATGCTAATAAAGGTTTATATGAAAGTATGACAACACAAAAACTTAATGTTCGCCCGGCTATTTATTTAAAAGGCGATATCGAAATTAAAAGTGGCAATGGAACATATCTATCCCCTTTAATGTTAGGAGGTAGTTCATAATGAAAGTTGAAAAGAAAAAAAATGATGTGACAAAAAAAGAAAACAATCAAAAGAAAAAAAGTGGCAAAAAAAATGATGCCACTAAAGTAGAAAAGAAAAACATCAAAAAAGATGATGTAACCAAAATAGAAGATTCAAAAAAGAAAAAGAAGGTATCAATTCTAACTATCTTATGCGCTTTAGCTGATTTTGTCGCGCTTACCTTATTTTTCGTCGTTTATGGACCTTTTGATAACTTTAAAAATTGGTGGATAACCACAGCTTTAGAAACAGGTCATCACAAATATTTTGCTAATGTTTTATATTCTGATGCTGAGATTGAAAGAATCGCTAAAGAAAGTGTCATCGTTGAAACTAGTGATGACACAAATACGAGTGAAATTACTTTTGATAATACTGATACTAACAATTATGAATCAGCCTATGAAGAACAGATTTTAAAACGTGATAAAGATGCGATTTATAAATTAATTACAATTGACGAAAAAGATTATAATGGCTATATGGTGGTCATTTATGATCCCGCTAGAATTAGTTTATACACATCATCTAAAATTAAAAGTGGTGGGCAAGGAATGCTTCAAATGGCTAAAGAAGCTAAAGCTAAAGTAGCTATTAATGCGAGTGGTTTTTCACATGTGGGTAGTGCTTTAATACCTCATGGAACAGTTATTAAAAATGGTAAGATAGCCTCAGTTGGTAGACGTAATACCCATGGTGGGGGCTTGATTGGTTTTACTAAAAATCACGTATTGATGCTATCATCTGGAAGTGCTGAAAGTGCTATAAAAAAAGGTATGTATAACGCGATGACGTTTGGACCATTCTTAATTGTTAACGGTAAAGCTACAAACGCCAAAGGTAATGGTGCCGATGCTAACAGAACGGCTATTGCTCAAAGAAAAGATGGTATCGTTTTATTCCTTGTCATTGATGGCCGGGGCGCTAATGGTAGTAAAGGGATTTCTTATCAAGAAATGATTACCTTATTTCAAAAGTATAACGCTTATAACGCTGCTAATTTAGATGGTGGTGGATCATCAATTCTTGTTATTGATAATAAAATTGTTAATAACCCAAGAGGCTACGGCTATGCTGGTGATCGTTACTTACCAAATGCTTGGATTGTTCGCTAAAAGGAGTACATTTAGTACTCCTTTTATTTGACAACAATATTAACAAGTTTTTTAGGAACAACGATAATCTTAACAATTTCTTTACCTTCAAGATGAACTTTAACATTATCAATATCTTGCGCTAAAGACTTCATTTCTTCATCGGTTGTATCCGTTAAAACTTCAATCTTACCTCTTACTTTACCATTGACTTGAACAACCATTTCATAACTAGTGTCATTCGTCTTAGCTTCATCATAAGTAGGCCAACTACTGTTATAGAATGGTTCTCCTAGGCCACATATCTCATTTAATTCTTCCGTAATATGTGGAGCAAAAGGATTTAAAAGAGCTAAGATAGTTCGATAATCACTTTTCGTGATACTCTCACACTTATCTGTTTCATTAAGTAAAATCATCAATGCTGATACGGCTGTATTATAATCCAAATTAGCAATATCTAAAGTTACCTTTTTAATCGTTTTATGAATTATTGTTTCTAAGGCTTTCGTATAGCCTTCTTCATTATTTAATTTATCTTGTAACTTCCATATCCGGTCTAAGAACTTTTTACATCCCTTTAAACCATTCTCACTCCAAGCCGCATCTTTAGAGTAATCACCAATAAACATCTCATATGTTCTTAGGGCATCGGCTCCATAATCCCGAATCATATCATTAGGATTAACGACATTACCTTTACTCTTACTCATCTTCTCGCCGCCTTCACCTAAAATCATACCATGACTGATACGTTTTAAGAATGGCTCACTATTAGGAACTAAGCCTTGTTCGTGTAAGAAGATATTCCAGAATCTAGCATATAGTAAATGTCTTGTCGCATGTTCCATACCACCATCATATAGATCAACCTTACCCCAATAATTTAGAGCTTCATCACTAGCTATTTTATCGCTATGAGGATCCATATATCTTAACCAATACCAACTAGAACCAGCCCAGTTTGGCATCGTATCGGTTTCTCTTTCGGCTTCGCCACCACATTTTGGACAAGTTGTCTTAACCCATTCTTTAATATTAGCAAGTGGGCTTTCCCCTGTCTCGGTTGGTTCATAAGCACTAACATCTGGTAAAACGACCGGTAAGTCTTCTTCGTTAACTGGTACCCAGCCACATTTAGGACAATTAACCATTGGAATTGGCTCACCCCAGAAACGTTGACGGGAGAAAATCCAATCTTGTAAACGATAATTAGTCGTCTTTTTACCAATACCTTTACTCTCTAGATAGTTAATCATTTTGTCGATACTATCTTTTTTATTATCAATATCATTTAAGATATCGGAATTAACCATCTCACCGTCGCCAACATAGGCATTCTCACCATTAAAGTAGTCACTGACAACTTTCTTATGGGTTGTAAAGTCTAAGGTATCCATTAATTCATCAGCACTAACCCAGAATGCTTCTTGGGTATTTTTTTCTTCCTCACTAATCTCACCTTGCGTTAAAGTTGACAAGTGTCCAACAATAATGTGGTTAGTAATATTACGATTAACATCTTTATGAGCAGCATAGAACTTTTCTCTAAACATAAAGTCAAAAGTCCAATCGTGGTCAAAATTAATATATCCTGATTCTTCTCTTAATTCTCTTTTAGCGGCTTCTTCTGGTGTTTCACCCTCTTCAATGCCACCCATAAGAAGACTCTTCCAACCTAATTTTAAGTTTTTAACGCATAGATATTTATCTTCCGTTGGATGTTTTACCATTAAAACAACAACTTCACGTTTTGTTTCTTTTTTACCAGGACGTGGCGCATCATCCCCTTCATAAACCGGAATGATAACTTGTCTGATTGGAATATTAAACTTTTTAGCAAAAGCATAGTCTCTTTCATCGTGAGCAGGAACTGCCATAATAGCACCCGTTCCATAACCCGCTAGGACATAATCACTTACCCAAATTGGTATTTCTTCATTATTGATAGGATTAATAGCCGTCAAGCCATCTAGACAAATACCCGTTTTTTCACGTGTAGCATCCGTTCTTTCAATATCACTTTTATGACGAGCGGCTTCTTGATAAGATTGTAATTCTTTTAAGTTGTGAATCTTATCCTTATACTTTTCAAGATAAGGGTGTTCAGGACTTACAACCATAAAGGTGACACCATATAAAGTATCAGCTCGCGTTGTAAAGACTTCAAGATAGTCATCGGTATCTTTTAATTTAAAATTAATAGAAGCCCCAATACTTTTACCAATCCAGTTTATTTGCGCTATTTTAACTTTATCCAAAAACTCCGTATCATCCAAACCATCAATAAGTTTATCAGCGTATGCACTCATCTTTAAAACCCATTGATTTTTTAACTTCTTGGTCGTCTTCGAACCACATCGTTCACAAACACCACCTTGGGCATCTTCATTAGATAAACCGGTCTTACACTTTGGACACCAGTTAATTTCTTTTTCGGCTTTATAAGCAAGACCTGCTTTATAAAATTGTAAAAATTGCCATTGCGTTAAACGATAATATTCAGGATCGGTAGTTGAAAATTCTCTAGACCAATCAATAGCTAAACCAAGTGATTGCATTTGGCCTTTAAAAACTTTGATATTTTCATTAACAGCTTCCTTAGGATGAATATGATTTTGAATCGCATATTGTTCAGCTGGCGCTCCAAAGGCATCCCAACCCATTGGGAATAAAACATTATATCCTAAAGCTTTTCGATAACGTGCTTGCACATCAGATGCCGTATATACTCTAGCGTGTCCAACATGCAAACCAACACCTGATGGATAAGGAAACTCAACAAGCATATAAAACTTTTCTTTACTTGGATCAACTTTAACATTAAAACACTTTTCATCCAACCATTTTTTTTGCCATTTCTTTTCAATAACACTAAAATTATACATTTATTTTCTCTCCTTTTTAATTAGCTTGCCGGCTATTTTATATGTTCCAATAATAAGAGGAACTAATAAAACTAAAGCGATAAGAGCACTTACAATTAACCAAACATAAAAATTGGTAATAAACTTATTTAAAAGCATTACTAAACTACCCATCAAAGCAATAATAAAAGAATTGGCTAAAGAAAGAATAGTTGCTAATCTTTTAAACTCGATTTTATTTTGATCAATTTTTCCTAATTGACAGAGCAATTTAACCTCTTTACTTTTTTGCATCTTTTTAAGGGCATTAGCCTTATGTATAACAAAAATAAAGTAAAACAAATAAATTATTAGGAACGTTCCTATAAAAAATAATAATATATCCATAAATCCTCCAACAAAAAAGTATTATGTGTAGGGACGTCTTACGCGGTACCACCCTACTTCATAATACTTTAATTATGCTCTTAAATCTTTAACGCAGACAGACGTTTTATACTTATCATATAAAAGGCTCCAAAGTAAGTTCATAATATCACATTAAAAGTTTACACCGACCACTTTTTCTCTAGATAATGCTTTATTATTACTACTCTTCTTCATCGCTATGTGATTATTATAATATAGTTAATAAGGTTTTGCAAGTCTTTTATTTAACTTGATCCATATATTCAAGTAATTGTAAGAATAACTGAATATATTTCTTATCAAAGGCATTTTTACCCTTTGATAATTTATGAAGTTCAATCCGTTTTTTATCTTTTACCATATTCTTATCTGTTAGAAGATTGTAAACCATCTCTTTTTGCTCAGTTAAAATTGGTAAGTCACTAATGATTTCCTCAATATCATCTAAGACAATCCGAATCGCATCGATTTCGATATCTTTACCTTTACAGTTAACGGTCAATTGTTCCGTCGTTGGAACATCTCTTACTTCAACAATAAAATCTGTTCCATCAACTGATGTTTTAACAGCCGTCTTAGCTGATTTTATATAGGCTTGAACATCACTTGATTCCCTTGTATTTCTAAACCGGAAAATATAATTACGTTTAGCTGGAATAATACCTGTTTTACCCTCAATAGGTCTTACAATAACCGTATAGTTATTTGGTAAGTAGTTATATTCAATTAAGGTTGTAATAGAATATCCTTGTAAGTATAAATCACTGACACCATCATCTTCATATAGTCTATAGCTATTACTTTCACCTGGGAAGATTTGAACTTCCATCGTTATTGGTGGCCTTGTATCATTAATGTTTGAATGAATAGCCATCGGAATAATAGCTCCCGCTTTAACGAAAGCTGGATATTCTTCGTTTCTAAAGAACGAAATATGTTTTCTTCTACCTAAGTATTTTTTACCACTACGGTAGTTAAACCAAGTTCCTTCTGGTAAGAAGAACTTATGAATTGTTCGCTCCATAATTGGATCTTTTTTAGTAATAATTGGACTAATAAAGAACTCACTACCCAAAGAATATTCATTACGATATAGTACATCATCAAATAATTCCGGATACTGGTAATAAACCGGTTGGATAAAAGGTATACCATATTTATAATAACGATAAGCTTCTGAATATAGATATGGAATTAAGCGATGACGCAAAGTTAAGTATTCGGTTGCAATAGCGTAAGTCCTAATACCCCACCGCCAAGGCTCTCTTTTATAAAAGCGACCCTCATCAGCACTTAATTTTAAAATTGGTGAGAAAGTTCCTAATTGAACATAACGTTCATATAATTCATTATCTTCCATACCATTAAAGTAGCCACCGATATCATGACTCCACCAGCTAACACCAATGTTAGCAGCCCGGCCATTAAAATATGGAATTAACGCTAAAGTATCCCATCCCACAACACTCTTGCCGGCATATAAAACGGGATAACGATGAGCAGCAACACGAGCATTATATCCATAGACCATCGGTCTTCTTTTATAATTACGCATCATATCATAGAAATGATAATGTTTAAGCATAGCTAATTCTTGTGTTCTTTTTTCGTCATACCAATCAACCCAGAAGAAATCAATACCATAATTATCAAGTGGGTGAATGAAGACTTTTAAATAAACATCAACTGTTTTCGCATCATATACATTAAACGGAATAATACCATTTTCATTTTTTGGTAAATACTTAGCAGCTGTTTCAAAGAAAGCATCAATAGGATAAAAACCCTCAACCGGATTAATGTTAACACCAATTCTGATACCTCGTTCATGAATTTTACTAACTAGTTCAGATGGATTTTTAAATAAGCTACCATTAAAGGTAAAACCTGTCATTAAATGCCGATTTTCTTCTTTTATCCGTAGGTGCCAATCCTTATCTAGCATCAATACGGAAATAGGAATGTGATGATCATCAAAATTCTTCATCAAATCAGCTATTTTAGCATCATCATAAGTATCATTTCTACTCCACCAGTTACCAAAAGCATAACGTGGAATTAAAGCGGGATAACCAGTTATCATATAGTAATCTTTAAGTGCTAGCGAAAAATCACGGCCATACATAAAGACATATACATCAATCTCCGGATTAGTTCTTGCAACCACATTACCTCTAGCATTAAGCAGCGGCGTATTAGAATCATCAATAGACGCAAAACCATCAATGGAATATAAACCACGCATATTGTAGTTCATATCATCATCAGCTACACCATTTTTTTGTAAAACAGGAGCTCCAAAGTTCTTTATCTCTTGGTGACCATAATACCAAACTCTATCGGTTCCTTTTAAATCAATCCGTAAAGTATTTGTCTTATTGACAGACTTACCCGTAAATGGTGCTTCTTTAACATAATTTAATGAAAAATACTTAGTCTCAACAATTAAATTAGCTGGATTATTAATAACCGCAAAATCTGGCTTTGGTAAATTACGATACCAAACTAATTCCGTTGGGCTATCTTCAAATAGGCCATTTTCATTATATTCTAATCTAATTAATCGTTCTGTTAAAATGGTAATACGATATTTATCCCCTTTTAAAACACAGGCTGGATTAGCTAACGCTCTATTTAAATCTAATTTAAACTGATCGCCTAAATCGTACATAGCATCACCCTTTTTCTATAATTCTTCTATTTTCATAAAATTTGTAAACTTAACCTCTTTAAATGGATAACCACCTGTAATAATTATTTTATCACCAGGCTTGGTTGATACAAGTTTAAAAGTTATCTTTTTAGATACTTCAATAATCTTATCAAAGGTATTAAGTTCATCAATTAAAACCGGATTAACGGCAAAATGAAGTTGTAATGATTTAACTGTATCAAGATTAGGACTAACCGCAATCACTGGACAACTTGGACGGAAACGACTCATAACTCTAGCTGTATAACCCGTTTGCGTTGGCGCAATTATCGCACAACATTTAAGCCTGTTAGCCGCATCAGCAACACCAAGGGAAATAACTCCTGTGATGTCTTCTTTAACAGCATTAGCGCTACGACTGATGAAATCACCATAATCAACATCTAACTCAGCAGAATTAATGATTTTTTCCATCATTTTAAGCGTTTCAATTGGATACTTACCAACCGTTGTTTCCCCTGATAACATAACTGCATCAGCGCCATCTAAAACAGCATTAGCAACATCACTAACCTCTGCTCTTGTTGGTCTAGCAGAATGTTCCATTGATGATAATAATTCTGTAGCAACAATACTGACAATACCAGCACTATGGCACTTATTGATAATTTTCTTTTGAATACCAGGAATCCGTTCTAGTGATATAGCAACACCAAGGTCACCTCTAGCAACCATCACGCCATCACTTACTTGGATAATAGCGTCAATGTTGTTAACCCCTTCTTCCGTTTCAATTTTAGATATTAGCCCGATATGATTATTTTTAAGATTGATTAAAACATCATTAACAGCTAAAACATTATCTGGTTCGGATACATAAGATAGGGCAATAAAATCGAAACCTAATTTATGAGCAATCGTAATATCAGTTTCATCTTTGTTAGTTAAATATGGCATCTTTAATTTAACGTCTTTAACCGTTAAAGTCTGATGATCCTCAATAACGGCATCATTTAAAACTTCACACACAAAAGCATCTGGTAAAATATCAATGACTTCCATTAGCATCTTACCATCGGAAACACTAATAACATTATTATGTGTAACTTCATTAATTAAATTAGGATAACTAACGGAAAACTTGGTATTATCACCTTCCACATCATCCATATACACTTTAACTTTGTCACCTTTAGTAAAATGTGCTTGCCCGTTAACAAAATGACCAATCCGCACTTCTGGTCCCATTAAATCCATCATGATGGCAACATTTAAACCTAATTCTTTATTAAGCTCGCCAATTTCATCAGCTACCTCACGGCAAAAATTGTAATCACTATGACTCATATTAATGCGCGCAACATCCATACCATTTTCCATCAAGCGGCGTAATTGCTCTTTTTCAATGGTGGCTGGACCGATTGTCGCTACTACTTTTGTCTTATTTAACATACCCTATTCACCTATTATTAATTATATCATATTTACCATTTATTACAAGAAAAAAAAGAGATTATTTCTCTTTTAAATCCAAACGCCAAAGATAATAGCGCCCATACTAAGAATTAGACCAATGACCCAGAATAATTTAACAATATCCGGTTCAGCCCAACCTAGTTTTTCAAGATGATGATGGAATGGTGTCATCAAGAACACTTTATGATGGAACCAAACCATACTGACAATTTGAATAATACAAACTAGGGTTTCAAAAATAAAGACACCCATAATAACAATAAATGTTAATTCATGTTTAGTAATTAAAGCAACACTAGCTAAAGTAGCTCCCAAAGATAACGATCCCGTGTCACCCATAATAACTTTAGCAGGATAAGTATTAAATAGAAGGAATCCTAGTAAAGATCCAAAAAGGATAAAACAGAAAATAGCAATATCACTACTACCAGCTATACCTCTTGAGTTCCAGCTAATAAGTCCTAAAGTTAGAAAAGCAATTAAGGATAGGCCGCCAGCTAGGCCGTCTAAGCCATCTGTTATATTAACGGCATTACTACTAGCTACTAAAACAAATAATAAGAACACGCCATATAACCAGCCCATATTTATTTTAATACCCAAACTTGTTATATCGATGGTTGGTGTAGCCCCGGATTTCATGAAAATGTAGAAAAACACTAGAGCGATAACAATTTGTCCAAAAAGTTTTTGAAACTCGGTTAGGCCTAAGTTATTACCACGCTTGATAATCAAATAATCATCAATAAATCCTAAAACAGCATATGAAATAAAGACGAAAAGAACAATCGCTAAGTTGTGAGACATCTCGATTTTACCCATAAAAAGTAAAATAAATGTCGATACAACAGTCGGAATAATAAAGATGAGTCCTCCCATTGTTGGTGTACCCTCTTTATCATGATGTCTTTTTAAAAGATAAGTACTTATTTTTTGTTTAACATTAATTTTTTTTAGAATTGGTACTAAAATAGCCCCTAGGATAACAGATATGATAAATCCAATCATCATCGAAAGGACAGCTTTGGCTAAAACTAACATATTTTCACTTCCTAAATATTATCTAATACAATTTGTTTATCATCGAATGGTAAGCGTTCGTTACCAATAATTTGATATTTTTCGTGGCCTTTTCCCAGCACCAATAGTATATCATTATTATTAAGTAATTGTATACCCTTTTTAATCGCATTTTCACGATTTACTTCAATTTGATAATTATCTTTATCGAGATTTGAAGTCATATCTTTAATGATATCTAAAGGGTCTTCATCTCTAGGATTATCACTTGTAAAGATTGTGTAATAAGCCATATCCGTAGCGATTAATCCCATCATTTTTCTTTTGCCTTTATCCCTATTGCCACCACAACCAATAATGACATAAACGTGTCCATCAGTAAGTTCTAAAGAAGTATTGATGACATTTTGTAAAGCATCAGGTGTATGGGCATAATCGATAATAATCTTGTTCGTTTTATAATTGATAACTTCCATCCGACCACTTGGTTCTTTTAAGTTTTGAACAAGCTCCTTAATATCATCATATTGATAACCTAATTCATATAAAAGACTGATGGCGGCAAGCGTATTATATTTATTATACTTACCAATTAAAGGAATATTATAAGGATGGGAATTGATAACATTCTCATCATCAATAGTATAATCACTATCAGTAAATCCATACGTTTTATAATTTTTTATTTTAAAATTAGCGGCATACGGATCATCATTATTGATTAAAGAAATACCATCATCTTTTAATAGATAAAATAATTTTCTTTTAGCTTCAATATAATTTTCTAATGTCTTATGATAATCTAGATGATCTCTCGTTAGATTAGTAAAAATAGCGGCATCAAACTCTAAATAGTCAACTCTTTTTTGATCAAGAGCTTGACTACTTACTTCCATCACGACATATTCACAGTTATGGTTATAGCTATCTTCTAATAAATTATATAATTCTAAACTACCTGGTGTGGTATTATCAAGGGGCGTTACAACATCATCAACAATATACCCAATTGTACCAATATAGGCACATTTACAGCCTAGTCCATTTAGTAATTGATACAAAAGATAACACGTTGTCGTCTTACCATTCGTACCGGTCACACCGATAAGTTTGATATCAATTTTATTTATTTTAAAATATTTATGTAAATATTCATTAGTGTCATCAACAATTAACGTTTCAACCGCATATTTACCACGCTTGGCAATAACTTTTTTGGCGCCATTATTAATAGCGTCCAAAATATATTTATGGCCGTCTTCCTTATACCCCTTGAGGGCAATAAAAGTATCGCCATCTTTGACTTTCCGGGAATCTGATTGTAACATAAAAAAACACCTCAGTATATTTTATGACAAATATCCAAAAGTGTTTTTTTACCTAAACATTAATATGCTTGTGTTCCTTGATAATCTCTAGAACAGCTTTATGGTCATTATGAGGAATTTTCTTATCTTTAACAATAATATATTCTTCATGACCTTTACCTAAAATAAGTAATAAATCATGCTCTTTAAGTAACGACATCGCTTTTAAAATAGCTTCATAACGATCTTCAATAACCTTATAATTAGTCTTCGTATTTTCTTTTAACATGTCATCAATAATTTGTGAGAAATCCTCATTATGCAGATCATCACTAGTAATAAAAGTATAATCAGCCATATCAAGAGCAAGTTTAGTCATCATTGGCCTTTTTTCACGATCACGATCTCCAGTACAACCAAAAACGATATATAGATGATGATACCTTATATCTTTAATAGCCGAAAATAAGTTTTCCATCGCATCAGGTGTATGAGCATAATCAATAATGATTGTATTGGTGCCATCTTTAATAATGTCTGTGCGGCCATTAGGTGGCACTAAACTTTTAAATACTTCTTTAATTTGGTTACTTGTTATACCTATCTTATCTAATAAAATATAAGCTACTGTAAGATTATAAATATTATATTTACCAATAAGATTAGCTTCTAAAGTATCTCCACTATTAATTTTAAAGGTTAAACTATCGGCGTTCAAATGATAATCCGTAATGGTATAATCGCCACCATTAAAGCCGTAAGTTACATAATGACCAATTTGATAATATGAAGCATACGCATCATCCGTATTGATAATACCGATGCCATTAGGTTTTAGCTGATGAAACAACTTTTGTTTAGCTAAGGCATAGTTTTCCATTGTCTTATGATAATCTAAGTGATCTCTTGTTAAGTTTGTAAAAACAGCATAGTCAAATAAAAGAGTTTCAGCTCGGCCATAAGATAATCCTTGACTACTAATTTCTAAAGCAACATATCTATATCCCTTTTGGTAGGCTTCATCTAACATTTCATAAGTATCACATATATCACAATTAGTATTAGGTAAATCTTTAACTTTACCATCTAAATAAAAACCGATTGTTCCAATATAAGCACACTTATAGCCTAATTTATTTAAAGCTTGATAAGTTAAATAACAACTAGTCGTTTTACCATTCGTGCCAGTCACACCAATAAGAGTCATCTCATCAATTAAATAATGATAATGCTCCTCTAAATATTTATTTAAATAAGCCCGCGTATCTGGTACAATTTCTGTTTCAACACTATAACTACCTTCTTCAGCAATAATCTTAGAAGCTCCATTTGATATAGCTTTTTCAATATAATCATGGCCATCGCTTGCTATCCCTCTTAAAGCGATAAAGGTATCCCCTTTTTGAATCTTTCTTGAGTCCGATTTAATATTTATCATTAAACACCTTCCTTTACGGGGGTTAAATTATTACTAGTTACAGTATTAGAATTACTAGTCGTATTATTTGAATTGCTAGTTAAACTATCTAAATCACTAGATGGATTACTTGTCGTATCAGGTGTTATGACCGCATCATAAGTATATGTGTGATAATCCTTATTATAATCAGCAATATTATCCATATTATTATATGTTATATCAACCCGAAACAATTGGGTTTTAGGTATAGCATAATTAGTATAATCAAGGCTAAGTGATGTTAGTTTGTTATCTTTTTCGGTCATTTTAATAGCCACACTTCTACCATCATAAAACTTATAAGCAAAACTTGTTACCGTCGTATTATCCTTATAAGTAGTTTTTGTTTGTTCTTCACTAGAAGTAAGTGTTGTGTATAACTCACTAATTCTAAGCATTTGCATTAACTTGCCATCCATCCGATTAAAAAGATGGTTTACATCAGGACGGAAAGTTATTAAATTATGGTTTACATCATCGACAAGATAGATAATATCGTCCTTTAAATAATAAGATACACCATCTAATGTAAAATAATAATCTTTATCATAGTATGTACCTTCAATTTTATAATTTAGAGTTTTGTTATATTCCGTAATGGTGACATCATAAGTAAACTCTGTATTTTCAACCTTCTTAAAATTTTCAAGAGTATTTTTAGTAACCGGTTTACTTACATTAGAATTTGATGCGGAAGTTCTTTTTTGATACTCATAATCAATATTAACAGGACCGCCAACCATCGCAAAAACGATGATAAAGAAAATAATCCATAAGACAAGGCTTAGTATAGCTCGTTTGCGTTTATCTTTAAAAATACCTTTAACAAATTCCCAAAACTTTTTCATAGCTACCTACCCCAATTTCTTTCCAACTAATTCATCACGATTCGTAAGGCCATTCAAATAATCATGGGCGGTCATTTTTTTCTTACCTTCTATCTGTAGTTCCGTTAAAATGATCTCCCCATCTTTTGTACTGACACCCACGCCATCTTTATATATGTTTGTAATAACACCCATATCTTGATAATCTTTTTCAGCACCTATTTTTGACATCCAAACCTTTAGTCTTTTGCCATCTAAATAAGTGTACGCACCAGGCCAACTATTAAGCCCCCTTATTTGATTATAAACTTCTTCTCTTGTTTTCGTAAAATCAATTATCTCATCAGTAGGACTAATATTATGAGCGATAGTAACATCTTCTTCATTTTGTTTAATCCGGTTATTAGTACCATTAATAATTGATGGTAAAATTTCTTTTAAGAAGTCACTTCCTAATAATGATAATTTAGAAAATAAGGTTTCAGCCGTATCATCATTTTCAATAGGTATTTCTTTTTGCGCAATAATATCGCCACTATCCATACCTACATCCATATACATAATGGTTATACCCGTTTTTTTATCGCCATTAATAATAGCGTGATGAATAGGTGCCCCACCACGATACTTAGGAAGTAAAGAAGCATGGACATTTACACATCCCAAACGGGGATAATCTAAAACTTCTTTAGGAATAATCTGTCCGTAAGCACAAGTAACGATAAGATCAGGTTCCATCTTTAAAACGTCTTCATAATCAACTCTAATTTTTTCAGGTTGAAAAAGAGGAATATTATTTTTTAACGCTACTTCCTTGACAGGTGAGAAAGCTACTTTCCCCCCTCTTCCGACCGGTTTATCAGGATTAGTAACGATCAAAACAACATTATAATTAGCAATTAACATTTCTAATACAGGCACACTAAAATCAGGTGTTCCCATAAAAACGACTTTGATATCATTCATTGTATCACCTAATTAATATTATAATCTAAATTAAGGTTTTTTTCTACTTCTTCAAGCTATTTTACATAATTAAAAAAGTTACATAATGTAACTTTAATTTAAAATGTAAATACCGATTGTTAGGTAGGTTGCAAATAAGACCCAAACAAGATATGGGATAAATAGATAAAAAGATAATTTTTCCTTCTCTTTAAAAGATATCATCAATAGAATAATTAAAGAAAGTAACCATAAAATCCATAAGATAGCTATAAAGCGCCATTTAAATAAGAAGAAAATGATACTCCATAAAGCATTGACGCCGAGTTGTAAATAATAAAGACGAGAAACTGTCTTCTCATTGGTTTGATATTTTTTTCTAAATACGTAATAAGCAATTCCCATTAAAAGGTAGATGATACTCCAAGCAACAGGGAAAGCCCATTTAGGGGGACTTAAAGGTGGCTTACTAAGAGTCGTATAATCGATATGATCTTTAATTATTAAACTAACTATACCACCAATAACTAAAGGAAAAAAGATATAAAAGATATTTTTTAATTTTTTATGCATATATAACCTCTCATTTTCATTATATGAGGTTAATTTTAAATTATACAAAAAAGCTACTAAATAGTAGCTTTAAATGTATAGTCCTTTATCATTATATCTGCCATAGTTATGGGTTACTTCAACATCATCTGATAAAGCTATAACAACTTTTTTTTGTTTTAAACTCTTTTTAACATCAATAATTCTTTGATTCGTTGAACCTCTAAACTTGATATTATAACTACGCTTAGCCATTATAAACCTTCCATCAACAAGAACGTCAATCTCATTTAAGAAGTCTTTAACAGCTTTATTTGTATCACGCATTTTAAGTACTTCTTCAAACGTAAATCCGGTATAACACCATACGTCCAACTTACATTTATGAGCGGCTTTCGCAATAACCGCACACGCCTCAGGTTGATACATGGGATCGCCACCACTAAAGGTTATACCTGTCTGCCCTTCCATAGCTTGAATCTCACTAATCAACTCATCGACATCTTTTAAAAAACCATCATCGAAACTATGGGTTTGTGGATTATGGCATCCAGGACAGTTATGAGCACAACCTTGTGTCCAGATAACAGCCCTAACACCCGTTCCATCAACCACACTATCGATTTGTAGTTCACTAGCTAACCGAATCGTCATTATTTAGCTTCTTTTGGGCAAGTTGAACTATTTAAAACTTCTTTGATTCCGGAATGTTTGACACGATCTTTTTCTTCGCATTGTTTAGCGTTATTGAAACGTCTAACATCTCCTGAAAGGTATCCTGTTACCCTTCTAATTCTTTCAAAGCCAACTCCTTCACCAACTAATTTTTCCATAATATCCTTCCTTTCTAACATCCACAATTAAGGGATTTTACTTCTTCTAGTGGTACACTATCAAACTCTTTACGTCCACATCCTGGACAAACATCACCAATAACCCCAACGTATCCACATACAGGATCACGATCAACAGGGTGGTTAATTGCACCATAACCAATGCCTGCTTCTTTCATTAAACGAATTACTTTCTCGAAAGCTTCAACATTTTGAACCGTATCACCATCTAACTCAATGTAAGAAATATGTCCACCATTAGTTAAATTATGATATGGAGCTTCTTTCATAATCTTATCCTTAATACTAATATTATAGTAAACAGGAACGTGGAAAGAATTCGTATAATAATTTCTATCTGTTACACCTTTAATCCGTCCATAGATTGCTTTATCAATCGCTACAAAGCGTCCTGACAAACCTTCAGCTGGGGTTGCAATTAAAGTAAAGTTTAAGTTGTATTCTTTACAATATTCGTTGCATCTTTTACGCATAAAGGTAATTATTTCCAAACCTAATTTTTGAGCTTCATCACTCTCACCATGATGTTTACCAATTAAAGCTTTAAGCGTTTCAGCAAGGCCGATAAAACCAATTGTTAAAGTCCCGTGTTTTAAAATCTTCCGTAAGCGATCAGTTGGTTTTAGCTTATCACCATCAGTCCAAACACCAGAGCCTAACAAGAATGGGAAGTTATAAACTCTTTTACTACATTGGATTTCAAAACGTTCAAGTAATTGATCACGAACTAAATCCATCATCTCGCCTAAATCTTTATAGAAGCCTTTCATATCAGCTTTATCACGTTCTTTTAAGCAAATACCATGCTTTATACCTAGCCTTGGTAAGTTAATAGAAGTAAATGATAAATTACCACGACCACCAGTTGTTTGATTGTTAACATCAGTTACATCAGCCATAACTCTTGTTCGGCATCCCATATAACCAACTTCGGTGCGGTAATCGCCTTCTTTATAATATTCCAAGTTAAATGGAGCATCTAAGAAAGAAAAGTTAGGGAATAATCTTTTAGCTGAAACTCGGCAAGCTAACTTAAATAAATCATAGTTAGGATCACCTGGATTATAGTTAACCCCTTCCTTAACCTTGAAAATAGATACTGGGAAGATTGGTGTTTCACCTTTACCAAGACCAGCTTCTGTAGCCTCTAGGAAGTTTTTAATAACCATTCTTCCTTCAGCGCTCGTATCCGTACCAAAGTTAACAGATGAAAATGGTACTTGCGCTCCTGCTCTTGAATGCATCGTATTTAAGTTATGAACAAAAGCTTCCATAGCTTGATAAGTTTGACGATTTGTCTTAGCTAAAGCTTTTTCATATGACTTAACAAACAATCTTTTGATAGATGCTGAATTATTATAAATAGGCTCAAATCTTTCAATATCAAATTCGATTGATGTCAATTTATCAATTTCTTTAACAACTCTATCCATATTGATAAATGAAAGCAAATCCATATAATCTAACAAATCATATATTTGTTGTTTAAACTCTTTTTTAAAGGTCTTAATAACACCTGGAGCCATATAATAATCGAATGCCGGAATTGATTGTCCACCATGTTGATCATTTTGGTTAGACTGAATAGCAATTGCTGCTAACGCACTATATGAACCGATACTAGCTGGTGTTCTTAAATGACCATGACCGGTTGAAAAACCTTTCTTAAATAGTTTATCAAGTTCAATTTGCATACAAGTGGTTGTACCCATAGCTAAGAAATCCATATCATGAATGTGGATATCTCCTTCATCATGAGCCATTGAAAATCTTTTTTTCATTAAGTATGCTTTAGCAAATTCCTTAGAAACAGTACTACCATATTGAAGCATGGTACCCATAGCGCTATCGCCATCGATATTAGCATTTTCTCTTTTAGTATCATCTTCGGTTGCTGATTTTAACCCTAGTCCTTCAAGGGTTTTTAAAAACTTGTGAATCTTTTTATCATCAGCAAACAAAGCTCTTGATTGGTTACGACGTTCCCGATACTCAGAGAATGATTTATAAACATCATCATAACCTTGTTTCTCTAATTCTTGTTCAATTAAATCTTGAATCTCTTCAATTTTAATTCTGGTTTCATCTTTATATTTTTTCTCAATACTCTTAATAACGCCAAGATATACTTTATTGATATCCTCACCGGTGTATACTTTCTTTTCTTCGCCTTCGGCATCATTTGATACTGTAACAACGCTATCAAAACCTTTTTTAATAGCTAGGGCTATTTTACTAGCATCAAAGGATACTTTTTTTCCATTTCTTTTAATTACGTCTAATGTTATCTTGTTGTATGAATCTGACATATCCTTACTTGACCTCCTACTATCTAATTTGATTATACTCTTCATTTTAGACAGAATGCAATACTTTTTGATCACTTTTTGAGTGGTTTTTTAATGATGTTACCTTTATGTATTATTTTTTCAATAATTTAGTTTTTTATTTCTTTACATTTTTTAATTTTTAATTTTTTTAAATTTTTATCTAGTGTGTCATTTTGACACTTCAAGTCCTTTATTCCTTTGAAATATAAGGAAAAAGTATTAAAAAAGAGAAAAATTGCATTTTAACTTTTTTTCTCTTTTTTTAATTTTTTAGTTTTTGACAAATTTTATTTTTCTATTTTTTTACCTTTTTGGTTTTTGCTTCTTTAGCCCTTTCTCGCTGGCAATTAGGGCAGTAATAGGTACCCCTTCCACCGACTCTTATTTTGACGATTTTAGAGCCACAACTAGGGCAATCCTCCCCCTCTTTACTGTGGACTAATAGTTGGTTTTGAAACCGGCCGTGAACACCCTCACTAGACTCATAAGAACGAATTGTCGTTCCCCCACTAGCGAGAGCCTTATTTAAGACCTCTTTCGTATTATTAATAATATTAGTGCAATCTCTCCTAGTTAATTCATTAGCTGGTGTGAGAGGATATAAAGAACTCATTTTAAGGATTTCATCAGCATAAATATTGCCAATACCTGTAATGATACTTTGATCTAATAAAACTGTTTTAATAGGTAGACGTCGCATCTTATAAGAAGAAAGTAAATAATCTTCAGTTAATGTTTTATCCCAAGGCTCTTTACCAAGCTCATTTAAAGGTTTAACCTTAAAGGCATCATCTTTGTTTAATAGATACATTCGGCCAAATTTACGAGTATCATTATATCTTAGTTCTAAACCACTTTCAAAAAGAAAAGCAACGTGTTCATGGCGTGAGACCTCATCATCATGATTTCTAAAGAAGAAGCGTCCTTCCATTCTTAGATGGGTAAGTAAATAGTATGTATCATCTAAAACGAATATTAACCATTTCCCGCGCCGGTCCATCGCTGTTATGGTTTTACCTTTTAATTTTTCTTTAAACTCTTCAACGCTAGGTTCTTCAATAATTTTAGAATAATATACATATACTTCTTTAATCTTTTCCCCAACAACTTTTTTCTCTAAAACTTTTCTTACTGTTTCTACTTCTGGTAGTTCTGGCATTCTATCACCTCTTTAACTATTATAACAAAAAAAGAGAAAAGATAAATCCTTTTCTCTATTTTGTTTTGGTTATACTCCGCCATAAGATGAGACAAGCCGCAACGACAACTAAGATACAGAAAGATACAATCGCAATAGCGTTACTATTACTTTTTTTATCTTTTTCTTCTTTAGTACTTTCAGCTATTTCCTTATTGCTATTACTAGTTATAGTATCATCTTTGGAAGTATTACTAGTTTGATCATCTAAAGTATCATTATTTAATGATGAATTACTACTCATAGCATTAGATGATGTACTTCCTGTACTTTGTGTTGAACTACTATTTGATGTTGTACCACTACTAGTTCCTCCACTAGAACTAGAACCAGAGCCAGAACTACTATTTCCACTAGAACTAGAATTAGAATTACTATTGGAGTTGCTACTAGAGTTACTATTTGAATTAGAACTATTCGTCTTTTTAAAAGTTAATTCGCTATCAGGATTATTAGTTACATCGGTTTTTGTAATATATTTATAATCCATATCGGTAAGAACTAATTTGCTAACTGTAATATTGTACTTTGTATCCTTACTAGAACTTACTTTCATCGTTCCTAGTGGGATATTACGTTTATCATTAGCTAAGTTTTTACTAGTACTACCGGTTGCGACATAAAGGCTTAATTCTTTATTATTTTCATTATATATATTTTTCTTAACATACTTACTAAATGAAGTATCCCAAGTAAAATTACTATAAGTTACATCCCCTGATATTTTTAATGTTACATCAATACCACCAACATATCCTTCATCAACCGTTAAGGATAATTTAACTTCGCCATTACTACTACTTTCGCGATTTAAGGTTGTCGCATGTGTAACCATTAAGCATAGGAAGAAAGATGTAACTGCAAAGCAAGTTAACATCATTTTCTTCATTCTATGAAACCTCCTTAGTAGAGTCAACAATATTTAAATCTGGAAGTTCTTCATAAGCTGCTAAATCACTTAAGGAAAGTGATGTACTTGTAAGGCGTTCACCATCATTAGTATGTGGATCATTTACCCGATATAATTCGGCTCTAACACTACCTTTACGCATATCTTCATAAGTTTCTTTACTAACGACATAGAACCAAGTACCATCAGCAACTTCACTAACACTACCATCGTCTGTTAATTTAGCAAATAAGAAGTTTTCACCATCAAAGACTTTTTCAGCATTGGTAGCATCAACCATCAACATAACGTTGAAAGTTGGATTACCACGATAATTACCTGTGAAGACAATTGAGCCAGCTTCGATTGTTTTCTCACTTCCATCTTCGCCTTGATATTTATAATCTTTGGATAATTTACCAACATTATCTAATTCAACATTATCGCCTGGAGGAGCAATAACATCTATTTCCGCACCACTTATACCATTTTTATTTCCGACAGATACAATCTTAATATAAGATATATCATTATAAGTCCATAATTGGTTACCACCAGTTGTACCTATTTTGTCAAAATAAATGGTATTTTTATAATTATTAGATTCTTTTAGAACAAATGTACCTTCTTTTACTTTATCCCAAGTATTACGATCTTTACTTACATAAATAGCATACTTAGAAATAGTGTTAGCTAAAAGGCCATTTTCATCAGTACCAGCCGTATAAGCAATACCTGATACGGACATTGCACTATTTAAATCAATAATGATACTAGCGTCGCCCTTATCAACTGTTTCAACTTCTTTATCAGAAATTCTCGTATCACCAATGAAGGTACTATTTTTTCCATCTAATAGATTATTAACACTTAATTTCTTGCTATCAAAACTTTCATCTTCATAGCTTACAACTTCACCATTATGTTTGAAGTTAGACTCGATAGTAAAGCCTTCTTTATTAATGCTTCCATCGTGTCTTACTTTAACTTCTTTTAACTTAACGGTATTAGTTGGTTTTAAATACATATCATAAGCTGTTACTTCATATGTAAGAGCTTGATTATTTAAAGCACCAATAACATCTGTAAATGACGTTTCCGTCGTAAACATAATTGGTACACCATTACGTTTAATTTCATAACCCAAGATATAACGACTATCAGAGCCATCAATTGGATTGAAAGTTAAAGTGTAACGTTTATTTTGTGGATCTTCTTCAGATAAGAAAGCCGTAATTGATGTCGTCTCTGGTGTTTTAGCGCCACCATTCATTCGATATCTTCTAGCACTATCATTGATATACCAGATTGGTCTTTCTTCCGTCTTTAGATTTAGACCCGCAATATAACTATCAACTTTTTCTGTTGATGCAAGGCCCCAATGACGATAGTATTCTCTAAGGTCATAACCAGACGCCTTACTAGCAAGAGCAATAAGAAGTTCATCTTTACTCATACTCTTTAATGTTTCATCTTGATTTACTCTTCTACTCTCTTTATTTATTTTAGCAAAGATAGAGTTTGTATCACTGAAAGTATAATTATCATCATAAGCTAAATGTAATTGCCAATACATTGCTAAAGTAACAAAGACATCTGTTCCTTTACCCAAAGTATTAGATGTTACTTTCTGATAAATGCGGTCCATTCGATCAGCGATACGAGGAGCGGTTTTATCATCACTTGTTTGCGCAAGTAAAGCAAAGACATTGTTAGTAACTTCCGCATGAGCTAAATTACCTTGATTGATTTGGTGACCAATCTCATGGCTGATACCCCAACCAAAGTAACCAGTTGTTGTCATATCAGCACCCGTACCTTGATTTGGTATACCTTGCATTAAGCCAGGTACTGATGCCTGACCGATACCGATGTGATCACCAGATGCATACATGAATGCGCCATCAAACATCCGCATTGCCCGAATGTTAATTCTTGATGCTGGAGCCATATCAACACTTTCTTCTGGCGTTAAAGATAAGCCCTTATGATTATAGAAAATCGTCATCATTTCTTCAAACGCCAATAATGAATTATAAACACGATTAATTTGAGCGGTTGTATCTCCTTCAATACCGCTTATAATACTATCGTATACTTTAGTAGCTGGAACAGAGAATAACGCATTCTTAGTTCCTATTTCTGTTGAGTTAATAACACTAAGATTTTCATCAAAACCATCGGTTGCCCGAATTTTTTGAACATAATTCTTTAAATCTGTTAGATAAGAACTAATAATAGCCTTAGATTCAACTTCATCAGATAGATTACTATATAAATCTAGCATTGGTATTCTTTCGCCACCACTAACTCTAATCTTAATCGTTCCTTTCGTTGGTGCTTGATTAGGATATTTAATATAAACAGCGCCGCCCTTATCAACATCCATAGAATTTACTTTTGGTACTTCAATAACATTAGCGCCTTTATTAAGGGTTCCTTTAGTTACATTCCATCCACCAGCTTCGGCATAAAACTGCGTAAAGACAACTTGTGGACGAACACTCGTATCAGTTCCCATATAAATGGTAATCGTCTCACCAGGGCGAGCAACAATACCTAAAGGTTGTAACTCACTAAGTTGACTAAAGCCAGTATGTTTTTTAGCAGTTATATTTTGGTTAACCGTAATAACTTCTTTACTTAAATCTTCATCATTTAAGATACGTCTTGCATAGTCAATATCAGCTTGAATAGCAGCCTTATCTGGATGATACTCACCACTTTCTTTATCAATCGTATTAAGACGTTCTTCTAGCTCTTTAAGACGAGCTTCATTAACATCATCAGCTAAAACTAAATGCAAGTCATCCGTGAATAACGCATTAACATCGCCAAGGATAGAATCATATTCATATAGTTTTACTTCACTAATTTGGATTAAGCTCTTATTATTAGCAACGGTAATACCAAATTGAACTGCATTAGCTTTAATTGGTTTTTGAAGTTTTAAAACATAATAAGAACGATTATTCTTATCCTTTTTTAGCTCTAATGTGCCATGAACCATTGTACTATTTTGAGTTGATCTTACATCATCACCACTCCAGTAGAAAACTTTAACATCGTTATAATCTCTACTATCAGGATCATAAGAACCACCCTTATAACTAAATGTGTAAGAATCAGGTATAGTTAAAGCAAAACGGTCCATTGTATATTCTTGATCTAGAACAATTATTGGTGCTCCAAAAGAATAGTTAGCGCTTGCATTTACTTGCCAATCAGTATGTTCCCAATAAGTATGGAAATCATCATCAACTAAAGCGGTATTATCGCCGTTGGACATCGTACCTAGACTTGATACAACTTCTTTAATATGACTAGTTATATCGCCACCATTAGGCTTATTAATTAATTTATATTGAGGGGTAATAGCAGCGCCTTCAGCAAGGGTCGTGCCACTAGCTTTTAATGAGCGAGCTCCTTCACCATTTGGGTTATTACCAGAAATATAAACTTCGTAAGCTGTTGATGGAAGTAAGTTACGTAGTTTATAACTTGTTCCTTTATATTCTCTTATTTCTTCAAACTCTTCAGCACCTAAAGCTCGGTAATAGATATTATAGGTTAAGGTATCTTTCATATCTTTCCAACTAATATCTAAACCGGCAAAAGTTGGTGTTACATTAACCATATCGGGTGCTGGAGGTTTTCTACTAGCTTTGGGTTGGAAATCTATTCCAGCACTATAGGCACCCTTCCAATCGCCATTAACACCTCTTACAGCAGCGCGATAATCTTTATAATTTTTCAAATCTTCAACCGTATAATTCGTATAGGTTGTCTGTAAGATTTCATTCTTTGTGACATTACCACTAGTATCTAAAGTTTGGAATAATACTTCATATCCCGTAACGTTTGGAATACCATTCCAAGTAAGGGTTACTTGTTCACTACCTAAGTTAGCTTTTAAGCCACTTGGAATATTTATTTCAGGTGGAGCCACATCTTCTTTAACATTGTTTAAGAATTCCACTTCAGCGATTTCCGCTAAGTTTTTACCTGATGATTTCGTGATTTTAATTGTTACCTTTTTAACAGCTATTTGGCCTTCTAAGTCAACAACAATCGTACCTTCACTACTCTTATCCGTAAACTTATGCGCTATCGCTTCTACTTGTTGTTTTGCAACTTTAAACTCGTGTTCCTTATCGTTTTCATCTAAAACGATAACGGTCATTTCTTCAGGCACATTATCGTGTCCTGTTTCAATTCTAATTTCGCCCATTTCAACAGGCTTTTTCATATCAAGGGAAATGACAGCCGGATTTTCCTCAGATATTTCAGCTTCGGTATCACTTGGGTGAACTCCGACACTTCCATCTGGCGTGAATAAATCAGCTATATCGCCATCGATAGAAGTTGATGATTCATCAATACTAAAACTATCAGCACTGATAATGGCCATCGTATTTTCAATTGATACTTTTTCGACTTCACCATTGATACTAGAAGCTGCCATTGCCATATCGTTAATTTGAATCTCGCCATCACGATCTAAATCATACTTATTTAAATCTGCGGCATCTTTACTACCGATATGCGCAATAATACCATCGATATCTTTTTCATCGACAGCGTTATCACCATTGACATCCCCTACTTCAAATAATCCCCGATCATTTGAAAGGGTAACACGTTTAGCGTAATCATCTAGTTTAATGCCAGTAACCGTGTAATCTTTATAACCATTACCAGATAAAGTTACACTATAAGTTCCTTGGCGCAAACCATAGATGGTCATCGCATAATACTTAACATCGCTACTATCAACGCCATTTTTAACGTCTTCATAGCTTATATTGCCGTCTTCTTTAGTAACAACTTCCATCTTACGAATAGAAAACTCGCCCTTTTGATCACCTAAAGTATAATTATCCCGTGTCATCGTTGGATAATCATTTAGATCGATAGTAAAAGACGCATTCGCACTATCTTTAAGAGTTACTTTAATATTAGGATTAGCAACATTTTTAATTGGTAAACTAAACTTTAAATCAAGTTCCAAGTTACCTGTTCCAACGAATGATGGTTGTTCTAAAGATGTACTTAGCAAACTATCAGCTTCCGCTAAAATACTAATTGGTTCATTAAATAAAGGATGGAAAGCTAAAACTTGTGGGACATATAAACCAAATATTAACGCTAAAGCTAATAGACTTCGAAATAATTTCTTCATTATCTTACTCCTTTCTTATACATTATTATATTAACATATTCTAATTTGGCAAACAAGTAAATTGTAAAAAAATGTCATAATTTTTTCCTCTCACCAATCTTTTAAATCTTCTTATATAATAAATTCCTTGAAAGGAGGAAATATGATTATATTTAAAAAAAGAATACTTTACCAAAATTGGATATGTGAATGGCTTAAAGATAAGAAAAATTATGTCAAAGAATCAACCTATGCTAATTACTCAAACCATATTTTCAACCATATTATTCCAATGCTAGGAAAATATTATTTAGAGGATATTACCCATAAAATAATTCAAGATTTTTTACTAGCTTTATCTGATAACAAAAAGGCGGGATTATCATTAAAAACCATCAAAGATATTGCCAACATTATTAAAAGTAGCCTTAAAAAAGCGATGAGTGAAAAATACATTTCTTATATCGATTTAACATTCGCCTATCCTAACAAGAAACAGGCGAATCGTTTATATGTATTATCTTACGATGAACAAGTAACTCTAACTAATTATTTACTTGATAATATGAATTATCGCAATCTTGGCATTTTATTATCATTATATTTAGGGCTTCGCATTGGCGAAGTATGTGCTTTAAAATGGGAGGACATCGATTTTAAAAAAGGAACAATATCCATTAATAAAACAATACAGCGAATATATATTAAAGATGGAAATAAGGCTTTGTCTAAATTAGTCATCACCTCGCCTAAAACAGTTAATGCCAACCGCGATATTCCTCTTAGTAAAGATATCTTAAATATTTTAAAAGAATATGTACCGAGTAATCTTCATAGCTATCTAATATCTGGCAAACTTAAACCTATCGAACCCCGTTCTTATAGTCGCTATTTTTCTAAATTAATTGATTTTATTGGTCTAGATCATTTCAAGTTTCATACACTTCGCCATACTTTTGCCACTAACTGTATCAGCGCAGGAACGGATTATAAAACTGTAAGTGAATTATTGGGTCATGCTAGTGTTGATATAACCTTAAATCTTTATGTACATCCAAGATTATCCCAAAAACAAAAATGTATTGAAACCATTTGTAAAGTATTAAAAGGAAAAGTTAGTTAATAGCTTTTCTTTTTTCAAAAAAAAGACTGATTAATCAGTCTTATACTTCAGGATAAATACTTACTTGTTTTTTATCTTTTCCTAAACGTTCAAATTTTACATATCCGCTAATTTTAGCATATAAAGTATCATCAGAACCAATACCTACATTAACACCTGGATGAATCTTTGTTCCTCTTTGGCGATATAAAATGGAACCGCCAGATACATGTTCACCATCAGCAGCTTTTGCTCCTAATCTTTTAGATATTGAGTCACGTCCGTTTTTAGTTGAACCTTGACCTTTTTTGTGGGCAAATAATTGGATATTCAATCTCATCAATTTCATCCTGAGCACCTCCCTTAATAATTAAGTTTTATATATTCTTTATAATCTAGAGATAAGTTTTTAAATAGATTTAACATATTCGTGACTAATTTATCAATAACTTCATCATGAATTAAAATACCTATCTCTAATAAGCCATCACCTTCGCTATAAACAAGACAGTCCTCATTAATACTAATTAAAGCATTAACTGTCGTAATCGCTATTGAAGATACTGAGGCACAAACGATATCAAAACCAGCTTCAGCATATTCTGAATGTCCTGATATCTTAATGTAATTTACTACATCATCTTTCTTTTTAACATCTACTTTTATCATACTAACTACTTAATCTTCTTAATTTCAACTTTGGTGTATGGTTGACGATGTCCTTGTGTACGATGATAATTTTTCTTTTGATTGTATTTATAAACGATAACTTTTTTAGCCTTACCATTCTTTAATACTTCAGCTGTAACTTTAGCGCCTTTAATATAAGGGTTACCAGCCTTACCATCTAACATCAATACTTTATCAAAAACAACTTCTTTACCAGCTTCAACATCTAGCTTTTCAATGTAAAGAACAGTTCCTTCTTCAACATAGTATTGTTTTCCACCTGTTTCAATAACAGCTTTCATAATATCCTCCTTTATAATCTAAGACTCGCCATTGAGGTACTTACGTTTTAAACCTGTTCTGTGCGGTTGTAGAATGAGGTCCTACACATTAATACATTTTAACATACAAGCCTTGGTTTGTCAATGATTTTTGGCAATTAAGTTAACTAAGTTTTTTTACTTTTTGAGTATCTATACATTCTTCTAAAGTATCATACACACCATTAAAAGTTAATTTATATTTTTTTACTCCTAAATTATGCTCTTGAATAACTTCAGCATACTTCCTCTTTGCTGATTTATCGTCAAATACTCTACAATAAAGATGCTTTTCTATAATTGGTGTTTTAATTTTTTGATGATCTTTTTGAAATTTAATTTTCTTTTTCGTTACCATTATTTCACTATGAGGATTCGTTAAATCTAACTTAAAGGTTGGATGAGCCGTTTTTCCTTGGGTGGCAACTATCGCTTTTTCTACTTTTTTCTTTACGATATTACTAGTTAAAGTAATAAAAGATAAACCAAGATTAATTGTTACAACACCACCTAAAATGGCCAAAATAGCTTTGCCCTCCGTCATGATAACGATAGGTATTTGTTCCCTTGCGATATGTTTTAAACATACCTTGTTAATAAGGCACACTAAAATTACGAGTGATGTTATCGCACTAACCTTACTACTAATGATGATATTTCCAATGTCAATTTCACTGAAAATATTATCGCAGGTTTTATCAATCTTTATATAAAAATCTTTATTTTTTTCTTTGGTTAGCATAGCCCGATTATAAAGCTTTAAAAAACGGCGATGTTTCTTAATCTTTTTAACTAAATCATAATTTATTGTTACCATATATATTCTCCAGTCTATCATATAAATAAGAAAAACTTCTGCTCATAAGTAGAAGTTTAATAAAAAAGACTCCTACTTATTCTGTAAAAGTCTTGTTCAATAACTAGCGTATCTTTTAACCCGGGCAAAGCCGAAGTGACGGATTAAAACATTCCGAAGAATGAGAACTACTCCCTTTAAGCAAGCCATATACTATCACATTCTTACTTTTTTGTCAACGCTATTTACCCATTATTATGGGCTAAAGATAAACGTTTACCACGGTTATACCGACCGATTGATAAAACGTAACGATTCGTACCAATTGTATGTTCTTGGACAATTGGCATATCTTTCTCACCATCATCACTATAGGTCGGTACTAAAATATATTTTTGTTCTAAAATAGCAGGTAGTTTATTTTCATTCCAGTAAAAATGATATTCTTTAGCATCAAGGCAAGAGCGAAGAAGCAACTCTTCACTAGTCTTAACATTATTATCATTCATTTGTCTCGCTAAACGTGGAAGACGTCGGTAAGCCCGCTCTCTATAAGCGTCACTTTTAGAAAGCATCTCAGGAAGGGTTTCATAGATACTAACAAGTCCTAAACTACAAATAAGTGATGGAAGTACACTACCATCTACCAAAAAACTATTTAATAGTGTAATCGCAGGTACATAGTAAAAGCAAAATTTTTTTCTTTTACATCGCATAAGCTTCCAAGGACTTAAATGTTCCTTAGCGTTTTTTATTTCTTCCAGTAAATCATAATTAATAATAATATTCATTCTTATACCCCCTTAGCTAAAATTGGTCTAACACTTTTCTTTGGTGAACCTAATGTTAGAACATAACTATCAGATCCAACGACATGATTTTGAACCATAGATACACTATGAATGTCCCCATCACCTGCATATGTTGGAACGAGAATATACTTTTTCTCTATCCATTCGGGTAGTTTATTTTCATTAATGTGGATTTGCCACTCTTTATCGTAATACTTTGAATCTAATAGCAAAGGATAACTAGTTTTAATATGATTATCATTAAGTTTTTGCGCTAAAAGAGTTAAATCCTTTTTAGCTATTTTAGCATATAGGTCATCATCATAATATCTTTGCGCCATATACTCAACAGCTGTTAGTCCACCAAATTGCATAACTAGACATAAAATCGTCTTATCAAGTGATTCAAGTATTAAAGCATCGACTAAAGTATAAATAGGAAAATGCCATCTAGCCCACTTTCTTTTATTATTGCGGACAATTTTAAAGGTTGTTATTCCCTCTTGAACATCTAAGATATGTTCCCAAAAATCATAGTTTATAATTATGTTCACAAGCATCACCGAACTTGTCATATTATAATACAAGAGTTTATATAAGTCAAAGTTTAAATGAAAAAATGGCGAAGAACTTCTGTCTCTAAATAGTAGTTATCATCAACTAAGAAATAGTTGTTTTTCTCTTTAAACATTTTCTTCATCTTAAGTCCTTTAATGAGATGTGAATGATGATAATGCGGTGGATCTTTATATCTTTCAAAATAAAATTGAAGCATCACTTCATTTAAACCTTTTGAATATGTAAAAACGTCATATGTCAAGTAAAGTAAAACAATATAATTAAGAAAATTAACATCAGATGCCATCAATATAAAAATAGTAAGGTAAGAAAATAGATAAATAAGAATGTGTGATGTATAGTAACTTGACACCTTATTTAGACATAAAAAAAGCAATTTCGATCCATCTAAAGGGTAAATAGGCAGTAAATTAAATAGTAAAATAAAATGGTGATACGGCGTGGGATATAACTTATAGAATAGGATTTGAAATAATGGGCCATAGATTAAAACAAAAAATTCTTCAAGGGTAGAAGAATTTAATTTATGATTAAAGGTCGTCAAGGCCCCAAATGGATAAAGCGTTATTCGATAAATGGGCCATCTTAAAATCCATCCGGCAAAAATATGACCTAATTCATGAACAATAATAATGATAGTATAAATCGTAAAGGCTTTAAAATATCCGGTTAAAAAAGCGATTAACCAAACGATATAATATAGGGGGTGGATATAAATTTTAGACCTTATTTTCATAATCCAAGACTTCTCCATCCTTTTTATGAACTAGATAAAGATTATCATCACAATTACCGATTAAAGCGCCTTTTTCAAGATAGTCATAGAGTTTAACATTAATATTACTGAGATTGCCATACCAAACATCAACCCCGTCGATTTGTTCAACAATAACAACATTACCATAGCCATCCTTTACTCCCGTAAATATGACTAAACCACTTTCCAAATTAGGGACAAGATAATCTTTACCAACTGTTAATTTTAAACCATCTTTATCTTTAACCTTTTCTGAATACTCTAATTTTTCATTAAAAACAAGGGCGGTATCTTCTTTAACATCAAATAAAATATTACTTCCAAAATACTTTTTATAAAGATTATTAATACTAGCAAAAGATATATTTTTGGTATACACTTCATCATAAATAAAATTCTTAATATGACTACTTTTCTTAATACATATTAAAAGAACTAGGGTAATAATGGTTACAATCCCTACTTTGAAAAGCCATTTTAGCATATTATCACCTATTAAAGTATATAAAAAAGAATAGATTTTATAACCTATTCTTCAAAAATTAATTCCTTATTCATAACGTAGTATTGAATACCAGAATATAACGATAAAATTGTCGCAATAAATAATAAGAAATCAGCTACCCTTAAGTTCCAAAACTCAAATGGCATATTGTAGAAAAGCGTTAGGGCAATACCCGTCATTAAGCAAGCTGTTTTTAATTTACCACTTTTAATAGCTGCCACAACGTGTCCTTTGCTTCCAGCCACCATTTTAATCGAATTAACCACACTATCACGGACAACAATAATAACCGGAATAATCGGATGAATATCGCCAGATGCCGCTAGTAAAATCAAAATGGAGTTTACTAATACTTTATCAGCAATCGCATCAATCATCTTTCCAAAATCTGTTACTTGATTACGACTACGTGCTAAATAACCATCGATAAAATCAGTTAGAGAAGCAATGATAAACAAAGTACCAGCAATAATATATTTTAAATCAACCACCAATTTCTCATTGATATAAAACTTAAACTTTGCACTATCAATTCCTAACATATCTAAAGGTAATACTAATATAATAATGATAATAACTGATAAAGCAATTCTAGCCAAAGTGATTTTATTTGGCAAATTAAAAACACTTGTCTTTTTATGTCCTTTCATTATAATCATCACACCTCTTATTTTAAGATATATGCCACATCTTTACTATTTATATCACGTCCAGAAGGATTATCATTATCTTTGTTCACAAACAAAATAACGCAATAAACAATAATGCATATAACTAGTGCCGTTATACCAAAAATAATATAACGGGTTATACCTCCCTTATCCTTCTTTTGAGTCGTATATGGTGAAGCGACCTTTTTGACACTAGGCTCTTTACTTTTATTACTAGCCTTTTTAATATCATCAATGGATATTTTAGATGTATAGTCAAAAACAAACTCGTTAAAGTCTTCAACAACAGCTTCATAATCTAGTCCTAAATATTTGGCATAATCACGAATAAAATATTTCAAATAAAAAATATCTTTAAACGCATCACGATTGCCTTCTTCAATATTCGTAAGCTGTGAAGGACGGAGTTTTAAATCTTCGGCTGCTTCTTCGATGGAAATACCCATACTTTCGCGAGCTTCCTTAAGACGCTCTCCTATCTCTTTCATCCAAAAACCTCTATTCTAAAATAATAATATTTAATAAGCCAAGTTCTGTACCACAAGGGTGACAAACATTTATCTACCAATCGGTCCTTACTTTGGTTCAATTCCCTCATAAGACTCCCCTACCAAATTTGGGTTTCTCGCTCGTGGGGTTTACCGCGTTCCACTCCCCTTATTTCTAAAGGGTATCGTCACTATGGCACTTTTATACCTACCATAACCATATCAAAGACTTAGGTTACTTCGGAGCCGTTAGCAAAAGCTACTAAGAGTTATTTATTCCTCTTACACGAACACTACAGTCATCGCAGACTGTGCGAGCCTGGACTTTCCTCTACACTATGTGCAGCGTTTGTCTAAAATATTATTCTTTTCCGTATATAATTTTTTCCAAATTAGATAAACGTCTTAGTAAATCGGCGTTAACGCCACTTGCGCCTTGTGTATCATTCTCCGTTGCTAGTTCTAGTTTAGAACGTAAATTACGCAACTCTTTTTTAAGACGTAAGTTATCTTCAAGAAGCTCTTTTTTATCACTTTCTAACTCATTAATAATCGCCATCATTTCGTCATAATCTTTAATGATCATATCCAAAAAACGATCAACTTCTTGTGGTCGATAACCTCTTGTATCGATTTTAAAATCTTTCTCAAGAATATCTTTACTTGTTAGAACAATTCGATCCTGATACATAAGCCACCTCTTTACACGCTTTTATTATCTCAAAAAAGAAGTGTTTTGTCAATGTAACTACTTTTCTTTATATATGCACATCTTAATATAATTTATATCGTTTAACATATCATTTATTACCTCATCAATATGATGCCTTTCTAACATTTTCATCACCTCAAGTTTACTTTATAATAAGTTTTTAGCTAAAGCTGTCGAAATAAATTTCAATTCGCAAAAAATTATATTTTATAGTATAATTAGAAAAGGTGATGCACGTGAATTATCCAAACGGCATAAAAAAGCAAATTAAAGAAACACCAAACTATGGAAATAGAGGTATGACATTAGAAGAAGATATCAATATTTCCAATGATTACTACCGGGATAATGATATCGCTATCATCTATAAAAAACCTACTCCTATAACCGTTAATAAAGTAGATTTTCACTCAAGGTGTGACGCAACCATCACGGAAGCGCATTATCTAACACCTTCAACCACGGATTATAATGGTGTGTATAAAGGTTTTTATATCGATTTTGAAGCAAAAGAAACGATAAGTAAAACAAGTTTTCCACTAGCCAATATTCATACGCATCAAATTGAGCATTTAAAAAGAATTACCAAACATGGTGGGATTGGTTTCATTATTGTTTCTTTTACCAAATTAAATCGTATTTTTATTTTAATGGCCAATGATTTAATAGCATTTATTACTACTAATAATCGAAAATCGATTCCGTTAGAATATTTTATAACGACTGGAAAAGAAATACCTATTTCTTTAAGGCCTAGAATCGACTATTTAAAATACATTAGTTTTGAAAGAAAGGAGAATGGCAATGACACGAAAGAAGAAAAAAGAAAATAAAGTGGAACAGGAAGCCATGACTGAGGAAAAAGCAACAAATGAAGTAAGTGAGACAAATGAAATAAGTGGAAATGCAAACGAAGAAAAATTAACTAGAACCCGTATTTATAAAAGACGGGCGTTAGAAGTTAATCCTAATGAACTTGAAAGTAATAAACCACCTGAAGAAAAAGAAAATGACGAATTAGGTAAAACGAAAGTCATTGGTGATATTACAAAAGATTTAGAGGAATTAACACAAGATAAAAAGGAAGCGAAAAAAGATATGGCTAAAGAGAAAGGTAAAAAGAAAACTAAAAAGAAGAAAAAAACAGGATTAAAAATTCTTCAAGGCATTTTTTACACGCTACTTCTTATTGGCTTTATCGGTGTTATGGCAGCCTGTGCGGCTGGCGTTGCTTTCTTCCTTTATATTAAATCACAAGTTCCAGAGTTTAAAGAAGATGCAATGTATACTAGAGAACCTAGCATTATGCTTGATAGTGAAGGTAAACAATTCGCTGAAATCGGTACGGAAGATAGAGTTATTCTTTCTTATGATGAACTACCTGAAGTTTTAGTTAATGCCATTGTCGCAACCGAAGACTCAAAGTTCTTCCAACATAATGGTATTGATCTTCCTCGTTTCTTTGTCGCATCTATTGGGCAAGTATTAGGTAGATCTGATGCTGGTGGCGCTTCAACAATTACGATGCAGCTTGCTAAAAACTACTATAATGGTAATGAAGCCAGTGGCTGGGAAGGCATCGTAAGAAAGTTTAAAGATATCTATATGTCCGTTTTTGAGATTGAACCAGCCTATTCTAAACAAGAAATACTAGAGTTTTATGTTAACTCTATCCCCCTTGGTATTGCTGCCGGAGTTGAAGCGACATCCGAAGCTTATTTCGGTAAGAGCGCTAAAGATTTGAACTTAGCCGAAGCGGCGATGATTGCCGGATTATATCAGGCACCTGGTGCTTATAATCCATACTCTAATCCGGAGGGTACAGAAGCTAGGCGAAAAGATGTTTTATATCTAATGCATCGTCATGGTTACATATCTGATGAAGAATATGATATCGCTGCTGCGATGACGGTTGATAAAATCGTTCAAGATACTGCATCTGTAGCCATCGGTACAGGTTTAGGTGATCCTGATTATCAATTCTTTAGAGATATGGTTATTAGAGAAGTTGAAGAAAAAACAGGTACGTCACCTTATTCTAGACCAATGACAATTTATACTACAATGAATACGAAAGCTCAAAAGCATGTATCTGATATTATGTTTGGTAAAACATACAAATGGCAAAATAAAAAGGTTCAAGCCGGTGTTGCTGTCGTTGATCTTAACACAGGTGCAATTGCGGCCGTTGGTGGTGGTAGAAAAGTAACGGGGGCTATGGAGCTTAACCGAGCAACCGATATTGAAAGACAGATTGGTTCAACGGCTAAACCACTATATGACTATGGACCTGCTATTGAGTATCTAAATTGGAATACGGGTACCCTAATAGATGATAGTAAAACAACCTATAGTGATGGTACACCTGTCACTAACTGGGATGGAAAATATAAAGGCGTTAACACAATTGAATATCAACTTAAAGTATCTCGTAATATTCCTGCTTTAAAAACTTTCAAAGCCGTTGGAAGAGAAAAGATAGCTAACTTCGTTAGTAAGTTAGGATTAAATCCCGAAGCTTATTATTGTAATGCTGGATATACAAGAGATCGCAATAAATGTATAAATAAGAGTAATCCATCCGATGTAAGTGATGCCATGCTAATTCCAGATAACCTTCATGAAGCTCACGCTATTGGTGGTTATAATGGTGAAAATCCTCTATCAATGGCTGCTGCTTATGCGGCATTCGGTAATGGTGGATATTATAATGAACCATATAGTTTTACAAAAATTGTTTATGAAGATACGGGAGAAGTATATATTAACTCCGCTAAATCAACTCAAGTTATGCAAGATTCTACAGCCTATATCATAACGCATATGTTGCAAGAAACAGCTTCTTATGGTATCGATGCTGGTAGTTACCGGAGCATTAATGGTATTAAATATGCCGCTAAAACTGGTACCTCTAACTTCGATGTTAAAACAATTAAAGCAAACAAACTAGCATCTAATGCCGTTAACGACTATTGGGTTGCTGGATATAATACAGAATATGCTGTAGCTGTTTGGTATGGTTATGATAAGATTCAAGATGGTTATAACCGATTAGGTAGTAGTCAACATCAGCGTCTTTTCCAAGCTGTTGCCAAAGGCGTATTTAAGAGTAAAGCTGATTTTGAGATGCCAAGCTCGGTTGTTAAAGTAACCGTTGAAACAGATTCAGCCGTTCCATTACTTCCAAGCGCTAATACGCCAAGTAAATATAAAAAGTCTTATTACTTTGTCGCTGGATCAGAGCCAGACGCAGCTTCGACATCAACCCGATTTAAAAAATTAGATGATGTATCTAATCTTACAGCTAGTGATAATGGTGATGGAACAGCAACTATATCTTGGAGTCCAATTGCGACACCAGATGCTTTAAATCTTGATTATATAACTAATTTAAATGCTAATTCATCGCTCGGTAGCGATGCCACAAGTTATTCAAAATCAGTATTAAAAAAGAATCAATCGTTATTTGGTTCTTTAGGATATAACGTTTATGTTAAAAATAGTAGTGGTAACCTCGAATTAAAAGGTTGGACCGCTTCTAATAGTTATACCCTTACAGGTAGTGGAACGATGGAAGTCGTCGTCCGTAGTTGCTACTCTAAATATACAAGTTTAATGAGTACTGGAAAAAGTATTAATGTTACAATTGCTAGTGGTCCTAGCGTTCCTTTAGAACCGGACCCAGTTGTTCCTAGTGAATAAGAAAGGATAGTCAATTGACTACCCTTTTTTGTTGCAGAAAAAAAGTGAATAATTTATTCACCTTGAAGTGATAAAGTAAAAGTAGACACATAAAAAGAATGTGATCTACTTTTATTTTGTTATAATTAAATAAGAAAGG
>CANQCR010000001.1 GCA_947589735.1 uncultured Bacilli bacterium | reverse complement strand
TTGGTGGAGATTATAAAGCCATAATCTCCCCAAATAATAATAGTATTGATGATGTGTCATTTGAACAAGGAAACAGGTGAGAATGCACCAGACATATCAAACTTAAATAAACTAGCTGATATTTTAGAAGTTAATGTATCTGATATTCTGAATGGCGAAGAATGTCAAAATGATGTTAATGTTGACGCTATTAAATATTATAATAGGAAAACAAAACATAAATATTTAAAGATACTTGTAGTTATAGTAACTTTATTAGTAACTACTTTTTGTGTAATATATACCATAAATAATTATGATAAATTTCGTGTATATAGTATTAAAAGTTCAAGTGATTCTTTTATGGTGAATGGATATGCTATACTAAACGGTCAGAGAAATATGTTGACAATAAATAATATTGAATATATTGATGAGTTTAATGGTACTTTAGATGCGAAAATATTTTCTAATGTTAATATCGCATTAGCTTGTAAAAACAAAATTTTATATCAAGCAAGATTTACTAATATTGATAATCCCATGACTTTGTCAGAATTTTTAGAAACAAAAACAATTTTCTTCGAAGAAATATCTAAAAATAATGAAGCTATTATATCAACGAAACTTGATAATTGTTATGTATCAATTAGTTTTATTAATACTGACTCTGAGGTTAGTAAATTTAAAATTTTACTTGAGATAAATGAGAAAATATCCAATAATAAATTATTTTATTAAAATGAATAAAGGAATGATGATAAAATGAAAAAGAGATTTATAATGTTTTTAATGCTTACTTGTTTATTTTTTATAAATTCAAGCAATATTTTTGCTATAGATGATGATAATTTTATAGTATTATCTAAAGAGGAAAAATATTTTAAAACAACGACTATGTATGATGATTATATGAGTATTAATGTTAATCAGGTATTACCTTTGTCATATACTGAAGAGATTACGAAACAAGAATATGATAATTATAGTACTTCTGATTTAAATCCTAATACCAATGTTACAGTTGAGACGACTTATAAAAAATTAACATCTTCGATAATGACAAATGGTAATTATTATCGCTATCGAGCTAATCTTGAGTGGAAAAACTTCCCAAAAGTTAGAAGTTATGACACAATTGCCATTGGATATTATTCAAGTGTTAAGCCACTTTTTGATCCATATTTTGAACAAACATATTGTTTGAAAGGTGAGGGATGTAAAACAATAAACACATTTTATCCGCAAATATTTACAAGTGGTTCATCAGCTACTTTTAAAGTTCCAACAGGTGAACTTACATCACTAACTCAAACATTAGATGTTGATGTAACAAAAGCCGTTAATTCAACAATTATAAGTCAAAAAGCAACTGGGGATTATGCTCACGCTGTTAAAACAGTTTCAGTAGAAAAGGCTAAAGACTTTACCGTTTCCAATATCGGTATTACTTTTGCATCATCAAGTGAAGATTATTTTGATAATATGGGTTATGCACAAGCCACTTGGTCAGGATCTTGGTAAAAAGACATTTATGTCTTTTTTTTTGACCTTTTTTAATTAGGTAGCTTAATAAGCTACCTAATTAGCGTAATAGGTGGTGTGATTTTTTAAACAAAAAAATTAGGGTAGACTTCAAACTTTTTTGTTTGGAGTGATACGATGTTACATATTCGATCTCCTCCAATAATCTTTTAGGTTAATGGAATGGAGGATTAAAATGCAAGCCTAAAAGAAGAAAAGATAAATATAACCCCTATACGCTAGAGGTAAATCATATTTTAGTATTTACTAATAGTCATGGTAATAAAGAGATTATTAAATTAACAGATGATTTATATAATCTTTTTAATTCTTTTGAATTACAAGATTTGAAATTTTTAAATGAATATGATCGTCATACTGAACATCTTGAGCTAAATGATTCAACATTATTTAAACGTACTATGGGTCAGTATGAATCACTAGAAGATAAGGTCTTAAATAAAATTATTTATGAAAAAATATTGGAAGAGATTGAAGCCCTTCCTGATCTTCAAAAAAGACGAATTAAAATGTATTATTTTTATGACTTTACATTAAGGGAAATAGCGGCTCTAGAAAATTGTAGTATTCAATCTATAAAAGATAGTATAGATATAGGGTTACAAAAAATTTCTCAAAAAATGAAAATTTAGACCTTAAAAATATCAAATTAGTGAGGAATATAGTGAGAGGGTATTAATGCTTTCTCCTTATTCCTCTTTTTTATGGGATAAGAGCTCTTTGACAATTTTGTTAAACATAATTAAATACGTTCCCATTATGTCTTAGGACAAGCACGTTAACAAGTACGCTTGCGGTTAATACTTGGTTATAAATATTGAGTTGCTCTTAATAATGCGATGAAAAATAATGGGTATAATGATACTTCTACTTATGTAGCTCTGTGAGAATCAGGGAGGTGTAGCCTATGGAGTTGATTAGCATTCAACCATTTAATTATGTAAAGAGCTTAAAGCAGCGAAATCTTATTGCTTATTTATTAAATATTAGAAAGGATGATTATAATGAACGAAGCAAATGATTTAATGCCTATAACAGGCAGTCCAGATTTAGAAGGGAGTGAAGATTTAATTCTTGATTACATTGTAGATGCTTTTACTAAAAGTGAAGATAGTGTTGACTTGGAAGTAGATACTGCTAATATTTCTTGCTTAAATTCCAAAAATGGTAATTTTAGTTTAGATGCTGAAGGTAATTTAACAGTTAATTCATTATCTTATAATAACGCTGATAAAATGACTCTTAATGTATTAGATGCTTATCCTATCGGAAGTATATATTTATCAGTGAATAATACTAACCCATCTAGTTTTTTTGGTGGTGAATGGTCTTTGTGGGGAGAAGGAAGATGCATTGTTGGTGTTGATCCAACACAATCTGAGTTTGCTGTTGCTGAACACCAAGCTGGTGAAAAAGAACATGTTTTAACTACTAATGAACTTCCTGCACATACACACGAAGTTTCTGGAGGTAATCATAAGCATACTTATACGGGATATCTTCAAGTTTCTACATCTAGTTCAACTGCTTATGTAGCTATTGCTCATAAAAAATATGCAGCTGATGGAGTTAATACGCCACCTTCAATGAATTCATCTGGTTCACACACACATACAGTTTCTAGTGTTGGTTCATCTAATGCTCATAATAATCTCCAACCATATATTACTTGTTATATGTGGAAGAGAATTTCCTAGTAAAACTAGAAAAAGGAGGAAATATTATGGAAGAGATTGAATTAACAAACTTAAGAGGTCCTAGGGAAAAACATTTTTTACAAAAAAATGGTTTAATTGAAGCAAGAGTTTATTGCGATGATATACATTATCTAAAGGATGGAAAATATATTGATATTGATAATAGATTAATAGAAGATGGAAATTGTTATGGAAATAAAGATAATAAATATCGAGCCTTTTTTAGTAAAAATAATAACTATGACGATGACTTAATAAAAATTATTTATGGTGAAAATTGTTTAGCTCTTGATGTTTTAAATAGGAATATTACATTACCTAAAGTAGACAAATATGGTATTTTGTATCCTAATATTTTAAATGATATTGATTTAGATTATAATTTGTTACCAAATAAAGTAAAAGAAAAAATTATTTTAAAATCAATTGATGCTATTAACAACGACATAGTATTCACAATAAATACGAACTTGAGATTATCTTTAACTGAAAATAAAATTGAGATGTTTGATGGTAATAAAATTGTTTTTATTTTAGATCCACCATATATGTACGATAAGAATGAAAATTATAATACAAATATCTTTTATGTAGTAGAAAAACAAGAAGAAGGATACACTTTAAGACTGATTTTAGATAAAGAATGGCTTGAAAAAGCTACTTATCCTGTCATAATTGATCCCACTATTGTTAGTAGTACAAAAGAGATTACTGATACTTATATTCATTCCAATGATGATAGTATCAGTAATGGTAGTAAAGAAATCTTAAAAATTGGTGTTGAAAAAAATGGTACTATTAATCGGTCACTGATTAGATTTGACTTACCTAAAATTGGAACGGGTAATCAAGTTGTAAATGCTAAGTTATCGTTAACTGGTTATCCACTATTGGATGCCTATACTGGAGGATTATTATCGGTTCATCAAGTAACGTCTAGTTGGACAGAAAGCAATGCCAAATGGAAAAATATGAATGATAAATATAACTCACATATTGAAGGTTTTTTACCAGGATCAAGTAGTATTCCATATCCTGATAATGAGTTTTATTCTATTGTTGATACGGTAGATGTTACTGATTTAGTTAAGAAATGGTATACAAATGTACCAAACTATGGATTCATGATCAAAGCCTATAATGAGATATACGATAGTATAAGTGTTGCTTCATATATTTCTAAAGATAATACGGCTAAGGATACTAATATTGGACCTATGCTGATGATTAGTTATCGAAATCAAACTGGCGTTGAAGACTATTTTGATTTAATAACACAATCATTTGTTTTTGGTGATACGTATCTAAATACTTATAATGGAAATTTAGTTGGTATTTTTCAATTGGGTAGTACATTTAATAGTAAAATGCCAGCTTCATTAAATTTAATTTATAATACTCATTCCTTTGTTTTAAGTGATGATAAGTGTGGATTAGGAGTAGGGTATAAATTTGATTTATTTCAAACTCTAACACCGCAAAAAATTGGAGATATAGATTATTTAATATATGAAGATCAAGATGGCACACTTCACTATTTTTATAAAGTTGATGATTATTATGAAGATGAAGATGGGCTGTTCTTTAAAATAACAAAAACTGATACGGAATATATCTTAAAAGATGGTCAAACTAACAGTATGTGTTTTAAGATTATTAATGATATCGGATATCTTTCAAAAATAATAGATATTGACGGTGATGAAATAAATATCACTTACGATGATTCTAATAGAATTAGTTGTGTTACTGATTGCAATAATAATACTATTAAGATTGTATATAATAGTGATTATGTAGAAATTACAACAACAGAACAAGTAATGATGTTAGTGTATGGTTTGGATGGACGTATTAAGTATATTGATAATTCAAAAGAACAAATGACAATAAATTATAATAGTGATAGCAAACTTATTGATTCAATTGTAAATATTAATGGCTTGGGATATCATTATGAGTATTATAATGAAACACCATATCGAGTAAAAACTATTGTCGAAGTTGGAAATAATGATGCGATTGGTAACAGTATAAATATTACTTATGATTTTATGTCAACGACTATAATTGACAATAAAAACAGATCAAAAACAATAACTTATAATGATTATGGAAACCTCGTTTCTATGAGTTGTTTATCAGCAGTTGGAAACATTAATGATGCCTATTCAATGGTTCAGAGCTATGGTGAATCTTTAGATGGTAATAATGCATATGTTAATAAAATTGTATCTGAGGAAGTTCCTGTAAAATATGTCAATAACTATCTGATGAATACTAGTTTTGAAAATGAAGGCATTGATTTTATAACGACTGGAGATACTATATTAAAAATATCTACAGATGAACATAATTTTGGATTAAATAGTCTTGAAGCAAAGAGTACAGCTACCAATCAAAAGATATATCAAACGTTAAATGTACCTAAAGGTAAATATTATACGTTCAGTGCTTATTTAAAAAATGATAGTTGTGTTCGAATAGGTCTTTCTTATCTTAACAGCGAAGGAAACTCGATGGAAATTATCAGCAAAAAAATATTGCCAAATCAGGATTTTGTTCGATATGATGAAACAATATATTATCCAGAGGATGCTGCGAGTGAATTATCAATTAATTTATATATAGATGATATTGGAACTCTTTATATTGATGATGTACAATTAGAAGAAGGCGAAGTTGCCAATGATTATAATTTTATAGACAATTCCGATTTTTCTAAAGGAACATTAGGTTGGAATATGACCGCATATAATACTAAAAATGATACTGATGAAGATCCTAAGAATTATTGTGAGGTAGTTGGATTAGAAAAGGGAATAAATGCTTTGCATGTCAAAATGAATCCAATCGTCAGCACTGATATTACGAGAATATTTCCAGTTAGTGGAACTAAGGGTGATGAGTTTTACCTTTCTTTCTGGTATAAAAATAATGGTATTAAGGCAATGCCAATTGAAATTATGAATAACGTAACCCTTAATTTATTTGCTAAAGAGGAAGATGAAAATGGTCAATGTGTATTACTTCCAACACCATTAAATATCAATGAAAAAGAATGGCAACATTATTCAGTATCTTTTGTAGCATATTATGATTATGATGGCGTTGAATTAACATTTATGCAATCAGGTAATGCTAATGACCTATATATTACCAATGTTTGTTTATTTAGAGATATTAAAAGTATTATGATAGATTATGATGATAATGGTAATCCAATAGTAATTTCTAATGCTAATGATAAAGTAACATTATTTAATTATGATAAACATCAGCAGTTGGTTTCTATGATAACACCGATGGGTAAAAACTTTAAATATGAATATGATAATTTACATAAAAGTAGAGTTTTAAATCATATATCAGCTAGTGCTATTAATAATCAACTTAAATATGATGATAATGGTAATAATACATGTATAAAAATTTCTAAAAAAAGTACTAATGATATAAAAAGTGGTTACTATAGAATTAGATTAAAGGGAACTAGTAGTTATATCAAAAATATAAATGGTAATCTTTGTGTAAGTCAGGATGAAGATTGTTTTGATTGGTGGTACATTGATAATAAAGATGATTATTACGCAATTAACCATAAAATCATTAATGATAAATATTTTTCTTATTCAAATATTAAAATTTCATTATCATATTATCATCAAGAAAATTCGTTATTTAATTTCTTCAAACAAAAAAATGGAAGTTATCGTATTCAATGTAAAACATTTGAAGATGAAAATGATGGATATGTTTGTGTTAAAAATAACGAAGTAACTATTGGTAATATTTTAGATGAAGACAGCAATTTTGATTTTTATTTTGAACCATTTGGCTTTTCAACTTTTATTGAAAATAATACTTCTTTTACACCCGATGGCAATTTTATTGAATCTATAACTGATTCTTTACTAAATGAAAAAAAGTATACTTATGATGTAAATAGTGGATTGTTACAATCAATCGTTGATTATAATGGTACAGTATCAGATTTTATTTATGATAATCTAGACCGTTTAACGTGTGCAACTTTTGGTGATAGAAAAACTGAATATGAATATGATTTTCATGATCAAATATCTAAAATTAAATCAGGAAGTAAAACTTATTATATCAATCGTGATGATTTTCTTAATATAACAGAGATTCTAGTTGGTAATATTTCCTTATTTAAAAATGAATATGATTACAATAATGGTAATATTATAAAATCAACTTCTACTAATGGAGGAGTTTTACAGTTTGAATATGATGATTTTGATCGTTTGATAAAATTTGTTAAAGGAGATAAACAATATCGATTTGTTTATAGTTCTAAAGGTAATTTAGCCAAAATAATTTCTGATGATAATGTTATTAGATATGATTATGATAGTTCAACAAAATTGATTAAATATTCAACCAATGACTTTGATACAATATATAAATATGATGATGAAAATAATGTTGTTGAACAAATCAGTCATTTTAATGATAAACAATATACGGTTAGTTATGAACTAAATGATGAAGACGAACCAAATAAAATAATATTCAATGGTGTTACTTTAGAATTAAAGTATGATGAATTAGGAAGAATAACGGGATATAAACTAAATGATAAAGATTTTGTTAACTACGAGTATAAAGCATATGGTAACAGAAGTTCTTTATTATTATCAAAAGTAACATATGATGATAACAAATATTCATATTACTATGATAATGCTAATAACATCTTTAAAATATATCATAATGGTCAAATTCAAAAAGAATATGTTTATGATAGTTATAACCAATTATCTGAAGAAACAGATTATGATCATAATCGAAGATTCACTTATAATTATGACAATGATGGAAATATGTATAGTTTAAGAACTTATCAGTTAGTATCAGATGGTTTATTATACGAAGATAAGTTTGAATATAATCCTGAATGGAAAGATCAATTAATAAGATTTAATGGTGAAGATATTTTATATGATGGTAGTGGTAATCCAATCCAAATTGGAACGACTACTCTTACATGGGATAATACTTGTGAATTAGTTGAAATACAATCTAAAAATGCAAATATTAAATATGAATATAATCATAATGGTTGTCGAACTAAAAAAATAGTAAATGGAGTTACGACTAACTATTATTATGAAAATCAAACACTTATTTTTGAAACAATCAACGATAATGTGATATACTATATAAGAGATCAGGAAAATAGATTAATTGGTTTAAGTTATAATGATACACCTTATTATTATATAAAAAATGATTATGGTAGCATTGTTGGTATTGTTGATGCCAATGGAACAATAGTTGCCAAGTATTCATATACTAGCTGGGGCGGTATTAATAGTGTAACCGATGGCGAAGGAAATTATATTTCAGAGTTAGAAGATCATATTGCTAATATAAACCCCTATAGATATAGAGGTTATTATTATGATACTGAAACCTACTATTATTATATTGATGGCAGATATTATAGTGTATCGCTTCATAGATTTATAAGCCCTGATAAGGTTATTAACCCAAATGAAAATATAATAGGACACAATCTATATTTATATTGTGAAAATAATCCTGTTTCTAGAACTGATGTAAATGGATTGTTTTGGTTCCATGTCGCTTGTGGTTTCATTGGTGGTGCTATTGGTTTTGTCTCTCAGCTAACATCTAATGTTATTAATGGCGATGACCCTTTAGATAATGTGTGGGGTGCAGCCGCTGGTGGAGCAGTATCTGGTGTAATGGCTAGTTTTAATCTTGGACCTGTTTCTTCTGGCTTTGTATCTAGTGGTGTTGAATCACTAGTTAATGAAGGTGGTAGATATGTTAATGGATCCAAAAAACTATCAGCAAGTAATTTAAAAGAATCCGCAGGAACAATTGTTAATGAAACATTAATAAATGGCACTATAAATTCTATAACTGGCGATATAGCAGATCAAGGTGTAAAAATAAATAAAGGATGGTTTAAACCGACAAAGTTTAAGAGTAGTTTTACTGGTAAATATACAAGAAAAGTAACGGCCAATCAAGTTTTAGGCACAGTGGCAAGTCAAAGTACTACTACGACAGGTAAAAATATTAAAAATGCTCTAAATTCTACTAGTAAAAAAAGTAAGAAACAAAATACGCCATATGCATTTAGTGTTGATAGTGCTAATACTAAACAGGTATATAGTTGCCCACCTAGAACTGTTAATCCGTTTCCATCACTTATGGACTTTTGGAGTGCCTAATTTATTAAATAGAATGTTGAAGGGTGATATTATTGAAAAAGCTTATGTCTAGGTTATCGGAAAAGCAAAAGGAGTTTCTCATTAAAGTTTTTATTGTTACTGCTGGCATATGTTTGATAGAAGGATTGTGCCTGGGGGATGATATTAATAGTAATTTTTGCGTAATTGTAACATCTTTATCTGGGGCTGGATTGTGTTTTGTATGCTTACTTGTTATAGTACCATATATTGCTAATTTTTTAGAGGAACCAGCGAAACCTGGATATCGAATAAAAAAGATTAAAATAAAGTCTAGTAGTTATAATGGTTTTATCAAAAAACTAGAAAAAATGCTTTTAAATGATAAATATAAAGATCTAGGCGTAGTAGTTGATGATGATTACTGTGAAATCAGATGTTTTAAAAGAAAACAGGCTAGTACGATGACGCGTATATACATGGTTATGTATTATAAGCAAGGTGAGATAAGTAAAAAATTTAGGGAAAATTTTCCAGATTATTTACAAGAAAAAATATATGAAATAATACCTCCGGTAGCTAGATTTAATGGGTTTAGTGTTATTCATATATTATATGTGGATAAAAGGAATGAATTTTTTGATGATTTAGCTAGTTGGCCTATTGAACAACTAGTACATAAAACACACTTGCAAGTTTTAGTATCAAAGGAAGATAAAATGGTATATATTACACCCCAAGAAAATCCAGAATTACATAATGTTTATATGCGATTAAGAAACACTTTTATTAAATATTTAGATAATCAAATAGATGTAAGTAAAAAGGTATCTAATAAAAAAAATTAGATACCTTTTAATTTCGCCTTTTCTAATGTATAATGAATATATAATTAATTTATTCTATGAGAAGAAGGAAATATAGTTGGTGAAGAAAAAGACTATTTTAGTTTGTTTGGTGTCACTAACAGTTATTGTCGATTTAATTTATATTGTTATGTTGATGATGAACCACTTTAATAAAGAGGATATGTATTTTATATCCTCTTTATTTTGACTTAAAGGAGTGATTATATGATAGATTTTATTTTAAAATATTGGTTAGAGTTTTTATTTACAATAACTACAACAGGTTTAATTTATATATTTAAAGAATATGTGGGCTTGAAGAATGGACTTCAAGCTCTTTTAAGAAATGAAATTGTAAGAATATATGAAATATATACAGAACTGGGATATTGTCCTAGTTATATGAAAGAGAATGTAGGTGAAATATATAGTAATTATCATAAGCTTGGTGGGAATGGTTATGCGACAAGTATGATTAATGAAATATATAAATTACCTAATACGTTATTTATGGAAGGTGATTTAGATGAAGATATTAAACGACAAATTGTGGGGTAAAATTATTAAAACATTCATTGAAGGTGTGTTAGCATCTTTGGTTGTTAGTTTACCTAATATTACCGATCTTAGTGATATGGAGTTATTAAAAAGTATTTTAATTGGTGCGATAGCTATGGGAATATCAGCCGTTCTTAATTTAGTACAGGAGTATTTAGATGGAAAAAGCCATTCTTAGTTTAGATAATTTAAATATTAGTCAAAAGATGAATGGCACATATTCGCATAATGGTGATTTAGCTATTGATATTTGTAGTTTTAAAAGTTTAAAAGCACCTTTTACAGGAACGATAAAAAGAATATATCCTAATGTTAATGGTGTGTGGTTGGAATCAAAAAATAAAGTAGAGTATGCTGATGGCACAAAAGATTATATGACTGTAATGACACTTCATGATAATGATGTATCAAACTTAAAAGTAGGACAAACGATTAAACAAGGAACTAGTTATGTTGAACCTGGTACAAAAGGTAATGTAACCGGAGCCCATATTCATTTAGCTGTTGGTAAAGGTAAGTTTAAAGGTAATGGTTGGTATAAGGGAAAGTATCAACCTAAAGCTAAAGATTATGCTTGGCTTATATATAATCAATATGATGTTACTAAAGCTTTATTTTTAGATCAAAATGTTAAGATGAGTAATCCTATTTATAATTGGAAAAAAATAGACAGCAAAGAAAATTTAACATCATCTTCTAAAAAGATAGATGATGTAGCTAAAGAAGTTATTCAAGGATTATGGGGTAATGGTTTAACAAGAAAAAATAAGCTAACCAAAGCAGGATATGATTATGATGCTGTTCAAAAGCAAGTTAATACTTTATTAATAACTAAAAAAAGTAAGACTAAAACTACTTATATCGTTCAAAAGGGTGATTATTTAATTAAAATAGGAAAGAAGTTTAATGTTAATTGGAAACAAATAGCTAAAGATAATAATATTAAATCTCCATATATTATAAAAATAGGTCAAAAGTTAATAATAAATAAAAACTAAGGGACACCTACTATGTAGGTGTTTTTTAGTGGTTAAAAAATATTTAAAATAATTACTTAATATGGTATAATCTGTAATAGAAGGGAGCTAATCAATCATACAAGTGATTAATATTTTATTAGTTGATTAGATGTGAAATATGAATCAAAAAGAAAGTAAATATAGTAAAGCTTCTATAGTGTTATTGGCTTTTTATATAGTTATTATTATGCCATTATTCATTTTCTCTATTGTAAAGTTTTATAGTGAAGCTTGGAAAGCAATGCGGTTTAAGGAAGTTTCTTTAGACACCTTTATTTCTTATGCTGAAGATAAAGGATGTAAGGTAATTGATTATACAGATGATTATGAAAACATAGATTATTATTATTTAACTGATGCCTCTTCTTGTCCGTATACAATGGGGTACATAAAAGTGACTGACGAGAAATTAAGGGGAGATGTTTATGATGAACTAGCAGAGCAAACTAAATTGTATCAAGGACGATATATTTATTCTTATATTAAGACAAATTACTATAAAGAGTATGTCACTAATGGTGATTTATATAATGTTGTGGCTACGTATGGCGATAGTGTATTTTATTTATCTGTACCTAAAGATTATAAAGATGATGCCATTAAGATGCGTAAAGATTTAGGATATTATATGTCACAAAATATTTATACTTATATGGTATTACTAGATATTACAGCTATATTAATGATAATTGTATTATTAATTAGTTGGTGGAGACTAAATGTTAAGTTAGGTAGAAAAGGTTGGATATGCTTAATCCCAATTTATAATATTTTATGTCTAGGTAAAGATTTATTTGGTAAAAAGATATTTGGATTATTATTGTTAATTCCATTTGTAAATATCATATTTGTGTTTATCTTTTCTTACAAAATTGGTAAAGTATTTAATAAAGGTAAACTATTTAAAATCCTTATTACAGTATTCCCACTTATTTTGATTCCAATATTGGCGTTGGAAAAGAATAATCAGTTGGACTCTAACACCGTATTAGAATAGATGAAGATACATTTGAATCTTCTTTTATTTTAGGGTTGATGAAGTGTTACTAAAGCGTGCTTTTAATTGTACAATTATTAACTCTTTGATATAATTAATAATATGAAGTATGAATTAGATGGTAAAGAATACAATGTAAAAGTTGTTAAAAAAAATAATAAGAATACTTATTTAAGAGTATTAGATGATATGACAATTTATATTACAACTAATTATTTAACAACCAAAAGAAGTATCATTAAACTCTTAGATGACAATAAAGATCACTTGCGGGTAATGTTAACTAGACAGTCTAATCAAAATAAAAAGAAGAAAGCATTCTTTTATTTAGGACGTGAGTATGATATAATAGAAGTATCAATAATGGATAAGGTAGAAGTTAATGATAAGTATATCTATATTCCTAATAAGAAGAAATTTGACTTATGGTACAAAAAAGAATTAAGACGTGTTTTTGAAGAACGCTTAAAATATAATTATGAGCGTTTTAAGGAAATTAAGAAGTGTCCCGAATTAAAAATAAGGACAATGAAGACAAGGTGGGGTGTCTATAACCGCGTCAAACATACGATAACTTTAAATAGTCATTTACTAGAGTATGACTATGATGTAATCGACTATGTTATTATTCATGAGTTAAGTCATATTATCCATTTTGATCATTCTAAGAATTTTTGGGCATTAGTTAGTGTTTATTGCCCTGATTATAAAAAAATAAGGAAGAAATTAAAGGAGTAGGTGATTGACTTGAAAATATTAAAAAAAATAAGTTTCATCGTGATTGCTTTAGCAACCTTATTAGTGCCTCTTTCAATGCCTTATAAGGAAGTTGAGGTTGAAGCTAAGGCACAAACTTTAAGACAATTAAAGAATGAATTAGCTGAAAATGAACGGGAGCTAGAAGAAAATAAGCAACAACAAGCCCAAACCCAATCTCAAATCTCATCATCAAAAAAGCGGATCGAACAGATTTCTCAAGAAAAGATTCAGATTGAAAAAGATGTAGCCGATTTAACTGATGAAATTGAACAGTTAAATAAAGATATTGTAAGTATGAATGTTGAAATCAAGGATTTGATGAGTTATTATCAATTATCAAATACGGGAGAATCAGCGGCTTTAGAGTATGTTTTTGATGCTTCAACTTTTACAGATTTTATCTATCGGATGGCAATAACCGAACAGTTGGGTGAGCATAATTCTGATTTAATTAAACAGTATAATCAAACAATTAGTGAAAATGAGGATAAAAAAGTTGAATTAGCTAATAAAACGGAAGAATTAAATGATAAAGAAAAAGAGTTAGAGGAACAAGTAAAGCAAAATCAGGCAACTTTAACTAAAACTCTTGAAGGTGCTGTTTCTATTGAAGATGAAATTAAAAACCAAAAGAAATTAATTGATATTTATGAAAATACTTATAAGTGTAAGTTAGATGAATTATTAGATGATTGCTTGGCTGGTAAATTACCACCCGATACGGCTTTTTATCGGTCAGTTGTATCTGGACGAGTTTCTAGTAACTATGGTAAGCGTACTTATAAATTAAATGGTAAGTGGACAAGTGATTTCCATTATGGTGTTGATATGTCAGCTACACATGGCGCTAAAGTATATTCTTCTGCTAATGGCGTTGTTGCTGCTGTCTTTAAAAAGCAAAGCTGCGGCGGTAATATGGTCTATATTAACCATTTAGTTAATGGTAAAAAGTATACGACTGGTTATTATCATTTAGCTGATATTAAAGTTAAGGTTGGTCAAACCGTTTCATCAACGACGGTTATTGGTCACGTTGGTGGTAGCCCAAAATATGAGACATGGGATCATTGTTCAACCGGAAGCCATAATCACTTTACTATTTCCACTGGTAACTGGGGAACAACATATAAATCATATAGTGGATTCATTTCTAAACAGATTAATCCACGAAAGGTTGTTAACTTTCCAGCTTTAGGTAAATCATTTACTTCTCGTGATCGTAAATATTAATCGACAAAATATACTATCGGTAGTGTTATAATTTAACTGGTGATGGTATGCACGTTAAAATATTTGATGAAGAACACGAAAAAGATTTAGAAGATGCAATTAATGATTTTATCAAAGATAAAAATATTGTTGATATTAAATATCAAGTCGCTGTCGCAATGTTTTCTGAAGATCAGATATATTGTTATTCAGCTTTAATTACATATGATGATACTGACTATGACTAGTCAGTATTTTTTTGTTGTTTAAATTAGCTAATTTATACACATTATAAACATAGAATGTATAAGGAGGATCTATGTTTAACAATTTTGCAGAAGATACTAAAAGAGTTATATCCCGGGCGAAAGAAGAAATGTTTAATTTAAATCATCCTTATTTAGGGTCGGAACATCTTCTTTTAGGAATTTTAAATGATAATAATAGTGTTAGTAAAGCTCTAAAGAAATATAATATTACTTATAAAAATTACCGGGAACGGGTTATTAAACTAGTAGGAATAGGAAAAGAAAAGGCCGAATGGGTCTTATATACACCGGTTGTAAGAGATATATTTGATAATGCTATTGATATAAGTAATGAGACGAGTGGGGAAGTAACGATTGAAAACTTGTTTATAGCTTTAATTGAAGAAGGTGATGGGATTGCTAACCGGGTTTTAGATGATATGCCTCTTGATCTCGATAAAATATATGCCGAGTTTGTTTTCACCCTACCTAAAAAAGGTAAGAAAAAGAAGAGCTTGCTTGCTGATATTGGGGTCGATTTTACAGACGTTAACATTAATAAACATTTTGATCCCGTTATTGGCCGTGATAAAGAGATTAAAGAGATTATTGAAATATTAGTTCGGAAAAACAAAAGTAACCCGATTTTAATTGGAGAAGCTGGGGTCGGGAAGACAGCTATTATTGAAGAGATTAGCAAAATGATTATGCGAGGTGACGTTCCTAGTAAATTAAAAAACAAACGTATTATTAATTTAGATATGTCATCAGTTGTGGCGGGAACGAAATATCGGGGTGAGTTTGAAGAGAAGATTAATAAAATTATTAAAGAAGTTGAAAGTGATGACGATATCATTCTTTTCATTGATGAAGTTCACACCATTGTTGGCGCCGGGGGAGCTGAAGGCGCTATTGATGCTTCGAATATTTTTAAACCGGCTTTAGCGCGTGGCAGTATTAAATGTATTGGGGCGACAACTTTAGATGAATATAAAAAGTATATTGAAAAAGATAAGGCATTAGAGCGAAGGTTTAAGAAAGTTATAATTAATGAACCATCTTTAGATGAAGTAAGAGATATTATGATGAAATTAAAGCCTATCTATGAGCGTTATCATCATGTGACAATCAAAAAAGACTTGTTGGATTTATTAATAAACTTAACTGATAAATATATTTATAATTATAAAAATCCGGATAAGACCATTGATATCTTAGATGAGGTATGTGCCCATGCCAACTTAAAAGAAAATCCCCAGATGATCAAATATAATGAACTATCTAAAGAACTTACAAAAGTTATGGATAAGAAAAAGGAGTGTATCTTAAATAATAAGTTTAAAGATGCTCTTAAATATAAGCAAGAGGAAAATGCTTTAACGGGTATGTTAAATGAATTAGAATTAGATTTAACACTAAAAAATAGTCAGATAGTTACGAAAAAAGATTTATATGATGTTTTAAGTAGTAAGGTAAGTGTTCCCATCTATGAACTTTCTAATAAGTTTAATGCGAAAGAGCTTATCAATACTTTAAATCATCAGGTAATCGGTCAAGAAGAAGCTATTCAAAAACTTGTTAATGCTTACTTTAGTAGTTTAGATAGTGATAAACCTTTTAGTGCTTTATTGAATGGGCCATCGGGGATTGGTAAGACGTCATTAGCGTTAACCTTTGCTAAATCCATTTATCCGCATCTTTTAAGATTAGATATGAGTGAATATAGTGAGGAACATAGTGTTAGTAAGTTAATTGGTGCCCCACCAGGTTATGTTGGTTATGACGATAATAATTATTTATTTAATCAAATCAAAGAATATCCTTTTACGGTTATCCTTTTAGATGAAGTTGAACGCGCTAATAAAGCAGTTTTAAATCTTTTCTTTCAAATCTTAGATAACGGTGAGTTAAAGGACGCTAAAGGAAGTATTATCCATTTTAATCATACGATTATTTTGATGACTTCGAATATTGAAAATGAAAAAAAGATGGGTTTTGATGATAGTCAAGTTAACAGTCAACTAAATGAATACTTTACAGTATCGTTTATTAATCGTATTGATGAAATTATCACTTTAAAAATGTTAAGTGAAAAAGATATCATCAAAATAATTAAAGAAATTGTAAAGGAGCAAAACCCGGATAAGCCCTTGAAAAACAAGGAAATAATGGGAATTGTGCGAGATGTGAATTATCAAGAATATGGGGCAAGACAAATTAAAAATATTTTGAAGAAGTTCAAAAAAAGAAAAAAAATTTGCAAAAACTATTCCAAAAATTAATTTTATGGTATAATGATAATTAGATGAAGGTGATAGTAAATGGTTAACCTAGATGAGATCAAAAAAAGCCTAGATTCAAATCAAAATATGACACCAGAGGTTAAAGATGAGCTCTTCCACTTAATTACCATTTTCCATCAACAGTTTCCATCTGTTAGTTTGGATACTTTAAATGCAAGAATAAAAGATTTAAAAGTGGGTAAAAGTACATTACACGAACAACGCGGTCCAGTTTCTTATGATGCTCGTGGTAATGAGATTCTTTTGAGTGCGAAAGACCTAGAAGAGAGATGTGATCCTCATCATCTAATGATGAAAGGTTTACTAGGCGTTATTTCCGCATCAGATAATTACTATGGATTTAATCAAAATGATAGCTTGTGTGCTCTTAATATGGGCTTTACCGAGATGCTTGCTAATACTTTAGTTGGTAATGAAGGTGCTTGTGATTATGAAGAAGAACTTCTGGCTGCTAATTTAATTAGTGATATCATTGGTGTTGATACAATGTTTGAAGCTTACTTTAATAATGATACGGAAGCGGTATATAAAAGTTTATTAGATGCTGATGAGGATGAGTTATCTAGTACGCCACGTGTTAAGAATATAATGGATTTATTAAACTCTAGCTTCCTAGCAAGGCCAGGTAAAGTTAATACACCAAATAATACTTTTCCTGAAGCTTTAAAAGATATAGCTTTAGTGGCGGCTCATCAGGAATGGTCACCTGCTAAGGAGGAGAGTTTCAAGCAAAAATTGTCCCTTAGTACTCTTATGGATCGTAGTAGTGAATATGTCGGCATAGTTGGACTACAACAAGTTTATGAGGCGGCTAAAGAGAGTGCTAAATTACAGATTAATGCACCGGTTAAATAAATACTAAAGGTTGGGGGATATCCAACCTTTTTTCTTGTTAAATATATTTAATTATGATAGAATGAAAAAGAGGTGTTTTATATGACCAATAAAGAGTTAGCTGATTTATTATTACCTAATGTTGATAGTGATGTTAGCTATTATGAAGAAAAATATCCGGAAAGAGATTTACCGGAAGGGGCTGTGGTAACCCGTTTTGCGCCATCCCCAACGGGATTTGTTCATATGGGGTCATTATTTGCGTCTTTTATTGAGAAAAAAGCCGCTAATGATTCTAATGGTGTTTTCTATCTTCGTATTGAAGATACCGATCAAAAAAGAGAAGTCGAAAATGGTGTTACCGGAATTATTAATGATTTAAATAATTTTGATATAACGATTGATGAAGGAATGTTAAGTGAGACAGAAGAAAAAGGGGCTTATGGCCCTTATACCCAAAGTAAAAGACGAGATATCTATCAAGCTTATGTTAAGCATTTAATTGAAGAGGGGCTAGCTTATCCTTGCTTTTGTTCACCTGAAGAGATTGAAGAAACAAGGCAAATTCAAGAAAAACGTAAACAGAGAATCGGTTATTACGGAAGATATGCTAAATGCCGGCGTTTAACAAATGAAGAGATTAAGGAAAAAGTTTCAAATGGGGAACCATATATCATTCGTTTTAAATCACCAGGGTCTTTTGATAATAAGATTAAAGTTCACGATCTTGTTAAAGGGGATATCGAGTTTCCGGAAAACGATCTTGATATTGTCATCTTAAAATCTGATGGTCTTCCTACTTATCATTTTGCGCACGCTATCGATGATCATTTGATGCGAACAACCCACGTTATTAGAGGTGATGAATGGATTAGTTCTTTGCCTATTCATGTCCAATTATTTTCATCTTTAGGTTTCAAGGCTCCTAAATATGCACATCTATCTCCAATTATGAAAGAAGAGGATGGTAAGAAAAGAAAACTTAGTAAAAGAAAGGACCCTGAAGCTGCCGTTAGCTTTTATCATGAAAAAGGTATACCTGTTCCAGCTGTTAAGTTATATTTGATGACGATTGCTAATACGAACTTTGAACAATGGTATGATGCTAATAAAGAAAAGGGTTTAGATGATTTTAAATTTGATTTTAAAAAAGTATCCGGTAGTGGTTCATTATTTGATGTTGATAAACTATATAATATTTCTAAAAATTATATCAGTTATCTAAAAGCTAGTGAAGTATATGAAGGTACTTTAAAATGGGCTAAAGAATATGACGAAGAGTTTGCAACTATCTTAGAGCGTCATGCTGATTATGCGGCAAAACTATTCAATATTGAAAGAGAACAAAAGAAACCTCGAAAAGACTATTCATGCTTTAGTATGATTAAATCCCAAATCTGGTATATGTTTGATGAGTTATATCAAAATGTCACCGATTATGATTTTAAAACGATTCAAGATAAAGATGAAATCAATCATATCTTAGATTTATATCTTAACAAATATTATCACGCCGAAGATGATAAAGAGACGTGGTTTAACCGTCTTAAAGATTTATCCGAAGAATTAGGTTATGCTAAAGAAGTAAAACAATATAAAGAGAATCCTGATGCTTATAAAGGCCATGTCGGTGATATTAGTATGGTTTTAAGAGTTGCCTTAACAAGCCGGTCAATGACACCGGACCTTTATGAGTTAATGCATCTTCTTGGTGAAGAGCGTGTAAAAGAGCGTTATTTAACTTTTATAAAAGGAAATAGTGATTAAATCAATAATAATATAGTAGAAATACTATATTATTTTTTTTTATTCGACAAAATGGGATAGGAAAGAGGAATATAGTTAAAATAGTTGGAGGTAATAATGTTTACATATAATATCGAATACCGTGAACAAGTTTTATTTATCCGTTTTATTGGCAGTTTAAATAAATATACCATTAAATGTATTGATGAAGATTTAAACAATATTGTTGGTAATATGGGTTTTAATAATATTGTTTTCAATTTAGAAGAAGTAGTAGAACTTGATAATACGGCTATCTCTTCACTTATTCATTGGCACGATTTAGTAAAGAGGAGAAAGGGGGTGAGCTTTATCTGTGGTCTTAATGATGATGTTAAGAAAAACTTAACTAGTCATATTGAAGAGATCAGTAATGAATTATGTGCGATAAGACTGATAAATTGGAAGAACTCATATTAGAATACGAAAAATTGATATATGCGGTTATGCGATATTTTAAGAATTATCCCAACAAAGAAGATTTATTTCAAGTTGGATGTATTGGTCTTATTAATGCTTACCATAATTATGATGATAAGGCAATGACAAAGTTTTCAACATATGCCTATACATACATTTTAGGTGAGATGAAGAAATTAGTAAGGGAGGATAAAGGTGTTAAAGTAAGCCGGGGAATATCGCGGTTATATGCAGAAGTTGAAAGAGTTAATACCTATTTAACACAACACTTAATGCGAAAGCCAACCATCAAAGAGTTAGCTGAGTTTTTGGAAATTGATGAATGGCAAGTTGCTGAAGCTTTAAATAGTACAAGTACTTTACTAGATATTGATGAGATGCAAGTAGATAGTGGCCTTGATGAATATGACGCTTTAGATCTTAAGGAAGAACTAAATAAATTAAGCTATGAAGAATTAGACTTAATAAGTAAACGTTATATGGAAGATATGACCCAAACGGAGGTTGCTTCTATTCTTGGTATGAGTCAGGTTCAAGTTTCTAGAAAAGAACACAAAGTCCTTGAAAAATTAAAGCATCAACTTATTGCATAAAAACATAAAAAAATCTTGAAAAGAGATTTTTTTTATGATAGAATTAGTTTGTAGCGGTTATGGAGTAGTACTCAAGTTCGGCTGAAGAGGCGCCCCTGCTAAGGGTGTAGACCGGGAAACTGGTGCGCGAGTTCAAATCTCGCCTGCTCCGCCATTAAGATAATAAGCCCTGTTTCAAGGCTTTTTATTTGTATTAATTTTTAGTATAATAAGAGTGGTGATAAGATGCGAAAGTATTTATATGATTATATTGCTTTAATTGATGATAAAATAAGAAACTATCATATTGATGATGAAGTAATTAAGGAACATTTAATTAAGATTCAGTTTTTTCAGCACGAACGTTTAATTCATCTTTTTGTAACTTTAACATATGCTATCCTATTATTTATCAGTTTAATCGTCTCTCTTAAAGTTATGGTTTTTCGTTTTATTGCTCTAATTTTGATGGCTTTTTTAATACCTTATGTCCGGCATTATTTCAAGCTTGAAAATGGTGTTCAATATTTATACAAACAATATGATATGATGAGGAATATAAATGAAAAAGATTAGTTTATTAATATTATTACTTCTATGGCCAACTTTCACTTGGGCTCTTGATATAAAATCTAAAAATGTTATCTTATACAATATGAATGATGATAGTGTTATATACGCTTTAAATGAAGAAGATGTCGTACCGATTGCAAGTCTTACTAAAATAATGACGGCTTTAGTATCATTAGATTATATTGAAGACTTGGATGCTAAAGTTACAATGACTAGCGATATGTATAAGACCTTAAGGGAAGAGAATGCCTATCAAGCCGGGTTTACTTTAGGAGAAAAAGTCACATATCGGGACTTATTATATGGCTTATTATTGCCATCTGGTGCGGAGGCTGCCCAAGCTCTAGCCATCAGTACAGCGGGAAGTATTGATAATTTTGCGAAAGCCATGAATGCTAAAGCAAAAGAATTAGGCCTTACGAATACAAGTTTTGCTAATCCGGTTGGCTTAGATAACCCTAATAATTATTCAACAGCTAAAGATGTTGCCGAGCTTCTAAAGGTGGCTTTACAAAATGAAACTTTTAAAGCAATATTTACAGCTAGTGAATATATAACTTCGAATGGTAAACATACCTTTAAGGCATCTAAAGCTACATCTAAGATTGTTAAAGGTCTTATTGATGGTAGTAAGACAGGGTTTACTTATGATGCTGGTTTATGCTTTGCTAGTACTGCGCATCATAATAATGTAAGTTACTTATTAGTTACTTTAGGTGCTCCTTATAATAACCCGAATAATCATTATAACGATGCTAAAGAGATATATACCTATTATTTTAATAATTTTGATGAGCGTCTCGTTTTAAAGAAAGATACGAATATTACAGATATTACGCTAATTAATGATGAAGTTATCTCTTATCCTGTTAGTATTAAAGAAGATATCGTGAAGTATATGAGAGTTAACTGTGATTTTAAAGAAAATTACGATGGCCTTCGAGCTATCACTAAGGAGATGAAAGTAGGGGATAAGTTAGGTACTTTTACCGTTTCCTGTGGTGATGAGGTACTATATAAAGAAGATGTTTTAGTCACACCAGCGATGATTATTGTTATTCCTCCATACTATTTAATTTATTTGGGAATAGCTTTAATAGTATTATTATTTATAATGGGCTTATGGTTATCCCATAAAAGAAAGAAGAAAAAGAAAAGACGAGGTTAACTCGTCTTTAATTGTATAATTGAAGTTTTAATAGTTCTAAGTTGTTATACATAATACTCATATAATCTTTATTATCTTTACGATCTTGTTCCGTTAAGGTATATAGTGTATCTAGTTCAACAACATCAACGCCATAATTTTTCTTTAAGTCATTAATATAGCTATTGGCCTCAGTCCCTTTAGGGATATAAATCGTTTTAATTTGTTTATTTTTGACTAAATCGGTCGCATCATGAATCGTTTTTTTAGTTAGATTCTCATTATCTTCAAGGGAGATGACATCAAGGCCATATTTTTTAAGATATAAGAAAAGATCACTTCCGACGATGATGGTTTTGTTATTAGCCCGTTCCGCCATCTCATCATAATCGGCATTTAACTGGATAAGTTCAACTTTCAATTTATCATATTCACTATTGATATGTTCTAAGACATAAGCTGTATTAGTATACTCTTCAAAACCTTTTTTAATGTTATTCGCAATTGTTAAAAGATTAATAGGGTCAAGCCATAATTCTTCCATACCATATGTATTAGGAAGTCCTCTTGTCGCATTAATGATTTTTAAGCCTTTATTTTTTTTAGACATCTTATACATATAATCATTTTCGTTATTCTCACTACTATTAAAAATAAATAAGTTAGCGCTACTATAATCATTTAACAATTTATCACTAACAACGTATCCCGGATCCATGCCATTAGGATAAAGACTTGTTATATTAGAATACTCGCCATATAGTCTTTCGGTTACATATTCGATTGGGTAGGCGGTTGTTTTAATTTCAATATCGACCATCGAAGTATTGCCAAAACAGCCACTTAAGAAAATGATGAGGATGAGCGTTAATAATATTTTAAACTTTTTCATTACATTTCTCCTTTATAAGGGGATCATACCCTGATGTTCCTAAAGGGTTACATCTTAAAATACGCTTTAGCGCTAAAATAGAACCCTTGAAGGCGCCATAATATTCAATTGCTTCAATGGCATAATTAGAACATGTTGGAATATGTCTACAATAGTTATGCCAAGAAATCGGCATTAATTGATACCATTTTATTAATTTAATTAATACATATTTCATTAGAAACACCACTATCATTATACTAGAAGTTAACTAAAAAATAAACCCCACCCGCGGTTGTGCTTCCCAATTTTTTTTGATATAATTCTTGTGAAAGGAGGAACTATGCAGATACTAAAAGATTTAGGTATTCCATATCATAAAATAGAGCTATATGAACAAGCTTTTACACATACTTCATATGCTAATGAAATGAAAACAGAAAGTTATGAGCGTTTAGAATATTTAGGCGACGCTGTTTTAGAACTTATTATCAGTGAATATTTATACAAGGTAACAGATTATGCTGAAGGTAAAATGACCAAGTTAAGAAGCAGTTATGTTTGTGAGAATGCTTTATATGAATATTCATCTTTACTAGGTTTAAATGCCTATTTAAAATTAGGTAAAGGCGAAGAAGAACGTGATGGTAGACACAATAAAACGATTGTGGCCGATATTTTTGAATCATTTGTTGGTGCGATGTTTTTAGATTGTGGTTTTGAAGTTGTAAGAGGATTTATCTATGAACGTGTGATACCTTTAATTAAAGATCATAAGGTTGATTTAGTTGAGGACTATAAATCGGTTTTACAAGAGTTTGTTCAAACGGATCGTAAAAGCCTTAATTATGAACTTGTAAAGGAGTCGGGTCCAGCTCATGATAAAACGTTTGAAATCGCTGTTAAGATTGATGATATCGTCTACGGCGTAGGCGTTGCTAAAAGTAAGAAAGAAGCTGAACAATTAGCGGCTAAAGAAGCTTTAAAGAAAGCTCAAGATGGTAATCATTAATTAGTGGTTGTTAAAGATGAATTAGTATGTTAAAATAAAACGAGAAAGAGGTGCTTTATGGGAAGATACCCTAATATAGCTGCTAGTAAGCAAAAGAATGGTGCAGCTAAAGGAAAATTATATTCAATGTACGCTCGGGAAATTTATCAAGCTGCCAAGATGGGTGGAACAAGTTTAGATGCAAATGCGTCACTTAAAAGATTAGTTGAAAAGGCTAAAAAAGATCAAGTTCCAGCTGATATTATTAAAAGAGCTATTGATAAAGTTAATAGTGGTGCGGATGAATCATATGAAAACACCAAATATGAAATATTTGGACCAGGTGGTTCAACTTTAATTGTTGATTGTCTTACGGATAATTTAAATAGAACTGTTAGTGATATTAGAGCTGTCATCAATAAGACACATACCAAACTAGGAGCTATGAATAGTGTTAGTTATATGTATGATAATGTCTGTGTTGTTGGTTTTAAAGGTCTATCCGAAGAAGATACCCTTGAAGCTTTAATTGAAGCTGGCGTTGATATCGATGATATTGAAGTTGAAGACGAATGCGTTTTAGTATACGGAAAACCAACCGATTTATATGATATTAAAAAAGCTATTGAAGCAAAACTTCCAACTGTTGACTTTGATATTGATGAAATAACTTGGATTGCTAAAGATAAAATGGACTTAACGGGTGATGATCTTGAAACATTTAATAAACTATTAGCTTTACTTGATACCGTTGAAGATGTTCAACAAGTATATCATAATGTTAATATATAAGAACGATAAGTTCTTTTTCTTTTGTTAAAATTGTGTTATACTAATTTAAGAATAGGGTGATACGATGAAGAAAATAAAATCAACAATTTGGTTAGATTTTTTGACAATTGTTCTAATCCCTTTTTATATTCTTACATCGACACTAACAATATCTAAGTTATTAATGCATAAAATAGATATTTTAAATCTTATTTTAACTATCATTATTTTTCTTTTTAGTGTGGTGACTTTCCTCTTTGCATTTAAAAGAAAGAAACCCGCGTATTACTTACTTATGGTGTATGTCTTATTAATTATGAGTTATGAGATATATCGCAATGCCCCTAATCTAATGGTTATGGTAATTGCCTTTGTGGTTGGTATTTTGGTATGGTTTATTCCTAATCTTATCTATTTATACCGCCATAAAGATTGTTTTTATGAACATAATATGGCACATATTAAAAAGTGTCCTGGTTGTAACCGCATCATTCCTATTAGTATGAAATGTTGTGGTAAATGTAATTATAAGGAGTAGAGATATGGCAAATAAACATAATATTGAATTAGTTGATGATATCCGTAGTGTGGCACTTAATTTAATGAAGGAAAAACCTGAATTATCTTATGCTGATGCTTATGAGATGGCAAGAAAAAATTTGATTGGTGATACGAAAGTAACTGATTATGTAGCGCCACCTTTAAAAGTTGTCTATAAAAATGAGAATGGGGAAGAAGTCGTTCTTTATGAAGAGATGCCATCAATAGCCGAAATGGAGCCTATTAATGATCATCGAAGTGATGGCTATAGTCCTGAAGTAACAAATTATTATGAACAATATGTAAAGGATAATTTACCGATGGTTGATCCTTATAAGTATACCATTGATCAATTAAAGTCATTAGTCGTAGCGCATAAGATGGAAGTTGATATAAGCTTACTAGCTGACCCTAATTATAGTCCTAAACAAATTGACTTTTTAGCGATTATGGCAGCGAGTGGACGCGATATTAAAAAATATAAAGGAAATTATACTTTTGATCCAACGGTAGAGTTTGGAAACCAAATATAAAGATTTTGATTTAAAATCTTTTTTTGTTATATTAGATAATCTTTTTCATAAAGTAAATCTAAAAAAATGACTAAAAGGTATTGCCAAAAGTTTAAAAATAGGGTATACTTGAATAGTCATTGACAAAAGTTTGTTAATTGGACCTGTAGCTCAGCTGGTTAGAGCGCACGCCTGATAAGCGTGAGGTCGATAGTTCAAGTCTATTCAGGTCCACCATTATGGCCCGTTGGTGAAACGGTTAACACACATGCCTTTCACGCATGCATTTATGGGTTCAAATCCCGTACGGGTCACCAATTATGTAAATTAACCTATGGGTTTAATTTTTTATAAAAGACATTGTAGTGTCTTTTTTTGTGTCTTATAACTTCGTAGGCTTACTATATTTGAATATGATAAGTTGAAAGGAGGTTATTATGAATCAGACATTTGGCGTAGATATATCTGAGTTTCAAGGTGACTTTAATTTTCGTTTAGCTAAAGAAGAGGGTGTTCGCTTTGCTATCTTAAGAGCTGGTTATACCGGAAGAGATAATGGTGTATCTAAAAATATCGATCCTAGATTTGAAGAAAATTATCGTCATGCTAGCGAAGTAGGTATACCAGTTGGAGCCTATTGGTATTCTAGAGCAACCAGTTATGAACGAGGCCGTGATGAAGCGAGATTTATGTATGAGACATGTCTAAGAGGTAAAAAGTTTGCTTATCCGATTGCCATTGATGTTGAAGATAATATCTATCAACGTCCGGCTGGTAAAAGAGCGATAACTGATGCGATTAAAGGCTTCTCTGAATATTTAGAAGATAAAGGTTATTACGTTATTATCTATGCTTCAGTTAATTGGTTTCGTAATTATATTGAAACAAAAGAGTTAGAGCGTTATGATAAATGGGTAGCTGATTGGTCAAGTATTCGTCCCCGTTTTCCTAAAGGTGGTATGTGGCAATTTGCTGGTGGAAAGAGTAGGGAGATTGCCGGAGTTGATTGTGATAAAGATTATGCCTATAAAGACTATCCTAAAATAATGTTGGATCGGGGATTAAATGGTTTCATTAAAGAAGATGAATACTATGATATCCCGGATTATGATGGTCCATCTTTAGTTGATGCCTTAAAAAGTATCGGCGTTGATAGTTCATTTGATAATCGTAAAGTTATTGCTAAAGATAATGGTATTGTGGATTACCGGGGAACAGCTAGTCAAAATACCAAGTTATTAAACTTACTAAAAGCTGGCAAACTCAAAAAGAACTGATAAAAAAGCGCTAAAAAAACTAGTTGACTTGAACTAGTTTTTTATACATTTAATGAGCTAGTCAAAAAAATGACTGGCTTTATTGTTTGACCGTAATTAATGGTATTTAGTTTTGGTCTTGTTTTGGTCTTGTTTTTGTCAAATATTGATTAAAATTATCGCAATTTATATTTACATTTTTATGATAAAAACGGCGACTTTTCCCTTTAAAAACAATAAAAGCCTTATAATACAAGGCTTCGTTATCAAAATATGGTGTCCCCTTAGGGGCTCGAACCCTAGACCCACAGATTAAGAGTCTGTTGCTCTACCAACTGAGCTAAGGAGACAATTTGTCATACATCTAGGATTATAACATAAAAAAAAGAAAAAATAAAGTATTTTTATTTTATCCTTGAAAATTGTTTAAATGTTTTTTTACTAATTGTTTGCTAACACAAAGTCTATTTGCTATCTTGATTATTTTGTCATCAGAAAGGGGATATAATTTATGCTTACCCATCAAGAAGTGAAGGTAGTTATCTATTTTTATATTTAACTCTTTAATCCTCTTTTGAGCATAATCAAAATATATAGAACTATTTTCTCTTGTCGTTAGATGTTTAAAGATAGCTATAACTTTAGGGGAATAATGATTGGTTGGTATAATCCTATTAGGATTACTTTGGTTGGATGTTATAATTTGCTTTATTACTTGAACTGTCTCTAATGGTGTTAGATGGTAAGCATTTTGGATAAATGAAAAAACAGAACCTTTCTTATGACACCCATAACAATAAAATTGATTGGTCTTAGGATCGATCATAAAGTCATAAGTTTCATATTGACTATTATGAAAGGGACAGATATTAAAGTAAAACTTACCTTTTTCTGATACGCGGTATCTTAGCTCCCTCTTTCTTTCACAAATTAGTTGATATGACTTATCATCTTGGCTAATCCATTTTCCCTTGCTAGAAAATCTAATGAATTCATCCTCATTTAATGCGTTAGGTAAAGGATTATGAAGAAAATTATCATATAAATCTAATAAGGATAATTTAGCTTCCATATCTTCAATGTCATTTGGTGGATAACTATGATTTATTTCGATGCTCATCTAATCACCTGTGGTAAGTATTATAGTTAAAAAAACTTTAAAAGGCAATAAAAATAGATACTATTGGTATCTATTCTTAATTAGTTCAATACTAAACATAGTATTGCCATCAACAATTAATCCTTCTTTAATAAGTTCTTCCATTTCTTCAACTGTTACTTCAAAAAAGGAAACAAACTCATCTTCATCTAACTTTTGATCACTAACTTTTTTACAGTTATCAGCAAATCCTAAAGTTACTGTTGTTTTAGTTGCGCCAGTATCCGAGTAATATTCCATCAGTAAATCAACTTTATCCGTTTCATAGCCAGTTTCTTCTTTTAATTCGCGTTTCATACCTTTAACGATATCTTCATCATTTTCAATAAGTCCGGCCGGAAATTCAACAGCAACTTTGTTTTTCGTGGCTACTCTTGTTTGCATAACCATAACGTATTTACCATCTTTTGTCCTCGGGATGATAATAGCTGCGCGGTCAACCGGTTTGATTAAGACGTCTCTTGTGATAACCTCACCATTACTTAGATAGTATTTATTAGTTTCAATTGCTAAAAAAGCGGCTTTTATGCTATCTACTTTTTCTTCCTTAGTGACTTCATACATTTTAGTTAGTTCTTTTATATGTTCAATCATTTTCTCACCCTAACCATTATAACATATAATTACATAAATGTTTTTAAAAGTATAAAAAGAGCTTGTCTAAATCATAATAGAAATAGGAGGCATTTATGGATAAAAATAAATATAAAGCATTGGTCGATAAACATTGCCCGAAAGAGAATCGCTTGTATAATGGTTTAATTGCCTTTATCGTCGGTGGGCTCGTTGGTGTTTTAGGTCAATTTTTAGTAGATATCTATAGTTATCTATTTAGTATTCCAACGAAAGAAGCAAGTACGATTATGATTATTACTTTAGTTTTTCTAGGGTGTTTTTTAACTTGCTTAGGATTTTTTGATAAGATGGTATCTTTTGCGCGTTGTGGGTTAATTATACCCATTACTGGTTTTGCACATTCGATGATGAGCGCTACTTTAGAATATAAAAAAGAGGGTATCGTTACCGGAATGGGCGCTAATATGTTTAAACTTGCCGGAACGGTTATTATGTGTGGGGTAGTAAGTGCCTATTTTTTTGGGTTACTTCGCTATTTAATTATGGGAGGCTAAGATGACTTTTAAATATAGTAATGTCTATTTAAATGAAGTAAGTACCATTGCTGGACCATATGAGAGTAAAGGACCATTTGGTCGCTATTATGATAAAGTTTATAATGACTTTTATTGTGGAACAAAGACATGGGAACAGGCGGAGTGTCGAATGCTTGTTGATAGTGTTGATATGGTTTTATATAAAACGAATAAGTTAAGAAACGATATTGATTTACATATTTCGGGTGATTTACTTAATCAAATTGTTTCAACTAATTATGCGAGTGCATCGATTGGAATACCATTAATTGGTATTTATTCAGCCTGTTCAACGAGCGTTTTAGGACTTATTATCGGTAGCAATATGGTTGATAAAGATGAAATTAGAAACTGTCTTATTTCAACCTCATCACACACCAATGGCGCTGAAAAACAATTCCGGCAACCAGTTGAATATGGTGGGCCTAAAAGAAAGACCTCAACTTTTACGACAACGGGTGCGGCTAGCTTTCTCATTTCAACTAAACCTAGTCAGATAAAAGTAGAAAGTGCGACGATTGGTCGGGTTATCGATTTAGGAATAACTGATTCGATGAATATGGGAGCGGTTATGGCTCCTAGTGCGGCTAGTACGATTTATGATCATTTGACATCATTAAAAAGAGAACCTAATTATTATGATTTAATTTTAACAGGGGACCTAGGTATTTATGGTAAAAGAATATTGGTTGACTATATGAAAAGTGAATATAATATGGAGTTAGATAATTATGATGATACCGCGTGTATGATTTATGACCTAAATCATCAACCGGTTTTTGCAGGTGGTAGTGGACCGGCTTGTATGCCTCTTGTTTTTAATAGTTATGTTTATAAAAAAATGCTGGAAGGTAAAATTACCCGGGTTTTATTAGTAGCGACCGGTGCCTTATTATCTCCAGCGATGGTCAATCAAAAATTATCTATTCCAAGTATTAGTCATGCCATTAGTTTGGAGGTAACGGATGATATACTTTAATGCTTTTCTTTTCGCTGGCGTCGTTTGCCTTATTGGTCAAATAATTCTTGATAATACAAAGCTAACACCAGGTCATATAACGAGCTTGTTTGTCGTTTTAGGGTCTCTTTTGGATGCCTTTGATATTTATGATAAGTTTGTTTTATGGTGTGGTGGGGGAGCTCTTGTTCCTATAACTAGTTTTGGCCATTTACTCATTCACGGAACGATGGATACTGTAAGTAATTTTGGTGTGATGGGCCTTTTTACGGGGATGTTTGACCTTACCTCGGCTGGTATCGTTAGCGCGATTGTTTTTTCCTTTGTATTTGGTCTTATTTTTAAAGCTCGTGATTAAGGACATAGTCCTTTTTTTTATGGATATGAATATATTTAAATAGGTGATAGTTTGATCCGAGAATATATCTTTGATCATCGTTTTTCTCTGACTTTAAAAAATAATACTCTAGATATTGTCAATTATCTTGAGATTATTTCTTTTAGTGATGATGCGATTACTTTAAAATATGAAGGTGGCAATATTAGGATTAGCGGTAAAGATTTAATTATTTCTAAACTATTAGATGATGAGTTATTAATTAAAGGAGAAGTTAAAAGTATCGAATTTAGGTGATTTATGAAAAACAATGTTATCGATGTTATGAAGAGCAAAGTATGTATAAGGATTGATGGTAATAATATTGAACGTTTTATTTTGCGTATTCACAAAAATAAAATTGCTTTATTAGACGTCAAAAAAATTAATCCGCATCGTTATGAGATAATTATCAATTATGCTGATTTTGATAAATTGCTAGCGTTAAATACGATTTATGAGTTAAAAGTTATTCGTTATTTAGGAATAGAAGAAAAAAGAAGGCAGATTTTAAAATATTGGCATGTGCTAATAACGGTTTTCATAGCTATAATGGTAGTAGTTATTTTAAGTCATATGATTTTTGACGTTAAAATAATTACTAATGATAACGATATGCGTACGCGTCTTATGAAAACTTTAAAACAATATGATCTTTCTAAGTATCATTTTAAGAAAGACTATACCTATTTACAAAATGTTAAAGAAAACATCCTTAAGCTGTATCACGATGAGATTGAGTGGTTGGAAATTGAAACGGTTGGAACACGCTATGTTGTTCGTTTCGAACCCCGAATTGTATCCCAAGAAAAAAAAGAAGCTAAGTATCAACACGTCGTCGCTAAAAAGAACGCTATTATTAGAGATATCTATGCCAAAGATGGTCAAATTATTAAAAATAAGTATGCTTATGTTAAAAAGGGCGATATTATAATTAGTGGTTATATTTATTTAAATGATGAGTATAAAAAGACAGTGGCGGCAACAGGAAAAGTTTACGGAGAAGTGTGGTACCAGACGAAAGTTAAATATCCTTTTAATTATTATGAAGAGGAAAAGACGGGTAAAAGTAAGACAGTTTATAGTGTCAAATTATTTAATAATCGGCTTGAATTATTTAATTTTCATCCATTTAATGATAAAATAAGGGAAGAAGTAGTACTATTAAAAAGTGACGTTTTGCCAATTAGTTTGGTAAAAGAAAAACAAGAAGAAGTAATTATTAAATCTGGTATGGGTGTGGTCGAAGAAGTAAAACTTCAGGCTATTAATCTTGCTTATGAAAAGATGCGTCAAACCCTAAAGGAAGATGAATATATTATTTCGCATCACGTTATTGATAGTAAAATAATTCCATCAGGCGTTGAGATGGATGTCTTCTTTAGTGTTTATGAAGATATTAGCGATTATGTTGCGATAGAAGAAATGAAAGAAGTTGAATAGATGCATCGATTTATTGAGGGTGTGTTTTCCCAAATATGGCCAATGATTGTAGTATGTAGTATTATGATGATTGTTTTAAGGATAGCCTATTTATGTAAAACAAAACAAAAAGTTGTTATTCATCATGAAATATTTATGTTTATTTTCGTCATCTATATGATGTGTTTATTTTACGTGGTAACATTTCAGGATATTGATGGCAAAGGGATATCGACTTTTAACATAATTCCTTTTAAAGAGATGTTTCGTTATCCGATTGGTAGTAGCTTGTTTTTTAAAAATGTTGTTGGTAATTCTTTGATGTTTGTACCTTTTGGCTTTTTTACAGCTTATCTTTTAAGAAAGACACGTCTTCATTGGATTTTATTAATTACCTTGATTGTATCTCTTTCCATTGAACTATTACAAACGCAAATTGGCCGGGTTTTTGATATTGATGATGTCCTTTTAAACTTAATTGGTGGGGCTATCGGCTATGGTGTGTTTGCGATAGGCTATCATTTTTCATCTAAGTAGGCGTTTGTTTGCTTTTTCGATATAAAAAAGATATAATGAAATTGATTTAGAGGTTTATTATGAATGCAGTTGAATTAATTAAAAAAGTTGATGATGAAATACCGGAATTAGAAGAGGTTCAAAAGTTTATTGATTATGCACTAGATTATCTAAAATTAGATAAAGTGGTGTTTAATGTTATTATTGTTAATAATGATGAAATACACACCTTAAATAAAGAGTATCGTGGTGTCGATAGACCCACTGATGTTATCTCGTTTGCTTTAGAAGATGATGATACATTTATTCCTTTAGAGGAAAGAGTTTTAGGTGATATTTATATTTCCATTGATAAAGCTAAAGAGCAAGCCAGTGCTTATGGTCATTCACTTTTAAGAGAGTTATGCTTTTTAACAATTCACGGAATTCTTCATCTTTTAGGTTATGATCATATGAATGACGAAGAAGAAAAAGAAATGTTTACACTTCAAGAAAGGGTTTTAGAGAGTTATGGAATCAAAAGATAAAGTTGTCGTTAATAAAGATTATGATCATCCTCAAAGAGATTTCAGTATCAAAGCTATCTTTAATGTTTGCAAATATTCGATGGAAGGGTATATCAATTTTTATCGTTATGAAAGAAGCGCTATTCTCCATCTAATTGTTGCGGTTGTTATTATTCTAGGTAGCCTTTCAATGAATCTAACACCGGTTGAGTGGCTTCTTATTATCTTTATCCTACTTGTGATGTTAGCGATTGAATTACTAAATACAGCTATTGAAGCTGTGTGTGATTTAGTCTCACCTAGCTATAACAAATTAGTTAAAGTAGCTAAAGATAGTGCCAGTGCGGCAACATTTTCTATCTCCATTGCTTTAGTTATTGCTATGTGCATTATTTATGTACCAAAGATTATGACTTTACTAGGAATGTAGGAGGATTTATGCAAGAAAAATTAGTTAAGTTATTAGAAAATAGTTATTCACCATATTCGCATTTTCGGGTTGCTGCTATTGCGGTTATGAAAGATGGGACAGAGTTTCGAGGTGTTAATGTTGAGAATGCCTCATATGGTGCGACAATCTGCGCGGAACGTAGCGCTATTTTAGGTGCTGTTAGTGCCGGCTATAAAAAGGGTGATTTTTCACATCTTTATGTAATGTGTGATAGTGATATTATTGGCATGCCTTGCTTTGTATGCCGAGCTGTTATCGGAGAGCTTTTTGATACTGACGCCAAAGTCATTTGTATGAATCCAAAAGGGGAAGAAGAAGTTCATACGGTCGGCGAATTATGTCCATATCCTTTTAATGAAGAGGCTCTAAATTAATGCGAAGTGGTTTTGTAGGACTTATCGGACGACCTAATGTTGGTAAAAGTACGCTTATCAATACTATTGTTGGAACGAAAGTAGCGATTACAACATCTAAACCGCAAACAACAAGAAATATTATTCAAGGTATTTATAATGACGATGATAGTCAAATTGTTTTTATTGATACACCGGGCATTCATAAGCCAACTAATAAGCTGGGACAAACTCTAAACAAAGAAGCTTATTATAGTATGGAAGATGCTGATATTTTACTTTTCTTAGTTGATGATAAACCACTTGGTAAAGGTGATATGTTCGTTTTAGATAAGTTAAAGGAAGTGTCAAAGCCAACTATTTTAGTAATCAATAAAGTTGATAAGATGAAAAAAGAGGATATCCTAAAAAAAATTTTAGAGTATAAAGATTTATATCCTTTTGAAGAAATTGTTCCTTTATCATCTTTAAAGAATGATAATGTTAAAGAATTAATTAAAGTCTTAAAAAATTATCTACCGGATGAGGTTGCCTATTATGGTAAAGATGATGTAACAAATAAATCTTTAGAGTTTATTATGGCTGAAATAGTAAGAGAAAAAGTTATGGATTTAACGGAAGAAGAAGTTCCCCATTCGCTTACGTGTCAAACAACAGCCGTTGAGGTTGGTAAAACTAGTTATACCATCTACATTGATATTATTGTTGACAGGGAATCTTTAAAGAAGATTATCATCGGTCATCAAGGTCAAATGATTAAGAAAATTGGCATTAGAGCTAGAGGTGATTTAGAAGAATTACTTCACAAAAAAGTTTATCTTAATCTTTTAGTTAAAACTGTTAAAGATTGGCGGGATAAAGAAAAATACTTAACCGAATATGGCTTTAATGATTTTGAAGTATAAAATAAAGAAAAACGTATCAATATATAGTAGGTGATACGATGAAGGAACTACTTTGGGATTTATTTATCCATACAGGAAAAATTGAATATTATTTAAAATATAAAGAATATATAAGAAATCATTCTAATGAGGCAAATAACAACGTTGATATGTAGGAGTAGATTATGAGAGATATAATTGTTGGAAAGATATATCGGCATGTTAGTGGTAATTATTACCGCGTTATTTGTATTGCTAATGATTCGACTTCATCTGATGAAGATGGGCCAAAGCAAATTGTTGTTTATGAGACTTTGGGTCCGAAACGAACGGTTTGGGTTCGTCCATATGAGTTATTTAATGCTTTAAACGAGGATGCCGAATATGTTCAAAAGTATCGTTTTGAAGAAGTTGATGATTACATCAAGATAGGAGAATAATAATGGAAGTAAAAGCAGGAAAAAAGTATCGTCATTTTAAGGGTGACATTATGGAAGTTATTGCGGTTGGTAAGCATTCAGAAACCCTAGAAAAAATGGTTATCTATCGTCATCAAGGATCTGATGAAGTTTGGGTTCGTCCTTATGATATGTTTACCTCGCCCGTGGATCATGAAAAATATCCTGATGTAAAACAAAAATATCGCTTTGAAGAAGTTGACGATGATGCTTGAAAAAATTGATGGTATCGTTATAAGTGAACAAAATTATGGTGAGACAAGTAAAATTGTTAATTTACTGACAAGAGATTATGGCATTATCGGGTTAATGGTTAAAGGTGGACGTTCTTTAAAAAGTCCTTTAAGAAGTGTATCCGGTAAACTTACTTATGGTACTTTTAATGTTTACTATAAAAAAGATAAGTTATCCATTTTATCAGATGTTAGTGTCATTAATAATTTTACCAACATAAAAAAAGATATTGAACTTATCAGTTATGCCAGCTATTTAACGGATTTAGCCACCCAGGTGGTTAGACATGGACGTGATGAAGATGTTTTTGATCTTTTAATCGCTAGTTTATCAAAGATTGAAGAAGGGTTTAGCCCAGCTGTTATAACAAATATTTTAGAACTTAAATATCTAGATAATTTAGGTGTCTTACCGGTTTTAGATCGTTGTGTCGATTGTGGCAGTACAGATAATATTGTTACTTTATCAAGCGATCGTGGGGGATATGTTTGCGCTAATTGTAGAACAACCGAACCCCTCATTTCTAGTAAAGCAATTAAACTTATTAGAATGTATTACTATGTTGATATCAATAAAATTGATAATATTGATGTGAGCCCGGAAGCGACTAGTGAGATTAATGATTTTTTAAATAATTATTATGAAAGATATACGGGGCTATATTTAAAAAGCAAGAGTTTCCTAAATAGTTTAAAAAACATTTAAAAAGATTGACAACAATCTTTTTTTTGTATTAAAATCAAAGTACACACGCAAAAATATTAGGAGGGTTTTATGAGTACAAAAGAAGAAAAATTAGAACATTTAACATCATTACCTTTAGAATATTTAATGATTAAAGCGAAAGACGAACGTTATCGTGGCAAAGAAGGAACACGCTTTACTTTCAATTATGCGTTTAAAGATACAGCTGAAAAACTACCTCTTACGGATACGGAACGCTTAATGGATAAATATCAAGATGGCGCTAGAAACTTTTTAAGTGAATTAATTGATGTCAATCTTGGTAACAATTTAATTACGGAAGCGATTGAAGGTGATGCCAGACTTTTACCTAGTCGTTATGCTAGATTCTATGATCAGTGTATTAGAATTAAAACGAAACAGTTTACCCTTTATGTTACTGATTTAGCTATTCAAAGAATGCGGAAAATTATTTTAAGACTTTATCGTCAAAGCATAAGTGATGCCTTAAGATATGGGACACTCCTTATCAATGGTCATAATGTTGGTATTTTAAGTATTGGCTATCACGATGTTGTTAGTAGTATTAAAGGACATACGATTGGTGTACGTGAACCTTTTCAAACAACTTATCATAATGTCGGTCCCGCAACCCTTGAATATGCTATTTATGGAACTAATCTTAAATTAGATAATGAAAATGCTTCTAAACTTATTGACACATTTGGGGATACTTATGGACCATTTAATTGGTACACTCTTGAAAAAAAGTGGATTGAAGCTGGTAACGAATATGGAAAGAAAATTGTCTTAGATGGGGTTAGTGAAGAGAATCCTCTTTATCAAAAAGTTTTATCGTTAGGTCGAGGAAAGTAGGTATATGATGAAAAGAGAAGAATTTTTAACAACGGTTTTAAATAATAAATTAGAATATTTAATAGTGACTTCCCGGAACAAGGAAAAAGATGGCGAAATGTTATCAAAACTAGAATTACATTTTAAAACGATAGGGAATGCGAAAAGTGGATTTGATGAAAAGACAAAACGTTTTTTACTTGATGCTTTTGCATCTTCTTATCCGGAGTTCATCGATAAATTAATGGTGGCTCATATTGGGAGTGAACCTATTACAACATCAATTAAAACGACAACACTAAACTTACCAAGAACTTTTCAAAGAACCCATGATTTTTGTCATACTTTTCGGGCTGGTGATTTAGAGATTCATTTTCTTGATAGTGCGATGGATTTCTTCAAAAGAACGATTACAAGTTTAGATGAACGCAGTAAAGTTGACGTTTTAACATTTGCTAAAGCTAAACTTATGAAGGGTAAGACAAATCATATGTTGATATCTTTTGATACAACACCTTATACGGAACCAGGCCGGGTTGTTTATTTTGACCGCGAGAAAAGTGTCTTACCTCGTGCGCCTAAAAATAGTCTATATTATTACGCCGATACAGATTCCGAAAAAGGAGCTGATCCTAAAGATATCGCTAACATATTAACTCTTATTGATGTGTTTGCTAAAATGTATGGAATGTTTGATGATGTAAAATATAATAACAATACTTTTATGGCTACTAGTCATGGTCACTCTTTAAGTATTGAAGGGGATATTGAAACGATTGAAGCTAAGGCTAAAGTAATGTCTTTGTTAAAAAGATAATTACCTATTGACAAAATTAATTCTTTGTATTAAAATCTAGTTAATCGCTGTGATGACGGGCTTGGCAACCTCGAGCAATATACTATAAAGAGATTCTTCTAGAATAAGTAGGGTGGAACCGCGGAATATTTCGTCCCTATACATTCTAGGAGTTTTTTTATTTATAACGTGATCATATTAGTGATGAAATAATTAATAGAAAGGTGAGAAAAAAGATGGAAAAATTAACAATGGACAAATTAGTTAACATTTGTAAAACATATGGTTTTATATTTCAAGGAAGTGAAATATATGGTGGACTTGCCAATACTTGGGACTATGGACCTTTGGGAAGTCGTTTAAAAAATAATATTAAGGATGCTTGGCGGAAGCGTTTTATTCAAGAAAGAGCTAATGCCTATGAAGTTGATGCCGCTATTCTTATGCATCCAAGAGTATGGGAAGCAAGTGGACACGTAGCTAGTTTCTCAGACCCATTAATCGATTGTAAGCACTGTAAAGTAAGACATCGTGTTGATAATTTAATCAATGATTTTGATCCTGATGCTCATGCTGATGGTATGAGTCAAGATGAAATGATGGCTTATGTTAAGGAACATAAAGTTCCTTGCCCAAACTGTGGTGAGAGTGATTATACTGATATTAGACAATTCAATTTGATGTTTGAAACGCATCGTGGTGTTACGGAAGATGGCAAAAATAAAGTTTACCTAAGACCAGAAAATGCTCAAGGTGAGTATGTCAATTTCTTAAATGTTCAAAGATCAATGCGAACAAAATTACCATTTAGTATTGGTCAAGTAGGTAAAGCTTTCCGTAATGAGATAACACCAGGTAACTTTACTTTTAGAACGATTGAGTTTGAACAAATGGAATATCAAACTTTCTGTAAAGAGGGTACAGATAGTGACTTATATGCTTATTTCAAAGAATATGCTAAAAAATTCTTTATGGATTTAGGATTACCTGAAGAAAAGCTAAGATATCATGATCATGAAAAGTTAGCGCATTATGCTAAAGAAGCTTGTGATATTGAATATGATTTCTGTTTTGGTTGGGGTGAGATTAATGGTACCCACAATAGAACGGATTATGACTTATCACGTCACCAAGAATATTCTGGTGTATCCCAAGAATATCTAGATCCTACGACCAATGAAAAGTTTATCCCATATATCATTGAATCAACTGTCGGAGCTGATCGTTTAGCGCTAGCTATTTTAGATAATGCTTACTGTGAGGAAGAATTAGAAAATGGTGAGACACGTGAAGTTATGAAGATTCATCCATTTTTAGCACCATATAAAGTAGCTATCTTCCCACTTAATAAGAAACTTCATAGTGAGAAAGCTAACGAATTATATGATATGCTAGCTAAAGAGTTTACGACTATCTATGATGAGACGGCATCAATTGGTAAACGTTATCGTCGTCAAGATATCGCCGGAACACCATTCTGTGTTACTGTTGATGATAATACCTTAAATGACAATACGGTTACCGTAAGAGACCGCGATACAATGGCTCAAGAAGTTGTTAAGGTTGATGAATTAGTTGACTATATAAACAAAAGAATCAAGTTCTAAGACTTGATTCTTTCATCAAAAAAGAACTAAATGTTCTTTTTTATTGTATCCACAATTTTCCTTTGTTCATCTAAACTACTATTATTCCATAGTATTTCAAAGAAGACCCCTAATCCGGGTAGGGTTAATTCTTCTTGATCACTTTTGGAAGATTCAATAGCTTCTTTGATATCATCTTCACTACTATCTTTAAAGTTTTCTTTAATACTCTGTCTAATGCTTATGTTCATTTCATCATCTCCTAGAAATAGTATGGAAAAATTACGATATTTTATAACATATAATAATTGGAATCACTATATTTTGTGTTATAGGTTGCTCCTTTGCTTTCTAATTTACTAACTCGATTAGAAAGACTATTAATTTGTTCATGAATGTCATTTAATTCTTTTTCAATACTGTTATATGGTTGGGTGTAGGTTTGTTGTCCTTGATAAGGTACTTGATTTGGCATATAGGCATTTCCTATAGGTGGCATCATCACCGGACTTCCCATAACGGGGATGGCATTAGCGTATCCTTGATACATCCCACCACAATTGCGATCTTTCTTCATAAAACCTCCTTAGTCTATTTCATTATATGATAATCGTCTAAATTGTTGACACTTGTTCATAATTAAATCATTATGGTATAATGAAATTGGTGATAAAATGCGACTTCGAAACGTTAAAGGTGCGAAAGAAAAAATCGCATCTTCTAAATATATAATTTTAGATTATGAACGATATCGGGGGCATTTTAATGAAGTGTTTCCTACCCACCAACCTATCCATATTGAAATTGGAACTGGGAAGGGGAAGTTTATTAAAAAGATGGCGCTTGCCCACCCCAATATTAATTATATTGGCATTGAAAAGTTTGATAGTGTTATCGTAAGAGCATTAGAAAAACTTGATGATGAAGATATACCTAATTTACGTTTGATTCGAATGGATGCCTGTGATATTGAAAAAGTCTTTGATCATGAGATTAGTAAAATCTATCTTAATTTTTCTGATCCTTGGCCTAAAGAACGGCATACCAGCAGGCGCCTTACAAGTGAGAAGTTTTTACGTCGTTATGATCAACTTTTTAAAGATGATAAAGTAATTGAGTTTAAAACCGATAACCGGGACTTATTTACTTATTCACTTAAGTCTTTTACGGATTATGGCTACCATATATCTTTTTTATCACTAGATCTTTATGCTGATGATGTGACAGATAATATTGCCACCGAATATGAAGAAAAGTTTCACGCTTTAGGAAACCCTATTTATAAAGTAACTGTCTATAAAAGCGTAAAATAATGGATATTTACTAAAATAATAGAAATAATTCCTATTTTTTGGTATAATGTGATTGTGAGGTAGATATGAAAAAGATGGTACTATGTTTCCTAATCGTTATGCTTATGGCAGGATGTAGTGTAGTTAGGATTGACACAAGTAGCATTGATGTCATTGTTGATGTTATCTTATCTAAAGATAATAATCTTTATAACCGTGTTGGAAGAGGATATAAATATTATGTTCCACGGGGGGTTACTTATATCGATACCGACGAATTAAATGATAAATTGTATTCTGATGGCAATAATTATTATTTATACGTTGACACGGTTAGTTATTATAATAAAATACCTATTGAATATGAAGAGGACCCTAATCTTTATTACTCTAGGAAGTTATCGGATGATTTTAAATATGAGGGCTATCTTGAAATAACAACTAAGGATGATTTATATTATATTAATTTTGTCTATAACTACGCTCATATTGAATCGGTTGTACCAAAAGAAGATATTAATGATGCGGTTTTGAATGCAGCTTATATCTTATCAACGATTCAATTTAACCCCGATGTCATAAAACTGACGATTGAAGATGCGAAACTAAATAATCGTGAAGAAAAATATGACAAGTTTAAAAACAAAAAAGATACCAATAATGCTGGAATAGAGGTATTTGATTAGTTGCAAAAAGGAATGGTGAATTATGGGATTACTTGATAAATTTAAAGAGATTTTTACAGAACCAGCTGATGATGAAGAAGAAATAGAAGAAGAAGTTAGGGTTGAACAAATAAAACACGAACCAAAGGAAAAACCTGCTGAACGACGTCGTGAGAAAGTGGAAGTAGAAGAAAAACAAGATCGCTATGAAGACGTTACAGCCGAGTTTGAAGACTTGTCTTCGAAAAAGCCAAAAGAGGAACCTAAAGAGGAAGAATTAAAGTCACCAGTCTTCTTTACAGAAAAAGATTTCGCTGACTTAGAACCGGAACGTCCACGCCGCAGTGTCAAACCCACAGAAGAACGTGTAGAAGTTCCTCCTCAACCTAAAAGAGAAGAAAAGAAAGCTCCATATAGTGGACACTATACAGGCACTTATACAAGTCCCACTCTTTTAACGAAAGAAAAATCAACGTTTAAACCAACGCCAATTATTTCGCCAATTTATGGTATCCTAGATAAAAACTATTCTAAAGACGATATCGTTGAAAGGAAAGATGTTCAACCAACCGTCGTTAGCGATGGTATGGTTCAAGATCGTTTTGATGAAGTTCGTAGTAAAGCTTATGGTACGCTTGAAAATGAACTTGAAGAAACGATGTATGACGAAGGTGAACCAGAAATGCGCCATGAAGCTAAAGAAGAAGTTGATTTGTTCGATGAATTAGAACAAGAACAAGGTCATCCTGTTGGCTTAGAGGATACAGCAGAACTTACAAAGACGGTTAACGAACAAGAAAAAAATATTCGTGAGTTAGAAGAAATAACAATGGATTTAACTAAAGAATTAGATAATTTACTTTTGAAAAAGGAATCTTTTAATGCTAAGAAAGAAAAAGTTGAACGTAAGCATCAAAAAGAGGAAACTGATGACGAACCTTTAACCGAAAATGAATTATTTAACTTAATTGATTCAATGTATGAGGAGGGGAAAGAAGAGTGATTGATTTAGAACAATTATTACCAATTTTGCTTTACATTTCATTAATTATATTAGTAATATTCTTAATTGTGTTAATCATAAGATTAATTAAGACTTTGAATCGCGTCGACATAATTTTAGATGATGTTAATAGAAAGATGATTAAGGTTGATGGTTTGTTTGATATTATCGATCGAACAACCGATTATGCATCCAGTATCAGTGATAAAGTTATTAGTAGTATAAGTAACGCTATTAATTTTGTATTTAGAAGAAAGAGAGGTAACGAAGACGATGAGTAAAAGTGAAGGAAAAGGAAAAAGAGTTGGTGCCTTTATAGCCGGTGCGGCTATCGGTGCCGGATTAGGAGTTTTATTCGCTCCTAAATCTGGTGAAGAAACAAGAGCTGAATTAAAAGCTAAGTTTGATGAATTATTAGAGAAAGCTAAGAATTTAAAAGCTGATGATGTAAAAAAATACATCGAAGATAAAGTTGAAGAAATAAAAGAAGCATTAGCTGATTTAGATAAAGAAAAAGTTTTAAAATATGCGAAAGAAAAAGCTAAATTAGTTAATGATAAGGCAGATGAATTGATGAAGTATGTCGTTAGTAAAGGTACACCAGTTATGGAAAATACAGTAGCGACTATCAAAGAAAAAGCAGCTATGGTAACAAGAGATGTTCTTAATCGCCTAGAAAAAGAAGAAAAGGCTAAAGAAGTTAGTGAAGGGTAAATAAAGGGGAAGTGTAAGCTTCCTTTTTGTTGATGTATGAAGAAAAGAAAAATATTATTTTTGTTACTATCAATTATTGCCATAGTTGGTTGCTCTAAAAAAGAAGTAGAAGAGCCATCAGACAATACTTATTCTTTTAGGTATAATGATGACTACTATACAATTTATATGCCATATAAAAAAGGGGTTGGCAATAATTACGTGGTTAGTAGTAATGTTGTTGATTATGACATTAATAAAGTTGAAAAAGACTTAATTCAAATCTCTTCTAATGTTTTTCCGGTTGATGAAAATTATTATCAAGAGGGCCAATATTTATCTGAAACACGTTTACGGACACTTCTTAATCGGGATAATTTAAATAACATCGCGGATATGACGATTAGTGGGAAAAAGATTAAACCGACAGTCGTTGTAGGTATTTATGAAAAAAACTTCTTAGATAATGAAGGTAAGATTAAGGGAATTAGCTTAGGTTTAATTCTAAATCCTTATCAAGGATATGGTAGTAGTGGTAATTACGTTACGATAAATCAAAATAAAGTTATAGATATCGGTAAGGCTAAAGCTGGGGAATTAGTTAAATATTTAAGGGAGAACTTTTCTTTAGATAATATTCCTATTATGGTAGCTTTATATGTGGAAGCTAGTCCTGAATCTAATACGAGTGGTAACTACTTATATTATGGTGTTACTAGTAATAATGATTTAACATTTGAATACTTAGATCAAAAAAATTATTATATGAATAACGAAAGTGTTAAAAAATTAGATTCTAAAAATTATAATAGTTTTAAAAACTTTACAAATAAAATGTATAGCTATGATAAAACAATGTATGTATCAGGACTAGGATATTATAGTGGTAATCACTTATCTAAATTAGATATTACAATTACTAAAAGCTATTATAGTTATGGTGAACTTTTATATATTAGTCAGTTTTTAAGTGAAAATATGGCTAATTATTTTAAGGATATTAAAGTGGTTACCGAAGTAAAAGCTATTAATGAAGTGAAAGCCTATATTGTAAAGGAAGAGGGAGAAACATCAACTGATATATTTATTTACTAACCAAAATATTGTATAATGTTAGTGAGGTGCTTTTATGGATAAAGTGAAAAGTTTTTTTAAAAAACATAAAAAGAAATGTATTATCTTAGGTATAATCCTTGTTATTTTAATAGCGTTTATTATATTTTCATATCGTATTATTAGTTATTTAATACCTAACACTAAGGAAAGTGTTTATGGGGATCGATGTGAGATAACGGTTAATCATCCAATTGAATCTAACCGTGAAGATACCATTAAAGATATTGTTAAAAATTATGAAGGTTATAAGTTTAAAACTTTTGAAGTTAAATGTAACTTAGTTGACATTATTATTGAAGTCGCTGATGGTACTAATTTTAATGATGTTAAGAAAATGGGCAAAGAGATTCTTGGCGTTTTTACCGATGAAGAAAAGAAATATTATGATCTTCAGTTAATGATTAAATCTGATCATGAAGAAAGCGAAAATTATCCACAAATTGGAACCCATCATAAGGAAATTGATGGCGTTAGTAATGATGACTTTGTTTGGTAGTTAGGAGTTATATGAAAAGAAGAATATTAATAATTATTGGTGTTATTTTATTAGCATCGCTAATAGGTGGGTCAGTTTATTATTTTTCTAATTCCAAAGATGAATACGCCTATACACCATCAGAACAAAAATATTTAAATGAAAACAAAAAGATGAATATCGATTTATATATGCCAAGCGATATAGCTTCTTTAACTTTAGCGGGCGAAGGATTATTCTTTGATTTCATCGATTATTTTAAAGATAATACCGGTCTTACAGTCAATCCTATCGCCTATACAATAGATAGTGATTATACTGGTGATTACGGGATTGTTTTAACCGATAAACTTACTGATGATGATACCCTCATCTTAGAAGATAATTATGCTGTTATTACGAAAGATAATACGATTTATTCATCAGTTTTGGACTTAGAAAATTTAAAAATTGGTTATCTACCTGATGATGCCGAAGATATTATTGCAAGCCTTGGAACTGATGGCTTAACTTATGTTAAGTTTGAAGATAAGGCATCTATGTTAGAAGCTATGAATACAGGTGTCATTGATGCCTTTATCGGTTTAAAATCTATTTATTTAAACGATGTTTTAACGAATAAGTATCATTTTTCATACCAGATGTATGATATGAAAATATATTATGCTCTTCGTCTTAAAGGCGATAAGGAATTAAAAAGCATTATCACTAAGGAGTATCATAAGTTTAACCGGGAAAAAATACCACAAGCATATTATGCTAATTTATTATCGGCTTATGTCAAAGCTTTAAATATATCAGAAAAAGAATTAAGTAATTTGAATGCTAAAATATATCGCTATGGTTATACTAATATGGGTATATATGATAATACGTCACATCGCGTTTTAACAGGTACAAATTATTTTATTATTAAAGATTTTGCTTTATTTGCTAATATCGATATGGAGTATGCTTCTTTTTATCATAGTTTAAGTGATCTAGAGGAAGCTTTAAAAGATAAGAAAATTGATTTTTACTTTGATAGTACATCTTTCCATGATGATGATTCTGTAACGGTTAAACCAATTCAGATGACACTTGTCTTTTTAACACATAATAGTGGTCATTTAACGATTAATAATCTTAATTCTTTAAAGGATAAAGAAATTTTAACTATTAAGGATAGCAAGATTGAAAAATGGTTACTAGATAATAAATTAAAAGTTAAAAGTTATGATAATTATCAAGATTTATTTGATAAAGGTAAGCTTGGTAAAAATAAAATTATCGCTATGGAATTAGGCAGTTATGAATATTATAAAACAAGGAAGTTAAATAATTTCCACATCGCATATATTGCTGATGACGTTTTAAATTATGGATTTGTTGTTAATAAAGATAATAAGACTTTTATGGATTTATTTAATTTCTACTTAGAATATATCAATCCTAATGATGTCATTGATATGGGTTATGCGAATGCCTATGAATATGAGGGCTTAAATGTATTTTTATTTATTGCTGTTATCATTTTATCTTTAATTATTATTGTTCAATGCTTTGGCCGTATTAAAAAGTTCTTTAAATATATCTTTAAGCATAAGAAGAAAGCTTTAAGTAAGGATGAAAAATTAAAATATATCGATAGCTTAACTTCTTTAAAGAACCGAACCTATTTGAATGATAATGTTGAAAAATGGGATGATTCGGAGATTTATCCACAGATTATCGTTGTTGTAGATCTAAACAATATTGCTTACATCAATGATTCCTTTGGCCGTGAGGAAGGGGATAAAGTTATTACGGAAGCCGCTAATATTTTAATCCAAACGCAGATGGCGAATACCGAAATTATTAGAACTGATGGTAATGAGTTCTTAATCTATATGGTTGAATATGATGAAAAACAAGCTGTTAGTTACATCCGCAAGTTAAACCGTGAGTTTAAAAATTTGAGTCATGGCTTTGGGGCGGCTATTGGTTATAGTATTATAAGTGATGCGATTAAGACAATTGATGATGCGATTAATGAAGCAACACTTGATATGCGGACAAACAAAGAGTTAATGAATGAAGAAGAGAAGTAATCTCTTCTTTTTTTATCTTGATAAGCAAACTAATGTTTGATATAATGAAGATGGTGATAGTATGCATATAAATGAAATCAAAAAAACTAAAAGTGGCAAATATAAAATTACAATTGATGATGAAGTTATAACGACTTATGATGATGTCTTACTTAAAAATAATTTATTATATAAAAAAGACATCGATGACGAAGTTTATGATCAAATTATGAAGGATAATGCATATTATGATGCCTATAACAAAGCTTTAAATCATCTTTTAAGACGCAATCGTAGTATTAGAGAAATGGAAGAATATCTAGCTCGCTTTGATTTAAAGCGTCAAGATGAGGAAAAGATTATTGCGCATCTTCAAAAGATTGGTCTTTTAAATAACCAAAATTATGCTAGAGCTTATATATCGGATGCTATTTATTTAAGAAATGAAGGGCCAGATAAGATTAAGAGCGCTCTTCGAAGTGAAGAAATAGCGGAAGATATTATTGAAGAAGAAGTAGCGAAGATTGATGACGACGTTGTTAAAGAAAATGCTGAAAAATTAATTAATAAAAAAGTAAAGGGGAATCATCATACATCAGCTTATCAATTAAAACAAAAAATTGTTTTAGATATGGTTAATCTTGGATATAGTCGGGACTTAGTCTTAAGTATTTTAGATAATATTGATATTTCCGATACGGACACTTTAGCTTTAGAATATGATAAATTATATGCCAAGTTATCACATAAGCATCAAGGGAATGATTTATATAATAAAATTAAACAAAAGTTATATGCTAAAGGATTTGATATCAACGCTATTAATAATTATGTCAATCAAAAAAGAGAGTTTTAAACTCTCTTTATTCTTCACTATTTGAGTTAGAATTACTAGCTTCTTTTTTAGCGTTATCAATATCATTTAAGAAATTATTATATGAAGTTTTCATATCATTATCAATGAAAACAATTTTATATTTGTTACGTAATTCCGTTAAGATGTCATAACGTAAGAACTCATCAGCATTTAACTTATCATTAGCGATTAGATGTCTAATTTCGTCATCAACTTTTTCAAGATCTTGACCTTTAGCTTTAGATATTCTTAAGATGAAATAAATACCACTATCAGTCTCAATTGGCGTCGTTGTGTATTCATTATCATCCATATCTTTTAATTCGCTCCATACTTTATCAGGAACGTTATTTTTGGTAGCTTTAGAAACAAGTCCGCCATCAGCTGCGTCAGTGGCAACAGAGTTTTTCTTAGCTTGTTCTTTGAAAGCCTCAACTAACTCATCACCACTTTTATTCTTTAATTCTTTTTTAATACTATCAATTTTATCATCAGCGTCATCGTCGTTAGAAATTAAGATTTCATGATAAGTATAAACAGTTTTATAGTTCTCATCATAATAGTCTTGAACCTCTTTCTTTGATACTTTGCCAGCAACCACATTTTCAATAGCTTGATTCATTTTATATTGATCAATAATGGCATTTTTAACATCTTCTTCATTAGACACACCGGTCATACCAACTTGAGATGTAACAAAATCGATAAGACTCATTCCATACATTGATGCATATTGTGAATAGAACTCAAGACCTTCTTCAGCATATTGTTCAGCTTCCTCAGTCGTTTCTACTTCATTATCAGCTATTTCTTTATCAATCCAGTTAATTACTGTACTATAGCCATATTGCCCTTTTAATTCTTCGTATAGTTCATCGGCTGTATACTTTTTACCATTGATCTGAGCGACAATCTCTTCACCATTTTTGATTTTAGGATTACCACAAGCTGTTGCAAGTAAAGTTGTAAATACAGCTAATGCGCATAATGCTCTTTTCACTATATCAATCCTTTCTAAAGTTATAATAACAAATATTTAAACAAAATTCAATCATTTAATCACATATTCATCAAAACTTCATAAAATAGTTTTGAAAAGACAAAAAGGAGGAATGTTTTTTATGAATTGTAATTCTTCAGTATCTTCAGCAGCAATCGTTTTAGTATTATTTATTCTTTTAATAATTATACTTGGAGCTTGGATTTAAGGAGGTAGCATATGTCTTGCAACGAATGCACCAAAAAAAGAGAAGTGACCGAAACCAATTGCGTAAAGAAGGGTAGTAACTATAATGGGGGTGTATCTAGTTTCGTTCTTGTTATCGTTTTATACATTCTTTTAGCAATCATTGTTGGGTCATATATTATATAAAGAGGGCGACCTCTTTTTTTACATATTTGACACAAAATTTTAAAAAGATGGTAAAAACTATTTACAAAGGGGGAGTTTTTATTATACAATAGTGGTGATAGGTGGAATAAAGTGGAGCAAAGTGGGTGATTTCTATGTTTATGGGTGAGTATCGACATACAATCGATAGTAAGGGTAGAATCATTATTCCTTCTAAACTCCGCGACGAATTAGGCAGTGATTTTTATATGACAAGAGGCTTGGAAGGATGCCTTTATGTCTATCCAAAAAAGAACTGGGAATTAATTATTGCTAAATACAAAGATATTCCGGATACACGTGATAAACGCTATTTCATGCGTATCTTCTTATCCGGAGCAATCAACTGCGAGATTGATGCCCAAGGTAGAGTTAATATTCCATCACCATTAGTAGAATATGCTAAATTAGAAAAAGATTGTTTAATCATTGGTGTTGATGAACGTTTGGAAATATGGAGTAAAGAAGAATGGGATATCTTTATCAATGAAAACGAAAATAAATTATCAGATATCGCTGATACACTATTTACGATTTAGGGGGATATATGCACATCAGTGTTCTATTAGAGGAATGTTTAAAATATTTAAATCTTAAAGAAGATAGTCTTATCGTCGATTGTACTTTAGGCTATGGTGGTCATAGTAGTGAAATATTAAAACTTATTCCCGAGGGATGCTTATATGCATTTGATCAAGATAAAGAAGCTATCAATTATAGTTTAAAGCGTTTAGATAAAATTGCTTCTAACTATGAAATTATTAATAGTAATTTCTGCTATCTCAAAGATGAGTTAGCTAATAGAGGTGTTAGCGAAGTTGATGGTATTTTATATGATTTAGGTGTTTCTAGTCCGCAACTAGATGAAGATGAAAGAGGATTTAGTTTTCATCGCGATGCCAAATTAGATATGCGGATGAATCAAGATAATCCTTTGAGCGCCTATGAAGTCGTAAATAATTATTCATATGAAGAGTTAGTTAACATTTTTTATAAATATGGAGAGGAGAAGTTTGCGCCGATGATTGCCAAAGGCATCATCGCATCTCGTCCCATAACGACGACTTTGGAACTTGCCGAAGTCATCAAAAATAATGTTCCTTTGAAATATCGTCGTGAGAAGCATCCGGCCAGGAAAGTTTTTCAAGCTATTAGAATTGAAGTTAATGATGAGTTAAATGTCTTGGAAAAAAGTTTGACGGATGCTTTAGACCTCCTTAAAGTTGGGGGAAGAATATGCGTCATAAGTTTTCATTCACTTGAAGATAAAGTATGCAAAGACGTCTTTAATAAGGTTACGAAAGTAAATCCGGAATTAAAAGATTTACCCGTTGTTCCATTAGAGTATCAAAGCAAATATAAAATGGTTAAGGTGTTAGAGCCTTCTTTGGAAGAAGTAAATAAAAATCCAAGAGCGCGAAGTGCGAAGTTAAGAGTGATAGAGAGGATTAGATAGGATGAAGAAACCTAAAAGAAAAGCTAAATTTAATCGCGAAGAAAAGTTTCTAATGTTTATTATGATTATGTGTGTTGTAGGGCTATTTGCTATCCAAATCTTCTTTGGCGCTCAGATTAGTAATACGAAACTTAATATTGAAAAGATTGAATATCGAATTGAAAATCAAGAGAAGAAAAATGAATCACTTACAATGCAGTTAAATGAACTTACTTCTTACAATAATGTTAGTGCGGCAATTGCCGATATGGGACTAGCTTATAACAATAAAAATATTGTTGTTATTAATAAATAAACTATGTTATAATTAAAATGGTGATAGTATGAAACGAATAAGGAAGAAAAGTATGACGGTTACTCGTAACTGGATAGTACCAAAACGCGTACTTCTTGTTTATTTGTTTTTTTTATTTGCGCTTTTAGTTCAGTTTGCCTATATCAGTTTATCACCAAAGGTATATGGCGATGATTTAAAACAAATCGCGGCTAGTCGAACAACGGTTTCAACTGATTTAATTGCTAATCGTGGAACAATCTATGATAGTGAAGAAAATATTTTAGCGACGACCGTTACATCTTATACCTTAATCGCTTATTTAAGCCCATCTAAAACAACGAATATAAATAATCCGCATCACGTTGTTAACAAAGAAATGACGGCTCAAAAATTATCTGAAGTTTTAGATGCTCCATATGATTATATCTTAGAACGTTTAAACCAAAACTTATACCAAGTTGAGTTTGGTATTTATGGATCAAAATTAACCGAATTAAAGAAAATTGAAATTGAAAACTTAGACCTACCGGGTATTGATTTTATTGAATCGACGAAACGTTTTTATCCTAATGGTCAATTTGCTTCATATATCATTGGTTATGCAAGAGAATATCCACGAATCAATCTTAAGTTAAAAGAAGATTTTGATTTGAAAGATTATTATTCTAGTTATTATAGTCGTTATAAAGATGTTAAACTAACTATCTATAATGAAGATATTGTTGCAGATAATGGAGCAACAATTAAGGCTATTAAAGTTGGTAGTACTTTTTATCAACTTTCGGTAGCAGAAACGGGTGCGCCTTTAGTTAGAGGTATTTTAAATGTCGTTAAAAATGATGTATCAACTAGAACTGATATAGTAACCGAAGGGGAGTTGGGAATTGAAAGTAAGTTCAATTCCGAATTGCGTGGTACGAATGGTAGTTTAACTTATCAAAGAGATCCATCTGGTTACCGCATTCCCGATACGCCAGAAGAAAGAGTGGAACCCATTGATGGTAAGGATGTTTATCTAACGATTGATTCAAATATTCAACGTTTCCTTGAAACAGCTGTTAAAGAAGAAGTTAAAGACTGGGGTTCAGAATGGATGATCATGGCGGTTATGGATGCCAAAACCGGGGAGATTTTAGGTAGCGCTACTAGTCCTAGTTTTGATCCTAATAGTTTATCTAGCGATATGAGTTACCAAAATCCCCTTGTTTCCTATGGATATGAACCTGGTAGTGTTATGAAGATTTATACTTATTTATGTGCGGCTGATACTGGCAATTATGATGGTGAGAAAAAGTATAGATCGGGTTCTATTAAAATAGGTGATACGAAAGTTAATGACTGGAATAAAAATGGTTGGGGTAATATTTCTTATAATCTAGGTTTTACTTATTCTAGTAACGTTGGAGCCATTCATGTTGCTCAGGATTATTTAACGCCATCAAAATTAAAAGCTTGTCTTAAATCTTATGGCTTTGGTGCCAAAACCGGTATTGAACTTAGTCAAGAATTAGCCGGTACGGTTAAATTTAATGAAAATGTCGATGTCGATTGGTTAAGTGTTAGTTTTGGTCAGGGCCTAACAACAACGGCTATTCAACAACTTCAAGCCTTAAGCATTATTGCAAATGATGGCCATATTGTAAAACCACACATCATTAAAAAGGTTGTTGATCGTAATACGGGTGAGGTCACTGAAACCAAAACCGAAGTAACGGACCGGGTTGCAAGTAGTGAAGCAGTTGCAACTGTTAAACAATTGATGTATGATAATGTCAATTTTAAACACGCCACTGGTCGTTATTACAATATTAAAAACTTCCATGTCATCGGTAAAACAGGTACTGCTCAGATTGCTGAAAATGGTAAATACTTAACCGGTAATAGTAATTATATTGTATCTTTTGCGGGAATGTTTCCGTTTGAAGACCCCGAAATTATCATATATACAGCGATTAAAAAACCAAGGACATACTTGTCTTATGTAACTTATCCATATGTCGTTGATGTTTTAAAAAATGTTGCTAAATATCGTAATATGTTTACTGATACGGAAGAAGATGTTAACATCCAAAAATATTCTTTAGCGTCTTATACAAGTTCTAATACGATAAGTGTTAAAAACGAACTAGAAAAAGATGGCTTAAAGGTTATTTTAATCGGTGATGGTGATAAAGTAATTGACCAATACCCAAAAGCGAAGGCGACGGTTTTAACGGGCGATAAAGTTTTCCTATTAACTAATGGTGAAAATAATCTGATGCCAAATATGAAAAATTGGGCACGAAGTGAAGTTATCAAGTATGCCGATATGGCTCATATTCCACTTACTATTAATGGTTATGGATATGTTGTTAGTCAGAGTATTAAAAGTGGCGACGAAGTTGATGGTGAGTTAGTTGTTAATCTAGAAAATAAAACGCATAAAACAACCGACGATAAGAAAAAATAACTAAAGAGGTGACTTATGAAAAAGAAAATAGCTAAAATAGTTTTTTTCTTTGATGTATGTGCTTGTTTGTTCTTACTAGTATATTCAGGATGGCATATTCTAACATGGGAAAAAGAAAACCAAAAGATTGAAGATCAAACTGAAGAGATTGAACAAGATACGGAAGTTTACGAAAAAGAGGATACGCTAGCGACGGAAGTTGTTAATCCTGTTAAAGATAAGGCCGATCCCTATTGGGATTACATTAAGGTTAACTTAATTGATGTCGATTTCAGTGAGCTTAAAAAAAAGAATAAAGAAGTTGTCGGTTGGATTCAAGTAGCCGGTACCAATGTCAATTATCCTTTTGTTCAAACGAAAGATAACAAATATTATTTAACGCACCAATTCGATCGTACGTATAATACAGCGGGCTGGATCTTTATGGATTACCGTAATAATAAAAAAGATTATGATAAAAATACCATTCTTTATGGTCATGGTCGAGTTAATAAAACAATGTTTGGCTCTTTACGAGAAACAGTTAAAAAGAGTTGGTATTCTAACAAAGATAACCATATTGTTAAAATATCAACTGAAACGGAAAATACTTTGTGGCAAGTCTTTAGTACTTATCGCATTAAAACGACGAATGATTATTTACAAATTGATTTTAGTGATGATGAAGAATATTTAGCTTTTCTAAATAAATTAAAAAATAGAAGTGTCTATAATTATAAAGTTAACTTAACAGCTAATGATAAAATTATTACATTATCAACTTGTCATAATGATACTGATAAAATTGTTTTACATGCTAAGCTAATTAAGCGTGAGAAAAAATAAAAGAAATACATTTTACGTATTTCTTTTTTTATTCAACTGTTACTGATTTAGCTAGATTACGTGGTTTATCAATATCACAACCATTTAATCTTGCGACGTAATAGGCTAGTAGTTGTAAAGGAATAATCGTTATAATGGGATTAAGAAAAGCATTAACTTTAGGAATTTGGATAACATAATCAAAGGCTTTGGAAGTAATGTTTTGATTAGTTAAGACAATATTATAAGCACCCCTTGCTTTTACTTCCTCAATATTACTAATGGTTTTATCAATTATTTTATCATAAGTTATAACCGAAATAACGGGACTACCATCTTCAATTAAAGAAATGGTTCCATGTTTTAATTCACCAGCCGGGTATGTTTCACTATGAATATAGGATATTTCTTTTAATTTTAAAGAACCCTCTAGAGCTATAGCATAGTCGATTAGTCGCCCGATAAAGAAGATATCCCGTCTTTGATAAATCTTTTTAGCAATCTTAATATAGTTAATATCATTAATAAGATGGATAAGTACCTCTTTGATATGACGTATGTCTTTTTTTATGGAATCTAAGTTAGTTATTAATCCTTTTTGGTAGGATATTTTTAAAGCGAGAAGTGATAAAATGGTTATTTGAGCTGTATAAGCTTTCGTTGTTGCTACCGCTATTTCTGGACCAGCTTCTAGATAGATAACATTATCACATTCTCTAGCAATACTAGATGATATGGTATTGACAATGGCTAAAGAAGGTATCCCTTTTTCTTTAACTTGTCTAACACAAGCTAGCGTATCGGCTGTTTCACCTGATTGAGAGATAAAAATAACAATACTATTTGAACTATAAAAGTTTTTTTGATAGCGATATTCACTAGCAACATAGGCTGAAACTTTGGTATCGCTATATTCTTCAAAAAGTGTTTTAGCAACAAGGGCGGTGTGATATGCAGAACCACACCCAACGATATCAATTTGTTGATAAATTGTTAAATCAGGAAGATCGATTAAATCATTTTTTAGATATTTTGATAGAAGGTGATAGATAATTCCTGGTTGTTCGTTAATTTCTTTTAACATGTAATGAGCGAATCCATCTTTATCATCTAAACTATAAGAAGAAGTAAAGTGATGTATTTTTCTTGATGCTTGCTCTGGGTAGATATGATATGTAGTATCGATTTTAACGATATCATTATCTTCTAACACAATATATTTATTTGTATAATCTAAAATAGCCGGAACATCTGAAGCGATAAAATAACTATTAGTATCTAGTCCTAAAATAAGGGGGCTATCTTTTTTAACAGCGTATAATGCATCATCATTATCAAAAAGTATTCCTAAGGCATAACTTCCTACTAATTTTGTTTTAAGTTCCTTTAAAGCTTCCATTTTATCATGTGTTTGGTTAACCATATCATCTAAAAGGGCCGCTATGACTTCCGTATCGGTATCTGATTTAAAATGGTAATTTTTCTTTTCTAATTCTTTTTTTAAGATGGCGGCATTTTCAATAATACCATTATGAACGAGGGTAACCTGACCCATATGATGTGGATGCGCATTAGTATCATTTGCTTTCCCATTAGTGGCCCATCTGGTGTGCGCAATCGCTAAATTAGTTTCACAAGAAAAATCTATTTTTTCTTCTAAGTCGCTGATGCGACCTTTCTTTTTGATAATTTTAATTTTATCGTGATCGAGGTAAGCAATTCCTGATGAGTCATAACCTCGATATTCTAGGTGATGAAGACAATTAAGTGTCTTTTTGATAACGTCATTATCGCTACTTTTAATTCCGATGATTCCACACATATAATCCTCCTTAGTATCTTATTTTAATTATATCGCATTTTTTATTAAAAAGAAAAAGGAAAGCGATATCTTTTCAATAATAATTTAATAGGGGGGTGAAATATGAAAAATAAAATTATTATTGGCCTTTTAATTTTAGTTATCGGAGGGATAGCCTTTCTTTTTAATGAAGAGCCTAAGGCGAGTGAAGAAGTAGAGTCTTTAGAAGAAGTAACCGAACCAACGATAAAAGAAGAAACGAAAGAGATTAGTAAATATAAAGTTGACATTAAAGGGGCGGTTAATAAACCAGGCGTTTATGAAGTCGATTCCGATAAAAGGGTTAATGATGTTATCGCCTTAGCTGGGGGTTTAAAGAAAACAGCTAATACTAATTATATTAATTTAAGTGCGAAAGTAACTGATGAGATGGTTATATGGGTCTATACTAAAGATGAAATTAAAGAGTTTAAATTAGAACAATCGTCTTCTAAATATATGATTAGTTCATGTAACTGTCCAACTCTAGATAATACAACTTGTCTAAATAATTCTAAGGATAACACTAATGAGAAAACAAATGGAGTTGTTAATATTAATACGGCCACTCTTGAAGAATTAATGACTTTAGATGGCATTGGTGAGAGTAAGGCAAAAAGCATTATCGAATATCGAAAGACGAACGGTAATTTTAAAACACCCGAAGATATTATGAATGTAAGTGGTATTGGATCATCCGTGTATGAAAAAATTAAAGATCGCGTTGGCGTCTAAATATTTTGTTTATTCTTTCCTTGCTTTATCTATTATTTACGCAAGCATTATCATTCATAATGATATTTTTAAAACAGATTATCAATTGTCTGATACTTCCATTACTGGAACAATTAGAAAAATGACTAGTAGTGATGATCGTATAACGCTTATGGTCGATGATGTTTTAATACGTTATTATGTAAATGCGTCATCTTTTCCCACCCTTGAAGTAGGGGATAATATTAAAGTTCAAGGTAATTTAACCTATCCTGAGGGGCAAGAAAACTTTTACTTATTTAATTATCAAAACTATCTTCGAAGTCAAAAAGTAAATTATTTAATGGAACCACTTCAAATAGACGTGATTAAGAAAAATACCTCTTTACGCTATAAAATTAAAAATAAAATTATCCACTATCTAAATGATAAAGAACAAATTGCTTATTTAAAAACTTTTATTTTAGGTGAGAATAGTTTAATATCTGAGGAAGTTAAAAATAGTTATAAGGTAAATGGTATTAGTCATTTATTTGCTACATCCGGTATGCATGTGACTCTCCTTGTAGCTATTATTTATTTTATCTTACATAAGTTTTTTAAAAAGGATAATATTATTAATGTAATAACTATGCTTTTCCTTCTTTTATATATGGATTTAACTAGTTATAATCCATCAATTATTAGAGCTGTTTTACTATTTATACTATGCCTTTTAAATAAGCAATTTAAATTAGGCATTAAAACCGATTATCTTTTGTTATATCTTTTTAGCGTTAACATTATTTATAATCCTTATTTTATCTATAATAATGGTTTCCTTTTTAGTTATACGATATCGTATAGCTTAATTCGTTTTGGTTATATTGCTAGTCAGTATCATAATTATTTTCTTAAAGTTTTAATGACATCTTTAATCTCATTTCTTGCGAGTATACCTTTAGTTGTTAATAGTTATTTTTCACTTAATCTTTTAACGCCATTTTTAAATATTATCTTTATTCCCCTTATTTCTTTTATTGTCTTTCCTTTGACTCTCCTATATTTTGTTTTTCCTCCTTTAGCAGGACTTTTTAACTTTGTAATTACTTTTATGGAAAAATTATCACTTTTAACTAGTAGATACGCTATAAATATACCCTTATGTCATATGTCCTTGTGGGCAATGTTAATTTATTATATAGTCATCTATTTTGTCATCCAAGGTCTTATTAGAAAAAAATATCATTCTTGGTTAATCCTTGTTTCTTTAGTTTTTATTCATTATCATTTTAGTTATCTAAATACGAGCGTTATTATTAATATTTTAAATGTAGGACAAGGCGATACAACTCTAATTAGACTTCCACATAACGGAGGAAACATTTTAATTGATTGCGCTAATAAGTTATCACGTGATAATACTTATAATGTAAGTGAATATATTACGATACCCACTTTAAAAGCTTTGGGTGTTCATAAATTAGATTATGTTATCTTAACCCATGGTGATTATGATCATATTGGTGGGATGGAATATTTAGTTAAGCATTTTAAGGTTGCTAATGTCATTTTTAATCAAGGTGAAGATAACTTATTAGAACGAGGCTTAATTGATAATTTAAAGCAAGCTAAAATAAATTATTTTAAGGGTGCGAAAACAATTAAGAAAAAATCTTACCAGCTTATCTTTTTAAATACCGGGTTATATGATAATGAGAACGATAATTCTAATGTCATTTATTTTAAGGTAGGTCGTTATTCTTTTTTGTTTATGGGTGATGCTGGAGTTAATAGGGAAATTGATATTATAAAAAAATATAATTTAAATAATATTACCTTTTTAAAGGTGGGACATCATGGTTCAGATACATCAACCTCATCATCCTTCGTTAGCGCTATAAATCCTTGTTATGCCATTATAAGTGTTGGGCTAAATAATCGCTATAATCATCCTAAGGAAAGCGTTTTAAACATTTTAAAAAAATCAAAAATTCTTCGAACGGATCAAGATGGCGGAATCGAAATAGTTTTAAATAAAAAATCTTTTTATTATAAAAATAGTATGAATTAAACTGCACTATAAACTTAATAATGCATATAATATGAAAGATTAGGATATATTAAAAATAGATAATTATTTTTAACATTAGCCTAATTTTAGCGTACGCTAATCGCGTATTAGCGTTTTTATATAGATGGAGAACTTTTATAGTTCTCTTTTTTATCCATTTTTTAAAAAATGTGTTATAATATGGACTAATTTGGGAAAAATATACTCCTAATTTTCAAAAAATGTAAAAAAATAGTGTTTAAAAAAAGGAAATGATTCATTTTCATCGTATATTATTATTGGAAATGTTATTTTAGGAAGTGATGCTATGCGACTTGATAATACTTTAATTAATGAAATAAAAAATAAAGTTGACATCGTTGAAGTCATTTCAAGTTATGTACCTCTTTCTATGCGTGGTAAAAATTATTTTGGTGTATGTCCTTTTCATGATGATCATTCACCAAGTATGAGTGTTTCTAAAGAAAAACAAATATATACATGCTTTTCTTGTGGCGCTACCGGTAATGTGTTTCATTTTATTCAAAACTTTGAACATATATCTTTTCTTGAAGCTGTTAAAAAGTGTGCTGATATGTGTGGGGTTACACTTGATATAAAACCTAATGATGATTATTTAGCCAATAATAAAAATAAAAACTTATATGAAATGTATGAACTTAGTCAAAAGTTTTATCAAAATAATTTAAAAACTAAAGAAGGTGCTAGCGCGCGTGATTATTTAACAAAGCGAGATATCACTGATGATGCGATAAAGACTTTTGATATTGGCCTTTCTTTAGATGATTATAATATGTTAGTTAAACTTTTAGAAAAGAAAGGTTTTACGGATAAAGACATTTTAAAAAGTGGTCTTGCTAATGCCAATGACGATGGCTTGTATGACATATATCGTCACCGTATTATGTTTCCTTTGCATGATATTTATGGCCACGTAATTGGTTATAATGGACGAGCCTATGAAGGCGATATAACTAATAAATATGTTAACTCCAAAGAGACAGATATCTTTAAAAAGCGTGATTTCCTATATAATTATCATCGTGCTAAAGATGCTGCTCGTGCTAAAAAAGAAATTATTATCATGGAAGGACCAATGGATGTTATTCGTGCTTATAGCGTTGGTATTAATAATGTTGTAGCGACCTTAGGAACAGCTTTTGGCTCATCTCAGAGCAATCTTATTAAACGTTTGTCATCTAATGTTATTTTATGCTTTGATGGTGATGCGGCTGGCTTAAAAGCTACTAAGCTGGCGATTAGTGAATTACAAAAAGTTGGAATTAATCCTAAAATTGTAAGAATCCCTAATGATGAAGATCCGGATGAGTTTATTTCAAAAGAGGGCAAAGATAAGTTTCAAGAATTATTAGATAAAGCCTATGATGTTATGGAGTTTAAAGCCCTTTTAATTAAAAGTGAGACGAATCTAAGTACGGCCGAAGGCCTTGCTAATTATGTTAATGCGATGATATCAGAGATTAACGCGATTGATGATGATATTTTAAGAAGTGTAACAATCAATCGTTTAGTTAAAGAATCAGGTCTTGATAAAGAGACGATTCTAGCTAAACTAACGCCCACGAAAGATTTGAAGCTTCCAACACCAAAGAAAGTATCCCCCAAGAATCGTCGTTACAAGGAATCTTTAAATGCTCTTATTTATTATATGTTAAAAGATATTGATGTCATTAAAAAGTATGATAAGAGTCATTTATATATTCCCGATAAAAATTATCGTAGCCTAGCTTTTCAAATAAGTGCTTTTTATAAAAAGTATGGTTATATTGCTATCGCTGATTTGATGACCGAATTAACGGGTGATGATGATTTGCTTAAAACACTAGGGGAAATTGAGGTGTTAGATTCATCTTCCTTTAGCCCTAATGCGATTGATGATTATATAAAAAATATTCAAATGGAAAGTCAAAAAGAAGAACGTAGTAAATATCAACAACAATTGTATCAAGCTATCGATTATGATGCGAAATTAGCTTTAGGTAATAAATTGATTGCCGATAAATTAAGGAGTGAAGAAAATGATTGATGAAATTAAAACATTTGATGAAAGAAAAGAAGAATTAGTAAAACAAGGTAAGGAAAAAGGATTTATTACCTATGAAGCGTTAGCTAAATCTTTAAAAGGACTAGAACTTGATTCTGATTCACTAGATGATTTATATAATACTTTTAGTCAAAATAATATTGCCATTGTTTCTGAGGAAGATGATACGGAAGGTGAAGGCGATAAGTTATTACTTGATGATTCAACTCTAACCAAAGATTTAACTATCAATGATCCGGTTCGGATGTATTTAAAAGAGATTGGTCAAATTAAATTATTGACGCTTGAAGAAGAATCAGCTTTAGCTGACAAGATTATGGCTGGTGATAATGAAGCCAAAAATACTTTAGCTGAAGCTAACCTTCGTTTAGTTGTTAGTATTGCTAAAAGATATGTTGGCCGAGGTATGCTTTTTTTGGATTTAATTCAAGAAGGTAATATTGGTCTTATGAAAGCCGTTGATAAGTTTGATGTATCAAAAGGTTATAAGTTTTCAACTTATGCGACATGGTGGATTCGTCAGGCGATTACAAGAGCTATAGCCGATCAAGCAAGAACCATCCGAGTTCCTGTTCATATGGTTGAAACAATTAACAAATTAGCGCGTGTTCAACGACAATTAACGCTTGAATTAAACCGGGAACCAACGGAAGAGGAATTAGCTAAAAAGATGAATACTAGCGTTGATAAGATTCGTGAGATTTATAAAATTAGTCAAGATCCTGTTAGTTTGGAAACGCCAATCGGTGAAGAAGATGACTCTCATCTAGGGGACTTTATCAAAGATGAACGTAGTTTAAGTCCAGAAGAATACGCTACTAATGAAATGTTAAAAGATGAGATAAGCCAAGTTTTAGAGACGTTAACGGAAAGAGAAGAAAAAGTTGTTCGCTTGCGTTTTGGCCTTGAAGATGGTAAACCAAGAACGCTTGAAGAAGTAGGTCAGATGTTTGGAGTAACTAGGGAACGTATTCGTCAAATTGAAGCTAAAGCTTTACGTAAATTACGTCATCCATCAAGAAGCCGTAAATTGCGTGATTATATAGGTGAATAGTGCATATATCTAAAAGATTAAAAACGATTGCGGATATGATTCCAAGTCATAGTCATGTTATTGATGTAGGTTGCGATCATGCTCTTTTATCCATCTATCTTTCTAATGAAAAAGATTGTACTTGTCTAGCTAGTGATGTTAATGAAAAAGCTATTTCAGGAGCCAATTTAAATATTCAAAAGTATAAGTCCAATGTTAAAACTATCGTTAGTAATGGACTAGATAATATCCCTTTAGAAAAAGATGATTATATCGTTTTAGCGGGAATGGGAACGGCTACGATAAAAAAGATTTTAACGGGTAAGAAATTAAGTGATCACTTAGTTATTGCTACGCATAATCATTTAGAAGAGTTAAGACGTTTTGTTGTTTCTTTAGGTTTTATTATAACTGATGAAAAGTTTATCAACGACTATGATAAAGGATATGTCATTATTCTTTTTGAACGTGGAAAAAGAAAATATTCCAAGTTAGATTATCAGTATGGACCTATCGTTCGTGAAGATCATACTTATTTGCTTTATGAATTAGAAAAACTTATTAATATTAAAAAAGAATTAGATAATAGTTCTTTTCGGGTTCGTTTTAAAAATCAAAAAGAAATTAACAAGCTAGAAAAATTAATTGAAAAAGGAAAAGATTAAACATATCTTTTCCTTTTTTAGATGAAGAAAGTAGGACCGTCACTAGAGGTTCTTACAATATTATTGGCTTCTTCAATACTTTGAATACTATTTTCAATATCCGCTTTTTTAAACTCATTCATAACGTTAAACATCGTTTTTAAGTTTTTCATCATCGGTGACATTTGTTTAACAACGGGAATAGCTTGATTGACAAGATTTAAAGTTCTACTAGCGCCATTAATAAGCGATGAAAAACTAAATCTACTCAGTAAACTTGGTGCGGCTGCCTCAACGGGCATAGAATATAAATAAGGGTTATAGAAATTCATGCTGCCTCCTTACTAAAATATTATATGACAATAATCTAAAATGTTTATTTAGGAATAAACAATAAAATAATAACGGCGGTTAGTAAAGCTTGGGCTATTCTAGCTAAAAGGTAGGGAAGATATTTAATTTTTAAATTACTTAAAATACCATATACTTGAAAATGAATACACCAGCCCCCAAAGGATAATAATACTCCTGATAAAATAGTTTGGGCTTTGATACTTAAAGAAAGACTATTTAAATAATTTAGTCCTTGTGATATTTCTATAAAAAGACTAGCGATGGGATGATTAATGATAGATGTGATGATATAAAAGGTAACAATTGTTCCTAAAATAAATAAAAGGGTTGTCATAGCATTATTAATTGAAGTCGTTAATATTTCACCAAAAGGCTTTTTTTGATAGGAAAGAGGATGCTGCCTTTTTTCACTAATATATTTTTTCCTTACACTAAATCCGATGATGATGTTACTAAAATAATGCGCAAAAAGAACTAAATATGGATGGTACTTAACCATACTGATAACAAAAAGGGGATTAGTAAAATGCGAAAAGAGGATAACTTTTTGAACGGCGTTTCTATCAATCATTTCATCTTCATACATTTCTTTCGCTATTTTCGCATTACTAGGACAACCAGATATGATACTCATAAGAAAAATAAAGGTTGTATTTTCATCAATTTTAAATAATTTCGTCAGTAAATTATGGAAAATTAACTTAATATAAAAAATAAAATTGAGATTTATGAGAATAGATGATATAATAAACATAGGAAAGAGTGATGGAAAAATTCGATTTAGAAATAGTTCGCATGACATGATGATGTTATCTCTAATGGTTGGATAATTTCTAAAAATGAGAACTGTTAAAATTATGATGATGATTAAACTAATTTTTCTTACCATAATTAATTATATTTAAAAGAATTTTGAAATTGACAAAACCCAAAAAAAGTGCTATTATAGGCAACATCTCATAAAGAAAGGGGAGTTATTATGAAATTTTTATATAGAAATATGAAAAGTATCAAAAAAACTTTGGGTAGAAAATGGCGTTTACAAACTGGTAAGCTTAAAGCTGATCTTGCGCAAGGAAGTATTACAGCTGTTCTTATCGCAACTCTTTTAGCCGGTTGTGGTCAAAAAGATGATACGAAAGAGGACGCTTCACAACTTACTCCACCACAAACAGCATATGTTGATATTGTTCCAGAAGAGGAAACACCTGAATCCCAATATGAGTTTTTAGCTGATCAATTAGGTGTTGAAAACGTGGATTTGGTTAATGAAGAAGAGGAACCAGATTTAGGTGCTTCCGATAGTGTTACTTATAGTGGTACATCTGGTAGTTATACTGGTGGCTCTGGCAATTGGTATGATGGAAGTAATGGTGACCCAGGTAACTATTATGTTGAAAAAGAGTTCATTCCAGATGATGGTATGACTCAAGAACAATATGCTGCATCACTAGGACTTTATACTGCTCCAGATGGAAGTGTTTGGACAAGCAAAGAAGCCTACCTTGAAACAATGCAAGGTGTAATCGATGAAGAAGATAATGACTATGGTACAGGTGATGGTGATATTGTTGTAACTCCTGAACCTGATGTTACTCCACTACCAGAGGAACCAGATCTTGATTTACCACAAGATGAAAATGGCGATTATTATGAATCTGAAGAAGATCTTAACTCATGGGTAGACGCTGAAAAGAAGGACGAGACTACTGATGGCGAATATCGTAGTCCATATGATGGACAGTTGTGGAGGACTCAAGCTGAACATGATGCGTGGTATGCTGAGCATCCAGAAGAAATTCCTACAAACGATGATACTTTAACTCAAGATGAAGAAGATTTGGGATCTGACCAAGAAACTTCAACACCACAAGAGGAACAACAACAAGATGATTTTGAAGGTTATACTAGCCCATATGATGGTGGATTGTGGGAGTCTCAAAAGGCTCATGATAACTGGTATGCTGCCCATCCAGAAGAGATTCCTGGAAATGTCGTTCAAAATGAGGCTGCACCAGAGGCTCAATCTGAAATAGTTGAAGAAACAACTGAATCTTATGTAGATGAAGCATTTGATGATTATTCTGAAACACAAGATACTGTTACTGAAGCTAGTGAAGTAGATTCTGTAATTGAAGAGTTACCATCAGCCGGAACAGTTACTGTTACAAGTGATAATGTTACAACGACCGGTGATGTTGAAGCTAGTATTGAGTCTACACCTGTAGAAACATACTCTGAACCAGCTCCAGCAGCAGAAACATATTCAGCACCTGCGGCACCAGCAGCAGCTCAAGCAACTGAGACATATTCAGCTCCTGCGGCACCAGCTCCAGCTCCAGCAGTAGAAACATATTCAGCACCAGCTGAGACATACTCAGAACCAGCCCCAGAACCAGAACCTGCAGCTGAATCTAATGAAGTGGCTGAGTATTATGATTATGATGATAATGTATTTACATTAAAACTATAAAATAGAAATAATTAAATATAGCCTTTTGATGGCTATATTTTTTTTTAGAAATATGCTATTATTTTAAAGGGTAGTGATTTATGAAAGATAATGAAGATATAACGGAAAAAGATAAGTATATACCTTTAAAAGCTATTTTTATTAATGCTCTTGTTTTAATTGTAACTTTTTTTGTTTGCTTTTATGAGTTTCCCTATTATGTTGATAGACCTGGTGGCCTAGATAATATTAATGATAAAGTTAAAGTTGATGATGCTTATAAAGCGAAAGGAACTATCAATTTAACTTATGTCAGTGAGCTAAGAGGGACTATTCCTGTCCTTATTATGGCCAAATTACATCCTGATTGGACGATTAATCCTAAATCTGATGCTAATGTTGGAACTCTAACTTATGAAACCGATTTAATAAGGCAGAGTATTCTAATGCATCAGTCTTACACGACGGCTATTATGTATGCCTATCAGAAAGCTGATAAAAAGGTGGAAATAAAAAACGAGAAATGTTACGTTATCTATAAGTTTGAAGATAGTAATAGTGACCTTGAAGTTGGGGATCAAATAATTACGATTGATGATTTTGAAGTAAATAATTATGATGAATTAGGTACTTTTATTGCTAAAAAGAAAATTGGTGATACTTCAACAGTTAAAGTTATCAATGATGGCCAAGAGTATACAAGAAAAATAGTTTATACGGGCGAGGATGATCAACCCGTAATTGGTGTTCAAATCGGTGTTGAATATGAATTAGAAACAGATCCTGAGTATGATTTTACTTTTAATGACCTTGAGTATGGTCCAAGTGGGGGCCTCATGATTTCTTTAGCCGTTTATAATAGTCTTGTTAAAGATGATATAACCGGTGGCAAGACAATTGCGGGAACCGGCACCCTTGATACGGATGGTAATGTCGGCGCCGTTGGTGGCATTGAATATAAATTAAAAGGAGCTGTTAAAGATAAAGCTGATGTCTTTTTCGCTCCCGCTTTTGAAAACTATGATGAGGCAATGAAATTAAAGAAAGAAAAAGGCTACGGCATCGATATTGTTAAGGTTGAAACATTTGAAGATGCACTAAAATACTTGGAGGATAAGATAATGAAAAAATAGACTTTTGTCTATTTTTTGTGTTAAAATAAACATTGGTGGTAGTATGAAGATGGCGGATGTTGATTTAAATAAAATTACGCCGATGATGCGACAATATATTGATATTAAAAAATCTAATCCCGATGTTATTATTTTGTTTCGTTTAGGTGACTTCTATGAAGTGTTCTTTGAAGATGCCGTTATGGTATCACGAGAACTGGAACTTACTTTAACAGGAAGAAGTGCCGGGTTAGAAGAAAGAGTCCCAATGTGTGGTGTGCCACATCATGCTGTTAATGTCTATATCGAAAAATTAGTTGACAAAGGATATAAAGTAGGAATATGTGAACAATTAGAAGATCCCGCTTTAGCTAAGGGGCTTGTTGATCGTGGCCTTATTCAAATTATCAGTAAAGGGACGATGACGTTAGGTGAATCTTTACCCGAAAATGATTTCAACTATATTGGTAGTGTTATCGATGTTGGCAATGCTTATGCCTTAAGTTATATGGATATAACGACAGGTATTCTTTATGCTACTTTATTAAGTCATAATGCTAGTAACTTAGTAAGTGAAATTGTCTCTTTAGATTTAAAAGAAATTGTTACCGATACGAAGTTAGATAGTAGTATTACCAATATTCTAAAAAATCAATTTAAGATTGTCATCAGTATCAGTACCGATGAAGAAGAAACATCATATCCTTATGTCTATGAAGATATTCAAGATGAACGCTTAGTAAGAGTTATTAAACATCTACTAGCTTATATAACGAAAACACAAATGCGTTCTTTATCCCATATTCAAAAGGCAATTGTTAAAGAAAATAAAAATGTCTTAAAGATGGATATTCATACCAAAAGGAATCTTGAACTTACGGAGACCTTAAGATTAAAACAACGTAACTATTCACTTATTTGGGTTTTAGATAAAACCAAAACCGCGATGGGTGCGAGAATGCTTAAAAGTTATATTGAAAATCCACTTATCAATAAAGATGAAATTAATGCTCGTTATGACATTGTCGAATCTTTAATGAAAGAGTTTATCTTAAGAGAAGACTTAAAAAATCTATTGTATGAAGTATATGATTTAGAAAGATTATCAGGCCGGGTTGCTTTTGGTAATGCGAATGCTAGAGACTTACTACAGTTAAAATCAAGTCTTAAGGTTTTACCTGATATTAGCGTTATTTTATCAGCCTTAAAATATCAAAATATTGAAACGCTAGATGATTTGTATAACTTATTAGAACAAAGTATCTATGAGAATCCTCCCGTTGGTTTAAAAGAAGGATACTTAATTAAAGAAGGATATAATAGTGAACTTGATGAATTAAAATCACTTCGTAAGGGTGGTAAAGACTTTGTTGCTAAGTTCGAAGCTTCCGAAAGGGAAAGGACAGGAATAAAAAATCTAAGAGTTGGCTACAATAAAGTTTTTGGCTACTATATTGAAGTATCCAAAGGCGCTACTAGTCAAGTTAAAGAAGAATATGGGTATGAAAGAAAGCAAACCTTAAGTAACTGTGAACGTTATATCAGTCCGATTTTAAAAGAAAAGGAAGCTTTAATTCTTAATGCTGAAGAGCGCATTATTGAATTAGAATATAATTTATTTACAGATATCAGAGAAAAAGTAAAAGCATATATACCAAGACTTCAAGCGATATCTAGAACGATTAGTGAGATTGATGTCTTACAGTCTTTTGCAACCGTTAGTGAAGAAAATAATTACATAAGACCAACCATAACTGATGAAAGAGAAATCTATTTAACAGCTAATCGCCATGCGGTTGTGGAAAAAGTCTTGGATAGTGAATATGTATGTAATGATATCATTATGGATAAAAAGACCAATATCGAACTTATTACGGGACCTAATATGGCTGGTAAAAGTACTTATATGCGGCAACTAGCGATAACGGTTATTATGGCCCAAATCGGTTGTTTCGTTCCTGCTAAAGAAGCTATTTTACCTATCTTTGATGCGATATATACAAGAATTGGCGCTAGTGATGACTTGGTTAGTGGCGAGTCAACCTTTATGGTGGAGATGAAAGAAGCTAACTATGCTATTAGTAATGCTACAAGTAATAGTTTAGTTTTATTTGATGAATTAGGAAGAGGTACAGCTACTTTTGATGGTATGGCCTTAGCGCAAGCTATCATTGAATATATTCATGACCATATCAAATGTAAGACTTTGTTTTCAACTCACTACCATGAATTAACGGATTTGGAAGATACTTTAGAAAATCTTAAAAATATTCATGTCGCAGCTCATGAAGAGAATGGTGAGATTACTTTCCTTCATAAGATAGAAGAAGGTAGCGTTGATAAGAGTTATGGTATTCATGTTGCTAAATTAGCATCTTTACCATCTAAGCTTATTAACCGGGCTTCAACTATTTTAAAAGTATATGAGGCTAAAGAAGCCAAAAGAGATATTAAAGTTCAAGAGGCTCTACCACTTGATGATCTTATTTTAAATACATCATCAAAAGTTGAAGAACGTCTTAAAGAAATTGATCCGATGAATACAACCCCAATGGAAGCACTAAGTCTCTTAACCGAGTTAAAAGATTTGTTACCAAAGTAGTTTTTGGTAAGGAAAAATAAGGAAAAAAGGCTAATTGTTTGTCAAGAAGTCTTTTTTTTGATATAATGTTTAAGGTGGTAATATGGCAAAATATGATGAATCATCAATTAAAGTATTAGAGGGCTTAGAAGCCGTAAGAAAAAGGCCTGGTATGTATATCGGTTCGACCGATAAGAAGGGTTTACACCATTTAGTTTGGGAGATTGTTGATAACTCTATTGATGAAGTTATTAATGGTTATGGTAATAGAATTAGAATAATCTTACATGCTGATCATAGTGTCAGTGTTGAAGATGAAGGTCGTGGTGTGCCAGTTGGTAAACATGCGACGGGAAAAGACACGCCAGAGGTAATCTATACGATGCTTCATGCTGGTGGTAAATTTGAAAGTAGCGGTTATTCCGTTTCTGGTGGTTTGCACGGTGTTGGTGCATCGGTTGTTAATGCTTTATCTAAATGGATGGAAGTTACCATTAAAAGAGATGGTTATGAATGGTTTATCTCTTTTAAAGATGGTGGCAAGGTTGATAAGAAATTAACCCGTGGTGATAAAACGAGTAAAACAGGAACGAAAGTCCGTTTTATGCCTGATGATGAAATCTTTTCAACAACGAATTTTTCTTTTACAACCATTTGTGAAAGAATGCAAGAAAGTGCCTTTTTGCTTAAGGGATTAACGGTTGAAATTATTGATGAAGAAGATAAGAAGAGTGAGACCTTTCACTATGATAATGGCTTACAATCTTTTGTTGAATATATTAATGATGATCGTGATTGTCTTCATAAAGTTGTAACCTTTAATGGCCTTAAAGATAAGATTGAAGTAGCTATTGCTTTTCAATATACGCAAACTTATAATGAGAATATTGTCTCTTTTGTTAACAATGTTAAAACGATTGATGGTGGTTCCCATGAAGTTGGTTTTAAAACGGCTCTTACGAAAGTTTTTAATGACTATGCTAGAAGTAATGGCTTTTTAAAGGCCAAGGATAAAAACTTAGAAGGACCGGATACAAGAGAGGGTTTAACAGCTGTTATCAGTTTAAAAATACCCGAAAATCTTTTACAATTTGAAGGCCAAACAAAATCAAAGTTAGGTACTCCAAGTGCAAGAACCGTCGTTGAAAGTATTGTGACTGAGAAATTGCAATTTTTCCTTGAGGAGAATAAAGAAGTTGCAACAAAGATTTTGGAGAAAATTGTTAAAAGCAAAAATGTTAGGGAGGCTGCAAGGAAAGCTCGTGATGAAGCTCGTAATGGTAAAGATAAGGGTAAAAAAGAACGTCTTATTAGTGGTAAATTAACCCCGGCTCAATCAAAGAATCCCGCTATTAACGAATTATTCTTAGTTGAGGGAGATTCCGCTGGCGGTAGTGCGAAAACAGGACGGGACCGTAAATATCAAGCTATTTTACCTTTACGTGGTAAAGTTTTAAATACAGAAAAAGCTAGTTTAGAAGAAGCTTATAAAAATGAAGAAATCAATACGATGATTCATGCGATTGGGGCTGGCGCCGGAAGCGATTTTGATATTAAAGATAGCAATTATGATAAAATCATTATTATGACTGATGCCGATGTCGATGGCTCACATATTCAAATCTTATTGCTTACTTTCTTTTATCGTTATATGAAACCGCTTATTGAAACCGGACATCTTTATATAGCGATGCCACCATTATACAAGATTGAATGCGGCAAAGAAGGCGAGTATGCTTGGACGGAAGAAGATAGACGCCTATTATTAGAAAAATATAAAGGAAAGCCTACAAAAACACAGCGTTATAAAGGTTTAGGTGAGATGGATGCCGTGCAACTATGGGAGACAACAATGGATCCTAAAACCCGTAGCCTAATTAAAGTAAGTATCAATGATGCTGCTTTAGCTGAGAAAAGAGTGTCCGTTTTAATGGGTGATAAAGTTGACCCAAGAAAGGCTTGGATTGAAGAGAATGTCGAGTTCTCTTTAGAGGATAATTATAAAATTGATTAGGAGGAACTATGAAGAAGAAACAAGATGAAACCGAAGTAGTACTAGGCAAAATTTATGATTATACTTTAGAAGAGATTATGGGTGAACGCTTTGGTCAATACGCTAAAGACATTATTCAAAACCGCGCTATCCCTGATGTTCGTGATGGTTTAAAACCCGTTCAACGTCGTATTTTATATGCGATGTTTAGAGATCATAACACTTATGATCGTCCTCATAAAAAGTCAGCAACCGCTGTTGGTAATGTTATGGGGCATTATCATCCTCATGGTGATTCTAGTATTTATGAAGCCTTAGTTCATATGAGTCAGTGGTGGAAGCAAAATGTTTGCTACATCGATATGCATGGTAATAATGGTTCCATGGATGGTGATGGTCCGGCTGCTTATCGTTATACGGAAGCTCGGTTATCAAAAATTAGTGGTGAGCTATTAAAAGATATCGATAAAGATACGATTGAGTGGGCCCCTAACTTCGATGATACTTTGTATGAACCAACGGTCTTACCAGCCAAATATCCTAATCTATTAGTTAATGGCGCTAAAGGCATCAGTGCTGGATATGCAACGGAGATTCCTCCCCATAATTTAGGGGAAGTAATCGATGCGACCATTAAACGGATTGATTCACCAAATTGTCACCTTGAAACAATTTTAGATATCATCAAGGGGCCTGATTTTCCAACTGGTGGCATTGTTGAAGGGGTAAAAGAAATAAGAGAGGCCTTATCTTCTGGTCGGGGACGAATTGTCGTTCGTTCTAAATATGAAGTGGTTGAAGATAAGGGTAAAAAACAAGTTATTATCCACAATATTCCTTTTGAAGTAAATAAAAGAGATTTAGTTAAAAAGATAGCTGATTTTATCTATGATAAAAAAATCGATGGTTTAATTGAAGTCCGTGATGAGTCTGACCGTGAGGAAGCAGTTAGAATCGTCTTAGATCTTAAAAAAGATGCGAAAGTTGATACCATCTTAAATTATCTTTTTAAGAATACGGAATTACAAATTAATTATTCTTATAACGCGATTGCAATTGTTAATCGTCGTCCGATGGTTGTCGGAGTCTTGGATATTTTAGATGCTTATATTCGGCATCAAAAAGAGGTTATCACGAGAAGAACACGCTTTGATTTAGAACATGCTAAAGCTAGAATGCATATCGTTGAAGGTTTGATTAAAGCTTTAGATATATTAGATGAAGTTATTAAAACGATTCGTAAAAGTAAAAACAAAGGTGACGCTGTTGATAATTTAGTTAAAGAATATGCTTTTACTAAAGAGCAAGCTGAAGCTATTGTTAACTTACAATTATATCGCCTGACCAATACGGATGTTACCGTCTCAGAAGAAGAATATAAAAATCTTCAATTAATTATCAAAGGTTTAGAAGAAATCTTATCTAATGAAGAACGCTTAAAGAGTGTTATGAAAGAAGAATTAAGAAAGATTAAACAAGAGTATGCCACACCACGTATAACAGAAATAAAAGATGAAATAACCGAGATTAAAATTGATGCTACCCAAATGATTCCAAAAGAAGATTGTGTTGTTGCTGTTAGTAGGGAAGGCTATGTTAAAAGAGTTTCTTTAAGAAGTTATTCGGCTTCTGATGAAAGAACAACGCTAAAAGAAGGCGATTATTTACTAGGGTTATATCAATTAAATACAATGGATACAATCTTACTATTTACTAATTTAGGTAATTATTTGTATGTCCCTGTCTATGAGATTCCTGATTTAAAATGGAAAGATTTAGGTAAACATATCAGTAATATTATTAAACTAAGCGCGGATGAAGAAATTATCTTTGCTTATCCCGTTGTTAAGTTTGATGAAAAGAAGACGATTACAATCTTTACCGCTAATGGTATGGTTAAAAGAACATCATTAGCTGAGTTTAAAGTTCAACGCTATACAAAACCAATTACGTGTATGAAATTAAAAGATGGTGATTATGTTATTAGTGTTGATCCTAATGATGGTGATGACGTCTTTATTACAACCCATAATGGTTATGGCTTGAAATATAAATTAAGTGAAGTACCTATAACCGGTTTAAGAAGTGCGGGCGTTAAAGCTATCGGTTTAAAAAATGATGCTGTCGTTAGTGCTAGTACGTATACTGATGAAGATATGCTTACCATTATAACTTCTAAAGGAACAGGTAAAAGAGTTAAACTAAGTGAGTTTGAACAAACGAGTAGAGGTCGTAAAGGTGTATTAGTCGTTCGGGATGTTAAGACTAATCCATATTATATTTTTAAAGCCTTTATTATTAATCATCATCAACTGTTAGTTTATAAGACGAAAGATGACTTTAAAGAATTAAAGATAACGGAATTACCAATTGCTGATCGTTATAGTACCGGAACACAATTTACAAAACAGGCTTTATTAGATGTCTTTATAGGTCGGGAATTAGAAAATCCTAATATCAAAAAAGAAAAGGCTAAAGAACCTCTAGAAGAAGTGAAAGAAGAGGCACCTAAAGAAGTATCTTTAAAAAGTGTTGATGAAAGAATTATGACGATTGATGATTTCCTTGATAATTTCAACATCTAAAAGTGATTTTATATCACTTTTTTTCTTTTTGTGTTATACTACAAAAAGGAGAAACTATGAAAACGAATACAACTTTAGAAACAAAACCAAAACAGGATATAAATATATCTTCTTTAGAAACTTTTAAAAAAGATCCTAAAGCTTTTTTATCCTCTTTAGCGCCAGCCGAGCGTCAGCGCTTTTTTACAAGTTTAAGTGTTAAAGAAGAGGCTTTAAATTTGAAAGTTGCTCTTTATAATCCATCATCTTTATTAAGCTTGTTACTAGATAATATGATGGTAGAAGATATTGCTCTTTTTTTCAATGCATCTTTTTTAGAATGTATCGATAAACATCCGTATCGCCGGGTTATTTTAACAAGTATTTTATTAAGTCATAATGATTTTTTAAGCATATCTTTAAAAGATACATCCTATTTACCTTATATTGTTAACCATTTAGATGATGTAAATGGTCTTATTGATGATATGTCTTTTACTTGGGCAAAAAACTTGTTTGATTATATTTCATCATCATCTCCTAAAGAGATAATTAAAATTAAATATTTAGGTGAGCAAGCTCAAATAGAAGTAATTAAAAATATTGGTATATATGAATTTTACAGGCTAACTCAAGACCTTAACATTTTTGATTATTTATCCAATACGGCCATTTCCTTTTTAATTAGGAAAGAGCCTTTTACAAGTTATTTTGCTAATTTACCTTTAGATGATATTTTAAGATTAATAGATAGTTCTGTAATTATTCCTGATAGTTTATCTTTTAACTCTTTATTTATTGAAAAGATTAGTACAATTCCTGATATTAATAAATACCGGATGGTGTTAGAGCGGGTGTTAACATCTCCTTATGAGCAATCATCATATATTAATTTAACACATAGATATAATGCTTTAGTATATTTAAGTGATAACGGATATGACACGTATGATGAACTTTTAAAGGTAAAAGATGCTTTAAAAGAAATACCCCCAACTTTTAATCCAGAAAAGTTAGAACAAAAAAGAGATAGGTATGATGATACTTGTGTTGATGCATTAGAATTATCTTCTTTTAGTGAGGTCTCTTTAGCGCAAATACTTGGCCCTATTTTAATTGATCGTTATTTTAAAGATATTCCTTATAATTTTTTAGCTAATTTAAAAATGATGATGCAGTTTTATGATGCCTATTCTTTTGATGCTATTCCACTTTCTAAAGAAGACTTAACCTCTTTTAAAAAACGTTTAGAGATTTATTATCATATTATCAATCTACCGCATATGAAAAAAGAAGACCAAGTTAACTTCTATCATTCTCTTGCATTAGCGCCAGATTTAGTTTTAAACTTTTATGATGATTATCAGATGGCTAAAGAATTAGCTTATCAAGATATGAATCAAAAAACGTTAAGACTAGATTTATTAACACCCCGCATTGAAGGAGATGTCCCTATTTACGATCTTAAAGGTGAAGAGTTCTATCTTTATGTTCATGTCACGCGGGAAGAAAGAGGGGACGAGGATGCCCTTCATCCTTTTAACCAATCACATCGCTTTTTTAATGATGCGATAGACGCTCATATCCCACCGGGACATTCACTATCTTTAGTGAGCAGTAAAAAATTAACAACCATTCGTCCCGTTAGAAAATATGTCGCTTATGGATTCAATTATCTTGATCCTAAGAGAATTGCTCATATTTATCACGCTGATTCTTATTCAATATATTCTAATCATAGTACGGGTACTTATAAAATAAATGATATCTATTTGGCCGCATACCTAATCGAACATACAAGAAGATATAATGAGATTTTATATCAAGAAGTAAGTGATAGTATCTTTGATTCCGCGGTCTATAAGAGATATCCATTTTTAGAGCCATCGTGTCTATATTGTTATGATGTTATTACCCCATTTGATTTAATGATGGCTAAAAAGTTATCATTACCGATTGTCTTAGTTCATACGAGGTTTTATCAAATGGAAGATGAAGAGTATAATGATTATAATTATGATAATGAATATCTACATAATTATGATGATACTTCAAAACAATATATTTATGAATAAAAAGGAGGATAAAATGAAAATAATTATTATTGGTGGGGGAGCTAGTGGTCTTGCTTGCGCTATAAAAGCTAAAGATAATACTAATGAAGTTACTATTTTAGAAAAAAATGCACGTTGCGGGAAAAAATTATTATTAACCGGTAATGGCAGGTGCAACTACTTCAATGAAGATTTTGATGTAAATTATTATCACGCGAAAAAGAAAGAATTATTAGGTGATATAATTACAGAAAAAAATAAAGCAGAAGTTTTAACTTTTCTAGATGATATCGGTCTTGTCCCTAAAATTCAAAAGGGTTATTATTACCCTAGATCAAATCAAGCCGTCAGTGTTTTAGAATCGTTATTAAATGCAGCTATATCATGTGGCGTTGTTATCAAAACTGACGTTGCCGTTTTAAATATTCGCTATGAAGATAAGTTTTATGTAGAAACCTCTGATGGCGTGTATGAAGCCGATAAGGTTGTTATTGCTACCGGTTCTAAAGCTTATCCTAAAACAGGATCTAATGGTGATGGCTATAATTTAGTTAAGCCTTTTCATCACCTTATTAATCCTTTACCAGCTTTGACACCTCTTTTTACAAACTTACCTTATTTAAGAGATTGGGCTGGTGTGCGTCTTGATGCTAAAGCAAGCTTATATGTCGGTAACAATTTACTTCAAGAAGAAAGTGGCGAAGTACAACTTACGGATAATGGCATTAGTGGTATTCCTATTTTTAATTTAAGTAGTGTAGCTATTAGAGAGTTAACTAATAAAAAAGATGTTAAAGTTATTCTTAATTTTCTACCTTTTATCGATGACGCTAAAACTTATCTTGATGAAAGAAGTGATAAACTACCATATCTTAATATTTCTTCTTTCTTTGATAGTCTAATCAATTATAAACTTAGTAATATCATATTAAAGAAGAATAAGATTAGTTATGATAGCTTTTATGCAACTTTAACGCCTTCAAAGAAAAACAGTCTCATCGATGATTTAACAAGCTTTGAAGTTCCAATTACCGGCTATGCTGATTTTAATACGGCTCAGGTATGCTCCGGTGGGGTTAGTTTAGATGAAATCAACATTTTAACAATGGAATCTTTAAAGCAAAAAGACTTGTATATAATCGGTGAAATGTTAGATGTTGATGGCGTGTGTGGTGGCTATAATTTAGGCTTCGTATGGCTTAGCGCTATCTTAGCTGCTAAAAGTATAAGAGGATATCATGATTAGAGTAAAAGATATTAAAATACCTTATGAAGAAGGTACTCGTTCTATTAAAAAGCATCTAGTTCAGCTACTTAAAATTAAAGAAGCAGATATTATAAGATATGAAATAAAAAACGAATCTTTAGATGCTAGACATAAACCTAAACTAGTTTATGTCTATACCGTTGATGTTGAAGCTCTTAATGAAAAAGAAATACTTAAAAGAAGTAAAGGTGCGAGTGTTCTTTTAGCGCCTAAAGAAGAATATGTATTTAGTGTCGTGGGTAAGAAAACTTTAACCCACCATCCGGTTATTGTCGGAATGGGCCCGGCGGGATTATTTTGTGCTTATCTTCTTTCAAAATATGGTTACAACCCACTCGTTATCGAACGCGGTAAGAAAGTTGAAGAACGCCTTATCGATGTTACTAACTTCTGGAATAACGGCACATTAAATACCGAATCTAATGTTCAATTTGGTGAAGGGGGAGCCGGAACATTTTCTGATGGTAAACTTCTTTCTAGAATTAAAGATAGTCATTTTAGACGTAATCTCATTTTTGATACCTTTATTAAATATGGCGCTGACGCTAAAATTGCCTATCAAAATAAACCTCATATTGGAACGGATAAGCTATGTGAAATTGTAAAAGGTATGAGGGAAGAGATTATTAAAAATGGTGGTGAGATAAGATATAATACTTGTCTTACCGATATTAAAGTAATTGATGGTAAAATAAAGGAGATAGAAGTAAATCATAACGAATGGATGGCTACAGATATTTTAGTTTTAGCTTTAGGTCATAGTGCTAGAGATACAATTAAAATGTTATATAATTATCTTCATATGGAAGCTAAACCTTTTGCGATGGGTGTCCGTATTGAACATCCCCAATCTCTTATCAATAAAAATCAGTATGGTATCGATAACCAGTCTTTACCACCAGCAAGTTATAAGCTAACTTATAAGGCTTCTAATAATCGGGGGGTGTATAGCTTTTGTATGTGTCCAGGTGGCTATGTTATTAACGCATCATCTGAAGATGAATGCCTTGCGATTAACGGAATGAGTTATAGTAAAAGAGATGCCTTAAATGCTAATAGTGCGCTTGTTGTAACAATTAATCCCGAAGACTTTGATAACAAAGTTTTAGGTGGTATAAATCTTCAAAGAGAACTTGAACATAAAGCGTATCTTTTGGGTAACGGGAAAATCCCTGTTCAGCTATATGAAGATTATGTAAAAGGAAACTTATCTAAGAGTTTTGGTGAAGTTAAACCTTTATTTAAAGGATCTTATCAATTTGCTAACTTAAATGAATTATTACCTAATTATATGAATGATGCTTTGAAGGAAGCCATTGCTTATTTTGATCATCAAATAAAAGGATATGCTAGAAGTGATGCTATTTTAGCGGGTATTGAAAGTAGGACTTCTTCTCCCGTTAGAATCCTTCGTGATGAAGAAGGATTAAGTAATATTAAAGGCATATATCCTTGCGGTGAGGGAGCAGGCTACGCGGGTGGTATTACTAGTGCTAGTGTCGATGGCGTTAAAGTAGCTGAACTTATCGCTAAAAGTTATGCCCCTTTTAAGAAAGAAGGATAAGTAATGAAAAAGAAAATAATTATTGTGGTTGCTATTCTTGTTGCCATTGCTATTTTAATTGGTGTCTTTGTTGCCATTAAGCATACCCCAAAAAAGGAAGAACCAACCCGGATTGTCTTTAAGGAAAATCTTGAAGTTGCCTTCTTAGAAGATGTTAAAGTATCTGATTTTGTCAGTGAGATTGATGGTGAAATCATCGATGATGAAGTTGTTGATACAACCGAAGTTGGACCTAAAACGCTAACTTTAAATTACTTAGATAAAAATGGTAAGAAAAAAACGCATACGTTTGATATTAATGTCGTTGATAATGTGGAACCATTAATTTGGCTAAGTAGTTCATATAATGTTAAAAAAGGGAATAAGAACTTTATTAATAAAATATTATGTGGCGATAATGCTGATAATAAACCTAATTGTTATATTGAAGGTGAGTATGACGTCAATAAAGTAGGAAAGTATAAAGTAACTTTTAAAGCGGTCGATAAGAGTGGTAATGTCGCTACCCATCCTTTCACTCTTAATGTTTATGAACCTACATCGTCTTCTGGTAGTGATAGTACATCTCCTAAAGTTCATACAAAGTTTAGTGATGTTATTAAAGAATATAAAAATGATCAAACGAAGATTGGCCTTGATGTATCAAGGTGGCAAGGAGATATCGATTTTAAAAAGATAAAAGATGCCGGAGCCGAGTTTGTCATCATTAGAGTTGGTACGAAAATTGGAACCGACGGCGATTATGCTTTGGATAGTAAGTTTAAAAGAAATATAACGGAAGCTAAGAAATATGGGATACCGGTTGGTTTATATTTTTATTCTTATGCCGATAGCAAAGAGATGGCCATAGCTGATGCCGAATGGGTCATCGATCAAATTAAAGGCTATGATATTGACTTACCAATTGCCTTTGACTGGGAACAATGGAATTATTTTAATGAATATGAATTAAGTTTTTACGGCCTAACGAGTGTTGGAGTAGCATTCATGGACCGTTTGAAAGAAGAAGGCTATGACGCTATGCTATATGGTAGTAAAGTCTACCTAGAAAGTATGTGGATGAAAATATCATATCCAACTTGGCTTGCTCACTATACATCTAAAACAAATTATAAAGGTGATTATCTATTATGGCAGATGTGTAGTAATGGACAGATTGATGGCATTAATGGTGATGTCGATATCGATATAATGTACACGGGATAGTTATTTAACTATCCTTTTTTCATATAATAGTATAGGTGATATAATGGCAAAGGAAGATTTTAAAGCTTTTGTAAAAAGTCATCCCCATCTAATTAGCTATGTTAAAAAAGGGGAGATGACATGGCAAGGATTTTATGAAATATATGATTTATATGGCGATGATACTAAAGCTTGGGATCCTTATTTAAAAGATGATAAAAAAGATGTTAAGCCAAATAATATTGATATAATGGGGTATTTAAAAAATATTGATCTTGACGCGGTTCAAGAATCAATTAATAGTATTCAAAGAGTTTTAGGAGTTGTAAGTGATCTTACGATTGGTAGTGCAGCTAGTAATAATAACGAATCTTATGAAGCAAGACCAATCTATCAACACTTAGATGATTAATGCCGTTAGAAGTTCAATTTAATTTAAAACAAGACCCTTTATATATCAAATATTTAAGAGAACATAATATCTGGTATAAACGTCTAATTAGAGATCCGAGCTCTTTTAAACAGTTTAAAGAAGAAATGCGTGCTGCTTACCAATTAAGACCTAGTGATAAGTTTAATAAGATGGTTGATACCCTTAATGTCATTAGTAATTTGTTAAGCTCTATGGTATAATGAAGATGGTGATTTTATGCGGGTTATCAGTGGTAAATACAAAGGTCGTAAATTAGAAGGCTTTGATATTGATGGTACACGACCAACGATGGACCGAGTTAAAGAGTCGATGTTTGCGACAATTCAAAATTATGTTAAAGAATCACGTGTCCTAGATTTATTTGCTGGTAGTGGTGCTCTTGGCATTGAAGCTTTATCAAATGGCGCTAGAAGTTGCCTTTTTGTCGATGTTAACCCCAAAGTTATCAACATTTTAAAAAAGAATACCCTTAATATGGATGATGTTACAATTATGATGTCTAATTATACAGATGCCTTAATTAAGTGTCATCAAAAGAAGGAACAATTTGATTTGATTTTATTAGATCCACCATACCATTTAAATCTTATAAATGGTGTTATTGATCTAATTTATCAATATGATTTACTAGCAAACAATGGAATTATCGTCTGTGAATATGAGACAGAAGAAGTTAAAACCGATAAATATGAACAAATAAAGTGTAAAAAATTAGCTAATAAGTGTCTAGTTGTGTACAAAAGAGTAAAGTAATATTTAAGTCTTTGCTCTTTTTTGTTATAATATTTTTAATGGTAGGTGATAAGATGCATAAGAAATATATATTGTTGATAGCTATTTTGATGGCGTCTTTTTTCGCCTTTAATTATCAAGTAAATGCTGATTATAAAGCTAAATATATTGCGCAAGGTAAATGTAAATTAAAATCAGCATCAACCGGTGATTGTTATTATGCTGATAATGGCGGTAAGCCAAATTATTCAAAATTAGGTGGAACATACTGGCTTGATGATGGTGATGATATAACGGTTATTGAAAGTAAAGCGCCAGTTAAGGCTCCAACATCGGGTAATGGTAGTGAATGTAAAACGACTTATAGCTATTTTAGTATTGTTTATAATGGTACAACATTCAAAGGATGGGCATGTACGGCTAACATTCGTAATATTACAACAACTGATTGGATTCCAGCCGATTTAAAAAATACTTTTAAAGCTCAAGGATTTCCAGATAGTTACTGGCCTCATTTAGCGGTAATGAAAGAGGTTCACCCTAATTGGAACTTTGTTGCTATTAATACAGGCCTTACTTTTGATGCCGCTGTTAAAGGCGAAAACAAAGGTAAGAAAAGTTTAATATATTCAAATAGTGCTTCAACTCAAGGATACTTATCAACATCGGAAACTAATTATAATTGGCAAACTGATACGTTTACACCTTGGGATGGGAAGAAATGGTTTGCGGCTAACTATGATACCATCGCTTACTATATGGATCCCCGTAATTTCTTATCAGATACTTATATCTTCCAATTTGAAACATTATCTTATAATCCAACTTTCCAAACACTAGAAGCTGTTAAAAATGTTTTAGGTAGTGCTTATATTAGTCAGTATGCCGATCATTTTATGACAGCTGCTACTAAAGAAAACATTAATCCTGTTTATTTAGCGGCTTTATCTATTCAAGAAGTTGGAGCTGGTACAACGCCTAATATAACCGTATCAGGTAATTCTTTTACATATAATAAGAAAAATTATCCAGCTGGTTATTATAATTTCTTTAATATTGGCGCTAATAGTGGTTCTGATGGCGAGTCAGCAATTAGAGCTTTAGTTTATGCTTATGGTGGTGAGGATGGCAAGGATACTAGTAGTGGTAGACCTTGGACTTCACCAGAAAAAGCTATCGTAGGTGGCGCTAAATGGATAAGTGATGGCTATATTCAAGCTGGTCAAGATACAAGCTATTTTAAAAAATATAATACAATTGAAAAATATTTAACAGGACTAGGTAAGACGGCTAACAGTAATTATACGCATCAGTATCAGCAAAATATTGTTGCTCCATCAAGTGAAGCTGTTAAGAGTCACACTTCATACAAAAAAGCTAATCTAATAGATGCCCCATTTACCTTTAATATCCCTGTTTATTCTAGTATGCCAACAGCAACAGCTTTACCTAAAACGGGTAACCCTAATAATTATTTAAAAACTTTAACATATAATGATGGTAGTGGAGCTAAAACAGTCGTTGGCTTTAGTGGTGATAAAACAAGTTATTCATTTAGTGTTTTAAATAGCGTTAGCTCAGTAACATTTGCTGCTACAACGATTAATGCTAATGCTAAAGTAAGTGGCGTTGGTGCTAAAAGTTTGAATGTCGGTGATAATCAAGTATCGATTGTTGTAACAGCTCAAAATGGTGCTAAGAAGACATATACTATTAATGTTAAAAGAGAAGCCCCAACGGGTCCATCTAAAGCTATCAGTGATATTGTTAAAAATACGAATATCAACTTAGATGGTGATTACGTTAATGGTTTAACACTTACAACAAAAGCATCTGATTTTATAAATAAAATCAAAGCATATGAACCACAAGCTACCGTAACGATTAAACGTGGCTCTAAAGTCTTAACAAGTGAATATTTAGCAACAGGAGATACCATCACTATTACAAGTGGAAGTGACGCCTATACATATACAGCTTTAATCTATGGTGATGCTAGTGGCGATAGTAAAATAAATGCCCTTGATTTATTACAAGTTCAAAAATATATTTTAGGAGATGCTAAATTAAGTGGTGCTTATCTTAAAGCTTGTGATGTAAATAAAGATGGTAGGGTAACTGCTTTTGACTTATTACAAGTTCAAAAACATATTTTAGGTGATACGACCATCAGTCAATTATAGGAGGTTTTATGAAAAGAGTAAAAAAACTAATTATATGTGCTTTAATAATTTTTCTAAATGGTTTATTCTTGATGCGGGCTAATGCAGCTAGTGGTTCTTTAAAAATTAGCCGAACCTCTAATAATCAAGTGTATGTTGGAGATAAAGTACAGTTTAAAATTACATTATCGGCAACGGCTAGCCTTGGAGCTTGGGAGTTTGTTGTTGATTATGATAAGAAATGTTTAAGTTTTGTTTCTTCAACTCTCGAAGGAGGAGATCAAGCAGTTGCGGCTGTTACTAATGATAAAACGAAAAGTAAAACGTATACTATAACTTTAAAAGCAAAAACAACCTGTTCAGATACAGCCATTTCTTTTAGTGCGATTGATGCTTATTATTATGATAATTCTAAACTTAATCCATCAACTAATAAAGTTACTTTCAGTATTAAGGATAAGTCATCACTATCAAATGATGATAACTTAAAAGCTTTAAGTGTTAGTGGTTATAATATTAGTCCTAGTTTTGATAAGAATAAAACAAGTTATAGTTTAACAGTACCCAATAATGTAAGACAAATTACCGTTAATGCGACTAAGAGTGATAGTAAAGCAAAAGTAACGGGTACGGGTAAAGTTAATTTAAAAGAAGGCCTTAATAGAGTAAATGTTGTAGTGACTAGCGAGCGAGGTTATAAAAAGACTTATACAATTAATGTTACTGTTCAAGAAAAAGACCCCATCAAAGTTGAAGTTGGTGGGGAAGAACATACCATTATTCGTAAAAGAGCTGACCTAAAAGCGCCACAAGCTTATGAGGAGACAACAGTTAAGATAAATAATGAAGATATTCCCGCCTTTCATAGTGATATTACAGGTTATAATCTTGTTGGATTAACTGATAAAAATGGGGTTGTTAATTTATATATATATAATGATATTGATAATACGTATACTGTCTATAATGAATATTCATTCAGTGGTATCCGTATATATCCATTTACACCAACCGAAGAAAATCTTTTTGTGGGAGCAAAAGAAACCGAAATTACGATTGGTGAAGATACAATAATGGGGTATACGATTGATGGCGTTAAATATCCATTAGTCTATGCCTTAAATGTTGAAACAGGTAAAGAAAATTGGTACACCTTCGATAGTGAAGAGGGTACTCTTCAAAAATATGCTGAAGGAAAGGCGCCAGAAGAAAAAGAAGATGTTAAACCCGTAACTAAAGGTGATGCAAATAACGATAAATATAAGAATCTTTCCTATATTCTAGGGGGGATAGCATCAATATTATTTGTGTTCTTATTTGTTGCTTTAATTCGTTTAGTGCCAAAGAAAAAATAGGATTATTCCTATTTTTTTTAGCTTTGACAATCTAGATTAGCCAAATCTTTTTCGTTTAACTCTTTAAAAGATTGTAAATATTTTTTATCTTCAGGTAGTTTATCTTTATCGATTTCATCCATATCAAACGTAAATGTTAAGATACCTTTATCACTAATACTTGTTCCACTACTAATGCCATTAATATTTTCATATGTTTTATCAAAATTATCTTTTTCTTTTTCAATTACCTCTAATTCATCGCCTTCAAAAGTATATGTATAGATAATCTTATTTACCACGTCACCCGTATAGTTAACTTCAATAATAGTATCAGAACTTATATCTGTGCGTCCTGTACAGACAAGTTCAACTAATTCTTCTTTTTCTTCAGGCTCTTCTTTCGGTTTCTCTTCTTCTTTAGGTTTAGGTATTAAAGTGATAAGATCAAGACCGATTAAAAATAAGATTAGGATATAGTTAATAATGCTAAAGAATAGGGCAGCTGTTTTGTTTGTAACACTGACAAGGCAAAGAAGGAAAATGGATATAAAAAGGAGTGTTAGTTTAAAAAGATTAGCTTTGGTTGAAAAGTCAAAACCTACATTAAGGTATTCATAGATGAAATAGATTAAATAGCCAATAACAAGAAAGAACAAAATAAGTTTCATAATTAATTCTTTTTTATCAATATGTTCTTTCTCGTCCTTTTTCTCTTCTTTGATGTTTTCAATTTTTTCAACTTTCTCTTCTTTTTTAAGAGCTGGTCTTTCTTCTTTAACTTTATTTTTTTCTTCCTTTACTTTTTCATCTTTGATAGTTGGCTCCTCTTTTTTAGTGCTTTCTTTTTTAGAAACTTTGGTATCAAGCGTTTCTTCTTTTTTTTCTTCTTTCGTATTTTTCATATTATCACCAATTATATTATACAATAAAAATTGTCATAAATAAATTGGAAAACACATATAAAATATGCTATTATATAAATAGTGATGTATATGGAAAAAGAAATGTTATTAAAAATAGCTGAATTAGTTATTGTACCTTTTATTGTCGTTGCTTTAGTTATTCCTTTTATTAAGGATTTAGCGCGCCATTTAGGAGCGATGGATGAACCTGATGAACGTAAAGTTCATAAAAAGCCGATTCCGCGTATGGGTGGTCTTGGTGTATTCATCGGTTTTTTAATAGGGTATATGTTATTTGGTGAGACGACACCGATTATGAACTCTATATTAATTGGTAGTTTCTTTATTATTTTAACCGGTGTTTTTGATGATATTATTTCTTTAAAACCTTTGACGAAGTTTTTAGGACAATTGGCGGCAGCTTTAGTTGTTGTCTTCTATGGTGGCCTTATGATTAAAGATATCAGTGCTTTTGGCATCTATATTGATTTTGGTATCTTTGCTTATCCACTTACCATTTTCTTTATCTTAGGTTGTATTAATTGTATTAACTTAATTGATGGCTTGGATGGCTTATCTAGTGGTATATCTAGTATCTTCTTTTTAGCTATTGGTATTGTTGCTGCTTGTCGTTATCAAATGGATTTAGCCTTTACTTTAACATTTATTATGTTAGGATCTTGTCTTGGATTCTTACTATATAATTTTCATCCAGCTAGTATTTTTATTGGTGATACCGGATCGATGTTTTTAGGCTTTATTATGTCGGTTATAACGATGTTAGGTTATAAAAACGTTATGATGTCATCATTAATTATTCCGTTATTAATTTTAAGTGTACCTATTTTAGATACTTTCTTTGCTATTATTAGAAGAAAACTTAAGGGAGAAAGTATTTCTAAACCAGATAAATCACATATTCATCATCAATTTTTAAGAAGGGGATTTACTCATGTAGAAACGGTTTTAACGATTTATGTAATCACTTTCTTATTTGCGATGGCATCCGTTATCTATGTCTTAGTTGATGCCGTTTTAGGATATATTATCTATGGTATACTCTTATTTGCATTAATTGTTTTTTCTCTTAAGACCGATATTATTATTTCTCATAAAGATAAAAAGAAAAAGGATAATAATGTTTAAAAGTAAATTAATGAGGAAAAACTATTTATTTAGTTGTTTTTCCTTGTTTTTATTAAGGAAGTGTGAAAATGAATAAAGAAAACGTTTTATATCTTGTTATTCCTTGTTATAACGAAGAAGAAATGCTTGATATAACAACTAAAGAATTAACGAAGAAGATGAATGATCTTATTGCTTCAAAAAAGATATCATCAAATAGCAAAGTTATGTATGTTGATGATGGATCTAAAGATGCGACTTGGTCTTTAATCTCTAAGTATCACGAAGCTAATCCTCTTTTTACTGGTATTAAATTATCACGTAACAAGGGACACCAAAATGCTTTATTAGCTGGTCTTATGACGGCTAAAAAATATGCTGATATAACAATTAGTATGGATGCTGACCTGCAAGATGATATCAATGTTATTGATAAGATGTTAGATGAATATAATAATGGATCTGAAATTGTCTATGGTGTTCGTAGCTCTAGAAAAAAGGATAGTTTCTTTAAACGTTTTACGGCGCAAAGTTTTTATAAACTTATGCGTTTGATGGGCGTGGAAATTGTTTTTAATCATGCTGACTGTCGTCTTATGAGTAAGAAAGCTTTAGACGGCTTAGAAGAGTTTGATGAAGTAAATCTTTTTTTGCGAGGTATTGTTCCACAAATAGGATATAAGACATCCGTTGCATATTATGAGCGTAATAAACGTGTCGCTGGAAAGTCGAAGTATCCTTTTAAAAAGATGCTTAAGTTTGCGATTGATGGCATTACTTCTTTTAGTGTTAAACCGCTTCGTTTAATTACTTCGTTGGGCTTTATAATGTCCATCTTTAGTTTTGCTATCTTAATATATTCTCTTGTTGTTAAACTATGTGGCAACACTGTAACAGGCTGGACGTTTATTGTGTGTTCTATTTGGCTTGTAGCGGGTATTCAACTATTATCTTTGGGTGTAATCGGTGAATATGTTGGTAAAATATATATGGAAGTTAAACATCGTCCTAAATACATTATTGAAAAGGAGTTAGACTAATGCGCTTATTTGAAATATATAAAAAACATCAAGAGGGGATTAACTACTTGATTTTTGGCTTTTTAGCAACCGTTTTAACTCTTGCTGTTTACTATATATCAACTTTAACCTTTTTAGATGCAAGTATTCCTTTACAACTACAAATAGCTAATGTTGTATCATGGATTGCTGGTTTTCTTTTTGCCTATTTTACAAATCGTCTTTTTGTATTTAAAAGCGAAAACAAACAGGTTGGGCAAGAGTTCCTTAAATTTTTTGCCAGTCGTTTGTTTACCTTATTTTTAGATATGATTATTATGTACGTTTTTGTATCTATGTTAAAATTTGATAATCGTATTATTAAATTATTCTCACAACTAGTAGTTATTGTTAGTAATTATATTTTAAGTAAATTAATTGTTTTTAAAAAGGATAAAATGATTAAATAGAAAGTGGCGAAGTATGAACAATATAACCAAAGTAAAAATCATCGATAAAATATTTATTATGGGCTTTATAATTGTTTTGGGTATTGGTTTTATGACGTTGTTTTTACCGGCTAAAGCACCTTCTGTAATCGAAAACCGTGGCCTTAATAAAATTGATTTTCCTGATATTAAAGCTTTTCTTAAAGGCGATTTTCAAGATAATTTAGAGGTGGCTTTAACTGATCAATTCATCCTTAGTAGAACAATTAAAGAAGTGACAATTAAGGCTACAAACTTTATTGATTATTTGCCAATGAGCTCTCGGGTGTGTCAAAATCATTATGTCTATTTAGATAGTTATTTTGCTCTTATCGATTGCACTGATACCATTGTTGAAACACCATTATCTATTAATGAAGTCAAAGAAAATATTGATAACCATCTAGCTTATTATAATGATTTTAATGCTTTAGCAGATACTTATTACTATTTTATTCCTAGATCAACTTCCTTTGATTTTGAAAAAGGTGTGATGGCTTTTGATGGCTATGAATATCTAAAGAAGACATTAAAGGGTAAGTATCACATTGCTCAGCTTGAAGTAAATGATTTAGCTGACTATCAAAAATACTTTTTTAAAACTGATCATCACTGGAATAACGTTGGGGCCTATCAAGGTTATCAAGATATTATGAAGTTATTGGGTAAAGAAGATGAAATTCGTCCGATTCTTAGTGAGGTAACCATTAAGAAAAATGCTTTTGTGGGCCTAAGCGCTAGAAGTAGTAAACAATTAAGGCGAAGTGAAAAGTTTAACTATTACACTTTTAATTTACCTAAGTTTTATATGACAGAAAATGGTTTCCCAAGTGAAAGTGTTGATTATAACTATCAAGGTGAGGACTATAAATACGCAAATTACTATAGTATTATTTATGATGGTGACAGGGCGGAGTTTGTCTATGATTTTAAAAATCCCGATGAAGAAAACATTATGATTTTTGCTTCATCATATTCTAATCCTATCAATGTACTTATTGCCAGCCATTTTAATAAGACTTATGTGGTTGATGCTCGTCATTATCCTGATTTTGATTATAAAGAATATATTAAAAGCAATGATATTGATAAAATATTGGTTTTAGCTTCTACAGATGTTATAACGGGGGAAGGGTTTAATATAGGAGATGATGAAGATGCTCTTTAGTAGTTTAACTTTTATTTGTATCTTTTTACCACTCCTTCTCGTTATATATTTTATTAGTAATGAAAAGTATCGCAATTTAATTCTCTTTATTTTTTCCCTTGTTTTCTACGCTTGGGGTGAGCCTAAATACATTTTTTTGATGTTACTATCAATTGGCGTCAATTACATCTTAGCGAGGGTTATTGATAAGTATCGCGCTAAACCGAAAACTAGTAGAAGTATACTTCTACTAGCAACGCTATTCAACATATCGTTGCTAGTAGAAGTATACTTCTACTAGCAACGCTATTCAACATATCGTTGCTAGTAATATTTAAATATTTTAACTTCCTCATTAATAATATTAATGCTTTATTAAATCTTAACTTCAGTATTAAAAATATCATTTTACCAATCGGTATTAGCTTTTATACATTTCAGATTTTATCCTATGTCATCGATGTCTATAGAGGAAAAGTAAAGGTCCAAAAAAATATTATTCTACTTGGAACTTATATCGCTTTATTTCCTCAGCTAATCGCTGGTCCTATTGTTCGTTATAGCACGATTGAAGAGCAACTAGCACATCGAACGATTACCTTTGATAAGTTTACTATTGGTGTTAAAAGATTTATTATCGGTTTAGGTAAAAAAATTATCATTGCTAATAATATGGCGATGATTGCTGATACGATTTTAAATAGTAATAATGTTAGTGAATATAGTTTTATTATTGTTTTAATCAGCCTATTAGCTTACACTTTCCAGATCTATTTTGATTTTTCTGGCTATAGTGATATGGCGATTGGTCTTGGTCATATGTTTGGCTTTGACTTCTTAGAAAACTTTGATTATCCATATAAATCTTTAAGTATTACTGAGTTTTGGCGAAGATGGCATATCTCACTATCGACTTGGTTTAAAGATTATGTCTATATCCCTTTAGGTGGAAATCGCTGTAAGAAAGTTCGATGGATTTTTAATCTATTCGTTGTTTGGCTTCTTACCGGTTTGTGGCATGGCGCTAGTTGGAACTTCATCTTATGGGGGTTATATTATTTCATCATTTTATTAATTGAAAAATTATTTTTACATAAATTACTTGATAAATTACCTAAACTACTTAGATGGATGTATGCTTTTATCTTAATTAATATTGGTTGGCTAATCTTTAGAATTGAAGATATTAATACGTTATTCACACTATTTAAAAATATCTTTACCTTTAAACAAGGTAATTTCTATTTAGATCTTGCTCATAATTACTATTTATTAAATTATGTACCATATTTCTTATTGGCAGCTTTGGGGTCATTTCCTATTTTTAAATGGCTTGGCCGTAAACTTAAAAATGATGTGGTTAAGACAATTCTTAGTGATATGGCGCTTTTAATTGTTTTAGGATTATGTATTGTCTTTTTAATTAATAGTAGTTATAATCCCTTTATTTATTTTCGTTTTTAAAATGTAGACTATGAAAGGAGCGTACATGATGACGGATGTTTGTGTTTATATTGATAATATTTTCTTTAAGGAGAATGTTGCCTCCTTTTATGGTCATTATTTAAAGAAAGAACATGCTTTAGATCATCTTTACTTTAAAACTGATACTGATGAAGATATTCCTTTTAATTACTATGCTATTCCTGATAAGGTTAAAAATAATTGCTATCAAGATGTACAAGATGAAAAGAATGTTTTAGGCTTTAAAGTTGATGTTGATTTGTCACGTTATACCTCTTTAAAATTAATGGGAGTAGTAAATAATCAAAGCTATCCTATTACTGCTAATTTTGGAAAGTATTGTTACTTTAATAATAAGTTTTTTAAATTGTATTTAAGGTCACAAGATTATTATTTATTAACGGATGCGAAAAGTTTTACTATTGTTAAAAAAAGCTTTGTTAATGGCATTAAAGAAGAAATGAGATGTATACTAGGTTTAATTCGTTATCATAAATTAAAATCATTAATATATCGCGAAGTCGCTAATTTATATCATTTGTTTAAACGTAAAGAGATTTGGATTATATCTGATCGGATTGAAGTAGGGGAAGACAATGGTCAAGCTTTCTTTGAATATATGAACACCTTTCGTCATCCTAAAATAAAAGTTTATTTTGCTATTCAAAAAGGTACCAATGATTATTATAAATTAAAAAAATATCGGGGCGTTATCAACCACAATTCTTTTCGTCACCGCATTTTATATTTGAACGCTGACTGTATTATTTCATCGCAAGTAAGTCCTTATATTACTAATTTATTTAATCATGGAAAAAATTATTTAGCTGATTTATATCGTTTTAAATTAATTTTTCTTCAACATGGCATTACCAAAGATGATATATCTTCGTGGATAAATGTTAATTTTCATCCGATTGATATGTTTGTTACATCTGCTAATTTAGAGTATGCTTCACTTACTGATGGTAAGTATTTGTATAATTATCCTAAAGATACTATAAAGTTAACAGGTATGGCGCGTTATGACAAATTATTAGACCAAGATAGACCATTAAAAAAACAAATTATTTTAATGCCAACTTGGCGGAAAAATTTGTCTGTAAGGGTATCAGCAATGACAACGACGCGTAAATATAATGATCACTTTAAGGAAACAGACTATTTTAAGTTTTATAATGCTTTAATTAATGATAAAAAACTACTTCAAACTTTAAAAAAATATCGTTATCGTTTCGAGTTTATCCCACATATCAATATGCGGGAACAAATTAAAGATTTTGATACAAATGGTGTCGTTGAGATAGTTAGTGATGATGTCATTTATAGTGATAAGTTTAAAGAGAGTAGCTTACTCGTTACCGATTATTCCAGTGTCGCTTTTGATTTTGCTTATTTAAAAAAGCCAATTATTTATACCCAATTTGATCAAGACACATTCTATCAAGGTCAGATCTATTCAAAAGGGTATTTTGATTACGAAAGTGATGGCTTTGGGCAAATAACGAAAACCGTCGCTGAAGCTAGAGATGCCATTATAAAGGCGATAATAGATGATTGTAAGATAGAGCCTAAGTATCTCGAGCGTATTGATAATTTTTATAAGTATCATGATCAAAATAATTGTAAGCGGATTTACGAAGAAATACAAAAATTATAGTATTTCTTTTTGTTTGCTTATATAATGACAATTTGATATAATGAATAAGTGAGGTAGTCATGATGCGAATATTTTTATATTTACTTAGATGGCATTTAGTAAGTGTTTATGCTTGTATTAAAATTCTTCATCGAAGAAAGGATCAAGTCTTTTTTTTAAGTCGGCAATTTGATGAAATACCTTTTAATTATCAGGCTTTAATTGATGAGTTAGAAAAAAGAAAGATAAAGTATAAAGTTTTATGTAAAAAAGTTAGTAGTGGCGTTAATGATACCCTTAGAACTCAAGGTAACTACGCTAATTCAACATCCTTTGTTAAAAAATTATTTGGCAATTTATCATCATCTTTAAAGTATTACTTTGGTTTATATCGACAGATGCGTTTAATTGCCACCTCGAAAGTCATTATTGTCGATGGTTATAACTTACCAGTTAGTCTTTTAAAACATAAGAAAGGTACTAAAGTAATTCAATTATGGCATGCTTTGGGCGCTATTAAAAAGTTTGGTTATCAAACACTAGGTCATAAAGATGGGGTTAGTCCGATGGTAGCTAAAATTTTAAAGATGCATGCTAATTATGATTATGTTATTTCTGGAAGTGAGGGGATGAATCCTTACTTTGCTGAGGCTTTTAATGTTAGCCCTGATAAAGTACTAGCTATTGGAACCCCAACAGCTGATTATATGCGAACAAAAGATGAAGATAAAACTCGGTCTATTTACGAGCGTTATCCGATGATGAAAGAAAAGATTAATGTTTTATACACGCCAACTTTTCGTAATGATAAAAGAGATCACACTAAAGATTTAATTGCTAGTTTTGATTTTTCTAAAGCTAATCTTTTAGTGGCGCTTCATCCTAAAGATGAATTAACGTTAGATGATGATTGCATTATTAAAGTTAACCGTAAAGAGTTTTTGGTTTCTGATATCATTAAGACGGTTGATTATGTCATTACGGATTATTCAGCGATTATGTTAGAGGCAGCTCTAGCGAAGAAGAAAATTCTTTTATATACCTATGATTATGAAAAGTATAGTAAGGATAATGGCTTAAATATCGATTTAAAAAAGGAATATCCACATTTAACTTATTCTAATAGCGATGATTTGGTCAAGACGATTGTAAATAATACTTATGATATGAAAGAATATCAGAAGTTTACGGATAAGTATGTTACCAAGGTTGATAATTCAACACGCGCGATTATAGATTTAATTGAGGAGTGTTTAAAATGCGCATAATAAAAAAAATAAAGAGTAAAATTAAAGCTTTGGCTGTGACGTTATCGAAAAAAAGCCCTTTCATTAGAAAAATTATTCGCTTTATAAGATCTAAAGAGCTTATTCATAAATATCAAAAATATTATAAGAAATATTCTTTAGATGATAAGATGATTCTTTTTGAGGTTTATGGTGGGCGTAATTATACTTGTTCACCTAAAGCTATTTATGAAAAATTGATAACGATGGATGAATTCCAAGATTATCAAATGATTTGGGCTTTTATAGATCCTAGTAAGCATTCGGTAGCGCCATTTAAGAATCTAAAAATTGTGAAGTCATTATCCGATGATTATTATAAATATTGTTCTAAAGCCAAATATTGGATTGTAAACTCTATTATGCCAGAACATATTGCTAAAAAGGATGATCAAGTTTATGTTCAGTGTTGGCATGGTACACCGTTAAAACGTCTTCGCTGTGATATTGAAGTAAATGGTGCGGTTTTAAATACGATTGATGAAATTCGTAAACGTAATGATATCGACGCTAAACGATTCAGTTATTTTTTATCGCCATCAGCTTATTGTACGGAAAAGTTTACCTCTGCTTTTAATCTTAAAGCTTTAGGTAAGAGTGATATTATTATTGAAAAAGGATATCCTAGAAATGATACTCTATTTAATAAGGATGAAAATCTAATTAAAGATATTAAAAAGAAATTAGCTATTCCGCTAGATAAAAAGGTTATTGCTTATTTTCCAACTTTTCGTGATAATCAACACGATTCAAGTTTAGGCTATACCTATAAGTTAGCTATTGATTTTGATCGTTTACAAAAGCGTTTTGGTGATGAATATGTGATTTTATTTCGTCCACATTATTTTATTGCCAATAGTATTGATATATCTAAATATAAGGGCTTTATTATTAATGTCGCTGATTATGATGAGATAAATGATTTATATCTTATCTCAGATGTAATGCTTACCGATTATTCTAGTGTTTTCTTTGATTATGCTAATCTTCATCGCCCTATTTTATTTTATATGTATGATTTGGAAGATTATAAAGAAAACTTACGTGACTTTTATATCTCTTTAGATGAACTTCCAGGACCGATTGCGACGACGCAAGACGAACTTGAAAATAATTTAGCGCATCTTGATGACGTAATGGCAAAATATGCTTTAAAGTATCAGAAGTTTAATGCTAAGTTTAACTATCTAGATGATGGATCATCTAGTGAAAGAGTTATTAAAGAAATTTTTAAATAATTAGCAATTATTTAAAAAAATATCATAGAATAAAGAAAGAGCCCAATTTGACAATTTGGGTAAAATTTGCTATAATTTACATCGTTAGTGGCACATTATTCTAGTCATTAATATTTGTTACGAAGACGGGGGTAAAATACCGCCAAAGAGCACATCTATGAAACTTCTGGTGTTTGCTTTTTACGCCCAGTTTAGGGTGAATGCTGGAAGGTAGAGTGTTGGGCATCCGTAATGGCATACGCAAATGACCCACCATTCATGGAGACCTATTTATGTGTTAAGCCTATACGTACCATACTGATGGACTTAATACGGAATGGGATTAAACCTACCAAGTGATGAAAGTTACGGGTAGTGTAGCTTGTCTTGAGTGATTATTGGGGATAATTAAGGATTAATGTAACCGTAGCTAAGTTATATTAATGAGTTCGGATTTGAAACAATGGTTGCAAAAAAGTACTAGGAACAAGTGTTGTGGTGAGGAAATCTCCTAGAGTGCATTTTAATATAGGATTATAGTGCGTACTGAGTGGTAATCAAGCCATACAAACAGTGATGTTGTATTGGTTTCCTTAAAGGGGAACCGCAATTTGGTAACGGATTGTGGAAACTAGAGAAATTCTGCTTGACCTATGACGTAAAATTAACTATATTATTAGCCATACATGTGATAAATAAAGGACTTAGTCCTTTTTTTTGTTTCATTGACAAAGTACTATAAATAGTATAAAATTATAGTGTTACGTTTACAGGGAGCTAATATGAAAAAAGATATAAAAAACCAACTTGAAGATAAACGTAAAGCTAAAATGAAAGCTAATTTAAAATGGAGTTTTAGCTTAATGTTTATTGCTTTTCTTATATCGGTTACATTATCCTTTATATCAGAAATAGCGATGAAGGATGTTAGTTTACTAGTTGGGACGATTGTTATTTTAGTTTTTATCGGTATTGGTATTTTATTTGATACGATTGGTGTCGCTGTAACAGCGGCTGATGAGGCACCTTTTCATGCGATGAGTTCTAAAAAAGTTAAGGGCGCTAAAATGGCGGTTAGTCTAAAGAAAAATGCCAATAAAGTATCATCGTTTTGTTGTGATGTTATCGGTGATATATGTGGTATTATATCTGGTGCCGCTGGGGTAGCCGTAGCAACGATATTATCCCATAAGTTTAATTTAGAAAGCTTACTTAGTAGTTTAATTATTACCGGTTTTATTGCGGCTTTGACGATTGGTGGTAAATCATTAGAAAAATCGGCAGCTATTAATAATAGTAACAAAATACTATACGAGTTTGCAAAAATTTTAAGTATATTTACGAAGAATTAATGGAGGAGTATATGAGAAAGTTTTTTCATAATATAAGAAAATATTATAAGTATGCCATATATTCAGCTAAAGCTGAGCTTAAAAGTGAAGTAGCTGATTCTTATCTTAACTGGTTATGGTGGGTTATCGAACCGGTTTGTTTTATGTTAATCTATACTTTTATCTTTGGAACTGTATTTCCTAATAATGAAAAGTATTTTGCATCTTTTGTCTTTATTGGTTTAGCTGCCTGGGAGTTTTTTAACCGGATGATTACTGGTAGTGTTAAATTAATTATTACTAATCGTGATTTAGTAACGAAAGTTTATATTCCTAAGTATATCTTATTATTATCAAAATCATTTACTTATCTATTTAAGTTATTTATCTCGCTTGCGATTGCTTTAGGTTTGATGATTTTTCAAGGTGTACCACTTACATGGCATCTTATCTTTGCTATTCCTATTTTAATTATTTTATATATTTTTTCTTTTGGTATGGGGCTTTTACTTATGCACTTTGGTGTTACCTTAAATGACTTAGCTAATCTTACCAATATCGGTTTAAGAATGGTTTTCTATTTGTCTGGTATTTTCTATAATATTACAGGTCGGCTAAAGGGTAAAAAGTTAGGACCTCTACGCTTAAGTACTTTACTTTTAAAAGTAAATCCTGTTGCTTTTTGTATGAACGAATTAAGACAAGTATCTATTTATGCTAGTCTACCTAATTTTAAATGGCTAGGTATTTGGCTTGTCATAGCGTTAATTTTATGCGTTTTAGGCATTCATGTTATTAATAAAAATGAAAATAGTTATGCGAAGGTGATATAAAATGGCGGAAAGTAAGAAAAAAATTGCGATAACTGTTCAAGACCTTCATATAACTTATCGAGGGTTAAAGAAAACGAGTATTAGAGCTTCTTGGAAAAAATTAGGATCTAAAGTTGAGTTGTTTCACGCTTTAAAAGGTGTTAGTTTTGAAGTAGAGGAAGGTAAAATACTAGGTATTATCGGTAAGAATGGATCCGGTAAATCGACAATGTTAAGAGCGATTGCTGGTATCTTCTCACCTGATAAAGGTAAAATTGATCTTCATGGCAATACGATTTCTTTATTATCGATTGGGGTTGGTTTTAATAAAAAACTAACGGGTAAAGAAAACATCTACTTATCAGGTATGTTACTTGGTTTCTCTGAAGAAGAAGTAGCTAAAAAAGAAAAAGAAATCATTAAGTTTGCTGACATTGGTGATTTTATCTATAAACCCGTTAAGACTTATTCATCCGGAATGTATTCAAAGTTAGCTTTTGCTATAACAGCTATTTTAGAGACCGATATCATTTTAATCGATGAGGTTTTATCGGTTGGTGATGCGAAGTTCAAAGAGAAAAGTTATAATAAGATGAAAGAACTTATCTCTGATGAACACCGGACCGTTATTATTGTATCGCATAGTTTAGATACAATTAAAGAACTTTGTGATGAAGTTTTATGGCTTAATGATGGTGAGGTTATTGAAATGGGCTCACCAGATGAAGTCTTACCAAAATATGAAGAGTTTATGAAATAAGCAGGTGACTGCTTTTTCTTTACACCCAAAAAGTGTAAAGTTTTGTTAATTTGACGTTTTTTGTTTGAAATAGCTTCAAATTTGTTATAATTAAGTTAAGGATAGCCACTCACGGATTATCCGTTATAACAATGAGGTGAGATAATGAGCGCAACAATAATAGATGGTAAAGAATTAAGTGCGAAAGTATTAGATGAAGCAAAAACCGAAATTAAAGGATGTATGATTAGACCTAGTATTGCTGTTATTCAAGTAGGCGATAATCCTGCTAGCAATTCTTATATTGCTAACAAGGAAAAAGTATGTAGTAGTGTCGGAATCTATTTTCGCTTATTCAAGTTTGAAGATGGGACACCAGAACTTAGCATTATTAACAAAATAAAAGAATTAAATAATGATGAATATGTCAATGGTATAATGGTTCAATTGCCACTACCTGTTCAATATAATGAGAAACGTCTTCTTAATACGATTAGTAATGCGAAAGATGTTGATGGCTTAACGGATATCAATGTTGGACGTTTTGTCAATGGTAAAAAAAGTTTAATACCTTGTACAGCTTTAGGTGTTATGCGGATGTTAGATGAAGAGGGAATAGAGGTATCTGGTAAAGATGTTGTTATTGTGGGCCGAAGTAAATTAGTTGGTCGCCCTCTTGCTACTTTAATGCTAAACCGGGATGCGACGGTTACCAATTGTCATCATTTAACAAAAGATTTAGCTGAACATACGAAAAGGGCCGATATCTTAGTTGTCGCTGCCGGTGTTCCTAATTTGATTACCGCCGATATGGTAAAAAAGGGTGCGGTTGTTATTGATGTCGGTATTAACCGAGTTAATGATGCTTTATGTGGTGATGTTGATACGGCTGAAGTAGCTAAAAAGGCTTCTTATATAAGTCCCGTTCCAGGTGGTGTTGGACCGATGACGGTGGCAATGTTAGTTGAAAATGTCTTGACCTGCTATAATGCTAAAAATAGTAAATAAAATATTGGTTATACGCCAATATTTTTTTATGCTTTCTTTAAGATAAAAGTATTGATTTTATAACCGGCATAAAAGCAGGTAAAAATAATATTCAAAGATAAAACGATAAGTAGCCCAGCCATACCAAAAGGTAGATATAAGAAGATGGCAAGACCAATTGTTCTAATTAACATATTGATGAATGATATGTGCATGTTAATCTTAGCTTTATTCATCGCTCCTAAAGTACTTAAAAGAGGTTGTTCTAAATAGTAAAAGATAAAGACAGGTAAAAGTAATTTTAAGTAATTGACACCCTCATTTGTTTTATATAAAACATTTAGTAAAGTCTTTCCGCCAAAGAAAATAACGACACTATAGCTTAGTCCAATTAAAAGGGAGATAGTGAGTGCTTGCTTTAATTTTCTTTTTACTTCCATCATATTCCCTTTGGCATAATTTTTACTTATATTAGGAATCAAAGCTTGGGAGATGGCGCCGGTAAAAAAGGATGGTAACATAATAATGGGCATAACATAACCGTTGATAATACCATACTCAGATACGATATAATCATTACTAAATCCTCCTTTAAGTAGGACAAATGTTAAAATAATGGGTTCTAAAAAATAGGTAACCGATCCAATCAACCTTGAAATAACCGTTGGAATTGCAATATCAAAGATCGCTTTAAAGTGCCGTTGATCTGGTTTTAAATCCTCTTTAGTTAATGAAAAATTAGGAAAATAGTGAAGAAAAATTAAAATTGATGATAATTCACTTAAGATGTTTGTAAGAAGGATAAAGGTGAGCATCCTACCAATATTATCACTAAAATATTTCGTAAAAAATAAGATTAATAAAAGTTTAATTAAATCTTCTAAAACATTACTGATAACATGGGGATACATTCTTTCATTCGCAAAATAATAACTTCTAAAAATATTTGAAACACTAATAAAGGGTAGAATAAAGCCCATTGATAAAATTGGATAATATAAGATGGGATTATTTAAAAGATTACTGGCAATACTATGCGCAAACAAGAAAAGGAATATAATGATGAAGAGGTCTAGACTAAGGGAAATGATAAGAGCATAAAACATTAACTTTTTAATATTGTACTTCTTAGATGAAATTAAAACATTTAAAGCGGTTGTAAGACCCATGCCACTAATTGAAATAAGTAAAAGAAAAGTAGGACTCATCATCGCATAAAGACCCATACCTTTAGTTCCTATTTCTCTTGTTAAAACAATTTTGACAAGCATTCCTAAGATTTTCGTAAAAAAACCACCAATAATTAAAATGATGGATGCGTGAATAAATTTGCTTTTTTTCATTATTCTCCTTTAAAAATAAAGTTATTTGATATATAATAATGTATGTAAAAAGTTGGGTGAATAGTATACTATTTACGTTTTAAGCCAAAAACTGATATAATATACGGGATTGGAGTGATGAGTGCTTATGAGTAAAAAAAATACCAAAACAAATAAAAACCCAAAGAATGTTAAAGCACGTCAACCTAAGGATGATGTTTTAAACAAAAAAGAAGTTTTAGAAAAAGAAACAAAAGAGAAAGTAAAAAAAGAAACTAAAAAGGAAGTAAAGGAAGAGAAAAAAGAAGAAATTAAAAAAGAAGAAAGAAAAGAAGAAGTAAAAGCTATTTCTAAAAGGGAAGCCAAAGCTAAAGCTGAGGTAAAATCAAAAAAGAAAAAATTCTTCAAGAGTTTATTCCTTTCTTTAATCATTTTAGTTGTTTCTGGCGTGTTACTTTATCCGATGTTAACTAGTACGCGTTTTGGTCTTGATTTAAGTGGTGGATTTGAAATCCTTTATGAAGTTCAAGATGAAGATGGTAAAGAAGTTAGTGATGAAGCGGTTAAGAATACCTATAAGACGATTTTAAAAAGAATTGATATCTTAGGTGTTAGTGAACCAGAAATCACTATCGAAGGAAAAAATATTCGGATTGCCTTAGCTGGCGTTAACGATATGACGGAAGCTAAGAAAACTTTAAGTTCCATGGCTAAGTTAACTTTCCGTAATAGTAAAGATGAAAAACTAATGGATGCTGATGTTTTAAAAGCTAATGGTGTCCATGTGGCTGTTGATAAAGATAATGTAGGAACATATTATTTAAGTATTGATATTGCTAAACCTGATGAGTTTTATGAACAAACGGAAAAGATAAGACAGACAGGTGATGTTTTAGTTACTTGGTTAGACTTTGATGAAGATGAAGATTCTTTTGAAAAAGAGAAAGAAAATTGTGGTTCTTTAAATAATTCAAGATGTATTTCTTATGCATCTATTGCGGGACCTCTAACGGGTTCATCTGTTCAACTAACTGGTAATTTTACTTATGATGAAGCTAATAGTTTAGCCGAACTTATTAATTCCGGTAGTTTACCTACTAAATTAGTTGAACTATCTAGTAAAACGGTTGATGCATCATTTGGTGAGGATGCCCTAAAAGATACATTTATTGCCGGTATTGTTGCTGTATTACTAATTATGCTATTTATGATTTGGATGTATCACTTTAGTGGTTTTATTGCTTCAATCGGTATTGTAACTTATACCATGTTAATCTTTGCTATCTTTAATATGGTTGGTGGTCGTCTTACTTTGCCATCTATTGCTGCTGTTGTTATCGGTATCGGTATGGCGGTTGATGCGACCGTGTTAAGCTTTGAAAGAATTAAAGATGAACTTCGCGCTAAAGCTAATCTAGAACACGCCTATGAAGCTGGTAACAAAGGTTCTTTAGTATCAATCATCGATGCTAATATTACAACCTTAATTGCGGCTGTTATTCTTTTCATCTTTGGTGAAAGTAGTGTTAAAGGTTTTGCAACAATGTTAATCATTAGTATTATCGTAACATTATTCGTTATGGTTTATTTAGTTCGAGCTCTATTAAAAGGCTTTGTTTATAGTAATCGTTTTGAAGGTAAGTTTAACCGGTTTATCGGTTTAAAAAATGTTGATAAAAAACCTCTTGTAACAAAGTTTAATTATGTTCATCATCGCTTTAAGTTTATCGCTCTTACTTTATTTATCTTAGTTGCTGGTGGTATCTACCTTGGTACCAAAGGCTTAAACTTAAGTGTTGACTTTAAGGGTGGATCTAGTATTACTCTTAATACGAAAGAGAAAATAAACGCTAGCGATGTTAAAAAAGAAGTCGAACAGTTAGGTTATAAAGTAAATAATGCTGATAAAATTAGTGAAGGCGTATATATGACTTTATCTGATACTTTAGATGCTGAAGATACAGCTAAGATTGAAACTTACTTTAATGAAAATGAAAAATATAAAGGCGCAACGACAAGTATTGGTTCCGTTTCTAATACGGTTAAGAAAGAACTAGTTAAAAATGCCTTGATGTCACTTTTATATGCGGCTATTGGTATTATTATCTATGTTTCGCTTCGCTTTACTTTCCGTTATGGTATTTCAGCTATTTTGACATTACTACAAGACGTGTTAGTAACCATTATTCTCTTCAGTGTTTTTGGCTTTGAAGTCTCACCAATGTTTATTGCCGCTATTTTATCAATCATTGGTTATTCTATTAATGATACGATCGTTATCTTTGATCATATTCGTGAGAATAAAAAGAAACTATACAAAGACCGTGTTAAGACTTATGACGAATTAAAAGAATTAGTTAATACCAGTGTTAAAGCAACGGTTGTTCGTAGTTTAGTTACATCAATTACAACTATTATTCCTGTTATCTTACTAATTGCTTTAGGATCACACGAAATTTTAACATTTAACTATGCTTTATTAATTGGTCTTACCGCTGGTACTTATTCATCAATCTTTATTGCTTCTCAGATTTGGTTAATGTTAGAAAAACATAATGTTGGTAAGCCAGAAAAGAAGAAATGGTATGAAGTTGAAGTCAAAGATGAAGTCGAAGAATTAAAAGTAAAAGGAATTAATTGCTAATTCCTTTTTTTTGAACTAATTATGTGATATAATTTATTATAGTTTTAATAGAAAGAATGATGTTCGTGAGGAAAGATAATCCCAACATTACTTTTGATGAGTTATATGAGAAGGTAAGTACTTATATAACGGATAAGAAAGAATTAAAAACAATTTCAAGAGCTTATCTATATGCTTATGAAAAACACTTTGGGCAAAAACGTTTAACCGGTGAGGATTATATTACTCATCCATTGAATGTTGCCTCTATTTTAGCGGGCATTAATGCTGATAGTGCGACGATAAGTGCGGCTCTTTTACACGATACGATTGAAGACTGTGATGCGACACCAGAAGAACTTGAGGAAAAATTCGGTAAAGAAATTGCGACGCTAGTTAATGGTGTTACAAAGATCAATAAGTTAAAGTTTACTTGTGATAATGAAGCTGTTATTGCTAATCACCGGAAGATTTTAGTTGGTTTATGTGAAGATGTCCGAATCCTTATCTTAAAACTTGCTGACCGACTTCATAATATGCGAACATTATGGATATTGTCAGAGAAAAAGCAAAAAGAAAATGCGAAAGAGACACTTGATATTCTAACGCCGATAGCGCACCGGTTAGGTATGAATCAGATTAAAAGTGAATTAGAGGATTTATCTCTTCGTTATTTAAAACCGGATGTTTATTTTTCCATTGTTGAACAATTAAATCAAACGCGTAAAGAACGGGATGCGATTGTTAATGAAATGATGGAAGAGGTCTCAAAAATGCTTGATGAGCATAATATTAAACATGAGATTAAAGGACGCGCTAAAAGTATCTATAGTATTTATAAAAAACTAGATAAAGGAAGACGTTTTAGTGATATCTATGATTTACTGGCTCTAAGAGTTTTTGTTGATACCATCCCTGAGTGTTATCAAGTTTTAGGTATTATTCATTCGAAGTATCGTCCCATTCCAAAGCGCTTTAAAGATTATATTGCAATGCCGAAGACAAATATGTATCAATCACTTCATACGACGGTTTTTGGCCTTGAAGGGTACTTATTTGAAATTCAAATTAGAACGTATGAGATGGATCAAGTTGCAGAACATGGTATCGCATCGCACTGGTCATATAAGGAACACGGTAGTAACGTTAAAGCTAGTATGCAAAGTGCGATGGAACAAAAGCTTCAATTCTTTAGAGAAATTATGGAATTAAAAGAAGAAAAAAACGATGAACTTTTTGTCCATAATGTTCAAGAAGATGTTTTAAATAATACGATTTATGTCTTTACTCCTAAAGGTGATGTTATTGAATTACCGCAAGGTTCAACGCCAATCGATTTTGCTTATCGGGTTCATAGTGGGGTCGGAGATAAAATGGTTGGTGCTTTAGTTAATGGCAATATTGTATCTTTGGACTACCAATTAAATGACGGCGATATTGTCAAGATTAACACGAATAAAAACTCTAGTGGTCCATCACGCGAATGGATTGATATGGCCTTTACGGCACAAGCTAAAAATAAGATAAAAAACTTCTTTAATAAGATTGATAAAGAAGAAAATCTTAAAAAGGGTACCGAGATGCTTCAAAAAGAAGTTAAAAAAAGAAAAATACCTTTCGCGGAGTTTTATAGTAATGAAAACATCGACCGCTTACTTGAAGAATTAAAGTTTAGCGATATGGTCGAACTTCATACCAATATCGGTAATGGAAAGATTACACCTCTTCAAGTGGTCAATGCTCTTTATAATGAGTCTAAAACAAAACAAGAATTAGTTTTAGACCGTGTTATTAATCAAGATGAAAAGAATGTAACCGTTAAAGGGGATATTGTTGTTGATAATATTGATCACATTAAAATCAATGTGGCATCTTGTTGTAAGCCGGTACCCGGTGATGATATCGTGGGCTATATCAGCAAGGGACATGGTATTAATGTTCACCGGACGACGTGCCCTAATATTGCTGATTTGGATGAACGGATTATCGATGTCAAATGGAATGATGTCATTACCAAAAAATATGCAACGAATATTTTAATTACGGCGAGTGAAAATAATAACCTATTAATTAATATAATTAATAAGACATCAAATAGTGATATAACTATTCAAAGTATTAATACTATCGCATCATCTGATCGCTATATGTTTGATATCAATTTATTAGTTGATAATACGGATAGATTAAATAAGTTTATGAGTGAAGTTTTCACTTTACCTGGTGTTATCAATGTGGAAAGGATTATTAAATAATGCGTGTTTTAGTTCAAAGAAGCAAAGAATCAAAAGTTACCATCGCTGGCAAAGTGAATGGTAAAATAACTTCCGGCTTAGTTTTATTTGTTGGCTTTACTGATGATGATACCATTGAAGATGTTAAATACTTAGCTAAAAAGGTTGTTAACTTACGCATTTTTGATGATGAAGATGGCGTGATGAACAAATCACTATTAGATGTTGGTGGTAGTATCTTATCGATATCCCAGTTTACTTTATATGCTGATACAACAAAAGGTAATCGTCCTAGTTATATTAAGGCGATGAAAGGGGATATGGCCACTACTTTATATGATATGTTTAATGAGGAATTAAGAAGTTATAATATTGATGTTGCAACTGGTATCTTTGGTGCGGATATGTTAGTTAATATTAATAATGATGGACCAATTACCATTTGGTTAGAAAGTAGGAAATAATATGTTAAAAAAAGATCGAATTGATTTTAAATTAGTTAATTTAGCTATTGTGGCTCTTACTATTTATTTGATGTATCATACTGGTCATTTATGGATTGGTATCTTTACTAAGGCTTTTAATATTTGCTTACCATTTATCATGGGTTTTGCTGTCGCTTATGCTGTTAATCCAATTGTACAAAAATTGCGTGATAAAGGTTTACCCAAGGGCTTAGCTATCTTTATCGTTATTTTAGGATTACTCCTTTTATTAGGCTTTATGGTTTATGTTATTAGTACTACTTGTGTAAGCCAGATATCTAATTTATTTGATAGTATTAATGCCTTTATAACTAAGCTTTCAACTTATGATTGGAATATTAATTTAAGTGGTTTACAAGATGTATTAAATACTAACTTTCAAGAGATTTTAAATGGCGTTACAAAGTATGTATCTGATGGCGCTATTAACTTAGTCTCATCATCTATTAATTTAGTTGGCAAATTATTTATCGGTGGGGCAGCTTTCATCTATTTCTTAATTGATATGGATAGTATTAGAAAAGGTGTTAAAAAGTACTTTAAAAAGCGTAGCCGTAAGACTTACCACTTTGTTAAAGTATTGGATACAGAAATGCGTAATTATTTAGGTGGCTTAGTTCAAGTTATGATTATTTCCGTTTTTGAATATGGCGTTGTTTACGCTATTATTGGTCACCCCAACGCTATTGTTTTAGGTATTATGGCGGGTATTGCTAATTTGATTCCATATTTCGGTGGTATTGCTAATAATATTGTGGCAGCTATTACGGCCTTTATTGTTAGTCCCCAGTTGTTTATTAGAACGCTTATTGCTTTCTTCCTATTATCTAGTTTAGATAGTTATGTTATTAATCCTCATGTTTATGGTAAGACAAACTCTATCCCACCACTACTTACCATCTTTGCTTTATTTGCCGGTGGCGCTATCTTCGGCATTCTAGGTGTCTTTATATCTTTCCCATTAGCTATTCTTATTGTTTCTTTATATAAGTTTTATAAAGATGACATCAGTGAGGGAATTGAAAAGATAAAAGAGAGTAACAAAAAAGAGGTAGCCAGTTAAATGTAAGATAAAAGTGTACACAAATCTAGTGTATGCTTTTATTTTAGTTGCTAAATGACTGAAAAAATGTTATGATAACAATAGTGGAGCTGATATAAATGACAAAAAAAGTACAGCCAAAAATTTTACCAGGGTTTATGGAATTATTACCTCAGGATCAACTCCTTTTTAATCATATGGTCGATACAATAAGAGGTGTCTATGAAGAGTTTGGCTTTATGCCCCTTGATACACCGGTTATTGAGTATGCGGATGTTTTATTAGCGAAAGCTGGGGGCGAAACCGAAAAGCAGATATATCGTTTTAATAAAGGAGACAATGATTTAGCGTTACGCTTTGATCTTACAGTACCTTTAGCTCGTTATGTGGCTCTTCATTATAATGACCTTACTTTTCCTTTTAAAAGATATCAGATGGGAAAGGTTTATCGTGGTGAGAGACCCCAACACGGAAGGTATAGAGAGTTTTATCAATGTGATATTGACGTAATTGGTAATGCTAGTATTCCTCTTACGTATGATGCTGAAATGCCGGCTATTATCTATGAAATATTTAAACGATTAGATTTTGGACCTTTTGTTATTAGATATAATAATCGTAAGATTTTAAATGGCTTTTTTGCTTCTTTAGAACTTACTGATATGGTTAGTGATGTTTTAAGAATTATTGATAAATTAGATAAAATTGGTCTTGATAATGTTAAAGAAGAGCTTGTTAATATGGGTATTAGTCAAGATAAGATTGATAAGATTCTCTCTTTTATTCAAATTAAGGGAACTAATCAAGAGATACTTACGAAATTGATGGAGCTTGCGATTGATGACGAAAACTATCGTTTAGGTGTTGAAGAGTTAAAGACAGTTACCGATATGATTGCCGATTTTAATTTAGATTCAGCATCTTATCAAATTGATCTTACGATTGCAAGAGGCCTTGACTATTATACCGGGACGGTATATGAAACTAACTTAGTTAATTATCCTTCTTTAGGTAGTATTTGTTCTGGGGGCCGGTATGATAATCTAACAGGGTTTTATACAAATGAAGAATTACCCGGCATTGGTATATCAATTGGTCTTACAAGATTATTTAGTCAACTTAAAGAAGCGGGGCTTATTAAAGCTAGTAAGAAAAGTTTAATCGATGTTTTAGTTGTACCGATGGATGATAATGATTTGTCTTACACCTTAAGGGTCGCTGATATGTTAAGACAAAATAATCTTAAAGTGGATATCTATTACGGTAATAAGGGTATGAAACAAAAAATGAAATATGCTAATCACATCGGCGTTAACTATGTTATTATCATTGGTTCCGATGAAATCCAAAAAGAAATGGTCAGTTTAAAAAATATGATTACGTTTGAACAAGAGAATGTTTTATTAACTGATCTTGTTAGTAAATTAACTAGTTAGGAGGGATATTATGGCATATGATATGACACAAGACGATAGTCAATATGAACAAAGTGGTTTCGATGATGGTGCGGATTTAACTGATGAAGAGGTTGATTTAAGTAATTCCAGAGCTCCAAGAAAAAGAAAACATAAAATTACGGCTCGAAAAGTTGCTAAAGTAACAGGACGTGTCATTTTTGATACGGCTTTAGCTACTGGAACAGTTTTAGCTTTACACTTCTTACCATTTACACCATTTTCTTTTTCAACAATGGGCGCTATTTTAATGGGAGCATCTATTTTTGCCGGTAAAGAAACCCTTCAAATAGGCTATAGTACAGGTAAAAAACATTTTATTAGGGCTCGATCACAAGGTGATAAAAAATCGGTTAAGGTTATGCAAACAATGGAGGCTGCATCAGTTATTGTTCCATTATTGCTACTTGGTGCCTCACCAATTACATTAGCGGCTGGTGGTATTGCGGCTCTTACTTATTGGCACAAAAATCATCAATGGTTTAAAAAATATTATCGTAGTAAGAAAGAAGCTAAAAATGCTAAACAAAGATAGGAGGATAAAAAATGGTTGAAGTAGGAGAAGTACTAACGTTAGAAGATAACAAAAATTATGTAGCAGTTGCATCCACTATATTAGATGGTATTAATTATGTTTATCTAATGGATGAAAATGATTACAGCAATTTTATGTTCTGCGCTTATGATCAAACAGACGGCTTATATGAAGTTGAAGATGCTAATTTGCTTGAACAATTACTTGGCATATTCAACGAGCAATTAGCTAACCGTCAAGAAGATGACGAATAGAATCTATATTTAGATTCTTTTTTCTTGATATTGAAGTTGTATCGGTGTAAAATATTAGTGTTGAAAACAACTGGGGAGTGATAGAATGAAAACAATTGAAAATAATAGTTTATCAATTAATGATGTTGGTTCATCTGTTGAATTATATGGCTTTGTTAGCAAAAAGAGAAACTTAGGAGGCTTAATATTTGTTGATTTAAGAGACCGAAGCGGAATTGTTCAACTTGTATTTCGACCTGAAGATAAGGATTATGCTGTAGCGGAAACTTTGCGCAATGAATATGTTATTAAAGTTAAAGGTGTAGTTAGCGAAAGGGAATCTAAAAATGATAAAATCGCTACTGGCGAGATTGAAATCCTTGTTCAAGAGCTTACTATTTTAAATACATCTTTAGAAGTACCATTTGCGATAAGTGATGAGACAACCGCTTTAGAAGATACCCGTCTTAAATATCGCTATTTGGATTTAAGGCGTAATACTCTTCAACATAATCTAAAAGTTCGTCATCAAATAACGATGGCGGTAAGAGAATATATGGACTCTAAAGGTTTCTTAGAAATTGAGACACCGGTTTTATGCAAATCAACACCTGAAGGAGCTAGAGACTATCTTGTCCCATCTAGGGTTAATGATGGTAAGTTTTATGCTTTACCGCAATCACCACAAATTTTTAAGCAATTATTGATGATTGGTGGTTTAGAAAAATATTTTCAAATTGCAAAATGTTTTCGTGATGAAGATTTAAGAGCTGATCGTCAACCGGAGTTTACGCAAATCGATATTGAGGCCAGTTATGTTGATGAAGATGACATCATGACAATTGCCGAAGGACTAGTTGCTTATGTCTTTAAAACAATTAAAAATATCGATATTAAATTACCTTTAAGAAGAATGCCTTATGATGAAGCTATGCGCTTATATGGCAGTGATAAACCGGATTTACGTTTTGCGATGCCAATTAATGATATTACAGATATCTTAAAGAATACGGGCGTAACATTCCTTAAAGATGCGATTGATAAGGGTGGTATTGCTAACTGCCTTGTTGTCAAAGATGCTGCTTCAAAATACTCTCGTAAAGAAATTGATAAACTAACTGATTTTGTTAAGACTTATAAAGCTCAAGGACTTATTTTCCTAAAGATGGAAGAAGAACTTACGGGTAGTATTGTAAAAAACTTAACTGCTAGTGAGATAAGTACTATAAAAGAAACGTTATCACTAGAAAACAACGATTTAGTTCTTATAATTTGTGGCGATGAGAAAACAGTTAAAGTAAGTTTAGGAGCTTTAAGATGTAAATTAGCTCGTGATTTAAATCTAATTGACAAAGACGATTATCAATTACTTTGGGTAACTGATTTTCCAACCTTCGAATATAGTGAAGAAGAGGGTCGGTACGTATCTTGTCATCATCCATTTACATCACCTAAAGATAGTGATGTGGATAAACTTCTTACGGATAAAGCTAATTGCTATTCCAAGGCTTATGATATCGTTATTAATGGTTATGAAGCCGGGGGGGGAAGTATTAGAATACATAATCAAGAGGTTCAGGAGAAAGTATTTGAAGCTCTAGGTTTAAAAGAAGAAGAAATCAGGGAAAAGTTTGGCTTCTTTGTAGATGCCCTAAAGTATGGAACGCCACCTCATGGCGGTATTGCCTTTGGACTTGATCGTTTGGTAATGCTTTTACTTGGTACAGAAAATATTCGGGATGTTATCGCTTTTCCAAAAACAGCTTCAGCATCTTGCTTAATGAGTGAAGCTCCAAATGTTGTATCTGATATTCAACTAAAGGAATTACATATTAAATTAGATAAGTAAAGGTATGTTTTAAACATATCTTTTTAGTTGAATTAGTTAATGATTTGTGGTAAACTAATCTTAGTATAGAATGAAAAGTAGGGCTTCATACTTGCTTTCTAGTTTTAGATTTATGATTTAATAATAAATTAGAAAAGGATGTATAAGATGAATCAAGAAAATAACAATATGAATACGATGCCTAATGCAGATGGGACAAAAGCTGTTTATCCTACGGAGTATCAAGCACCTTCAAAGACAGCCGATGCTTATACTTTTGATTACAATAAAGTCTATAATGTAGAATCAAATCCTATACCTAGTGAAAATAATTCTACTAGTAATACAAGAAACGGCTTGGTTAGCGATGAAGTATATAATCCTCTTAGTAACAACTTTGTATCTGATACCAATCCGGTAACGCCGATGAGTGTTTCTAATGTCACACCAGCAAATTATAATGTTGACTCTTCTTTTGAAAGCCTTAAAATGGCTGCTCCACCATCTTTTGATTTACCAAATGATGATAAGGAAGAAGTCATTACTCCCGTCATTCCAGAAGTTCAAAAGGAAGATTTGGTTAGTATCGATATTATCGAGCCATCAGCTCTTCCAGTTGGAAATGCGGTTAGGGATAGTATGTATCCACCAAATAGTGTAAATAATCCGCCTTTAGGAGGGAATACGCAGCAACCAACACCTCATCCATCTGTTAATAATCCCGTTAGTGCTGGTGAGATGAATCCTTTTATGGCGAATAATGTAGCGCCATCTCGCATAGATAATGGTGGGATGGGAAATGCTGGATTAGTAAGTCCACCGAACGCGGCAACCCCAATGCCTAATATGAATCCTAATCCAACTCCAGTGCCTCCAACGCCAACGCCTGCGCCTGTGTCTAATCAAGGCTTGGTAGCTGATCCAATGTCAATTTTTGGAGTTCAATCTGGACTTCGACCAACGGCAGGCGAAGCCTTAAGAGAACAATCTCCGGCTGATACTAGACAAGTTCCAACCGATGTTAGACAAGCTCCAACTCCGAGTGATGGGATTGGGGTATGTCCAAACTGTGGTTTTTCGGTTAAGCAAGGCCAACCAATTTGTGTTGTATGTGGGTATCGTTTTAAATGACAAAGACAATAATTTTTATACTGTTAGTAGTTATCCTTTTGTTTCTTTTAATTGTTTTTACTGGCCTTATGATATGGTATCATATTAAAAGAAAGCTGCGTTCTTTAGGGCTTGATGATGATATTAAAAACTTATCGGAGACAATGCATACGTTAAAATTAGAGGATAGTAAAAGAGCTAGGAGCGCTTCTGGTATGACCAAAGTTCTTTTACCAACTATTAGAAGAGATTTTCCAGAGTTTAATGAAAATCGCTTATATAATATGACCGAGGAAAGCTTAAGAGTTATCTTTCGAGCTTTAACGGAAAAAAGGACCGATGAATTAACAAAAGTTCCTCTTCTTAAAGATAACATAACGATGATGCTAGATGATATGAAGAGAAGTGATATTGCTCATATCTATCGCGATATCGTCTTCCATGATTTTGCTATCAAGGATTATCATCGCGCTGATGGTGTTGCGACGATAACGGTTAGTGTATCTTTAGAATATTATTATCGAAAAACTAAAAACGAAGCTATTTTAATTGATGATAAATATAAACGACAGACACGTTATGCGTGTGAGTTTATCTATGTTTATAATGAGTCTTTAGTTAAAGATTATGAAAAAGTGTTAGCAACTAATTGCCCAAATTGTGGAGCGGTTATTAAATCCCTAGGCCATAAGTATTGTGAATATTGTGGTACCGCTATTAAAGAAGTCAATTTGAAAGCTTGGGCTTTTAGTTCCTATAAAGAGTATTAGAAAGAAGGTTAAAAAATGGGATTAATTAAAGCAGCCGTTGGCGCTATTGGATCAACTTTAGGTGATCAATGGGAAGATTATATCAACTGCGAAAGTATGGATAATAACACCCTAGTTGTTAAAAAGACAACAAAATCAGGACAAATAAGTTCTAAAAGTAGAATTCAGGTTAACCCTGGACAAGTAGCTATTATTTTTGATTCAGGTAAAATCTTGGATGCTACTGCTGAAGAAGGTATTTATTCCTTTGATTCATCATCATCACCAACACTATTTGCTGGTCAATTTGGTGATGTATTTAAAGAAGCTGTTCAAAGGTTTACTTATAATGGTACACCAGCTAAAGAGCAAGCTATCTATTACATCAATGTTAAGGAAATATTTGATAATAAGTTTGGTTCATCATCACCAATACCATACGATGATCCAGAATATCATGATATTAGAATTAAGTATCATGGCCAATATACATTTAAGATTTCTAATCCATTAGTTTTCTTCCAAAACGTTGTTGGTAATGTTACCGATGTATATACGAAGGATACTTTAATGGAACAAGCTGATGCTGAGTTTCTAACTTGCATCGCTGGGGCGATTGGTAAGTGTGCATCTGATGGTATTAAGTATAGTTATCTAACAAATGAGCAACAAAGAATTGCTGATTATATGAATGACGCTTTAGATGAAAAATGGCGCGATTTAAGAGGTATGGAAGTTGTATCTGTTGCCTTAGATACTCCAGTACCAGATGAAAAATCTCAAGAAAGAATTGAAACATTCGCTGATTCTAAGTTCTATAGTAAACAAGAAAATGCGGCTGGTCGAATGGTTGCGGCTACAGCTACAGCTATGGAAAGTGCAGCTAGCAATGAAAATGGTGCTGCAAGTGGTTTTATGGGCTTAGGTATGATGAATATGGCTGCTGGTAATATGATGGGTGGAACATCACCAATTGCTTATACAAAACCATCAGAGGAAGCTACACCTGTAGCAACTAGTCAAGCTAATGAAGTTCACTGTGCTAATTGTGGTGCGGTTGTAACTGGTAAGTTCTGTGCTAATTGTGGTACAAAAGTAGAAGAAAAAAAGGAAGAAACCGAAGCACCTCAATTAAAAAAATGCCCTAAATGTGGAACGGAAGCTGCTTCAGCTGAAGCTAAGTTCTGTGGAAATTGTGGCGAAGCTTTAGAATAATTTATTAACCACTTCTAAGGAAGTGGTTTTTTGTATATAAAAATGATATAATTTAGATATGGTGATGGTATGAATGGAGTTTTTTTCGTTGACAAAGAAAGTGGTTGCACAAGCCGGGATATTGTTAATGAAATCATCAAAAAAGTTGAAACACCTAAAGTAGGGCATACAGGGACATTAGACCCGATGGCGACAGGGGTTTTAATTGTTGTAGTTGGTAAATGTACTAAGCTTATTAATACTCTAACATTAGATGAAAAAGAGTATGAAGCGGAAATTACTCTTGGTATGGCTACAGATACTTATGATATAACAGGGGAAGTATTAAAAGAAGAAGAAGTATTTGTATCTAAGGAAGATATAATAAAGGTCTTAAAAACTTTTGTTGGTAGTTATCTTCAAGAAGTGCCACTTTATTCGGCTGTTAAAGTTAACGGAAAAAGATTATATCAATATGCCCGCCATCATGAAAAGGTAATTTTACCCAAAAGACAAGTTACGATTAAAGAATTAGAACTTATCATGGATCCGGTTATAATAAATAATCATGAAACATTTAAAATACGGACGGTTGTTAGCAAAGGAACTTATATTCGCTCTTTAGTTAATGATATCGCCAAAAGGTTAAATACAATTGGGGTTATGAGTTCTTTAAGAAGAACTCGTGTTGGTAATATAACTATTGATAAATGTAAAATGATTGATGATATAACGATAAAAGATTTAGCTTCAGCTTCTTTATTGCTAGAAGATTTAAAGCATGTTACAGTTGATGATATATTGAAAAAAGATATTCTAAATGGTAAAATTATAGATGGTATATATAATACAAATAAAGTTGTTTTCACCGATAAAGATGGTAAGGTTTTAGCGATATATAAAACGTATGAAAAAGATATAACAAAAATGAAACCTGATGTAATGTTAGGAGGGATATAATGACACTAGTTATAATGGCAGCTGGCATGGGTAGTCGTTTTGGCGGGTTAAAGCAAGTAACACCCGTCGGACCTAATGGTGAGTTTATCATCGACTATTCCATTTATGATGCGATAAAAGCCGGATTTAATAAAGTTGTTTTTATCATTAAAGAAGAAAATTATGAGTTATTTAGGACAACGATTGGTCATCGCATTGAAAATAAAATTGATGTCGATTATGTTTTTCAAAGTAATGATGATGTGAAAGAGGATGTTGAAATTCCTAGTGAAAGAGTTAAACCATTAGGAACTGGACATGCTATTTTATGTTGTAAAGATGTTGTTAATGAACCATTCGTTATCATTAATGCTGATGATTTTTATGGCGCTGATGCCTTTTTAGTCGCAAGCAAGTTTATTAAAGAAAATACTGATGAACATAATTATGCTGTCGTTGGGTATAATATAGCTAATACGCTTACTAAAAATGGAGCTGTTAAAAGAGGCGTTTGTACCGTTCAAGATCATAAATTGGTCCGCTTAATTGAATCTAGTGTTGAACACCTTGGTAATCAGATTGTTGCGAGTCCTATATCTGGTTCACCTTCTTTCGTTGTTGATAAGGGCGCTACTGTTTCAATGAATATGTTTGTCTTTTATCCTAATCTTTTTGATTATTTAAAGTTAGACTTTCAGGTTTTCCTTAAAACTGCTGATCTTTTAAAAGATGAGTTTTATATTCCTAATGTTATTTTTAATCATATTCATACTAACGATATTACTTGTGATGTTTTAGATACAACGGCGACGTGGAAAGGTATTACCTATGCGACGGATTTGGATGATTTTAAAGCCTATATTAAAGCAGAAATAGAAAGGGGAGTCTACCCGGTAGACTTGTATAAGTAATATGTTTACAGATTTAGAAGTATATAAAGAAGAAAAACAAAAATTTGAACAAAAATTGATTGATTTACAAGCTTCTACTCTTGATGATAAAGAGATTCGAGCTCGGGAAATGCAAGCAAAATTCCGAGATGATATTAGGAAGTATTTACCTACTTGTTTAAATGTTATTAATACCTTATATCATTGTCATTTTTCTGTTTATAAAATTGGTAAAGACTATGATGCGGCATTTAGAGTTATTGAGACGAATGTTAAGAAGACCAAGGGTGAGATTGAATGTGAACTTACTAATTATCGTAGTTCCGTTAATATGGATGCCATAAGTGAACTTGACCGGCATCGTCTTGATTTAGCAACGGAAATTATTCTTACATATGTTGGGGATGACGATAGCTCAGAAAAGAGTAAATATCTAGAACATTCACACCCGGTTGGTAGTAGTTTTGTAAGTCCTACCAATACACCAATGGAAGGTGTTTTAGCAAGTGCGACTGAAAAAGAAATCCAATATAATCCATATGCTAATCAACCAATTGTTCAAGAAAACACTGAAGTCCAAGCTTCAAACCTAGGTATTTTTGGATCTAGTGTTGCTAATGAAGTTGTAACTAGTGATGCTGAATATAAACAAATGATGGATACTAACGCTAAAGATGTTGGTGGTAAGTTCTTTAGTACGGATATCTTTGGTGTTGGTAGTGGTAATCTTATGGCTGAAGATGAAACCGTTACAAACAAAGAAGCAATGAAAGAAATAGCTAAAAATCCTAATGCTAGTCAAGGAATGGATTTAGGAGGATTACCTAAAAAAGAAGAAACGAAAAAAGACGTTAATGATCTTTTAGCGCCTATGGAATAAAAAAATAGAAGTTTTAACTTCTATTTTTATTTTATTTGCCGATATAGCCCGATAGCTTTTCCTAGGATAAAGACATTATCTAGGATAATCGGTTCCATTGTTTTGTTTTCGGGTTGTAACCGGAAATGATCCTTTTCCTTATAAAATCTTTTTAGAGTTACTTCATTTTCTTCCGTCATAGCTACAACAATCTCACCATTATGAGCATTATTTCTTCTTTCAACAACAATAATATCGCCATTATAGATACCAGCATCAATCATACTCTCACCCTCAACTAAAAGGGTAAAAACCTCTTTATCTTTTGGAATTAAAAATGCCGGTAAAGAAAAATATTCATTGGGATTTTCAATCGCCTCGATAGGTGATCCTGCTGTTATTTTACCTAAAAGAGGTACCTCAATAATTTCCTCATTTTTCTTTTGAAATTCGTTTTCGACCATTAATTCAATCGTCCTATTTTTATTTGACCCCTTTTTAATATAACCTTTGTCAGCTAAACGATCGAGATGGGCTTGAACCGTTGCTGGTGATGAAACATTAATGGCGGAAGCAATTTCCCGAACCGTAGGGGGATATCCGTGCGATACGATGTATTCCTTAATATATTTTAAAGTATCTTCTTGACGGTGTGTTAACTTTTCCATATTTACCTCCTAGCTATATTAAGTTTATCATAGTATTTTTTAAATGTCAAACATTTGTTTGTTTAACCTTGTTTAAATATTTGTTATAATATATTCGTAACGATAGGGGTTGATTGAATGACCGATTTAGAAGTAATTAACAATATAAAAAGTTTAAGTATTGATATGATTAAAAATGCTGGTAGTGGACACTCTGGTATTGTTTTAGGAGCAGCGCCTCTTATTTATACTTTATATGCGTATCATTTAAATGTTAATGCTGCAGACCCGCATTGGTTTAACCGAGATCGTTTCGTCTTATCGGCAGGTCATGGTTCGGCAATGCTTTATGCAACTTTGTTTTTAGCGGGCTTTAACTTAAAACTTGACGATTTAAAACAATTTCGTCATCTTGGCTCTAAAACACCAGGACACCCTGAAGTTAGGGTAACGGAAGGTGTTGAATGTTCAACCGGACCACTAGGTCAAGGTCTTGCTACCGCTGTCGGTATGGCTTTAGGTGAAAAAATCTTAAATACGAAATATAAGATTGATGATCATAGTAGTTTAGTTGATTATAAAGTTTATGTTTTAGCTGGTGATGGGGATCTTATGGAGGGTATCTCTTATGAGGCAGCATCTTTGGCTGGAACTTTAAAATTAAATAACTTAATTGTTTTATATGATTCTAATGATGTTTCTTTAGATGGACCAACGAATAAAGCTTTCACGGAAAATGTTCGGGGCCGTTTTGAAGCTTTGAATTGGACGACTTACCATGTTAAAGATGGTAACAATGTTACGGAACTTAATAAAGTTTTAAATAAAGCTCATAATGCCCATGGACCCGTATTAATCGAAGTTAAGACGAAGATTGGTGAAGGATCACTATTAGAAGGAACAAATGCTGTCCATGGTAAATGTTTAGATGATGATGATATTAAACAATTAAAAGGTAAATTAGGTATGCCAAAAGAACCCTTCTTCTATCAAGAGGAAGCTTTACAATACCTAAGGAGTAAAATATCTGATCGGGTTAATAACAAATATAAGGATACAAATAATTTATATAATGCCTTTGTCGGTCGGAAGTGTTCTGGTGATAAGACCTTAGCTAGTTATTTATTTTCTAATAAGTTTAACTATGACTTGTTAAGTTTAGAGTGGCCAATGGACGCTCATCAAAAGGAAGCTACCCGTGATAGTAATACGATGTTTTTAAAATATCTAAGTAAAAACTTATACACCTTTGTTGGCGGTAGTGCCGATTTAGGTAGTTCAACGAAAACTTATGTTAGTGATTTACCAGATGTTACCGCTTCTAATTATGCGGGCTCTAATATTTGGTTTGGTGTAAGAGAACACGCAATGGGAGCCATTTTAAATGGTTTAGCTCTAGTTAATTTAAAGCCATATGGATCAACTTTCTTAAGTTTTGCTGATTATATGAAACCAGCTATTAGGATGTCTGCCTTAATGCATTTACCAGTTACTTATATTTTTTCACATGATTCTATTTTAGTAGGACCAGATGGACCAACGCATCAACCGGTAGAACAACTTGCAATGTTAAGATCAACTCCTAATATGAAAGTGTTTAGACCAGCTGACGTTAAAGAATTACTTGGATGTTGGCAAGTTATTTTAAATACTAATGCTAATCCTAGTGCGCTTATTTTAAGCAGGACGGAAGTAGCTACCCATCAAAACACGAATGCTAAAATGGCGACTTACGGCGGATATTTATATTATAAGGAGCAACAACCTTTAAAAGCTGTTATCATTGCTAGTGGTACAGAACTTGTCTATGCTCGTAATATTGGTTATGAATTAGCAACGATGGGACACCAAGATTTCCGCATTGTCAGTATGCCATCAATTGAACAATTCTTAGCTACGAATAAAGAATATCAAAAACAAGTTATTCCCGATGGCGTTACTAAAATTGTTATTGAAGCCGGTTCATCATTTGGATGGCATCGTCTTTCCAATGATCATATGAACTATATTACAATTGATGATTTTGGCGCTAGTGGAAGTAAAGATGAAGTTTTGAAACATATGAACTATGATTATGAAACGGTTAAGGCTCGCGTTTTTGAAATTATGGATATTCATTAAATAAAAGCATATATTTTACTAAGTCTTGTATTTTTAGTCATTATTTAGTAAAATATCAAATATGAAAGGACGGATGTTATGCCACCAATTGTTGTCGATATATTACAAGTTTTATTAGGGGTTATTATTGGCGCTGTTATCGGTTTCTTTGTCGCACGGCATTATATGAAAAAGATGATTAAGAATAATCCACCAATTAATGAACAAATGATTAAAGCGATGATGACGCAAATGGGAAGAACCCCAAGCCAAAAACAAGTTAATCAAATGATGAAACAAATGACTAAGTACATGGACTAGTCATTTTTTTTAGGAGGTTTAAATGCTTTTATCAGATCTTTTAAGTTTATTAGATTTGAAATTAGATGCTGATGATTTATGGATTAACCATTTTAAGACGGATAGCCGTGAGATTACACCAGGAGACGCCTTTATAGCGATTAATGATGGTTATAAATATGCTTTAGATGCAATTAAAAGAGGCGCTATCATTATCATCACGGAAAAGGATATTGACGTGTCTTCTTTTGTTCTTAGAGTAGATGATACAGTAAAAGTTCTAGGTAAAATAGCTCACTATTTAAGATTACAATATGAAGGTATGGTTATTGCTATTACAGGTAGTACTGGTAAATCAACAACCAAAGAAATGCTTACTCATCTTTTAAGCAAAAAATATAAAGTATTATCTAATTATGGTAGCTTGAATAATCATATTGGCGTACCTAATACTTTACTTGGTATCGACAATAGTTATGATTATGTCGTTTTAGAGTTGGGAACAAATCACCCAGGGGAGATTAAGTATCTAGCAGATATCGTTAAACCAGATCTTGCTCTTATTACCAATATTGGGGCATCGCATATTGGAAACTTTGGTAATAAAAAGAAGATATTGGAAGAAAAACTAAATATTAAAACGCCAACGACAATTTTATTTGTAAATGGCGAAGATGAACTATTAAATAAATTAGACGCTATTAAAGTTTACAAGGATGATTATGATATTGTAAGTTCACCTTATATGATGAATACCGCTTTAGTTTATGAAGTTGGTACTTTTCTAGGTTTTAATCCAGATGAAATAAAAGAGGACCTTAAAGATTTTACGAATTTATCATCTAGAATGAATTATATTAATATCGATGATATAACTATTATTGATGATGCTTATAATGCTTCCTTTGAATCGGTTTTAGGTGGCCTTGATACAATTAAAGATTATCCTCGGAAGATTATTGTTTTAGGAGATATGTTAGAACTAGGTAAATATAGTGAAAAGCTTCATCAAGATATTTATCAAAAAATTAATGGGTTATCTAATGTCATCCTTTTAACCATTGGTCCTGAAACTGAAAAACTAAATAATAAATTACATTTTAATACTCTTGATGATATCATCGCTTACTTTCAAAATTTTACTTTTTTAAAAGGGGATGTCATCTATTTAAAGGGTTCTCATAAGATGGAATTATTTAAATTAGTTACCCCTTTAGAAGAAATTATTAAAACGCATTAATGCCAATTTTTTAAAAATAGTAAAAAAAGAAAAATAATTTTTGAAAAACATAGCAATTAAATTAAAGTTATAGTATAATACAAACAATGTGGGTGAGATTTATGAAAGTAAAATATGAATTAATTGATACTTGTGATAAAGCTCGTTTAGGTAAATTACATACTAATTATGGTACCTTTGAAACACCGATGTTTATGCCTGTTGGAACCCAAGCAACGGTTAAAACTTTAAGCCCGGAAGAATTAAAAGATATGCATAGTGCTGTTATTCTTTCTAACACCTATCATTTATGGTTAAGACCGGGTGAAGATATCGTTAATAAAGCCGGAGGCTTACATCAGTTTATGAATTATGATGGGCCTATTCTTACCGATTGTGGTGGCTATCAAGTTTTCTCCCTTGTTAAAAATAAAAAGAAAGATATCGTTGAAGAGGGCGTTCACTTTAAGAGTCATTTAGATGGTAGAGCTCTTTTCCTAACACCAGAGTTATCTATTCAAATTCAAAATAAACTTGATAGTGATATCGCCATGAGTTTTGATGAATGTCCAGCGGCATCAGCGCCATATGATTATATGAAAAATAGCATTGAAAGGACGCTTCGTTGGGCGAAAAGATGTAAAGATGTTCATAATAATCCAAGACAAGCCCTATTTGGTATTGTCCAAGGTGGAGCTTATGAAGATTTAAGAAAGATATCAGCCTTAGGAACAGTTGCCTTAGATTTTGATGGCTATGCGATTGGTGGGGTGGCTAACGACGGAGAATCTAAAGAAGATATGTATGCTGCCTTAGATTATTCCATTCCATATCTACCAACCGATAAACCAAGATATCTAATGGGGGTAGGAGATCCTATTGATATTATCGAGGGTGTTATTAGAGGCGTTGATATGTTTGACTGTGTCTTACCAACCCGCCTTGCTCGTCATGGTAATTGTTATACTAAAGATGGTAAAATTAATATCAAAAATCAAAAATACAAAGAAGATTTCACCCCACTTGAAGAAGACTGTGATTGTTATGCTTGCACGCATTATACAAAAGCCTATATTAGACATTTAATTACAGCTGATGAAACTTTTGGTGCGAGATTATTATCCATTCACAATATTCGTTTCTTAATTCGTTTGACGGAAGAATTAAGAGAAGCAATTAAAAATAACACGCTTTTAGCGTATCGTGACTCCTTTATTCAAAGATATCGGGGAAACAAAAATGATAAATAAAGTAAGATATGATATTGAAAACGATAAAGTTAATAAGAAAATTGTCTTATTAACCGATATTCATTATTATCAAGCTAAAGATATGAAAAAATTAAACGAGATATTAGAAGCTTTGAAGGAAGATAAAATAGATTATATTTGTCTAGGTGGCGATAATATCGATGTTGGAAGAATTAAAGATCCAAACTTATTCCTTGATTGGATTCGTTCTTTAGCTAAATTAAGTAAAGTTATAATCAGTTTAGGGGGTCACGATTTAGTTCGTCAAAAGAAGGATTTAACTTACTATTATAATGAAGAGTTTTATGCCGAACTTAAGAAAATTGATAATGTTCATCTATTAGATAATGAAGTTTATGAAGAAAGAAGTATTCGCTTTATCGGCTTAACTTTACCGGTTGATTATTATTATAAGTATCATGAAAATATTAATTACTTTAAAAGATATGTCAATCATTTATTTGATGCTTATCCAACTAAGTATAATATTTTAATGTCACATACACCGGTTCCTTTTACAACTTTAAAAGACTATCAAGAAATTAAGTTAATGGCTAATGTACCACTTGTTTTATCTGGTCATACCCATGCTGGTATTACACCAAAGTTTTTAAGAAAGCTTTTCCATGGCGTTGGAATATTCTCACCTCACAAAGGAAGACTATTTGTTAAAGAAAGCTATGGACTAGTTAAAAGAGATAATACGAAGATTATTATTTCATCTGGTGTTACTAAAGCATCACATACGAACAAGTTTCACTTTCTAGATAATTTGTTTGACCATGAGATAACATATATTAACTTATATAAACCATCAAAAAAAGGAAGCCCTAAATCTTAGGCTTTCTTTTTTAACATACCGACCATACTACCCAATGTCGAACTTAAAATAAGTAAAAGATAATAGATGATATTCTTTAAAGCAAAATGTCTAAAGAAAATGATATTTAAAAGAATTATTATAACTAGTAATATGAGACCTAATTTTAATCCTTCCATCCAGCCTTTTTTAAGCGTCTTTATGCCGATACTTACGCCACCAATAAAAAAACTTAAAAGGGGAATTAACATTTTGATAATAATATTGAAGTTACCATTTAAAATATTTAGATAACTGAATAAAGTAAAGAAAATAGCTAATATGAAAAAGACACCAATACCAATTAAAATACTCCTGCTAATCTTTTTTAAATAATTCACACCATCACCTAATAAAATATATGTCTATTTGACTAAATTATTATAAAATAGTAAAATGAGATAGTTAGGATCGATGTTTATGAAAGAAAAACGGGGTTTAATTTTAGAACTAATTCTTCTTTTAGTTGTCTTACTAATTCTTTTTTTAGTTCTGTTATCTTATAGTAATAAAAGAGAATATAAAGTTACTTTTATTACTAATACTAGTGTTAATATTGATAGTGTATATGTTAAAGCCAATGCTTTATTAAAAGAACCTCTTGAACCAGCACGTGATAATTATGATTTTTTAGGTTGGTATGAGGGAAAAGAAAAATATGATTTTAAAAAACCGGTAACCCATGATCTAACGCTTGAAGCTAGATGGAAAGAACACAAAAATGATTAGTTTTTACTAGTCATTTTTTAGTGTCAACTAGCATTTATTTATATTGACTAAACAATATAGATAGTGTACAATTAACTTGTTACAATAGGTAATTTAAAGTACGGCGGTACTAAGAAAGAAAGGGAGTAATATGGAAGATAATAAAAAAGATATCATACCTGATGAAGTAGATGACTTAGAATTTGATTTCGATGATGATAATATCGATGATATCGTCGAAGTGAATAAAGCAGATACTGATGAAGATTATGAGGAAGCACCGAAAGAAGAAAGTGTTGAAAGCGAATACCATTTTGATGATGATAGCGCTTTAAAAGAAACTTCTAAGAATGAAGACCATCATCTTGCTGTTGAAGATGAGGAGGAAGAGGAAGATAAGAAAAGTTATCTAGGCCTTATCATTTTCACAATTTTAGTTATTATCGCTTTATGTGTGTTCTTCTTTATGAAAGGTTGTAGTAAAGAAAAATATGAAGTTCGTTTTGATACCAATGAAGGTAGCATGGTTGGAAGCTTAAAAGTTGATGAAAACGGCAAAATTAAAAGACCGGCTGATCCAACGAAAGAAGGATATATCTTTGTTGGCTGGTATTTAAATGATGAAGAGTTCGATTTTGATACCGAAATAACTGGTGATATAACATTGGAAGCTCGTTGGGAAGCTATTAACAATGCAGAAATTACGGGTATTAGCTTAGATAGAGATACATTAATTGTTGAAGTTGGTGGCGAAGCTGATTTAGTAGCGACTTTATCACCGGAAGATGCTAAAAAGGTTGACCTTGTATGGTCATCATCAAATGAGACGGTTGCTACTGTCGATAGTAATGGTCATATTAAGGCTTTAAAAGCCGGTACTATTACTATAAGTGTATCAACACCTGATGGTAAGTTTACCGCAACTTGTACCTTAACAGTTGATAAGGGTGTTGTTCCAGCTGAAGGTGTAACGGCTAAAATATCAAGTTCGACGGTTGTCGTTAATGGCTCTCCAGCTAAAATAACAGTATCAGTAACACCAACTGATGCAACGGATAAAACCGTAACGTATACAAGTAGTGATCCAACGATTGCGACTGTTGATAAAAATGGTAACGTTAAAGGCTTAAAAGAAGGTAAAGTAACGATAACTATTAAGACATCTAATGGTAAAACGGCTAAAGTAGAAGTAACTGTTAAACCAGAAGTAATGGCTGAATCTATTACTATTAATGGTAAAAATACTGTTCAAGAAGGAAAAACACTTACACTATCTGCAACTATCTTGCCAACCGATACAACGGTTAAGACTGTAACTTGGAAAGTTACTAATGGAACTGGTCAAGCCACGATTAATTCTAGTGGTAAATTAACGGCTAAAAAAGCTGGAACTGTAACAGTAACAGCAACAACGAAAAATGGTAAGACAGCAACTAAAGAAATAATAATTACAGAAAAACCAAAGCCAGCTCCTGTTTATTTAGTTACTTTAACAAAAGTTCAAAGTGAATTAACTACTTTCCAATATTCTATTAAAGTAACTAAAGATGGTGCGGATTTTGAATATGATCAGATTTATTACAATGGTGAATGGTATCAATCTGGACCACAAATGATGCCAGCTGATCAAGTTAAAGCAGGGCTAAAAGCTCGTATTAAATTAAAAGATAAAACATTTGTGGAAAATGTAACTGTTAAGATTGTTGGATAGGAAAGAAGGAAGAAAAAATGAAGAAATTATATAAAATGTCTTTGATGGCTTTCTTCACTTTCTTCTTTTCTTTTTCCTTTTGCTTTGCTAGAGAAGTAACCCTAGATGGCTTAGGAAGAGAAATTGATTTAATTAACTCTAAAATTGATAGCGCTTATGTTATAGGAAACTATGTTTTTACAGCTAATCATCAGTTAAATGTTCAAGACGTTATGTTAGCTGCTCGTTCAATTAATACAGTTCCATCTGAAGGTGAAACTAGCGGAACTGTGGCCTATAATAAGATGACAATTTTTCAAATAAGAAGAGAAAAAGATAGTAATGGTAATCCAACTGGAAAATGGGGAACAAGAAAAAACTTTATTGGTGATTCTGATTTTCCAACCAATAAAATAGATATTGATTTTATTGATTATAATGAAGTAAGTGATAATTTCTATGTATCATTTAATGATGGTAAAGATTTAAAGGTAAGCCATGTTGAAGAAGGACAAACCTTACCAGAACCAGAGAAACCAAATGACCCTGAAAAGAAATTCCTAGGATGGTTTGAAGAAGGAAAAGATACACCATATAATTTTCAAGAACAAGTAACTCACGATCTTGTTTTGGAAGCCCATTATGAGACATATGCTAGTATTTTTGATAAAGCAGCTTTAAAGACTGCTAATGTTAATAGTATGGAATTGATTGTTCATGCTGAAATATCTAAAACTGATGGTACATCTCTTGTTGAACTTTCAAAATTATTCTTCTCTAAAACAACTAAGGTTATCTATATGCTTGCTTCAGTAGAAGAAACACCAGATGATGAAGATGCTAACTTTAATGTAGAAGCTTATCAAAAGATTGAAGGAAATAAAGTTGATGTATATATCAAAGATGAAGACACGGGTCAGTGGGCTCATTCAAGTGATACTGAAGAAATGTTAGAAATTGGTACCATTGGTGAAATGTTTGACATTCCATATAAGAAAGTTGAAATTATTAGTGAAGAAGATGGTGTTTTAAAATTAAGATTGCCAATCAGTAAGATGAGTACTGATGAGCCTAATAACTTCAAAGGTGATGTTGATGTCATTGCTGAAATAAAAGATGGATATATTACAAATATGAAAATCGATTATTTATCAGCTTTAACAGATGCTTTAAAACCTTTATATACAAAATATGAAGAATCAGTTGAAGTATCTAAGGCCGATCAAAATGATGACTTTGATATTCCAAGAGATGTTTTAGATAATATAATTGAGGTGTAAGAGAAGTGACAAACTTCTCTTTTTCCACCTTTTTTATTGCTTTAGGTATTTTAGTTTGATATAATGTTGCTATAAGGATAATTGGGTTGATATTATAGAAAAATGGAGAGGTAAGTATGGAAAGTAAGACGGCTAAAAAGCCAAAGAAAAATACTAGTTCTTCTAGTAAAACAAAATCAACAAAGAAAGTAACACCTAAAAAAGAAGCACCGAAAAAAACTAATAATAAACCACCAAAAGAGGCTAAGACTTCTCTTAAAGAAGAAAAAATAGTAGAAGAAGTAGAGCTAGTAGAAGAACAAGAGGAAGATGAGAAAACTTCAGTTATCGGTATTATTGTTCTCGTATTGATGATATGTCTTGCTGGTCTACTATTATTCTTAAGATGTAGTAAGCAAGAAGAAACCCATATGGTTACATTAGATGCTAATGATGGAACCGATATTGTTGAAAGAGAAATTATTGATAAAGGGAAAGTTTTTAAGCCTGCTGATCCTGTGCGAGAAGGTTATGAGTTTATGGGTTGGTATGTTGTCGGTGAAGATGAAAAGTTCGATTTTGACCGTGAGATTACTTCTGATATGAAAATAGAAGCTCGTTGGAAAGCTATTGAAAAAGAAGGACTTAAAGGAATTAGCCTTGATGAAGAAATTACTCTAGTGGTTGATGGAACATCTAAATTAGAAGTTAAACTAGATCCACGTGATTTTGAAGATGTTTCACTTGTTTGGTCAAGTAGTGATGAAGATATCGTATCTGTTGACGAAGATGGTAATTTAACAGCGCATAAAAAAGGTAAGGCAAAAATAACGGTTAAAACTAAAGATGGAAAGTATGAAGCTAGTTGTGAAGTTACTGTATCTGATGAAGCAGTTAAAGTTAAGGGAATTACCTTAGAAAAAGATGATATAACCATTAGTATTAATCAGGAATTATATCTTGATTATGAAATTAAGCCTAGCAATGCGACTAATAAGGAAGTAACTTGGAGCGTTGAAGATAAAAATATTGTATCCGTTGATAAAGATGGTAAGATTACCGGAAAAGCTCCAGGTAGAACAATCGTTAAAGTAATGACGAAAGATGGTAAGTATATTGCTTCTGTAATCGTTCGTGTTCGTGGTGGAAATGTTACGGATATTAGTTTATCCGGTGATGATGAGGTAAAAGTTGGTGAGACCATTACTTTAAAAGCTACCATTAAACCAAGTAATGCTGATAAAACACTAACTTGGACAAGTAGTAATCCTAAAGTAGCAACTGTTGATAAGAATGGTAAAGTCAAAGGTGTCAAAGCCGGAGATGTTACTATCACCGTTAAAGCTAGTAATGGTAAAGAGGCTACTCATAAAGTAAAAGTTGTTGATAATTATGTTTTAACTTTAACAGAGATAAAAACAGAATTATTAACTTTTCAATATTCTGTTAAAGTTACAAAAAATGGCAAAACTTTAAGTTCTGATGAGTATGATCAATTCTTTTACAATAATGAATGGTATGGTTCAGCTAATTTAACTGTTCCATCTGATCAAGTAACTACTAAAGCTAGTGGAACAAAAATTAAATTAAATGATGGCAAGATGTATAGTATGACTGTTAAAGTTGTTAAAGCAAAATAGAAGAAAGGGTGATAAAAATGAAAAAAATTGGAAGTTTATTTGTTGTTGCCTTAGTAGCTTTCTTTGGAATGGTAACGAGTTCTAAAGCTATGACAGTAACTTTAGATAATGTTGGCGATTTAATTGATACTGTAGCTCCTGATGTTGATACTGCCTATGTTGTTGGTAAATATGTTTTTACAGCTAATCATCAGTTAAATGTTCAAGATGTTATGTTAGCAGCTCGTTCTATTGATAGCTCTAAAGAAGGCGAAGAAGGCCTTGATGATATGGTTATTTATCAAATAAGACGTGAAAAAGATAAAGATACGGGTGTGGCAACTGGAAAATGGGTTAAAAGAAATAACTTTGTTGGTAGTGCATCAGCTTCTTTAGGTGATACATTTGAAATTGATTATGTTGATTATGAAGGTGATTTACATTTACAATCAACAGTTGAAGTTTCATCTACGTTAGATGAAACAGCTAGTAAGCAAGTTAGCAAATACTTTGGACCTGACTACGAACAAGATGATAGTATTGAGCTTGTTGATGGTGTTTTAACTGGTGATGTATATTATGTTGATCATATGCCAAATTGGTCAAGTGGAGAGACACCACATTACTTTGTCTCACTTGTTATTGAAGTACCAGATGAGTATCAAGATAAAGCTACTTATAAAATTGAAGAAACTGGCGATGGCCCATATAACTATAAAGATAGCTTAGAAGATGGTATTATTTTATATGTTGTTGGTATAAGTGAGGCTACATCTAAATTAACGGTTGTTGTTGATTATGATGGTGATGAAGACTTATACGAACCTAATCAATTAGAAATTGATCTTAGTGGTTTGAACTTTGTTAAGAGTCCTAAAGTTGAGGGAACTCCTCTTGCAACAAATGAAGTTGAAAATCAAACAACCGCATCTACTGCTTGGGGATATACTTTAGCAAATCAAAAAGATGTAACTTACACAGATGGTAAGTTTAGTGGAACTTTAAAACATGGTGATTTAACCAAAGAGAATATCTTTAATGAAGAAGAATCAACGGGATATTATATTGCTTATAGAATTGAACTTAAAAAGTATAATAAAGCAGCAACTGTAACATTACCTTGCGGTAGTTGTGAGGGTGGAACCAAAACAGTTAAGGTTGTGGCTAATGACGACTTAGATGTATTGTTTAGTCTAAATCCAAAGAAGAGTTTAAATAAAGAAATTAAAGTTAAATTTGATGGCGATGCTTATGAAGAGTTTACAATCAATTTAGACTTTAGTGGTATTACTTTTCAACCTATAACAGTAACGGAGGCATTAGATTTATCTAGTGCCCCTGATAAGGCCACTTACGAAAAGAACTTAAGTGATGTTCTTGGATATAGTGGTAATGATCCTGAAGCCAAATTAGAGGGAAATAAAATAACTGGTACCATTACTAAGAAAAGTGACGTTAGATACAATGGTATGAATAATCCAGCTGTAGAAGGATACTACTTTGCTGTTGTTTTAAAAGTCGATGGCGCTAATAGTAAAACGACGATTAAAGATCCAAAAACGGGTAAAGTTATTACTTATGACGCTTTTGATACAACTGATACTATATCACTTTTAAAGAAACTTGATGAAAGCGCTGGAACAAAGAACTTCACATTTGAAGTAGATGTCGATGGTGAAGATGATGCATATGCTCCATATACTTACGTATTCGATTATTCTTCAGTTAGTTTTACAGGATAAATAAAGTGTCAAGTTATAGTTACCTCAAGATAAATGAATTGTTTAGATAATTAATATTTGATATAATTTAAAAATAGGAGATGAGAAGATGATAAAGAAATATTGTCAGTATGTATTTGTAGCGCTATTAACTTTTGTCTTATCCTTATCTACGACACTAGCTTTTGAAGTAGCTTTAGATGATAAAGATTTCGGCGTTAACTACATAATTAATAAAGTTGATAGTAATTCTGATACTGCCTATGTTGTTGGTGATTATGTTTTTACAGCTAATCATAAATTAACCATTCAAGATGTTATGTTAGCTGCTAAAAGTATTAAACCTAGTGATGTAAGTGGTAAAAAAGATACTGACCAAATTTTTGGAGAAATGACTATTTTCCAAATAAGAAGAGAAAAAGATGGAAATGGTGATGTAACCAATAAATGGGTTGTAAGAAATAACTTTTTAGGCGATTCAAAACTTACGGATACGTCTAAAATAAATATTCGTTATGTTAATTATGTTCCAATTAATGAAGAATATAAAGTAACATTTGATTTTAATGATGGTAAAACAGATAACCTAGTCAAATCTGTTGAAAAAGGAAAAACCGTTGAACAACCTGCTTTTACACGTGAACACTATGATTTAGATGGTTGGTATAAAGATGGTGGTGCTGACAAGTTTGACTTTGGTACTACTATTAATGAAGCTTTAACACTTAAAGCAAAATGGACGGGAAAGACTTATACTTTGACTTTTAGTGGTGATGGTATAAGTGAACAACCTCAAAGTGGTGCATATCCATTTACGCCAACTAAACCACAAGATGACCCAACGAAAGAAGGATACGATTTTAAAGGTTGGTTTCTAAAGGGTACGGATACTGAATATCAATTTGATGAACCATTAACTGGAAATACCGAAGTTGAAGGTCGTTTTGAAATTAAAAAGTTTGATGTTGAGTTTTATGATGAACCAGGTCACTTATATGAAAAACGTACTGTTAATTGGGGAACGATGGTTGAACCTCCAAAGCCAACGAAAAGAGGTTATACTCTTGTAGGATGGAAAAAGGATGATGAAGATTTCCGTTTTGAAGAGGGAATAGATGAAAATATTAAAGTAACTGCTGAATGGGCAGGAGTTAGTTACACTGTTTCTTTTGATGGCGATGATATAACGGAAGCGGAACAAAAATTAACTTATCCTGATCAACCAACAAAACCAACTCCTGATCCTAAACGATCTGGTTATGGCTTTGCCGGTTGGTTCATTGGTGATGAGGAAGTTCCTTTTGGTAAGACCGATTATGTTGAAGATGTAACAATTACAGGTAAATGGAATCCAGGAAAATATACGATTAAGTTTACTTGTGATGATTGCACAGGCTTACCTGAAAACATTCAAGTAACATATCCTGAGCATCCAACACAACCATCAAAAACACCAGTTAAAATTGGATATGATTTTAAACATTGGTATAAAGAGGGTACTGATGACAACACAGCCTTTAATTTTGATGCAGAAGTATCTGAAGATACAACCTTAAAGGCTAAATTTGAAATTAAAAAATTCAATGTTAACTTTAAGGCTTGCGATCCAAATGATTCAGAATGTGTTGATAGTGAAGTGTCAAAATTACCAACAACGCAAGTAGTTGAATATAACAAACAGGCTTCAAATCCAACAGAACAACCAGAACGTGAAGGTTATGAGTTTATGGGCTGGTACTTACAAAGAGGACCTGTTGTTAATCAAGCTCCATTTGAGTTTGATAAAACTAATATTGTAAATGATATAACTTTAGTTGCTAAATGGCAAAAGAAGACTTATACAATAACGTTTAAACTTGATGAAGACGTTCTAGATACAATTAATGGTGTTGAACACGGAACGACAGTTCAACAAGCTATTGATAAAGCTAACCCTAATTTATCACCATATAAAGAGAGTCATCGCTTTTCACATTGGTATCTAGAGTCAGGTCCTGACTCTACTAAATATGAGCTTACGACGCCAGTAACTGCTAACATTACTTTAAAAGCTAAAATGATTCCATTAGTTGATATTGATAACATAGTTAGCGATATGGCTTTAAAAGTAGAGACGGAAAGTTTTACTGTATCAAAACTTGGTAATACTATAACCATTGATGTTTCTAAGGGTGATGATAGTCATTCTGCAGCTCATAATGATGATAGCATTAAAACTTTAGTAGAATCTGGAAATACAGGTATTGCTAAGGCTATTAAAGAAGTAGTTGCTAATGAAAATGTTCAAAATGTTAAGATGAGCTATGATAATCAAGATTATGAGTTTACTAATGATGAAGATGAAATTAAAAATAAATTAAAGGAATTGCTTGAAGTTATAGCTACTAAGAATAGTAGTACCTATGAAACTGCTACTTTAAATGAATTAATTGAAAATAATTATAGTGATAATCCATTAACTTTAACTATTACTTTAAAGGATACGGCTGATACAGTTGAGGGTCAAGAATCACCAGCTACTTATAAAGTTAAAGTTGCATCTAGTATTATTACTGTTACTAATGAAACAGAATTAAAAAATGCTATAAGGGGCAATTATGAGTCAATTAAAATTGGTAATAATTTTGATGTAAATGACCCGGTTATGATTAATCGTTCTGTTAGTATTTTTGGGGCAGATGCTAGTACCACTATTACTTTAAACAAACCAGAAGCTGATACCGTTTTAGATATTAGATATAGTGGTGTTGGTGGAACTAAGACGGATGTTAATATTAAAGATTTAACTATAAAAGGTACTAAAAAAGGTATTAATGTTCCAGAGCCATCTACATCTTTATCGCTAATGAATGTTAAGTTTGTAGATAATAGTGAAATGGCTATGTTCATAGCTGGTAAAGTTCATGCTGATGGAGAATTATCTTACAATAAAGAAGATTATAATCATCCATTTATTAGAACGAGACGTAGTAATGCTATTACGGGTGGACTTGCTTCATCATCTAAGACCACTGGCAATATCGAAGTTCATAGTGGTTATGCTACATATGATTATAAGATTATTGTTCCATTTGGTGGTAAAAAGTATGAAAATGATGACTTTAAGGAACATACTTGGGAAACTAATGCTTGGGTAATTGGTGAAGAGTATTGCGATGAGTATGATGATGGCGAAGGTAGATTGAAAGAAAAATACAGTCAATTAATCGGTCAGGATAATATTAATACTTCTGATCAACTTCAAGGTACTGAATGGGCTCACTATTATTTAAAAGAGCAAAACTCTAAATACTACACCGTTATTTTTAGAGACACGCCATCAGCTGACCTTACTATCCGTTATGTTTTATATGGTGGTAATCCAGTTGAACCTGGTGAACCATTTGTTTGGCAACCATTCCAATCTTACGCTAAGTTTAGAACGCTTGGTAAAGACGAAGGTCAAAAAACTTATGAGTTAAAAGGCTGGTCTGATGATGACAGGGGTAAAACAAAGAATTATGACCTTGATATTAAAAATGTTACTGCGACCAAGAATTATTATACATATTATGAAGAGGTAACTGGTCCTATGGCTGCTAGTATCAAAGCTATGAATTGGGCTAATATGATAATTCAAAAATAGTATGATTAATCTCATACTATTTTTTCTTGTTAAAAAAAGACTTAATTGATATAATGATGATGGTGATTTTATGGTTTATTTAGATTACAGTGCAACCACACCTGTTAATGATGAGGTTTTAGATAGTTTTGTTAAAGCTAATAAAGAATATATTGGTAATCCTAATTCTTTGCACAAATTAGGAGTAGATGCCAACCACTTAATTCAAATGGCTACTGATCAAATTACTTCTTTATTATCTTTTAATGATACTGATATTATTTATACAAGCGGATCTAGTGAAGCCAATAATTTAGCTATTAAAGGGATAGCTTTTAAATATCAAAATCGTGGTAAACATATTATAACGACACCTTTAGAACATTCATCTATTTATGGGCCTTTAGATTATCTTAAAACTTTAGGCTTTGAAGTTAGCTATGCTAAGTTAGATGAAAAGGGCGCTGTTGATGTTAATGATATTAAAAAGTTGATGCGAGAAGATACGATTTTAGTTAGTGTCAATGCAGTTAATAGTGAACTAGGAATTATTAATCCTATTAAAGAAATTGGTGATTTACTAAAAGATTATCCCAAGTGTTATTTTCATGTTGATGCAACACAAGCTATTGGTAAGATTAAGCTTGATTATCAAAATGTTGATTTAGTTAGTTTTTCAGCGCATAAGTTTTATGGCTTAAAGGGCATTGGGGTTTTAGCTAAAAAGAAGAAAATAGCTTTAGAGCCTTTAATTCATGGTGGTAAGAGTACGACGATTTATCGTAGTGGGACACCATCTTTACCCCTTATCATCTCTTTAGCTAAAGCTTTAAGACTTTGTTTAGAAAATAATAAAGAAGATTATGTTAAAAGTTTAAATGATGATTTAAGAACCTTTTTTGACGGCTATGATAAAGTGGTAATTAATAGTCCTAAAAATGCTTTACCTCACATTTTAAATATTAGTGTTTTAGGTGTTAAACCAGAATCCTTCTTACATGCTTTAGAAGAGGGTGAAGTTTATCTTTCAACTAAAAGTGCCTGCGCTAATACCCATAGTATGTCAGAAGCTGTCTATGCCGTTACGCATAATAAAGAGGCGGCTTCATCTAGTTTAAGGATTAGTTTATCATACCTAACAACCAAGGAGGAAATAACTCATTTTAAAGAAGTTTTTGATAGTTGTTATAATGAATTAACGAAGTTACGCTAAAGCTAGTATTGGCTTTTTAACCTTTTTGTGATACTATATCTATAGTAGGTGATTAGATATGAATAATCAAGATGAACAACCAAAATTTGTTAATGGCGAGTTAGATATGGGGGGTCCGGCACCTAAACCTGCCAAAGAAGAAAAACTACCAACTAAAAGATTTACTTTTATGGATTTTTTACTAACGCTATTAGGCTTATTTTTAGTGGGATATGGCGTGTATACCTTTATTCATCCAGCTAAAAAAGAACCGGTTGAAGAGGAAAAAGAGCCGGAAGTTGAAGTTAAAGAAATGACACCAGAAGAAGCTTACAGCTATGTATCTATTCCTTTAATTGATGAAAATCTTTATTCCGAAGAAGATCTTGAGGCGATGAAGACAGGTCTTAATGTTGAAAACTTGTCTAACAATGCCAAATTATCATTAGCTAGTCGGTTAACACGCCATGTTAATGTTGATGGCAAAGTTTATTATAATGAGTCTTGGATTGATGAGACAATGAAAAAGATTTTTGGCGATATTGTCTACTATAAAGCAGCTTATAGCTATGGTAATAATGTCTATACATATAATCAAGAAACAAGAAAATATTACTTAATGGAAGATACAAGTAAATATAGTTATGATTATCAAAAGTATACTTATACGGTTAATACGGATTTAAGTGATAAATTAGTTATTAAAGAATATGTTGCTTATACGGATCGTGATAAAAGTTGGACGATTGGTGATACGACACCATTAAAAGAAAAGGTTGATTCAAATAATATTAAAGATCATACTGATGAACTTAAATATTTTGAATATGAGTTTAAAAGAGAAGAAGGCAATTACTATTTAACAAAGATAACGATTAAGTAAGAATTAATTTAATAATTAATTCTTTTTTTATGCATAAAGTTAACTAGGAGGTTATTATGTTAAAGAAGTTTTATCGTCGTTATCAGTTTCCCATTATTCTTTTAATTTCAATTATTATAGGTAGTATTATTGGTTTAATTTTTAAAGATAAGGCTAAAGTATTAGAACCTTTCGGTGAAGTTTTTATCAATATGTTATTTGTGATTGTCATTCCTTTAGTCTTTTCTACTATTGCCGGTAGTATTGCTAATATGGGTAGTTTAAAAAGATTGGGTAAAATATTTAAATATATGCTGATTATCTTTACTCTAACTAGTTTTATTGCTGCTATTTTTATGATGATTGGTGTATTAATATTTAAACCAACGGGTGTTATTGATAGTACTTTAGAATATAGTAAAGAGACAATTGATTTAGGTAAAAATATTGTAGCGATGATAACAGTAAGTGATTTTAGTAATTTACTTTCTAAAAGTAATATGTTACCTTTGATTATTTTTTCCATTATTTTTGGTTTTAGTGTTCGTTTATGTAATGAAGATGGCGCTTTAATAGCTAGAGGTTTAAAAAGTTTATCTAAAGTAATGCTTAAAATGATTAAGATTATTATGTATTATGCACCGATTGGTTTATGCGCTTATTTTGCAAGCTTAGTGGGTACTTATGGACCTGAATTAATTGGTAGTTATGCGAAAAGTTTTATCTTATATCTTGTTATGGCTTTTCTTTATTATGTTATCTTTTATTCTTTATATGCCTATATGAGTTATAAGAAAAAAGGTGTTAAAGTTTTTTACCGCCATATTTTACTTTCAACCATTACTTCCTTAGGAACGTGTTCCTCTTTAGCAAGCTTACCTGCTAATATTAAAACTTGTGAAGAGATGGACTTACCAAAAGATGTGAGCGAAGTAGTACTACCGATTGGGGCTACTATTCATATGGAAGGATCTAGTATGGCTTCTATTTTAAAGATTGCTTTCTTATTTTCATTATTTGGAAGAAATTTTACGAGTCCTGTTGATATTATTATTGCTTTAGTTATTGCTGTTTTAAGTGGGGTTGTTATGTCAGGTATTCCTGGTGGGGGCTTAATTGGCGAGATGTTAATTGTCTCATTATATAGTTTTGATGCTCTAGCTTTTCCAATTATTGCGACAATCGGTTGGCTTATTGATGCTCCAGCGACTTGTCTTAATGTTGTAGGGGATATTCCAAGTACGATGTTAATTTCTAAATTGGTTGAAGATGATTATTAATGGTTAGATTAAAGTGTCAAGCTGATACTCCATATCCACCGATTAGAGTTAAGGAAAAAAACTTAAAGTATGCCGCCATATTAAGTGAAAGTTATGCTGGAAGCGGTGGGGAAGATACCGCTATTCATACGTATTTATTTCAGAGTTTTATTAATGATGAAGTCTCATCAACCCTAAAAGAGATTGCCCAAGTTGAGATGCATCATTTGGCTATTTTAGCTTCTTTAATTACAAAGTTAGGTGCACGGCCATACTTTTGCATTGATAAGGGTAACAAGATTATTCCCTGGACGAGTGATTACTTAAATTATACAGTTAGATTAAAAGAGTTTCTTTTAAATGATATTATGATGGAGAAGGCAACTATTAAAAGATATGAAGAAGCTATTTTTGAAATTAATGATGATGATATTAAGGAAATATTAAAGCGCATTATTGAAGATGAGAAGTGTCATATTAACGCTTTAACATACTTATATAACAAATATGTATAAAAAGGTACAAGATGTACCTTTTTTAATTGACTTTCAATTTTGAAAATGATAGTATAGATGTTAATTGATTTGGTAGGGGGTAAAGTATGAGTACTACTTATGAAAATAATAATATTGATGAAAGAAATGAAGAAATGGAACAATATCTTTTACAAACCTTATGTGTAATAAAAGAAAAATACGCATCTTATATGGCTCAGGTTGATGAGATTGATAAAAAGATGGAAGATGCGATGGGAAGCTATGTCGATAATCTTGTGGCTGATAATCGGGTTTTACCGGCTCTTAATTTGTTTAGAGCTTACCGATTAGCTTCAAAATGTGAACGCAAAGAAATGCGGTTATTTCGCGCTATTAAAGAAGAATTAGTTCAAACAGGATTATATCGCGAGGATGAGATTGCTTTAGATATTAATGAGGTTTTAGATGGTACGGGTAAAGCTCGGGTTTTAATTGGACCTATTGATTACCGCGCCTATTATAAAGCGGAAATGTTAGCTAATTTAGAGGTTGTTTTTTCTGACGCTAGTCTTACTTCTTTATTACATCCAAGTGCGCTAAAACGTTTGCGTTATGTTATGGGTAACTTAAGAGTTGGCTATCTTACATCACCACTTCACCTTAGAGCAACAGGTGGGGATGTTGATTTAAAGAAATTAAATGATCCAAAGATGTTACCCGATTATAAGATTGCTTTAGGGGATGTCTATGTTAGTCACTACAGCCCTGATTTAGCTTTAGAAGAGATTGGTGGCGATCTTCATATTATGGATGATGATAGTTTTGATGCTAGTAGTGCTTCAAAGATTACATCATTAGGTGGCTCAATATTTTTACCTAAAGTAAGCGATGAAAAGATTAAACTTGCGTCTTTTCAAAAAACATATAAAATAGAAAATAGATAGTAGGGCGTTTTTATGAATATAGCATTTGATATTGACGGTGTATTTACCAATTATGAAGAATATCAATTAGAGGTTGCCAAACATTATTTTAAAAAGAAGTATAACCGAGATATCGTTAATGATGCAGGTTATGATTTAATGGAAATATATGGAGTGGGTAAAAAAGAGTTCCATGATTTTTGGGCTAAACATATTTTTACTTATGCGGTAAGAGAACTAGCTAAAAGTGGCGCTAGTGAATGCCTTAAAAAATTAGCTTCTGATGGTGATACTATCTATATTATAACGGCTCGTATTTTGGCGGATCAAGATAATGCCTTAGGAGCTATTATGCGTAAAGCCGTTCGTTATTGGTTAAAAAAAGAAGGATTAGATTATGAAAAATTAGTTTTTGTAACGGATGATAAAGTTGACGCTATTAAAAAGTATCAAATTCAAGTTATGGTTGAAGATAGTCCTAAAAATATCAAGGATTTAAGTGAGTATATTGAAGTAATTTGTATGAATGCTAAATACAATCAAGGTATTAGTAATCCACATATCCACCGAGTTAATAACTTTGAAGAAGTATATGAAGTTATCAAATCCTTAAAAGAAAAAATTAAAAAAGACTTAACTGATCCAATAACTCCAAGAAGTGGGAAGATGTCTATTGACCGACCATATCGCCGTTTTTATGATGAAAGACAAGCTAATTTATTTTTAACAAATGAATCTATTTATGAGTATATCTATAATAATAACATTGATAATATGTCTTCTTTGGCGATTGATTATTTTGATTATAAAATGACTTTTAAAGAGTTTTTTCGCCGGGTTGATGATTGTGCTAAAGCACTAAAAGCAAATGGTGTTAAAAGAAAAGAGATTGTTTCTATTTGTATGCCAAACACACCAGAAGCTGTCATCATGCTTTATGCTATCAATAAGATTGGCGCTGTTGCTAATATGATTCATCCTTTATCAAGTGAAGAAGAAATTAAGCATTATTTAAATGAGACTAATTCTAGATATGTTCTAGCAATTGATGCTAGTGTTAGTAAATTACAAAATATTATTAGGGCGACGAACATCAAAAAAGTTATTGTTGCTTCCCCTGGTAATTACATGCCTTTAGGAAAAAGACAAGGTTATAAAGTTTTAGCTTTTATGAAAAAACATAAATTGGTAGAATTAGCTGATCAGATGTCCAACCGGTTAGTAAAAGCGCTCCATTTAGAAAGAAAAAACTTCACGCTGGTTCCAGGAAGTATCAGGAAACAGATGAAAAGTGTTTCTGTTCCGTATTTTGATGATACATTTATCAGTTGGCAAACTTTTATGATTAGTGGTAAAGATTATGAAGGTGAAACATATGCCAAGTTTGACGAAAATGAACTTGCCTTCATTCTTCATACTGGTGGTAGTACAGGGGATTCTAAAGGAGTAATGCTTTCTAATGAGAATGTTAATGCCAATACGATTCAGCTAAAGTATTCAATGCCACCATATAAAAAAGGCGATAAGATTTTAGCGGTTACTCCTATTTTTCATGGCTTTGGTTTAGTCGATTGTATTCATAATGCTTTTGCTGTTAATATGTCGGTTATTTTACTTCCCCAATTTGAACTTGAAAGTTATACAAAAGCTTTATTGAAACATCCTTTTATGGTTATTGGGGTTCCAAGCTTATTAGATGCGACGATTCATCTAAAGGAATTACAACATATTGATCAACCTTATGACTTATTTATTTCTGGTGGGGCACCTTTATATAAAGAGAAAGAAGAAGAAGCTAACGAATATGCCCGTCTTCATAATGGTCAATACGCTATTAGTAAAGGCGGCGGCATGACGGAGACAACAGCTGCCTTTACATTTACGATGGATGGGGCTAATAAACTAGAAAGCGTTGGTATTCCGCTTCCTCTTAATACGATTAAGATTGTTAATCCGGACACACTAGAAGAAGTTGCTCCTTATGAACAAGGAGAAATCTGTATTAAAGGACCAACCGTTATGTTGGGATATTATAATGATCCTATTGAAACTAATGAGGCTTTAAGAAGACATCGTGATGGCAATATTTGGCTTCATACAGGGGATATCGGATACTTTGATAACGATGGCGTGTTATACTATAGTGATCGCATTAAAAGAATGCTTATTTCCAATGGTTATAACGTTTATCCACAACAGATTGAAAAAGCTATTATGCTTCATCCAGATGTTTTAGAGACGGTAGCTATTGGTGTTAGTGATGATAAAAAAGGTCAGGTAGCTAAAGCATTCGTTGTTTTAAAACCTGGTGTTAACGCTGATAAAGTAAAAGAAGAAATATTCGCATTATGTGAAAAACATCTAGCTAGATATTCACTTCCAAAAGCGATTGAGGTAGTAGATATGCTACCAAAGACTTTATATAATAAACCAGATTTTCGCCGCGTTGAAGAAGAAGAAAAAGCTAAAACTAAAAAGTTAGAAATGGGAAGTTAAAATGGAAAAATATAATGATAAAAAGTATCAATTTGGCCGGATTGTTAGTTCTTTAGTTTTTAATCCTGCTTTTCGTCCAAGAACCTATGCCCTAAATAAAGTTCCTAAAGAAGGACCAATTATCTTTTGTGGCAATCACTTACATGTGTGGGATCAATATCCTGTTCTTTGCGCGACGCATCATACAATTCATTGGATGGCTAAAAAAGAATATTTTGATGGCAAGATGGGACCAATATTCTCTTTTATGGGATGTATCTGTGTTGATCGCCAGCACAATCCCCATGCTTCTTTAGAGGAAGCTGTTGCCTATTTAAAATTAGGAAGTAATATTGGCTTATTCCCAGAAGGAACACGTAATGCTTTAAAGGGTCAAGGGGTAGATGATGTATACCAACTATTAACGGAATATCATGAGGATATTCGCCCGTTAGAAGAGTTTAAAAAAGATGTTCAGTTCTATCACCCACGAATGTCACAAGTTAATAAAGTTATTTCTTTATTAAAAGAAGGCGTGATTGATGAGACTCTTTTATATCCTAATATTATTATGCCAGACTCTTATTTAAAAGATTTGGCAAGTAAAGGGATTATAACTAGGGAAGAATATGAAGCATCACTACTATTACCTTTTAAATTAGGGGCCGTAACGATGGCTAAAGAAACCGATGCTGTGATTGTTCCTTTTGCTGTAACGGGTGATTATAAAATAACTAATGATAATTTAATGGTTAATTTTGGTGACCCTTTTAAAGTAGGGGATGATACCTTAACCGGGGCTAATCAAAAATTAGAACAAAAAGTTAGAACTTTACTATTAGAAAATTATCGACGATAATTGATATCCATCTATATTTTTTTACTATTTTGTGGTATACTTTAGGAGATAATACAGAATATGGCGAGGTGATATTATGACAAGTACCTTTTTCCAAATTTGTAGCATCTTCTATGTCATCTTATTGATGTATGAATACTTTTCTAAAAAACGGATTAAGAATATTGAAAATAAAATTTATACTTGTTTAATTGTCAATGTTATTATTGAACTAATTCTTGATGTCGCTAGTATTATAACGATTAGACATAAAGATGAGATTCCTATTTTAAATCTTATTGTAGCTAAGTCTTATTTAGCCGCTTTAATTAGTTGGATGTCTTTCTTCACTTTATACATTTTAATGTTGGCGAATAAACATACCAAAAAAGAAGTAAGTCAAGAGGATTTAGCAAAAAAAACAAGAAAATTAGCTACAGTTTTAGGTATTGTATATGTTATCTATATTGCTTTACTTGTCATTTTAGAATTAAAATTTGTTGATGATAATGGTTCTATTTATTCTTTAGGACCTGCAGCTGATTTATCTTATCTTATCGCCGGCATTTTCATTGTTATAATGGTTATTACGGTTATAAGAAGAAGAAAAACCATTCCGCGAAAGAAGATTGTTCCCGTTATTTTATTTGTTGTTGTTGGTGTTATAGCGGTAGCTATTCAAATGAGTAACCCTAATATTTTATTAATTTCAGCGGTTGATGCTTTTATTACATTCCTAATGTACTTTACGATTGAAAACCCTGATGTTCAAGTTATTGAAACTCTTAATTTAGCTAAGGAACAAGCTGAAAGAGCTAATCTTGCTAAAAGTGAGTTCTTATCTAATATGTCCCATGAAATAAGAACACCTCTAAATGCGATTATGGGTTTTAGTCAAGGACTATTAGAAGAAAATCTTCCAGCCGAGACGAATGATGAAATAAATGATATTATCAGTGCTGCTGATAATTTACTTCAAATTGTTAATGGTATTTTGGATATTTCTAAAATTGAAGCTAATAAGTTAGAAATTGTCAATACGGAATATAATTTTGAGAAAGTCTTTAAAGAGTTAGTTTCTCTAACGAAGGGACGGATTGGGGATAAGCCAATCGAGTTTAAACACAATTATGATGAGACAATTCCTCCGGTTTTATATGGCGATTACGTGAGAGTTAAACAGATTATTTTAAATCTTTTGACGAATGCAGTTAAATATACGAAAACTGGTTACGTTAATTTTACGGTTAGTTCCATATGTAAAGATGAAGTATGTCGCTTAATTATATCGGTTGAAGATAGCGGAATTGGTATTAAACCTGAAAATATTGATAAGTTGTTTGATAAGTTTGAACGTTTTGATCTTGAAAATAATATTACCATTGAAGGTACAGGTTTAGGCCTTGCCATTACAAAAAAGCTAGTTGAACTTATGAATGGTCGCATCGTTGTTCAAAGCAAATATGGTGAAGGATCAAAGTTTACGGTTGCTATTGATCAGCGTATTATTCCTAAAACTTTGGAAGACTTTGAAGAGGCTTTAGCGGAACCTAGTGACGCGGAACCATTTATGGGATGTGGCAATAAGGTCTTAGTTGTTGATGATAATGCGATTAACTTAAAAGTTGCCGAACGCTTATTAAAAGTGTATAATATAGATGTAGAGTTAGTTAATAGCGGACAGGAATGTATTGATAAAATCCTAGGTGGCTCAAAGTATGAATTAATTTTACTTGATGATATGATGCCAAAAATGACCGGGGTTGAGACATTACATAACCTTCGCAAGATAATTGGCTTTAATACTCCAACGGTTGCACTTACGGCTAATGCTATTACGGGTATGAAAGAAAAATACCTTGATAGTGGTTTTGATGGCTATATTTCTAAACCTATTGATAAATTAGAATTAGAGAATACTTTAAGAAAATTCCTTAAAGTTGATGACACACCCCACTATGTAAGTAAAGAGGTTACGGAAGTAAATCCGGATGAGTTAAAGAATATCGATATTTTAGTAAATAATGGTATCGATGTTGATGCTAGTGTCGAACTATTAGGAGATATGGATACTGTCAATGAGACAATTAAAGATTTTCTAGCAGAATCCGAAAAACGCTTACCACTTATTAAAGAGTATAAAGAAAAAGGTGATATGCCTAATTATGCTATTTTAGTTCATGCGATGAAAAGTGATGCTAAATATTTAGGTATTAAACATTTAGCTGAATTATCACTTGATCACGAAATGGCTAGTAAGGAAAATAATCAAGCATATGTCGATGAACATTATGATGAATTAGTTAATGAAGCTAATCATATTATTAGTGTTTTAAAAGAATATACGGAAGAGTGAAGGAGAAGACTATGAACGAATTATTAGAAAAAATTAATGCTACGTTTGATCAGAGTATCGAAAGTAGTAATGATGAGGTAGCTTTACAATTAAAGATATTAAAAGGAAATATCAATACTTTATTTAATCAAGCAATGGCTGAAGATATCGAGGTTCTTGTGCCTGAAAGTACGAATAACGAACCCACTAAGAGTGAAGTTCATGATAAGAAGAGCATTTTAGTTGTTGATGATTCTAGTGTTATTCGTAACTATGTTGAAAAAATATGTGGTGGGGAATACGATGTTGAGGTTGCTAGTGGTGGCGAAGAAGCAATCAGTGCCTTAAGCAAGAAAAACGTTAATTTACTACTATTAGATTTGATGATGCCTGGTAAAGATGGTTTTTCTGTTTTAGATTATCTTAAGAGTGAAGATCGTAATGTTCCAACGGTTATCATCAGTGGTGATACAACTAAAGAAACGATTGACCGTGCTTTCACTTATAATGTCATCGATATGATTGAAAAACCTTTTCCTGAAAGGACTCTTTTAGAAAAAGTAAAACGTGTCTTAGAATAAAGAACTCATTTGAGTTCTTTTTGTCTAGTTAAAGTTATTATTATTTGATATAATGAATAAGTGAGGTGACATTTATGTTTATTGATGAAGTCACAATTAGTCTAATAGCTGGTAATGGCGGAAATGGTTGTATGGCCTTTCGCCGGGAAAAATATCTTGAGATGGGTGGACCTTATGGCGGAAATGGTGGCCGGGGCGGAAACATCGTCTTTAAAGGTGATGAAGGCTTAAATACGTTAATTGATTTACGTTATAGTAAAATATATCGTGCTAAAAACGGAGCTCATGGTGAGGGTAAAGCCAAACAAGGCGCTAATGCACCAGATCTTATTATTAAAGTTCCTCTTGGAACTGTCGTAACTGATTTAGAGACAAACTTTGTCCTAGCTGATATTACCAAACACAATGAGGAAGTTATTGTTGCCTATGGTGGCCGGGGTGGTCGTGGTAATATGGCTTTTGCAACCCAATCGAATAAGGCTCCTAGTTATGCTGAAAATGGTGAGCCGGGTGAAGAAAAGAAGGTTAAAGTTGAACTTAAACTGTTAGCTGATGTAGGCTTAGTCGGTTTACCTAGTGTTGGTAAAAGTACCATCATTAGTAAAATATCGGCAGCTAAACCTAAAATTGCCGCTTATCATTTTACAACTTTAAAACCTAATCTAGGCGTTGTTAAAGATTCTTTAAATCGTTCTTTTGTTGTTGCTGACTTACCGGGTTTGATTAAAGGAGCTTCCAAGGGTGAGGGGTTAGGTGATAAGTTTTTAAAACATATTGAAAGAACAAGAGTTATTGCGCATGTCATCGATATGGGAGGCACCGAAGGAAGAGATCCATATGATGATTATGTTACTATCAATAAGGAACTTGAAGATTTCAGTGAAAAATTAAAAGATAAACCGCAAATTATCATTGCCAATAAAATGGATGTCGAAGGCGCTAAAGAAAACTTAAAAGCTTTTAAAGAAAAAGTTAACTTGCCGGTTTATGAAGTATCAGCTGAACAAAATGTTGGTTTGGATAAAGTTGTTTTAGCGTTAGCTGATTTATTAGATACCATTCCTAAAAGCCCTTTATATGATGAAGAACATATGGAAAGTCATATCCTATATCGCTTTAAGACAGAACAACCGTTTACTGTTACAATTGAAGATGGTGTCTATGTTGTAAGAGGAGAAGAGATAGAAAAAATCTATAAAATGACTTGGTTTGTATCTGATGAAGCCTTTAGACGTTTTTCTAATAAGTTAAGAAAATTAGGTATTGATGATAAACTAAAAGAGATGGGTATTCAAAATGGCGATACCGTTCGTATTTTAGACTATGAATTCGAATATCGAGAATAAGTTATGGTTTACATAACTTTTTTTCATTTTCCTTAAATTTATTAATAACTTTTATAGTAAATGTGTTAAAATAAAATTAGGTGGCCTTTATGATATATAGTTCCCTTGATAATAAAAAAATTAAAGATATTAAAAAGTTAAATGAAAAAAAGTATCGTGACGAAGTGGGACTATTTTTAGTTGAAGGGGAACACTTAGTTAAAGAAGCCTATGATACCGGTTATTTACTTTACACCATCGCTTTAGATGGCGTCACACCCCTAATAGATAAAGATACTGTTTATGTTACAGATAAAGTTATGAAATATCTATCTGGCTTGGATACTTATCCCGCTTTGATGGGCGTTTGTAAAAAGAAAAATGATACATTGAAAGGACAACATTTACTTCTTTTAGATGATGTCCAAGATCCGGGCAACCTTGGGACTATTATTAGAAGTGCAGCCGCCTTTGATGTTGATACAATCGTTATCAGTTCTAAAAGCGCTGATATATATAATCCTAAAGTTGTAAGGGCAACCCAAGGACTATTATTTCACACAAATATTATTGTAAGTCCTTTAGAAGAACTTATCATAAAATTAAAAGAAGATGGTTATACCATTTTAGGTACAAAAGTTGATGGTGGGGTTCCTATTAAAAACATTGAGGTATCATCTTATGCCCTTATTATGGGAAATGAAGGATCAGGCGTTAGTAAGCACATATTAGATTTATGTAATATATATGCTTATATTCCAATGAATGATAAATGCGAGAGTTTGAATGTCGGTGTGGCAACTGGCATTATACTATATGAGTTAAGTAGGTGAAGTATGGATTTAATATATGTAGGTGATGTCGTAAATACACACGGCTTAAAAGGTGAAGTTCGCGTTCTTAGTGATTTCAAATTTAAAGATCAAATCTTTAATGTGGATATGCCTTTTTATATTGGTAAAGATCATCGTAAGGAACTTATGGCGACCCATCGGACACATAAAAATTATGATTTACTAACCTTTAAAGATAAAAACTATATTGATGATGTTATTATCTATAAGGGTGAACCTATTTATGTTAATCGAGCTGATTTTACTTATGACGGCTATTTAGATGAAGACTTAATTGGTTTAGATGTCTATTGTAATGGTAAAAACATCGGTAAAGTTAATTCTATCTTAAAGACTAATGCCCATGAAATATTAGTTGTTAAAAATGGTAGTAAACATTTAATACCTAATATTGATGAGTTTATTAAAAGTGTCGATTTAAAAGCTCATACAATGGAAGTAAATTATATGAAGGGGTTATTAAATGAAGATTGATATTTTATCTTTATTTCCAAGTATGTTTGATGGTTTCTTACATGAGTCCATTATCAAACGCGCAATTACGATGGGTAAAGTTGAAGTGAATATTCATAATTTCCGAGATTATTCTTTAGATCCTCATCAAAAGGTTGACGATTATGGCTTTGGTGGGGGGCCAGGAATGGTTTTGATGCCTCAGCCTATCTTTGATGCGATAGATGACATTAAAACCGATGATTGTAAAATTATTTTACTAACACCCCAAGGGGTAACCTATAATCAGAAGATGGCTTATGATTTATCAAAAGAAAAACATTTGATTTTTATCTGTGGTCATTATGAGGGGTTTGATGAGAGGATTCGCTCTTTAGCTGATCTAGAGATAAGTATCGGTGATTTCATCTTAACGGGTGGAGAAATTCCTAGTATGGCTATCGCTGATAGTATTATTCGCCTTTTAGATGGGGTGATTGAAAAAGACTCCAGCACGGAAGAATCATTTAACAATAATTTATTAGATTATCCGGTGTATACACGCCCAGCTAGTTACCGAGGAATGGATGTACCGGAAGTTTTACTTAGTGGTCATCACGCTAATATTATGGCGTGGCGGCATGATGAACAAATAAAAAGAACTAAAGAAAGAAGACCTGATTTATTAGAAAGAGATGATTAGATGACTAATAATCGTTATTTAGTTAATAAAACTAATCGCTGGAATACGATTGCGTCCCTTGATTACGACAAACTTTTAGGCTATGACGTAACACCTAAAAATACGCGTAATTATGGTGGGATTATCGTTAATAAATTAGTTATTATTAAACGTTCTTTTATTGAAAGAATCTTAAAGAAAAAGATTCAAAGAAAACTAGAACTATACTTGAAGTTCCTACTCGATTTTATTGCTTCCGATGGCGAAGATGGTGGCGCTTTAAGTGAGGTTTTAAATGATGTAACAAGATACCGCGATATTTTAAATTATCGATATCGTAAATATTTAGGTGATAAATATATTGATTTATTACTTAAAAAAATTGATATTCTAGAATATGAATTAAAAGTAAAACAATATACTATTATGGAAAACACTAATGAAGAAACGATTGGCTCTAAGAGTCGTTAAAAAAAGGAATAGATATTCCTTTTTTGTATTATTTAGGATAATTAAAATAAAATAATAAAAAAGGCTTTCAATTTTTAACGAATGTGTTATAATATTAATGGCTTTTTAAAAAACACATTTATGGATTTAAGTGTCTAGTGCCCAAGGGTGATGCTTAAAGTTGAAATAAATGGAAGAATTAACGAAAAGGAGGATATTTATGGCAGTAGTTTCAATGAACTTATTGTTAGAAGCTGGGGTTCATTTTGGTCATCAGACAAAAAGATGGAACCCAAAAATGAAAGAGTATATTTTTACTTCAAGAGATGATATTTATATTATCGATTTACAAAAGACAGCTAAGAAAATAGAGGAAGCTTATGCAGCTCTATCTGAAATAGCTAAAAATGGTGGAAAGGTTATTTTCGTTGGTACGAGAAAACAAGCTCAAGAAGCAACTCGTGAAGAGGCTTTAAAGAGTGATTCATACTATGTTACAGAAAGATGGTTAGGAGGTACTTTAACAAACTTCCGTACTATTCGTAAAAGAGTTAAACGTCTAGAAGAAATCGAAAAGATGGAAGCTGATGGTACTTTTGATGTTTTACCTAAGAAAGAAGTAGTTGGTTTAAAGAAAGAATATGACAAGTTAAACAAAATCTTATGTGGTATCCGCAGTATGGAAAAATTACCACAAGCTATGTTTATTGTTGATCCATCTAAAGAAGAAATTGCTATCAGAGAAGCTCGTAAGTTAAACATTCCGGTTTTTGGTATTGTTGATACAAACTGTGACCCTGATATGGTTGATTATGTTATTCCAGCTAACGATGATGCTATTCGCGCTGTTAAGTTAATTATTGGTGTTATGAATAACGCTATTATTGAAGCTAATGGTGGCAGCATCACAGATTATAGTGGTAAAGCTGATGAAAATGGTAACGATATTATGAAGAGAGCTGTTGAATCAGTTCATCGTAAAGAAGAAAAGAAACCTTTTGAAAAGAAACCTTTTGAAAAGAAGAATTTTAAAAAATCATTCCCTAAAGTTGAAAAAGAAGTAAAAGAAGATACGCCTAAAACAGAAGAGCCAAAAGAAGCTAAGGAAGAAAAACCTGCAGAAGTTAAAAAAGCCGTAGAAGTTAAAGAAGATTTAACATCTAAAACTGTTGCAGAATTAAGAGAAATGGCTAAGGCTAAAGAAGTTAAAGGTTATTCAACAATGAAAAAAGCTGATTTAATCGAAGCTTTAAAATAAAAACTTAAGGATGATCAAATCATCCTTATTTTATTAATTGATAAGAAGGAGGATATTTATGGTAACTGCAAGTTTAGTTAAAGAATTAAGAGAAAAGACAGGAGCAGGAATGCTTGACTGTAAAAAAGCATTGGAGGCAACAGATGCTAATATCGATGCTGCTATTGATTGGTTAAGAGAAAAAGGTATTTATAAAGCTGCTAAGAAAGCTGATCGAATTGCCGCTGAAGGCCTTGCTGCTATTAAAGTTGATGGCAATGTAGCTGGTATCGTTGAGGTTAACTCTGAAACTGATTTCGTTGCTAAAAATAGTGAATTCCAAGGTTTAGTTAACACTATCCTAGATGCTATTATTGCAAATGATGTACATTCTGTAGAAGAATTACTAAATGTATCTGTTGGTGATGAGACTGTTAATGACTTAATCATCAGTAAGACAGCAACGATTGGTGAAAAATTAAGCCTTAGACGTTTTGATCGCATCGTTAAAAATGATGATGAAGTATTCGGAGATTACATCCATATGGGTGGTAAAATTGCTGTATTAACAGTTATTAAGGGAGCTAGCTATGAAATAGCTAAAGATGTTTCTATGCACGCTGCGGCAATGCGTCCAACTTATGTTAAAGCTAGTGATGTTCCAACTGACGTTTTAGATAAAGAAAAAAGTATTATGAGAGAACAACTTCTTAATGAAGGAAAACCAGCTGAAAAGATTGAACAAATCTTAATTGGTAAAGTAAATAAATACTATGAAGAAGTATGTCTTGAAAATCAAATCTTTGTTAAAGCTGAAAATAAAGAAACAGTTGCTAAATACGTTCAAAACAACAATGGTGAAATCGTTACAATGATTCGCTATGAAGTTGGTGAAGGTATGCAAAAAAGAGAAGAGAACTTTGCTGAAGAAGTTGCTCGTCAAGCGCAAGGAAAATAATCAATTAAAATTGATTATTTTTTTTATTAATTTGACACCCTAAACCTTTTATGTTATTATAACCCACCAATGGGGGAAATGCTTATGAAACAGGGGGTTTGGTGTTTCATAAAAAGTCACAAAAAAATCTTTTTAACACTTTTTATGATGGTGAAGTTAGTCATTTTAGTAGGTTTTCTAACGGGCCTAATTGATTTTAAAATTAATGCTTTAGCCAATAATACAAGGTCTTTACCACACAATCTAAATATTAATAGTTATAATTTGACTGACTTTAGTAGTGATATTAAATTAGAATCAAAAACTAAAGTAAATGAGGTTGTAGCTAAGACAAGTGAAGTTAGCGATAATGTAGTCAAAGAAGAAGTCGCTACCAAGAAAACGAAAAAAGTTACTAATAAAGTAGAGAAAAAGACGACAAAGCCGGTAAAAAAATTAACGATTAAAGAAAAGATAAACGCTGATACGAAAAAATTAGGAACGAGTGGACGCTTGTATTTTCCATCAATGACATCATTTGCTTTATATAAGACGAGTGTCTATGATGAAAATATTCAAAAGATTGTTGATAAAAAAGATAGTGCCGCTAACTTTGATTTTAATGGCGCTAATGTTATTGGTGATCATTCTAATCAAGGATTTAGTATTATTAAAAGTTTAAAAGTTGGTTCTAAAGTTTATATCAAAATTAAAGTTAATGGTAAAGTCGTTATTAAAGCTTATCAGGTAACCGAAAAAACGAATGGAACTAATACCGGCGTATCTTTAATAACGAATGATAAAAGACGCATCGAAGATGTTAAGGCTTCGTTAGTAATGTATACTTGCAATTCATTAGACGGTAAGAAAGTTACCATTGTCTTTTTAAAGGAAATATAAAAACTCTACTTAGTAGAGTTTTCTATTGCATTAATATATTTAAGAGGACCTTTTTGATAAGTAATAATATATTTATCAAGATGCGTTATAATATCATCTTCTAAAGGAACTTCTAATTCATAAGTAACGACATCATCAAAAGCTTTATTTATAATATTATAGTCTTTAATAAGATAATCAATCTGTTTAATCACATCATAAGAAAAGGTAAGTGTAAGAAGATAGCCTTTTACAATATTCGTAATATGGGTCTTATTTAAAGCTTCTTTAACGCTATCCCCGTAAGCTCTAAATAGACCACTTGCACCTAATTTAATGCCACCAAAGTAACGGGTGACAACGGCGAGAATATGATTTAGATGATTAGACACCAATATATTTAAAATGGACATTCCCGCTGTTCCACTAGGCTCACCATCATCATACATTTTTTGATCATTATCTAAAATATAGGCGTAGCAATTATGGGTTGCATCTTTGTATTCCTTTTTTATTTGTTCCAGTAAGGATTTAATTTCATCTAGACTATTAACATAGTATAAGTGACATATAAACTTTGACTTTTTAATAGTTAATTCACTTTGAACATTTTCTTTAATCGTTTGCATATCCTCACCGCTTAAATTATATCTTAATATTTTTATTTTAGCAAATATATGTTAAAATGAAGATGTGGTTTTATGAAAGAAGAAATAAATGCTTATTTAGAAAAATTAGTTAAAAATAAAGTTATGCCAGGGTGTAACTGGTGTGTTATCACATCATCTGATCTTTTCATAGATAGTGTTGGTTATGCATCATTAGTTCCAAAAAAAGAAAAGAATGATATAAATAATTTATATGATTTAGCTAGTCTTACGAAATTGATTGTAACTAATACTTTAGCTTCTTTTCTAATAGATGAAGGAAAACTTAGATTAGACGCCTTAGTTAAAGATTATTTACCGACATTTCCTTTTGATAATGTTAAAATTATTCACTTATTAACGCATTCATCAGGTATTATTCCTAAATATGATAAGTATCATCTTAAGTCTAAAGATGAGTTTATCAATAATATTGCTTTAAAGTTTGAACCGGGAACAAATATGCTGTATGTCGATAACAATTTTATTTTAATGGGTTTTATCATTGAAAAATTATATGACAAACCTCTAGATGTTTTAGCTAAAGAATTGATTTTTGAACCTCTAGAAATGTATGATACAACCTTTTTACCAAGTGATAAGAATAGGTGTGTACCAACGGAACTTACGGATGAGCGAGGCCTTATTAAAGGGGAAGTCCACGATGAGAAGGCGGCTTTCTTAGGAGGTATCGCGGGTCATGCCGGGGTTTTTAGTACAATTACAGATGTTAGTCATTTTGTTAAGATGGTTTTAAATGATGGCTACTATAATGGTAAACAATTTATTAGTCAGACTTATCTTGATATGTGGTTTAGGCCTTTGTTTACGGATGACGATGGCTTAAGAAGAACGATTGGATGGATCTACGGGAAAACGAGTCGTTTAGCGAAAAAAGTCTGCAGTGATGATGCGATTATTCATACGGGATTTCCAGGCCATCACATTCTAATTGACCGGGGAAATGATATTGCTATTATAATGTTATCAAATAGTATTCATCCCAAAAGAGAAAATAATAAAGAATTAGTTATTAAAAGAGAAGATATTAACGATGAAATATATCGCTTGCTTAGTAAATACGATTATATATAGGAGGACTTATGGATAAGATTAAAGAGAAATTATCACTACTACCGATGTTACCAGGTTGCTACCTTATGAAAAATAAAGATGGCAATATTATTTATGTTGGTAAAGCTAAAAAACTTAAAAACCGGGTCAGTTCTTATTTTAGAGGAACACATACGGGTAAAACAGCTAAATTAGTTAGTGAAATAGATGATTTTGAATATATTACTGTCGGTAGTGAAGTTGAATCTCTTATTTTAGAAATTAATCTTATTAAAGAACATAATCCTAAATATAATATTTTACTTAAAGATGATAAAAGTTATCCTTATATTGAGCTTACAGGAGAAAATGTTCCTCGTCTTAAAGTAGTCCGGGTACTAACAAGAAACAAGCAGCAGAAACACTTATATGGGCCATATCCAAATGTTACCGCTGCTCGGAATGTCGTTAACTTATTAAATCGAATGTATCCCATTCGGAAGTGTAATACTTATCAAGCTAAACCTTGCTTGTATTATCACATTCATCAGTGTTTAGGATATTGTACTAATAATGTACCTAAAGAAGAAATTGAAGCGATGAAAAATGATATTATTCGTTTCTTAAAAGGGGACCATACTCTTATCACTGATAAAATAAAAAAGGAAATTGCGTCTTATAGTGATAATTTAGAATTTGAAAAAGCTTTAGAATTAAAGAAAATGCTTGATTATATTAACATTACTTTAACGCATCAACAAGTTGAGACTAAAGATAATGTTGATCGTGATGTTTTTGGTTATTATGTCGATAAAGGCTACCTTAGTATTCAAGTTTTCTTTATTAGAGGATCAAAAATTGTTGAAAGATATTCTAAAATAATGCCTTTAATTGATGATGTGGATGCTGAATTAACGCGTTATATAGCTGATTTTTATCACAATATTTTAATTCCAAAAGAGATCCTTGTTCCTGACATTGTCTCATCTGATGTCTTAAGTGAATATCTAGGGGCGACGGTTCATATTCCTCAAAAAGGGGATAAACATAAATTGGTAACGATGGCCAATGATAATGCCCAAATAGCTTTATTAGAAAACTTTGAACTGATAAAAAGAGATGAAGCCAAGACGCTTGATGCTAATGAAGAGTTACGCTCTTTACTTGACTTACCTAAATTAGACCGCATTGAAATATTTGATAATGCTCATCTTTTTGGAACTTATAATGTTTCCGGTATGGTTGTGTTTATCGATGGTAAACCTGCTAAAAATGAGTATCGCAAATACAAAATAAGTATTGATAAAAATGATGATTATAAAACGATGCATGAAGTTATATACCGACGTTATTTTAGAGTTTTAAAAGATAATTTGGTGCGTCCTGATTTAATTATTGTCGATGGTGGCTTAGGACAAATTAATGTCGCTAAAGAAGTTGTTGATAGTTTAGGCCTTAATATTTTAGTAGCGGGTCTTGCTAAAGATGATCACCATGCGACCCATAAACTTCTTACAAGCGATAAAGAATATGATATCGATCGTAAAAGTAATTTATTTTATTTATTAGAGCGTATGCAAGATGAAGTTCATAATTTTACAATCAGTTATCATAAACAGATTAGAAGTAAAGGTTCTCTTGCTAGTGTCCTTGATAATGTGGAAGGTATCGGCGCTAAAAGAAAAAAGCAATTACTAAAGAAATATCATACCCTAAGAAAGATGCATAAGGCCCCAATTGCCGAGTTAGAAGAAATCTTACCAAGTAACGTTGCCTCTAACTTACAAGATTATTTAAATAGTTATCTAAATAATGAATAGGTGATAAGCACCTATTCATTTGACATAAACCAACTTATAAAGTGTTAAGATAGTTTTATATGGTCATAATTCTATCTTTTTTAAATATAATTATGATATAATAATGCATAGAAGGAGTGATTCCATTGCGTGTCATTATTAGTGCCGGTGGGACTGGTGGTCATATATATCCTGCTTTAGCGATTATTAACAAGATTAAAGAACGTGAACCTAATAGTGAGTTTTTATATATTGGAACCCATGACCGAATGGAAAAAGATATTGTTCCCAATAAGGGGATTCCTTTTGAGATGATAAAAATCTATGGCTTTGATCGTCATCATTTACTTCGCAATGTTAAGGTTATGTACCATTTACTTCATAGCCGTAAGAAATGTAAAAAATTAATTAAAGATTTTAAACCGGATGTTGTCATTGGTGTCGGCGGGTATGTAACGGTACCTGTTATTAGTGTGGCTCATCATTTAGGTTACAGAACTTTTATTCATGAACAAAATAGTATTCCTGGTAAGGCTAATTTATATTTAGCCAAAATAGTTGATAAAATAGGTATTTCAATGAAATCATCAGAAACCTATTTTCCAAAAAATAAAGTAATATTCACAGGTAATCCTTGTAGTGAGGATGCTATAAAAAAAGAAGCGATGGATAAGACAAAGTTAGGACTAAATCCACATAAAAAACTTGTTTTAATGGTAATGGGTTCACTTGGCGCTAGTACAGTTAATGAGGTAATTGTTTCTTCTTTACCCCGTTTTAGCAAGGAATCATATGAGATTGTTTTTGTGACGGGTAAGGGTGATTATGAAAAGATTGCTAGTTTAAAGTTTCCTAGTAATGTTAAGGTTGTTCCTTATATTGATGGAATGACGGGTTTAATGAAGAAGACGGATTTAATGGTAACAAGAGCCGGGGCTTCAACTTTAAGTGAAATCATCGCTTTAGGTGTTCCTTCCATTTTAATACCAAGCCCATATGTTCCTAATAACCATCAATATTTAAATGCGATGGATTTAGTTAATGCTAATGCGGCTGATATTATTGAAGAGAAGAACTTAAATACGGATATATTAGTTAGTAAGATTAATGATTTATTATATGATCATACGCGTTTAACGATGATGCGGGATAACTTAAAAACTTTGGGTGTCAATAATAGTGCGGAAATTATTTATGATGCCCTTCAAGATTTAATAGAAAGAAAATGATTATGGAGATAATTGACAAGATAAAAGAGTTAGATATCGGTGAGGTTAAAGAAAATGTTGACTTAACAAAGTATACGACTTATAAAGCTGGTGGAACCGCTTTAGGAATGGTTTATCCCGAGGATGTATATGGTCTTATCGATTTAATTAAACTATTACGAGAAGAAAATATTAAGTATAAAGTTTTAGGTCGGGGATCAAACCTTATTTTTAATAGTGGTTTATATAATGGCATTTTAATTAAACTAGATAAGTTTGATAACTTAGAAATTGATGGCAATGAAATAACGGTAGGAGCGGGATTTCAACTAATTAAACTAGCGACTAGGTTATCAAGAATTGGTTATGAAGGATTAGAGTTTGCAACCGGCATTCCTGGTAGTGTCGGTGGGGCAGTCTTTATGAATGCGGGGGCCTATAAAAGTGATATGGGCTATGTCGTTAAAAGTGTTAAGGTTTTAACACCTGACCTTCGTGTTGAAGAATTAACCAATTATGATATGGACTTTCATTATCGGTCATCTTTCTTGCAAAAGAATCCCGATTTTATTTGTTTAGAAGCAACGTTAATTTTAAAACAAGGTGACCCTGATGCGATTATGCAACTAGTGGAAGATCGTAAGAAAAGAAGAATTGAAAGTCAACCTTTAGAGTATCCTTCAGCTGGATCCGTTTTCCGTAATCCGGAAGGGGATTTTGCGGGACGCTTAATCGAAGAAGCCGGCTATAAGGGGAAACGAATTGGTGATGCGATGGTCAGTACGAAACACGCCAATTTTGTTATTAATGTTGGTCACGCTAAAGGTGAAGATATTAAAGAATTAATTTTAGAAATAAAAGGGGCCGTTAAGGATAAATACAATATCGATTTAAAAATTGAACAAGAATTTGTAGAATAGGTGATATTATGGCTAAAGTGGTAAAAAAAAGAAAAATTAAATATAAAAATGTTTTTCTCTTTATTCTATTTATCATTTTAATGGTAGTAGGTCTTTTTACCATTGCTAGTTTACCTATTACAAATATATATATTGAAGGTAATTCCTTTTTATCAGATCAAGAAATAATTGATGAAGCAGGTCTAAGAAATTATCCTAAAATATATGAAGTTAGTTCAAGACATATTCAAAAGAAGTTAGAAAAAAACGTTTATGTTACTTATGCGGATGTTAAAAGAAGTCATTTCTTTAGACAAATTACGATAACAGTTAATGAAAATGTTCCGTTAGTCTATTATGCTTATAATGATGTAACATTACTAAAAGATGCAACGGAGGTTAAAGATAAGTATGATTTACCAACCCTAATTAACCAAGTTCCTGAGGATATTTTAAAAGAATTACTTGAAGAGTTATCTTTATTAGATAATGATGTTTTAATTCGGATATCAGAACTTCAATATGAACCGACTGTTGATCCTAAGTTATTTCATCTCGTTATGACGGATGGCAATGATGTCTATGTCAATTTTAAGAACTTTACAAAACTTAATGATTATATCGATATGGTTCAAAAGTTTGATAAAAATAAAGGTACCTTGCATCTAGATATTGGTAATTATTTAGAAAAATACTAAGGATTGTTTCTTAGTATTTTCTTATGATATAATTTAGATAGTAGGTGATTATATGTCATTAACAGAAGAAGAGGTAAATCGGCGCATCAAACGTTTGGAAGAAGCGACAAAAAGAGCTAATGACATTTTTCTTAATGTGATAGAGAAAGCGCCATATTTTGATGATACTAATTTTAAAAATAATCTTCCTACGTTTGAGAAAGCGGTCGTATATGATGGCCTAGGCATTAATAATCTTTTTGCCTTTTATTACGCAAATGCTAATCAGATGATTGTGGATATAACTGAAATACCAGAAGATATCAGTGATGATGATTTAACGGTTATTGTTTTACACGAGTTCATTCATTTTTTATCGGCTAACCGGAATAAAAAGTTTATGGGCTTTCTTATGGGTGATGATACTTTGCTTGCTTTAAATGAAGGGTGTACCCAATACTTGGCGATGCGGTTAGTTTATGGTGAGCGTCTTCCGGAAGCAATTAGTCGGAATGTTATTTACCCTAAAGCAACAGCTTGCATTGCTAATTTTATTAGTAATGGTGGATCATTGGATGCTATTTATAAAGGTTATTTTACCAATGATTTTAAAAAGACGCTAGATGAATTAGGCCCTAAATATAAAATGCTTTTCGTTGATATGATTTTATCAAGCCAAATGCTTGAGGAAGAAAAATTAGCCCAAAACGGCTTAGATACTATTCAAAATCGGGTCGATGCGGTTAAAAGTGGTGTGGAAAAATAAAATGTGAAAATATTTAATTTTTTCAAATAAAAGATAATATTTTATGCATTTCTTTTACTTTTAAGGGAATTTATAGTATAATTATAATAGAATTGGGAGTGATGATATGAAGCACATTTATACTAGTCTTGATATTGGTTCAGATAGTATAAAAGTTGTTGTTTGCGAACTTTATCAAAATAAACTTAATCTACTAGCTTCAGCTTCATATCCATCCAAAGGCGTTCGTCGTGGCTTGATTGTTGATTCGGATAGCGCCAAAGAATGCATTAGTAATGCCATTCATCAAGTTGAAGAAATTCTAGGGATGAGAGTTGATGAAGTTATTGCCACCGTTCCTAGTTATGAGGCAGAGTTTACAGTTGTAAAAGGCGAAGTCGAAATAAAAACAGAAGATGGTAATGTCAGTCGTGATGATATCTATAAAGTTTTAGATATGGCTGTATCTAAGGCAGATTTTAAAGGTCGGGAAATTGTTACGGCTATTCCTGTTGATTATACTTTAGATGGGGTAGCGTATGAAAAAGAACCATTACACTGCCCAGGCCAGAGTTTAAAAGCCCGGGCCATTGTAGTTACCGTACCAGAGAAAAGTGCTTATTCCGTTATGGAACTTTTAGATAGTATGAATATTAGTGTTATTGATATCTCTTTAAGTGGTATTGGTGACTTATATGCTTTTAAAAACAAGACTATAGAAAAAGCTGTTGGCGCTATTATTAATATCGGTGGTGATACTACGACCGTCTCTTTGTATAACCGTGGCATTATTGTTAAAAACGCCATTATTAATATGGGTGGAATTAATATCGATAAAGATATTTCGTATATGTATAAAACAAGTTTAGATGTCTCTAGCGATCTTAAACGGCATTTTGCGTTAGGTAATAAAAGAAATGCTAGTACCAGTGATATGCATGAGATTGAAACCGAAGTTGATAACGCTCTTCGGATTAATCAATTTGAAATATCGGAAGTGGTCGCATCACGCTTAGAAGAGATACTTAATCTTGCTAAAGATAAGATTAGTATATTGACAAGCAAGAAAATTGATTATATTATTATAACAGGGGGTACAAGCAATATGGCTGATATTGAATACACAGCTAATGAAGTATTCAAAAGAAATGTCAATATTGGTAATATTCGATTAGTTGGTATCCGCGATAATAAATATTCATCAGCGGTTGGAAGCATCGTTTATTTTATCAGTAAAATGAAATTAAAGGGGCAAGACTTATCAATGGTTAGTGAAGAAGATGCAGCAAAACTAGCTAGTATTAGAAAAAGCTATCAAGAAATACACAATGATCAAATGCTAGGAAAATTGATGGAATATTTTTTAGCGAATAGGAGGATATAATTATGTTTGGATTAGAAATGGATCAAATAGCTAAGATAAAAGTCATCGGTGTCGGTGGAGGCGGTAATAATGCTATTAACCGTATGATTGATTCCGGTGTTAAAGGTGTTGAGTTTATTGCGGCTAATACTGATTTACAAGTATTAAATGTTTCTAAAGCTCCTGTTAAGATTCAAATGGGTGAATCTCTAACTGGTGGCCGTGGCGCTGGAGCTAAACCAGAAGTCGGAAGAGAAGCCGCTATGGAGAGTAAAAAAGAAATTGAAGATGCTTTAAGTGGTGCTGATATGGTTTTCATCACTTGTGGTATGGGTGGTGGAACTGGTACAGGTGCCGCTCCTGTTATTGCGCAAATAGCTCAAGAATTAGGGGCCTTAACAGTTGGTATCGTAACAAAGCCATTCTCTTTTGAAGGTAAAAAAAGAATGGAACAAGCCATTGCTGGCCTTGAGGAATTGAAGAAAAATGTCGACACCTTAATCGTTATTCCAAATGATCGCTTAAGAGAGATTATCGATAAGAAAACAACCCTTGTCGAATCATTTAGAGAAGTTGATAATGTCTTACGCCGTGGTGTTCAATCAATTTCCGATTTGATTGCCGTAGCTGGTTTAATTAACCTTGACTTTGCCGATGTTAAGACCGTTATGGAAAAACGTGGTAGTGCCTTAATCGGTATTGGTATTGGATCAGGTGAAAATAGAGCAACCGAAGCTGCTCGTCAAGCTGTATCTAGTCCTTTACTTGAAACTAGTATTGGTGGAGCTACCGATGCTATTATCAACGTTACGGGTGGATCTAACTTAACATTATTTGAAGTTGAAGAAGCTAATGAAGTTGTAAGAACAAGCGCTAATACGGATATGAATACAATCTTTGGTGCTGTTATTAATGAGAATTTGAATGATGAAATAATTGTTACCGTTATTGCGACGGGCTTTGATGAAAAGAGTGAGCCTTTGTATCATACCTATACAAATACTACGGAAGAAGAAAAGGCACCAACGCCAAGTACGGATGATGACGATGACGATACAGGTATTCCAACATTCTTAAGAAAACGTGGAGGTTTTTAAAAACCTCTTTTTGTTACCAAAAAAGCGACATAAAAACTGCTCGCTTTTTTTTATAATGTTTTTGGTGATTTGATGAAAGTATATCTTGATCTTATTCTTATCCTTAATTTTTTTCTTGATTTTGCCTTACTAATCACTTTAGGTCTTCTTTTAAAAAGGCAGATTAAAATTAAAAATATTACTTTAAGTGCTTTTATAGGTAGTTTAAGCGTCCTTCTTCTTTTTTTCAATATAACTTCTTTCGGATTATTCTTCATCAAATTAGCCATTAGTCTATTAATGCTTTTAATTGCTTATCCAAGATGGGAATTAAAGTATTTTTTATATAATCTTCTTTTCTTTTATTTAATCAGTATCTTTTTAGGAGGATTTTTGTATTTATTAAAAGTTCAGTTAGGGTATCATCATATAGGACTTGTTTTTATTTCTGATGGTCTTAGTATTAACTTTATTTTAATGTTTTTTTTAACACCTTTAATCTTATTTTTTTATACCAAAGAACATCGGCTTATGAAAAGTAAATATAATAATTATTATGATGTGTGCATAAATATTAATAACCAAATAATTACCGGAATCGGATATATTGATAGTGGGAATAATTTATCATTCAAAGGACATCCAATTATTCTTTTAGATAAACGAAAAGATATCTTTAAAGATGAAGCATATCGCATTATTCCCTTTAAAGTAGCAAGTGGGGTTAGTCTACTTAAAATATATAGATGTGATGAAGTAATCATCAATAATAAAAGAATAAAAAATATTTATCTTGGTTTAATGAACGAGGAAATTAATATTGATGGGGTTGATATCTTATTAAATAATCGCTTAATGGAGGAAATATGATTAGAAAATTAATTAATTTTTTTAAAGCATTATGTTTAAAACATCTTTATTTTGTTGGTAGTTTAGATAAATTACCGGAACCCTTAACGAAAGAAGAAGAAGTTTATTACGTTAAATTGGGTACTAAAGAAGCTAAAAATAAACTTATTGAACACAATTTACGATTGGTTGTTTTCTTAGCTAAAAAATATGAAAATACGGGTGTTGATCTAGAAGATTTAGTCAGTATTGGCTCAATTGGATTAATTAAAGGCGTTGATACCTATAATTTAGATAAAAATATTAAACTGGCTACTTATGCTTCGCGTTGTATTGATAATGAAATCTTGATGTTTTTAAGAAAGAATAAAAAAAGACGGGGTGAGGTTAGCTTTGAGGATAGTTTAAGTTATGATGCGGAAGGTAATGAATTACATCTTGAAGATATTTTAGGAACAGATAGTGACATTGTAACCCGCGATTTAGAAAGAGAAACGGAAAAGAAATTATTATATGAAGAAATTGATAAATTAAATAAGCGGGATAAAGAAATTATGATTATGCGCTACGGCTTACACAATGGTAAAGAACTAACCCAAAAGGAAGTAGCGCACATATTAGGTATCAGTCAGTCATATATTTCCCGAATTGAAAAAAAGGTTATTAATCGCCTGCAGGTTTTAAATAAATACTAAAGATGATTTTCATCTTTTTTTTCTTGTAAATAAAAGTTAGTTATTATATACTATAAAAGAAGTAGGTGATAAGATGCTGATTGCAGATAATATCGGGTTACGTTTTGGAAAAAGAATCTTATTTGAAAATGTTAATATCAAGTTTGAAGGCAATAATTGTTACGGTGTTATTGGCGCTAACGGAGCTGGTAAATCAACGTTTCTTAAAATTCTTAGCGGTGAGATTGATTCAACGAGTGGGGAAGTAATTATTGGTAAGGGTGAGAGAATATCTGTTTTAGAGCAAAATCATAATGCCTACGATGATTATAATGTTTTAGATACTGTTATTATGGGTGATAAAGAACTATATGATATTAAAACAGAAAAAGAAATGTTATATATGAAAGAAGATTTTACCACTGAAGATGGTATGCGAGCTGGTATTTTAGAAGATCTCTTCTTAAAGAAAAATGGTTGGCAAGCTGAAAGTGATGCGGCGATTCTTTTAAGTGGTTTGGGTGTGGATTATACACTTCATAATAAGATGATGCGTGATTTAAAAGAGGCTGATAAAGTTAAGGTAATGTTAGCGCGAGCCTTATTTGGCGAACCGGATATTCTTCTTTTAGATGAGCCGACTAACGGTCTTGATCTTGATAGTAAAAATTGGTTAGAAGAGTTCTTAATCGAGTTTAAAAACACGATTATCGTTATCTCCCATGACCGCCATTTTCTAAATAAAGTTTGTACCCACATGGTGGATATCGACTATGAAAAGATTACTTTGTTTGTTGGTAACTATGATTTTTGGTATGAATCAAGTAAATTAATTCAACGGCAAATGAAAGAGTCAAATAAAAAGAAAGAAGAAAAAATTAAAGAATTACAAGATTTCATCAATCGTTTTAGCGCTAATGCTTCAAAATCAAGACAGGCAACGAGTAGAAAAAAATCTTTAGAAAAAATTCAGTTAGAAGAAATTAAACCTAGTAGTAGAAAGTATCCTTATATCAGTTTTGAACCAGAACGCTTTTTAGGTAAAGAGGTTATCTATTTAGACCACGTTAGTAAAGCGATTGATGGCGTTACTGTTATTAATAATATGCGTCTTAATTTAAAAAATGGCGATAAAATTGCTTTAATTGGTAATAATGAATTAGCTAAAACAACCCTTCTTCGTCTTTTATCGGGTGAAATTGATCCTGATAGTGGAAAGATTACGGTAGGGGTTACAGTAACGAGATCATACTATCCTAAAAATAATGATGCCTACTTTAATAAAGATGTCAATATGATTGATTGGTTAAGGGATTATTCAGAAAATAAAGATGAGACTTTCGTCCGTAGTTTTTTAGGTAGAATGTTGTTTAGTGGTGATGAGACCCTAAAGAAAGTTAGTGTCTTATCCGGTGGGGAAAAAGTTCGATGTATGCTATCTAAAATAATGCTTGAACACGCTAACACTTTGTTTTTAGATGAACCGACGAACCATTTAGATATGGAAGCAATCTCAGCTTTAAATGAGGGTTTGGAAAAATTTTCAGGTGCGATTGTTTTTACAAGTTATGATCAACAATTAATTGAGACTTTAGCTAACCGGATTATTGAAATAAAAGATGATGGCACTTATATTGATAAAGAACTTACTTATGAGGAATATATAAAAAGATATGGAAACAAATCTCTTAATCAAAAATAGTATTGAACGCTTGAAAAAGGGTATAGCGACTGATTTTGTCAATCTAGAAGAAGTATCTTTAATTACTAAGATATTAAAAAGGGAGCATGTACCATTTCAAATATTTCGACCTTTTCCTGATGCCGAAAAAGTAATTATCTATAATAATAATCCACCAAGCGTTATCCTATTTAAAATAATATCTAAAGAAAAACTTACGCATAAAGAGATTCTAAGTACCTTATTTAGTCATAATATTATGCCTCATAAATATGGCGATATTATCGTGAAAGATGACTGTTATATAATTATCCTAGCTTCTCTTAAGGATTATTTAATTTTTAATTTTAACCTCGTTGGTAGGCATAAAGTAACCTTGGAAGAATCTCCTATCACCGAAATTATTGATTATCATTATAATTATGATGAACTGATCTTTTTAATAAGCAGTTTAAGACTTGATAATGTTGTGGCGACGATTACACATTTGTCAAGAACTAAAACAGAGATACTTTTAAATAATAAGGATGTTCAAATAAATTATGCGGTTAATAATAAAAAGACTTATATACTAAAAGAAAATGATATTATTAGTATTAGGCATTATGGTAAATACATTTATAAGGGTATTATAAATGTAACTAAGAAAAAATATGTTGTTAAAATCCTTAAATATAAATAAAAAGAAGATGTTGTTTTAAACATCTTCTTTATTAATTTCAATACTTAAAGGAATTCTTTGATTTTCTGGTACGGTTGCATAGTAGATTAAAATAGCGCCAATACAGGCAATAATGAACAGTAATAGATATTTTAAAAATCCTTTCATAAATCCTCCTAGATAAGTCTTAATTCATTTTCATTATAGAATGGTTTTTTAGGATCAATGCGATCATAGAATAAAATACCATCTAAGTGATCAATTTCGTGTTGAAAGGCAAGCGATAATTCTTCTCGAGCCCGAATGCGAATTTTATTACCATCGATATCATATCCTTCAACGGTAACTCTAGCATGACGTTTAACGTGTCCTTCAACTTCCCGATTTACACTAAGGCAACCTTCACCAGCTTCAGCAGCAATCATTTCTTCTGATGTACTAACGATTTTAGGATTAACAACGACATAATTATCGAATACGCCATCATCAACTTCGTGGACGATAACAATAATACGTTCATTAATGCCAAGTTGCGGAAAAGCAAGACCCATACCAGGTCTTAAATCATATTTTTCGGCCAATTCTTCAATTTGACTATAGGTTAATTCATCAATCATGCGTTGAATTAATTCTTTATATTCACTAGATAAGGGTAAGGTAGCTTCTTTACTAACCATCCGCAAATGCTTATCTTTTTCATCAAGGATATTTAGTTTTTCAAACATAAAACCACTTCCAAGAAGTATTATAGCAATTTTTTTTTAAATATACAAACTAAAAAATAAAAACCGATGAGCGGTTTTTATCTTCTATTACTAGGGCCATCAAAGGCTCTAGCACCAATTATAATAACTAATAGGATGAATAAAACCAAGATGATAGCAGCTCCATATCCAGTGTTATTACCTCCATAATTGCCACATCCACCCATAGGATATCCGCCATATCCTTGGTAACCACCATAGTAATACATACAATCCCTCCTAACTATTCAATATATCATATTGTTAAGTAAGTTATTTGTTAAGTATAAATAACTATATTAAATAAGATATTTAAAAATTATGATAAATATGGTATATTTATTATATGAAAGATAATAAGAATGGTGATAGTATGCCTAAAAAAATGAAAAGTTTACGACAATTTATTGCCAATATGGATAAAGTATCACTCATTTTGATGATTATCTTATTTGGTTTTGGCTTATTTAGTATTGTTTCAGCATCTACAAGAGAAGCTGTTAATAATTTAAATCAATCTGTTTACTATTATTTTGGAAGACAGATATTTATCTTATCGGTCTGTGCGGTCATTTATGTTATCGTCTTATGTATTCCAACTAAAAACTATAATCGCTTCCTTGTTTTCTTAGCTTGGCTTTTCGTTTTATGCTTAAATGCATATCTCGTCTTTCGCGGTAGTAGTACCAGAGGCGCTAATAACTGGATAAAAATACCTATTATCGGTTTTCAACTTCAACCTGGTGAACTTGCGAAACCAATTTTAATCGTTATGACAGCTCTTTTAATTGAATCTAGAGCTAAATATTTTCGTAATCCTCATATCAAACATTGGAAGGGGATTATCCTCCTTTTAGTGGTAGGTCTTAGTACGGCTGCTTTAATATTCCTTGAAAATGACTTAGGTACGGCTTTAATTAATGTTGCTATCTTTGGGGTAATGTTTTTAGCAAGCCCGATTGTTAAAAAAGAAAAATGGGCGACCATTGGCGCTGGTGTCTCACTAGTCATCGTTATGTTTATTACTATCTTTCTATTTAATATTAATATTTTAAGTGAAGAGCAAAAATCCAGATTAACTAATTTCGCTGATCCATGTGATATTAGAAGAAGAAACGATGAAGGATATCAGATTTGTAACGCTTATATCGCGATGAACTTAGGTGGCGCAACCGGGGTCGGAATTGGTAAGAGTACCCAAAAATACTCTTATATTCCTGAACCCCATACTGATATGATTTTTTCAATTATTAGTGAAGAAGATGGCTTTTTTGTAGGCGCTGCTATCATTGTTTTATATATGATTTTAATCACGAGAATTTTACTACTTTCATCACGAGCGCTCACGATTAGTAATAAGTTTATATGCCTTGGTGTCGCTACTTATATCTTTTTACATATTTTAGTTAATCTTGGCGGATTATTTGGGGTTCTACCACTTACCGGTGTTCCACTTCCATTTATGTCATACGGTGGTAGTTTTGCGATTATGTTAACACTATCTTTAGCGATTGTTCAAAGAATATATGTTGAAACAAAAAGTTATCGGGTTAAGTTTTAGAGGTGAATTATGATAAATGAGTATATTGAAAAAACGCAAATAGCTATCAGTGAAGGATTAAAAAACATTAAGAAAGGAAAATTAGAACGTTCTACCTATTACCGGGTTTTAGGGGAATATTTTGATAGTATTTATCGCTACACTAAAGATCACGAAGATGAAATTGATGATACGACTTTAGCGCGTATTTATAGTTTGGAAAATACTTTGAAAGAGTTTATTGTTCCTTTTAAAATTGAACTAAAAGCCCCTAATGAAGTGTTAGATAGCGATGAATATTTACTAGAGACAATCGTCTACTTTACAAGAAAACAATTACTAGTTAAAGAATCCGTATCCTTTGATGTTGATAATTTGCGTAAATATGATGAGAAAGCTAATACTTATGTTCAAGATATGTGTAAACGCTTAGGCTTACGTTATTATAGTTTTGATCTTGGCGAAGTCTTTAATATACCAAAAAAGCATAATATTACTTTAGTTCAAGTAAATGATTCTTATTATTTAATTGATTGTACGTATCAACAATTCTTCACACTAGGTCAAAACTTTAAAACTCGCTATTTAAAAACATCAACCTGTACTCTTACTTGTGAAGTTGGGGCTAGAATATTAGGACTTAATAAAGATGGTGCTATTACTTTACTAGAAAAAGGTTTCATTAGTTCGGATGATAAAATGTTTGATGATTACTTTAAAACGATGCTTAAACAAGCCGGTGCTAAGGAACCTAAAGAAAAATATTTAGATATAATTTTGCGACAAATGAAATAACACTTGATTATCTTTATAAAATAGTGTATATTATGTATATACTTATTCTTGGATGTGAGATTCTCCAACTCCATCTAGGTATGAGCGAATATAATGAAAGGAGAAAATTATGGCTTTAGATAAAGAAAAGAAAGCAGAATTAGTTAAGAGATTTGGTAAAGATGAAAACGATACTGGCGCTATTGAAGTTCAAATAGCTATCTTAACTGAAGAAATTAATTCTTTAATTGAACATTTTAAAGAACATCCACAAGATCATCATTCTAAAAGAGGTTTACTTCAAAAAGTTGGTAAAAGAAGAAACTTACTAAATTATTTAGTTAAGAATGATGTTACAAGATACCGTGCTATTGTTAAAGAATTAGGTTTAAGAAAATAAAAATAAGGAAAAAACATAGACACTCTTTTTTGAGTGTCTTTAATTTGAAAAGTTAGGAGGAAGTATGAAAAAAGTATACGAATTAGATTTTAGAGGAAGAAAGTTAGTTGTTGAATGGGGTGAACTTGCTAAGCAAGCTCATGGAGCTGTTTTAGTAAGATATGGTGATACCGTTGTTTTAAGTACAGTTGTTGTAAGTAAAAATGCTAATATCTTATCCGACTTTTTCCCTTTAATGGTTTTATATCAAGAAAAATTATATTCCGTTGGTAAGATTCCCGGTGGCTTCATTAAAAGGGAAGGACGTCCTACCGAGGCCGCAACTTTAGCAGCCAGGATGATTGACCGACCAATGCGTCCACTATTCCCAGAAAATTTCCGGAATGAGGTTCAAATTGTCAATACCATTTTAAGTGTTGATCCAGATAATTCACCAGAGATGGCCGCTATGTTTGGTTCATCCCTTGCGACATGTATTTCGAAAGTGCCATTTGATGGACCAATTGCCGGTGTTAAAGTTGGACGGGTAAATGGCGAGTTTGTTATTAATCCAACGGCTAGTGAGGCAGAAGTATCGGATATTGAACTTACGGTAGCTGGTACCAAGGATGCTATTAATATGGTTGAAGCTGGTGCTAAAGAAGTTAGTGAAGAAGATATGTTAGATGCTTTGATGTTTGGTCATGAAGCTATTAAAGAATTAGTAGCTTTTGAAGAAGAAATCATCAAAGAAATCGGCGTTGAAAAGATGGAATATGATGTTCTTGAAATAACCGATGAATTAAAGAATGAAGTTCTAGCCTTATGCAAAGATGAATTAGATAGCGCTTTAAGAATTAAAGAAAAACTTGAAAAGTATGCCGCTATCGATGCTTGTAAAGAAAAAGTTGTTGCTAAGTATGAAGAAGAAAATAAAGATTTAGATGAAGATGCTCTAAATGAATTATTAACCAAAGTTAAACTTGTTCTTGAAGATATTGAATATGATTTATTTAGATCAATTGTTGTTAAAGAACATATCCGTTCTGATGGAAGAGAAATGACGGAGATTAGACCATTATCAACAGCGATTGATTTACTTCCAAGAACCCATGGTTCCGCTTTATTTACAAGAGGTGAAACGCAGAGTTTAAGTGTTACAACTTTGGGTGCTTTAGGAGAACATCAAATCTTAGATGGTCTTGATCTAGAAACGGAAAAAAGATTTATGCTTCACTATAATTTTCCACAGTTTAGTGTTGGGGAGACGGGTCGTTATGGTGCTCCAGGAAGAAGAGAAATTGGTCATGGTGCTTTAGGTGAAAGAGCTTTAGCGCAAGTTATTCCTGATGAAGATACTTTCCCATATACGATTAGAGTGGTAAGTGAAATATTAGAAAGTAATGGTTCATCTAGTCAAGCTAGTATTTGTGCTGGATGTATGAGTTTAATGGCTGCTGGTGTTCCAATTAAAGCGCCCGTTGCGGGTATTGCTATGGGTTTAATTACTTATGGTGATTCATATCAAATCTTAACTGATATTCAAGGTATGGAAGATCATTTAGGCGATATGGACTTTAAAGTGGCGGGTACTAAAGATGGTATTTGTGCTCTTCAAATGGATATTAAGATTAAGGGTATTACGAAAGAGATACTAAAAGAAGCTTTAGCTCAAGCTAAAGTCGCTAGAATGCAAATCTTAGATGTTATTGCTAAAGAAATTGCTCTCCCTCGTAAAGAAGTTAGTAAATATGCGCCAAAGACGGTAACATTTATGATTAATCCAGATAAGATTAAAGAAGTTATTGGTAAAGGTGGCGAAACTATTACTAAGATTATCTTAGAGTGTAGTAATGTTAAGAGTGTTAATGATGTTAATGCTGTTAAAGTTGATCTAGAAGATGATGGTAGAGTCGTTATCTATCATACCGATCAAGAGATTATTGATAAGACCGCTAATATGATTAAAGATATCGTAAGAGAGCCAGAAAAAGATAAGATATATACAGCCAAAGTTGTTAAGATTTTAAGTGATAAAGGATGCTTTGTTGAAATATGGCCAGGCTGTGAAGGTATGGTTCATATCAGTCAACTGGCGATGGACCGCGTTAACAAGGTTGAAGATGTTGTTAAAGAAGGCGATGAAATTCTTGTTAAATGTCTTGGTTATGATGCCAAAGGTCGTCTTAACTTTTCACGTAAAGAAGCTATTAAGTAGCTTCTTTTTTTATTCTATTAGAATAATATATGCTATAATGATAAGTAGAGTAGGTGAAGTATGAAGAAGAAAGAAATAATTATTGTAAGTATTGTTTGGGTTTTGTTAATTATTCTAACCATTACCTTTGTTTTAGTTAAAAATAAACCTAACAAAGATAATCAGACTTCTAAAGAGCCATTAAAAAACTCTTCAGATATCCAAGGATTAAGTCTATATGACACTTATACCCTTAATGATATAAATGTTAATTATGTTAAAGACCAAAAAGAAAATCAATATCTTCAAATATCGGGTCTTAAAGATACGAAAGTTGAGGAACTTATTAATAGCCGTCTTAAGGAAAAATATGATGAGTATAAAAAAACTTATGGAAATCAAAAAGACATTAAAATAGAAGCCTTGTTAAAAGCTAATTTTGGTGATATTTTATCAGTTAGCTTTACCGTTGTTAACGATGGTGATGAATACGACGGATATAAAGTATTAGTTGAAGATGCAATGAATCTTAGCTTGAGGGATGGTAAGGATATCCCTTTTGAAGAACTATTTACTAAAAAAGATATAATAAATAGTATTTTAACAAAAGAATTTAGTTATAGCATTTCATATGATTTAGCAACAGGTATTGATGCTGATGAGGATAACTATGCAATAGACGCTGATAAACTAGCAGCTATTGAAGATGAAGTTTATAAAATTGTTTTAGCGTATGATAATGGTAAAGGTGGATACTATGTATCTAATGATGGCATTTATCTATTCTATGATAAGTATTATGCTAATATTGATTTTACGAAGTATCACGATTATTTAGCTTATCCCGTGCGTTACAAAGAAAAAGAATCTCTATATAAAGAAAATATTAGTGACGAAGTTTTTAGCTATGTCATTGAACCTGATGAATGGATATACTATAAGTTTGGAGAAGAAGATGATAATACTTTCGTTGATGCTATTGTTTATAATGGTACTTCTAATGATTATGATAAGAAGTTTGATGTTACAAAGCTATCTAAAACGGTTAATTTTGCTAAAATAGTTAATGATAGACTTGCTAGTTTAGGCGCGAATAATTATCGTTACGTTAATTTAAGTGGTATGGTTGATGAAAGTGAAAATCTAATAGAATATAGTTATATTATTAGAGGCTGCAGTATGTCCAATAGTTATTTTGAAAATAATCTAAAAGAAAAATTATATATTGAAAAAACATATTTTAGAGCCTCTTTTGATCAATATCTTAACGTTTCTAGTGTTGGTGATGAGGATAAAAATGTCAAATGTACGGAAGAAGAAAAGACAATGTTATATGATAAAAAGTTTAATAGGATCAGTAGTTTAAAAGACCTATTTAAATCTAATTACGATTATCAAAGTGTAATTGATGAATACTTTAAAGAAGAATTAGGTGATGATTTACTATTTGATTCCGTTAAAGATAAACTTGTTTGTGACTTTGATATTTTTGGTGTTAATTGCTCATATGCTGCTGGTGATATCGAGTTTTCAATTGATTATGAAGAGTTTGATCCTAACGGATTAAACGTGTAGGAGGAATTATGGAAGAAGTAAAAAAAGATGTGAAAAAATCTAAAAGAAAGAAAATATTAATTTGGATACTTATCATTTTATTAATGCTTATCAGTATCGCCAGTGTCTATTTTTTAACCGATAAGCTTTATCAAAAAGACACTATTGATGATGATACTAGCATTTTGTTTACAAAAGACACCTTACCTAGGATTGATGCTTCTTTAGCTACACAACCTTTAACGGATGCCTTCATCAAAGACTTTACTGGTAAAACGACTGATGAAGTGGGCATAACTTATAGTAATACACATCCTGGCTATGTTAAATTAATCAATAACGAAGCTGATCTTATTGTTGTAACAGAACCTAGCAAGGAAGAACTTATCTTAGCTAAAGAAAAGGGGATTGAATTAGAAACGACGAAAGTTGTTAACGAAGGATTTGTTTTCTTTGTCAATAAAGATAATCCGGTTGATAGTGTTACCCTTGATGAAGTAAGAAAAATATATGCTGGTGAGATAACTAATTGGAAAGAATTAGGTGGTAATGATAAAAGAATTATCGCATATCAAAGACCGGTCAATTCGGGTAGTCAAACGGGACTTCTTAGTTTAGTAATGAAAGATAAAGCCGTCAAAATACCTACTACTACTGAACAAATTGAAACAATGGGCGGCATTATTGATATTGTCTCTGACTATGATAATGGCATTGATGCTGTCGGCTATTCATATTATTACTATGCTAATGTTATGTATAAAAATGATAACTTAAAATATTTAGGTATTAACGGTGTTAAACCAGAATATGAAACGATTCAAAATGGTACTTATCCACTTTTAACAGCTTATTATATTGTTACTAGAAAAGGGGAAACCAACGAAAATGTTTTAAAATTAAAGGATGCTATGTTATCAAGACGTGGGCAAATGGTAGCTAAGAAGGCAGGTTATGTTCCTTCTAATTCTTAACTATTGACAAGGTATAATAAAAAATGATACACTAAAAGTGCTAGAAGATATGGTTTGCTAATATACTGAAAAACCTACTAATTAACGAATTGGGAGTTAAAGTAATATAGGCGGTGTTGAAGATTTTAGTTAATCTAAAAGATCCTAATGCTTATAGCTTGACACCCACCTGGTAGAACAGGTTTTAATCGTTAGATGGCGCCGGTCTTTTGGCACTTTTTTTATTGCCTTTTTTTATATTATCGGCTATAATAGTTGGCAGTTTGGGGATGATGTAGTGAAAAAACGTAATGGGATGATTTCTTTATTAAAGTTTTTATTTGCATTAGTTATTATGCTTTATCATATTACCATCCGTTTTGTTAGAGTATGCGATGGAAACTACGTTATTAGAATTGGTTATTTAGCTGTCGAGTTCTACTTTATTGTATCTGGCTATTATTTTGGCCTTGAAATAATTAAAGCTTGGAATAAACGAAGTAATATTTATCTTGATAATCTTAAATTAATTTGGAAAAAGATTAAGAAATTCTTGCCATATTCTATTTTTACTTTCATTTGTTGTGCGATGATATCATATTTTTGCTTTGATATGCGGATTTCAAGAGTATTTGGATACATCTATGATATGTTATTTTTAGGTGCTACTGGCTTTGGTGTTGATTCAGGACCACTTTGGTATATATCAACGATGTTAGTTACCATGTTTATTTTATATCCGTTTGTTCGTAAATACAAAAATAATTATGTTTATTATGCAGCACCATTAATCGCTTTATTTGGTACGGGATATTTATTTAGAACCTATCATCATTTGGATGTCCATACCGGATTTTGGAATGGGGTTTTCACACCAGGCTTATTACGTTCTTTTGCTGAAATAAATATTGGTATTATTATTGCTGCTTTAAAAGAAGCGACGCAAAAGTATCTAAATAAATTAGATACTAAAGTAAAATATTTAAATATTTTACTAACTGGTGTTGAAGTTGTTCTATATTTAGCTATATTTGCTGCCTTACTTTTCTATCCACAACGCGAAGCCTTAGATTTTACGATTTTATTACTTATCATTGCCGCTATATTCATTACTTTATCGGAGCGAAGTTATACGATTAAATTATTTTCTAATAACGTTATCTATTATCTAGAAGAATTATCTTTGCCAATATTTGCTAACCACATCATTTTTGTTAATTTCTTTAACTATTATTTAAAGACACATACAATGCCTTATTTAGTCGTAATTCTTATTAATATTGGTTTAACTTTAGTAGTATCGATGATTGAATTATGGATAATTAATTATATTAAAAAAAGAAAGTTAGAAAAAGCCTAATGAAGTGATAAAGTAAAAGTAGACACATAAAAAGAATGTGATCTACTTTTATTTTGTTATAATTAAATAAGAAAGGA